>JAZRMA010000032.1:0-1578 GCA_045647135.1 Ruminococcus sp. | reverse complement strand
GTTATGTGCATGAGAAACAAAGGTTAAAAAATAAAACGCCCGAAAGGGTGTGTACTCTTAGCGGAGAAATTACAAAATATTTTCTTTATTTGGCGCAGATTTGCTTCGCGATAAACAAATAATTAACCCCGAAAGATTTTTTGCACAAGTCCGTAAAAAACGGACAATTGAAAAAAAGCCCCTCCTATGGTAGAATAGAAATATATCTACCACAGGAGGAAATTTTATGTCCAGAAGATACCGACACATTCAACAATATGAATCAGAATTACTGAAGTTAAAAGAAGAAGGATTAAGTGTAAAGGAAATCGGAGAACGATTCGGATTAAGTTATGATCAAACGCATGACTTTTTCAAGAGATACAACAGAAAGCAACGCAAGATAGCAGCAGGAATAGCGATCAAGAAGAAAGGCAGACCTGCAACGGATTGCGTTGTAACAGAGGAAGACAAGCTTGCCGATCTTCGCTACAAGCTTGCTCGGAAGGACGCGCGAATTAAACAGTTAGAAATGGAGAACGAACTGATGCGGGATTTTCTCTCGCTCACAGAAAGGAAGTGAGGACAAGCGTAAAATACAGAGTGATCTATCGTCACAAGGACAAATATGGGGTCAGTGAAATGTGCCGGTTCTTCGAGGTATCGAGAAGTGGCTACTATGACTATGTCAAAAGAATGGATGTACCTGCATGGGATCTGCCTCTTGCAGAGAAGATCCGGGAGTGCCAAACACAGAGTCGTCGTACATACGGATACCGACGTGTACAAATATGGCTGGATAAGGAAGGAGTGCACCGTAACCCTAAAACTGTTCTCCGAGTGATGCAAAAATATGACCTTTTGTCTGTTGTTCGGCGCAAAAAGTACCGTAAATACGGCGATTCTTTTCACAGATACCCTAATCTGTTGAACAGAGAGTTTAATGCGGATTGTCCCAATCAGAAGTGGGTTACTGACATTTCTTATATTCCTACGGCGCAAGGTACGCTCTATCTTTCTATTATTCGTGATTTATATGACAACAGTATTGTTACATATAAGACAGGAACACGGCAGGATATTAATTTGGTTCTCTCAACAATCAGAGATGCCAAGAAAAAGGAAAAGGTCACCACAGAGCTGCAACTCCACAGTGACCAAGGCTTTCAATATACATCCCAAGCATATTTCAAGCTAACACAATTTTACAACATTACGCCGTCCATGTCAAGACGGGGAAACCCATATGACAATGCTTTAGCTGAAAATTTTTTCTCTATTCTCAAAACAGAGTGCATTTACCGCACCAAACTTCGCACTTATGAGGAAGCCCGTCTTCTCATAGCTGAATATATTCACTTCTACAACCATGACCGCATTCAACTCAAATCAAAACTGACACCGCTTGAAAAGCGATGCCAGTATGTTGCTTAGAATTTTATATTGTCTATCATAGGGGTGTTTTTTGTGCTGTCCGTACATTTTGGGGCAGAACATACTCGTCGGGCTTCAGTTTGTCGATAGAGTTTGAAATTAGTAGCCGCTTAGCCAAGGAGATAGGGTGGGAGGAGCAGTTCTGCATTGCGGAACTGCTGGAGG
>JAZRMA010000031.1:0-44704 GCA_045647135.1 Ruminococcus sp. | reverse complement strand
CGATTGTTTTCTTTGAAGTCGACTGGCAGGTCACTTCAATTCTATCACAAACGGAGGTTTTTATTTATCGGTTAACCTCTTTTGAACCACGCGACTATCGCGTGGTTTTCTTTATACAAGAAAAACACTTCCGATTTTTTCGGAAGTGTTTTTTGTTTGTATATTCACTTTATCTCAGCCAAGGCAGGTCGCCGCTGTCGTTTGAGAGTGCGCTAACTCCGTAAAGGATAAGCACATCGTCCACACCCTCGGTTTTTGCAAGGGTGCTTACGGGCTGTTTATTTCCGCGAAGATCAATCATAATAACCTTGCTGTAGGTTTCTGCGAAGAAAGGTGCAGCACACTGAGCAAAGCTGTCTTTTACAATAAGCAGAGTCTTGTCTGTTTTTGCATTTTTGTTTTCGATAACAACCGTAGGCTGAATACCGTCAAGGTAAGCTGTATACATGTCCTTTTCCTTAAGATTTTCCTCAAAGAAAGGACTTGTATACTCGTTGGTTACACCCTCGTTGGTAATAGAAACCTTTATGCTGTTCTTTGAGTTTTCGCTCTCCCAGATTTCGAGGGTATCCGACTTTGTAAGGAAGTATCCGCTGCCCGAATAGGTTGAGCCGTAAAAGCCGGGATATTCCTTGACTGTAAACTCGTCCATAGGTGTGTATTCAAGACCAAGCTCGTCACAGTAATGACCATAAGCAATAAACGCACCGAGGCTGGTCCAATGGTGGTCGGTCTTATAGTAAATCTGCTCGCCACTTACCACGCTGTCACCAAAGCTCTCTCTTAAATCAAGGAACTTGATATTCTCTGCCTTATTAGCATATATGTAGTCAAAAACTTCCTTATCTTTATATTCTGCGTGTACTTTGGGAAGCTTTGAAGACATCATCTCACCCACCGATGGCACTACCATAAGCATAACCTCATCAAAGGTAGCGGCAAAGCGGTTGATAACTGAAAGATTCTTTTCAAGTCCTGCAGTCACATAAGGCTTTTCAATAATATATCCGTCCTTTGACAGATAGTAATTGTTATTTACTGTTGTGCCTGTCAGGTAATTCCAATAGGAATTGACCCCAACAAAGAAGCTTCTGAAGGGAAAGTAATCGGGAATATATCCGCCATTGTCACCCTCAAGTTCCCCTGTAAGATTTCCGTCCATAAAATTCTTGAAGGAGACCGTGGGAGCATCGGCGAGGTAGCGGTTTTCCGCAGCACTGAACTTTTCCTTTGGAAGTGCAAAAAACAGAACAGAAAGAGAAAGTGTAAACACAAGGAACATTGCAACAAGGGCAATCTGTGCTTTTTTGTTGTTCAATCTGCTCACCTCCGAAATATATCTTTAAATTTAGAATCTGAAATAAATAAAGGGATTGTAGCTGTCGCTCACAAGAGAAGCTGTGCAAAGGAGCATTACCAAAGCACAACCTGTAAAGAGTACTACAGGATAGAACTTTTTGGCATAAAGTTTTCTGTGCATAATCTTAAGTATGGGAGTACTCAGCACCATACCTGCTACAGATATGGGCAGATATGCAAGGAGCACACGGCCGCCTTCCTCGGAGAAGAAACCATCGGAAGCCGAGAAAAGTCCGCAGATAAACTGCCAGAGAGCATTCACATCTGTAAAATTGAAGATTGCCCAGCCTATCATAATGAAGAACAGAGCATAAATGTGGGAAACGAAAGCGGGCACTTTTTTGAGAATTTTGGAAAGCAACAGTTTTTCGAGCACCAACAGAACGAAGAAATAAAGTCCCCATATAAGAAAATTATATTCCGCTCCGTGCCAGAGTCCCGTTGCCGCCCATACGATAAACAGATTTAAAATCTGTCTTCCGAATCCTTTACGATTACCGCCCAAGGGAATGTAAAGGTAATCTCTGAACCAGGTAGAAAGAGAGATGTGCCATCTTCTCCAGAATTCTGTAATAGATTTTGAGATATAGGGATAATTGAAGTTTTCCATAAACTCAAAGCCGAACATTCTGCCAAGGCCTCGTGCCATATCGCTGTAGCCGGAAAAATCAAAGTAAATCCAGAGTGTAAGTGCCAGAAGTCCTGCCCAACGAGCAAGAAGGCCTTCGGCATCTGCTGCACCAAGATGCTGCCACATTGCTGCAAAACGATTAGCAAGCAGAATCTTCTTTGCAAGACCGCAAAGGAAAAGCACCACACCGCTTGCAAACTGAGAAAGGGTTTCTTTACGCTTTGTAAGCTGATCTTCAACATCTTTGTATCTTACAATAGGTCCTGCAATAAGCTGCGGAAAAAGTGTAACATAGGTACCCATAATAATGGGATTCTTCTGAGCCGCGGTGTCTTGTCTGTACACATCAATAGTGTAGGACATTGCCTGGAAGGTATAGAAGCTGATACCGATTGGCAGTGCAGGAGCAGTAAAACTTATATTAACAAAGGGAAGCATATTAAGGGTATCCACAATCATTCCCGAATACTTGAAGAATACAAGAAGTCCTAAATTTACAGCAACCGACGATATAAGCCACAGCTTTTGCCGTGCACGATTGTCGCTGTTGTTTTCTATAAGCATACCTGCAATATAGTTTACAAATATGGTAAACAGCATAAGGAATATGTATACAGGCTCTCCCCAACCATAAAAAGCAAGGCTCACCACAAAGAGAGCAATATTTCTTACCTTCATAGGTACTGCGTAATAGATAAGCATTACACAAGGCAGGTAAAAGAACCAGAATGTTAAGCTGGAAAATACCATAGTTTTCCTCCCATCTTACTCAAAAAGTTTCAAAAAATCGACGCAAAAGCGCCTTTTACCTCATTATACTTTATATATTAAACTATCTATGCCGATTAGTCAATTTACAGAATTGTATCAGTTTTCTGTAATATTAAATTATAATTTATACGATTTGACACTTTATGTAATTTTTACTATAATTATATATAGATTTTTTCTTTAGGAGGCATAAAATGATTGATACAATAATCGGTTACGCAAACGACTATTTAAGTTATGCACTTATTGTCGTGTTGATTCTGGGCGGACTGTATTTTACCTTCCGCACCAAATTTGCACAATTTCGTCTTTTCGGCGAACAAATCCGCTCCGTAACAGAAAAACCCAAGGATAAAAAATCCGTTTCATCCTTTCAGGCTCTTATGGTATCCACCGCTTCCCGAGTTGGCACAGGCAACATTATCGGTGTTTCAACAGCTCTATGTATAGGTGGATTCGGCTCGGTTTTCTGGATGTGGATTATAGCAATTATCGGTGCTTCCTCTGCATTTATCGAAAGTACTCTTGCACAGATTTACAAGAAAAAGGGCAAAGACGGCTGCTACGGCGGTCCTGCATACTACATTGAAGCTGCAACAAAGAAAAGATGGCTTGCAGTAATTTTCTCGGTTATCCTTATTCTCACCTATGGTGTAGGTTTCAATATGCTTGCCTCCTACAATCTGCAATCCACATTCTCCAGCTACGATTTCTATAACGTTAATATAACCCCATGGATTATCGGAGGCATTACAGCCGCACTTGTAGCTTTCTGTCTTTTCGGCGGCGGTAAGAGAATTATCAAAGCAACCTCTCTTATTGTTCCCGTTATGGGTCTTGCTTATATTCTTATTGCTCTGTTTATCACAATTATGAATGCAAAAGCACTGCCCTCTATATTCAGAACTATTTTTACCGAAGCTTTCGACTTTGGTGCAATCTTCGGCGGATTTACAGGTTCCTGCCTTATGTATGGTATCAAACGCGGACTTTTCTCCAACGAGGCAGGTGTAGGCTCTGCTCCCAATGCATCCTCTGCAGCAGAGGTAAGCCATCCTGTTAAGCAGGGTCTTGTGCAGATACTCTCTGTATTTATTGACACTCTGCTTGTATGCACCGCTACCGCATTTATGTGTATGGGTTCAGGGGTTGAAGCAACCGCTGACAACTCCGGTGCTCAGTATGTACAGCAGTCACTTCAGAAAACTCTGGGTGATTTCGGTCCAATCTTTATAACTGTTGCCATGGTGCTCTTTGCATTCACAACCCTTATCGGCAACCTCTTCTATGTTGACAAGGCATTCAATCATATCTTAAAAAGAGAACCTTCAAAAGTTTTCAAAACAGTTTACTATATAATCGCATCCGCACTTATTCTTATTGGTGCACTTCTGGAGGCAAACACACTCTGGAACATTTCCGACATACTTATGGCTTGTATGACCCTTATCAATATGCCGATAATCATCTATCTCGGCAAATATGCATTCAGAGCTTTGGATGATTACACAAAGCAAAGAAAACAGGGCAAAGACCCCGTATTCAAAGCAAAGGACATCGACCTCCCCGCTAAAACAGATTATTGGAACTAATTTATACCTAAACGTAAATACACCCCGAATGGATTTACCATTCGGGGTGTTTCTTTATTTGTATAAAATTTATTTAAGAGCATCGATAGCTGCCTGAATGAGAGAGAGCTGCTCTCTTTCTCTTGCTGCCTGAGCCTTGATCTTCTCAACAACTGCTTCGGGAGCCTTACTCATAAAGCCTGCGTTGTTAAGTTTTCCTTCGTCCTGTGCAAGAAGCTTTTCAACCTGCTTGTACTCCTTTGTAAGACGGGCCAGTTCTGCTTCCTTATCTACAAGCTCGTTCATGGGGATGTAGATTTTAGCATCGGATACAACGATAGTAACTGCGCCCTCAAGCTCGAACTCCTCTGCAATCTCTACCTCTGTTGCAGATGCAAGGGATACGATGAACTTTGCACCAAGCTCGTATGTATCTGCATTCTTTGTTGCGATATATACCTTTGCCTTCTTTGAGGGAGGTACATTCATCTCGTTACGACGGGTACGGATAGCGGTGATTGCTTCCATAATCTTCTCGGTAGCAGCAACTTCGCAGGGGAAGTTGAGAGCTTCGTCGTACTCGGGATATTTCTGGAGCATAATGGTCTCGCCGTCACACTCGTGGGGCAGAGTCTGCCAGATTTCCTCTGTAATGAAGGGCATAAAGGGATGTAAGAGTCTGAGTGTTCTCTCAAGTACCCATGTAAGTACCATTCTTGCGTTTGTGGCTGTCTCGCCTTCTTCGCGGAGTCTGGACTTTGTAAGCTCAATATACCAGTCACAGTAGCAGTCCCAGATAAAGTCGTAGAGCTTCTGTACAGCAATACCAAGCTCGAACTTATCAAGGTTATCGGAAACCTCTTTTGCAACTGTATTAACTCGTGAAATAATCCACTTGTCCTCGGTTGTAAGATTTTCGGGAAGTTTGCAGGGAATATCGTGATCGTCGATATTCATATGCAGGAAACGACTTGCGTTGTAGAGCTTATTTGCAAAGTTACGGCAAGACTCAACTCTCTTATCAGAGAATCTCATGTCGTTTCCGGGTGAGTTACCGGTAGCAAGGAAGAAGCGGAGTGCGTCTGCACCGTATTTGTCGATAAGAAGCAGGGGATCAACGCCGTTGCCCAGAGACTTACTCATCTTTCTGCCAAGCTCGTCACGGATAATACCGTGGATAAATACTGTATCAAAAGGCTGTGCACCCATATTCTCCATACCGCTGAAGATCATTCTTGCAACCCAGAAGAAGATGATGTCGTAGCCTGTTACCAGTGTGTTTGTAGGATAGAAGAAGTCAAGGTCCTCTGTCTTATTGGGCCAACCGAGAGTGGAGAAGGGCCAGAGTGCAGAGCTGAACCAGGTATCGAGTGTATCCTCGTCCTGTGTCATATGTGTGCTTCCACACTTGGGACAAACTGTTACAGCGTCCTTGGAAACTACCATCTCGCCACAATCGGCACAGTAGTAAGCAGGGATTCTGTGACCCCACCAAAGCTGACGGGAAATACACCAGTCACGGATGTTCTCCATCCAGTGAAAATAAACTTTATCAAAACGCTCGGGAACAAACTTTGTTTTGCCACTCTTTACACAGTCGATTGCAGGTTCTGCAAGGGGTTTCATCTTAACAAACCACTGCATTGAAACTCTGGGCTCAACAGTTGTACCGCAACGGTAACAAGTACCTACATTGTGGGTATGCGGCTCAATCTTAACGAGGAAGCCGCCTTCTTCAAGATCTTTTACGATTGCTTTTCTGCACTCGTAGCGGTCCATACCCTTGTACTTTTCGCCTGCGTTCTCGTTCATATGAGCAGTATCATCCATTACATTAATAATGGGCAGGTTGTGGCGAAGACCAACTTCGAAGTCGTTGGGGTCGTGTGCAGGAGTAATCTTAACAACACCTGTACCGAACTCCATATCAACATAGCTGTCGGCAACAACGGGAATCTCTCTGCCCACAATGGGAAGAGTAACTGTCTTGCCAACGAAATCCTTGTATCTTTCGTCCTCGGGATTTACTGCGATTGCTGTATCGCCAAGGAGTGTTTCGGGTCTTGTTGTAGCAAGTTCAACATATCCGCTACCGTCTGTAAGAGGATAACGAAGATGCCAGAAGAAACCATCCTGCTCCTCGAACTCAACCTCTGCATCAGAGATAGATGTGCAGCAATGAGGACACCAGTTGATGATTCTCTCACCTCTGTAAATAAGGCCCTTTTCGTAAAGACGAACGAAAACCTCTTTAACAGCGTCAGAGCAACCCTCGTCCATTGTAAAGCGCTCTCTTGACCAGTCACAGCTGGAGCCAAGCTTTTTGAGCTGTTCGCAGATTCTGCCGCCGTACTCGCGCTTCCAATCCCAAGCACGCTCAAGGAAAGCTTCTCTGCCGATGTCTTCCTTAGTAATGCCTTCAGCTTTCATAGCCTCAACAATCTTAGCCTCGGTTGCAATAGATGCGTGGTCTGTGCCGGGAAGCCAGAGTGCTGCATAGCCCTGCATTCTGCGGTAACGGATGAGAATATCCTGCAGAGTGTTGTCAAGAGCATGGCCGATGTGAAGCTGTCCTGTAATATTGGGAGGGGGCATAACTATTGTGTAAGGTTTCTTTGAGCGGTCAACCTCAGCACGAAAATATCCGCCCTCCATCCAGAAATCATATATTTTATCCTCAACCTCTTTGGGGTTATAGGACTTTGCAAGTTCCTTTGCCATAAACTATTCCTCCTGTCGCAAAGGGAATATACATTGTTATTATCGCATTTACAAGCCAATTTGTCAACGAAAACCTAACAAAAAATTCCTTTATAAAAGGATATACATTATATAGTATACAGACATTATATTAATAAAATCTAACAACTCCGCAAAAAATCAGAAAACCTGAGGCTGTGTTGCCTCAGGTTTTTTGAATAAAATATTAAATTACTCTGTATAAACAAGAGCAATTTCCTTGCCCTCTGAAAGCTTTTTAAGATTATCCATAACCGCAGTTACATCTGCTCTGTAAAGATATCCTGCTTCCTTAGAATTCACAGTGGGAATAACCTTCTGTGTATCTGTGTAATAAAGAATAACTGTATCGGAGGGTCTGTCTGTAACGTAGTTGTAGGTGACCTTCATCGCTACTTTATCGGTAGCACCTGAACTGTCTGTACCTGCAACCTTCATAAACATAAGATCCTGGTAGAAAATGCTGAACTGAGTCGGGTCAAGGAGTTCTCCTTCAAGGTAAGCTCTAGGCTCCATATAAGAGGATTCGTTTCCGTTATCGTCGTAGTAAGGAACCTCCTCGCTGGAAAGAAGGAACTCGTAAACCTTTCCGTTTGCTTCAATTGTCATAGAATCAAGAGCCATATAATAAGGAGAAAGCACATACTCGTACTTTAGCTTATCTGCGGTAGTTGTAGCCCAGGGTACAGAATCAGCAGGAATTTTGTAAACAAGTTTACCATTCTCCTCCATCATATAAACCATACCGTCAGAATCTTTTTCCGATGCTGCAAGGGAAACAGAAAGTATAACCTCTGCGGATACGGGATTACCCTGTTCATCATAACCCGCATCACTTAAATAGTTGGTCTTAACTGTTGCATAGGGAGTTTTAAGGCCATAACTCTGAAGCTGAGAATCATCGGGATTTACGCAAACAACAGAGTCTGCTGTAAGCGACTTGATTCCACCCATAATTGCAGAACTTTCGTTGGTGTTAACAGGCATTCCGTTTTTATCAACATAGTAGCAGTTCATAGAAAGATCTGTGTTGCCGATTATTGTAATCTCCTCAAAAAGATGTGTACCGCCAAGAACGATTTTATCAAAGCTGTCATCAGGAATGGAGGTTTTATCGCTGTTAATAGAGGTGCTGAAAAGCTCACTGAAGCTGAAAAGCAAGGGAGCTATCTCTTCTTTGAGAACAATATAAACTGTTTTGTTCTCGCCATACTGAATGTAGCAAAACTCAGATGTAGGAGCATCATCACCCAAACGAACTTTTGCGTGTGTGCCGTCGCTAAAATATACAGTTACTTCGGCTCTTGGATTATCAAAGCCGTAATCTGCCTCGTTTTCACCCTTAAGGTCTGCAACCTGAGTAAAGTTAAGCTCACAAATGGCACTGGCAATAAGAGAGGGCGGTGTGGCTGCAAGGTCATATTCCTCGAAGCCCTCAAGAGTATAAATTGTGGCCTCTGTTGTGCCGTCCTCTTTAACGGGAGTTTCTACCAGAAATGTGTAGTTACCATCCTGATTTTTCATAACAATCTTATTGATTTTTGCGGGAATATAATCAGGAAGCAAAGTGCCGTAGGAGTTGTTTTCAATTTCGCCTTTATCGTTCAGATTGATAACAACATCGTGAAGTCCGTCCTCAAGTATCTGCGGACGCATATCAAGTCCACCGTCAAATGTAGAATTTGCGGAGTTTGAATCGGAAGTGCCGGAACCTGATTTGGAAATTACAAGCACCATAACAAGAGCAATAACAATTGCCAACACTATCGCCGATACAATAATTAAATTACGTTTCATTTTTTTACTCATCAGCGATGTCTCCTTCTTACCCACTGTACAATACCCAACACAACAAGAACCACGGGAATAACAATAATAAACATAATGCCTGCTGTTGCCTGCTGTGATGACTTAACAACAATGCTTGTGCTGGGGAATCTTGCACTTTCTACAAGTATACTTTCGCCACTTTTAGCACTGAAATTATTTAAAAGATTAATAAAATAAGTTACATTATTATAATTTGAAGAAACCTGACTTGCTGTAATAGTATCCTTAAGAGCATAAACAGAACCCCATACAACAACTGCGGATCTTTCGTTTTCGTCATTTGCCTTAACGCCGATGGCCGCACCATTCAGAGCTTTACCTGTAGAGGGAAGCTTTGTTCCATCCATAGAGCTATCATCATTTGCCACAACAACAGATGCCTTTTCGGAGGTTACAAGCAAGGGAATTGCCACATTCTCATCTGTAATTTCAACAGGGATGCAGTCGGGCATAAGAACCTTAAGGTCTGTTCTTATATCCAGCGTATAAGAATTATTGTAATAATCCATAAGAGCAAATCTGTCGCTTCTGGTATCTCCGAGACTTACCGTATTTGCCATATCCTCAGAGATATATCCGTCAGAAAGCTTCATACCCCACTGCTCAAGGAACAGGTCAAGATTAGGGGTATCTTTTGCCTGATCGTTGGGAACATAAAAAAATGTTCTGCCGTAGTCGCCATCGTTGCGAAGCCATAATGAAAGTGAATCAACAGCCTCTGCAGTAAGATCTCTGTCGGGAGCCATCATAATGATAACTTCCATATCCTCAGAGGGAGTATCTGTGAGGAGGTTGATATCTTCTGTTTCGTAAGCATTATCGTCGAGGAACACGGGAAGGTATGCACAAGCACCGAAGTTCTTGGACTCGGAATTGAACAATTCACCGTTACCTACGGAAAGGCCCACCTTAACAACCTTGTTGGATGTAATGTGCTGAATTGCTGTAAGCACAGAAGTCTCTAAGGTCTGTGCTCGGATATAAGGCTCTCCTGTATCCTGATCGTATTCATAGTAGAAAATCTGATCCTTCACAACAACCTTATACTTACCTGTTTCGTTGTCGGTGATAAGAAGCATATTTTCTGCTGAAGCCCAGTCAATATCGGGGTATTTGTCGCTTAACACCTTAACGGGAGTAGTAATGATGTTCTCGTATTCCAAAGAAACATTGGAGAAAACAGACATTTCTTTAAGAAGCTGAGTTACCTGATATCCATAATCAACTTCCTTAAGCTGACCATTATCCAGACCCCAACCCTTAATCTCTGCCAATTTAGCTTCTTCCGTAAGCACTTTAATTGTAATATCGTGGTCCATATAGTTGAAATATTCTTTCGTTACATCGTTAAGACCATAAGTACCTTTTGTCCAGTCTTTTGCAAGATTGGGATTTTTTTCTACAAGAACATTTGCAAAAATATTAATAAGAGCAAAAATTACAATACCGAGAATTATAATCACAGAATTAAAAATCTTATAACTTTTTCTGCCCATTTTACTTAAATTAAATTTTCCGCTTTGCTTCTTGGGAGTAGCTGTATTATCTAACTTTTTGATTTCCATTTTAAACTACCTCCTTACTGAAAGCGTCTTTTGTCCAAAACTCTGCCGGTAAGGAAGAGGAACAAAGCAATAAAGCTGAGATAAAAAATAATATCTGCGGGACTTACAACACCCATTATAAGATTCTTGTAGTGTCCTGTAAGAGAAATCTTATCCAGCACAATAAAATCATATCGGGTCTGAGAAGAAGTAAGAGTCTGAATAAAGTTCTGTAATGCAGAAAGAATAGAATCGTAGAGCATTACAAGAAGACCGGTACCAAGACCTACAACGGCTGCAATAATCTGATACTCTGTAAGAGATGAATAAAAAAGATTCACAGCAAGCAAAGAAGCTCCAAGCAGGAATGTGCCGATGAAACCTGACATAAACAGTCCCCAGGGAATCTGGAGTCCGTTCACACAGATGCCAAGCACCATTGCGTACACAAAATAAATAAGGTTACAAACAAAGTAAAGTGCAACTGCACTTAAATATTTACCAAGCACAATTTCCCAATTTTTAACGGGAGCAGTAAGAAGCACCTGATCTGTCTTCTGTTTTCTTTCTTCTGCAAAAGATCTCATTGTAATAAGAGGAACGAGGAAGAAAATCACATAAGACATATTGCTGATTACATTTACAAGCTCGTTCTTTCCGCTTACCAGACACATACTCCAGAAAAAATAGCCTGAAAACATAATATAGAGTCCGAGCACAATATAACCCAGAGTAGATGTAAAATAAGATGCAAAATCTTTTTTGAAAATCGCTATCACTTCAGTGCCCCTCCTCTTTTTTGTCTTGCGTTTTTAGCACCTGCAGATGCTGTAAGCTGCATATAAGAATCCTCAAGAGAAAGACCTGACTCCTTCATCTCAAGAATCACGAGATTTGCTTTGGCAAGGACTTTGAATACAGCACGGCGTACATCTGTTTCCTTTTTGTACTCCACAGCATATTCAAAGGTACCCTCTGAAATCTGAGAAACACGGCGAACCTTTGTAACTCCCTCGATTTCTCCAATAAGAGAAAGTACAGAGGAAGAAGACCCATCAACAACAAGGGAAAGCTTCTTTACATCGGATGCAATTGCAGAAAGCTCCTCTGTCTTTGCGTCTGCAACAATCTTTCCCTCGGAAATAACAACGATTCTGTCGCAGATATTTGCAACCTCGGAAAGAATATGAGAAGAAAAGATAACAGTGTGCTTCTTTGCAAGGCTTCTTATAACAGAACGCATTTCCACAATCTGTCTGGGATCAAGGCCAACTGTCGGCTCGTCCAGAATAACAACCTGCGGGTCACCGATAAGTGCCTGTGCAAAACCAACCCTCTGCTTATAGCCTTTGGAAAGATTGCCGATAACCCTGTTTTTTATATCATCAATTTTTACAAGCTTCATAATTTCATCAATATGCTGTCTTTTAGGAAGCTTAACTTTTTTGAGCCCATAAATAAACTCAAGATACTTCACGACTGTCATATCGGAATATACAGGAGGCTGCTCGGGCAGATAACCGATTCTTGAGCGGGCTTCCTTGGGGTTTTCCAGAATATCATAACCGTCAATGGTAACTGAGCCGCTGTTTGAGGAAAGGTATCCTGTAATTATGTTAAGTGTTGTGGATTTACCTGCACCGTTTGGTCCGAGGAATCCCAGTATTTCGCCTTTTTCTACTGTAAAACTAACGTTATCAAGAGCATTGATACTGCCGTAGTTTTTAACGAGGTTTTTAACCTCTACCATTTTTACACACTCCTTATTTATACAAAACTCACTTATCTTTATCACATAAGGCTTGTAATACTGCCCTGAGGACAAGCTTCAACGCAAGCTTCACACCCACTGCATTTTTGTGCATTAACGGTTGCCTTAAAATTCGCAACAGTAACTGCACCGTTTTCGCAAACCTTTTCGCATTTTTTACAACCGATACAAGCAGCCTTACATACCTTTTTAGCCAGTGCACCCTTCTGGGTGTTTGAGCAGCGGACAATAACCTGCTCCTTAAGGGGTACAATATCGATTATCTTCTTGGGACATGCAGAAACACAAAGTCCGCAACCTCTGCACAAATCCGTATCAATTCGTGCAACGCCGTTGCAAAGACTTATTGCATTGTAAGAGCAAACTGCTGTGCAGTCGCCAAGACCCAGACAGCCAAATTCACAATGACCCTTTGAGCCTACAATCATAGCACCCTTACAAGACTGTACACCTTGATAATTCACCTTATCTTCGGTGTTATCTGTGATACCCATGCAGCGTACCACTGCTACTTTTTTCTCTAAAGACGAAACTTCCTGTCCTAAAATTCGTGCAATCTCTTTTGCACAATCCTCGCCGCCGGGTGCACAGAGACCGTTTTTAGCCTCGCCACTTGCAAGAGCAGCGGCATAACCCGAGCAACCCGAGTATCCGCAAGCACCGCAGTTAGCACCGGGGAGAGCTTCGGTTAATGCCTCTACCTTTTCGTCTGTAGGCACCGCCATCACAGCAGAAGCAAACGAGAGGATAAGTCCGATTACAAGTCCGATACCGCTTACAATAAGAGCGGCAATTAAAATAATTGTAAAATCCATAACCTACCCCTCCCTAAGCAAACATATTCTCGACAAGACCCGAGAATCCGAGAAAACTTAAAGATACAAGGGAAGCCGCAACCAGAGTAATGGGCAGACCCTTTAAGGATTTGGGAATGTCACAGGATTCCATTCGCTGACGGACACCTGCAAACATTACCATTGCAACAAGGAATCCGATACCTGCGCCCAGAGCATTTACAAGAGCGTGGATATATCCGAACTCGCCGGGAACACTCTTCTCGACAACAAGCATTGTTACACCGAGTACCGCACAGTTTGTTGTGATAAGCGGCAGATAAATTCCAAGAGAGTTGTAAAGTGCGGGAATGTATTTTTTTAGAACAATCTCTACAAGCTGAACAAGACCCGCAATAACCAAAATAAATACAATGGTCTCTAAGTATGCCAGATCTGAGGGTACAAGCAGATACATATAAATGGGATATGTAACCGCAGTAGCAAGTACCATAACGAAGGTTACGGCAGCACTCATACCCAAAGCGGTGTTCACCTTCTTTGAAACACCAAGGAAGGGACAGATACCGAGGAATTTGCTTAAAACGTAGTTCTCGGTGAGAATAGCTATGAGAAATACGGAAATAAGACTTTTAATCATCATAGACTCTCACCCCCTTCGGTAACTGAAGCAGGAATCTGAGCTTCTGCAGATGCCTCGCATTTTCCGTCCTCAGACACAGCCGCAGAGCACTTTCCCTTTAAGGGACAGTTTGCACAGCCTGCAGCTTTAGGAGGATTCTTTCCGCTAATCTTACTTGCAAGAGCAATAAGCATACCAAAAACAAAGAATCCACCGGGAGGAAGAATGAATATAAGAATACCAAATTCGGGAATAAGAGTATGGCCAAACCAAGTGCCGTTACCGAGAATTTCACGGATAGAACCCATAAGGAGCAAAGTGACCGTAAAACCAATTCCCATTCCCAAGCCATCAAGCATAGAAGGAATTACGGAATTCTTGCTTGCGTACATCTCAGCTCTGCCGAGGATAATACAGTTTACAACTATAAGAGGCAGGAAGATACCGAGACTCTCGTCAATAGCAGGTACAAAAGCCTTTACAAGCATCTGAACTATTGTAACAAAGGTTGCAATAATTGTTATGTATGCAGGAATTCTAATCTTACCGGGAATAAGCTTTCTCATTGCAGAGATAACCGCATTGGAGCCGATAAGCACCAATGTTGCCGCCAATCCCATACCGATAGCATTGGAAGCCGCCGTAGTAACTGCAAGTGTGGGACAAGTGCCAAGCACAAGGCAAAGAACCGGATTCTCTTTTATAATGCCTTTTGTGACTTCTTTTATATAACCCTTCTTTTCTGCCATCAGTTACCACCGCCTTCCAGCAAATTATATACATTGATGGCATTGTTTACTGCCTGAGAAACAGCCTCAGAGGTAATGGTAGCACTGGTTAAAGCATCGATTTGCTCAATACCGTTACCACTCTTTTTTGCAGAAAATCCGCTCTCAGGAATTTTGCCCTCAAACTGATTTCTGAACGACTCGTTCTGAGCGTTCATTCCAAGGCCGGGAGTTTCGTTAATTGACACAATGTTAACACCTGTGATATTTCCATCTGTATCAAAGCCAACCATAACTTCAACATCGCCACCATATCCCTTGCTCTTTGCAGGGATAGCGTAACCTACAAGATTTCCGTTTTTGTCAAAAGCTTCAAAGGCTTTGTTGTTTTTATCATCAGTAACTTCCTTAAACTCTGTTGCCACAGAGCACACAGACTGCTTTGCCTCATCCGCTTTTTTCTGCTGATTTTCAGCAATAGGACCTTTTGTAAGCTCGTTGGTAAAACCAAGAAGCAATGCCACTACAAGACAAATTGCAAAAAGTGAGATTGTAGGAATAGCAAGTCCTTTAAATGTTATTTTTTTCATCATTTACCCTCCTTGCTCACACCAAAAGCTCTGGGAGCTGTAGCGTTTTCAATATGAGGAGTAAGAATATTCATAATAAGAATAGAGAAAGAAACGCCCTCGGGTACTTCCGCAAAGGTTCTTATGAGAATTGTCAGAACACCGCAACCCACAGCGTAAATAACCTTGCCCCATTTTGTAATGGGAGATGTGGTGTAGTCTGTTGCCATAAAGATTGCACCGAGCAAAAGACCACCGCTGAGTACCTGCTCCAACGGATCAAGACCAAGAAGGAAGGAAAGCACTGCTGCTGTACCTATGTAAACCACAGGAATTGTAGGAGCAATAACCTTTCTGAGAATAAGGTAAAGACCGCCAAGAAGCAAAGCAACTGCACAGGTCTCACCCATTGATCCTCCGTGATTACCTAAAAGGAGTTCCATATAAGAGAAGGATGTACCCTCTGCAAGAGGTGTAGCGGATGTAACCGCATCTACTCCCGAAAGTTTACTGGGTATCCAGTTTGTCATTGCCGCAGGGAAGGATACCATAAGGACAATTCTTGCTGCCAGGGCGGGATTTACAAAGTTCATTCCAATGCCGCCGAACATCTGCTTTACAACCACGATTGCAACAACGCATCCAAAAGCCGCTATAAGAGGATTAAGGTTTGCGGGCAGATTAAGTGCAAGTAAAAGACCTGTAACAGCCGCAGACAAATCGCCGATTGTCTGGTCACGCTTCATAATAATTCTGCAAAAATATTCTGTGACCACACTCATAAGTACGCAGATACCGATAAGAACAGCTGCTCCGACACCAAAGAAAACGATGGATGCTACGGCCGCAGGCAAAAGAGAAATAATAACATCAAGCATTATTCTTCTTGTAGAAGCAGTACTGCGCAGATGAGGAGAAGAGGATGTAAACAGTTTTGCCATATCACTTATCTCCTTTCTTAGTTGCCATATGCTCTCTGAGCATACCCTTGCCCATTCGTATGGTCTGTACTAAATGTCTGTGAGCAGGACAACTGAAAGCACAGCTGCCACACTCCATACAAGTCATAATCTGATGCTTCTGCATTGCCTCAAAATCTTTAAGCTTAATATCTGCACAAAGCTTCGTGGGTACAAGTCTCATAGGACAAGCGTTCACACATCTGCCACAGCGGATACAATCAGTTTCCTCTGTAAGCTTTGCTTCTTTTTCGTCAAAAGCAAGAATCGCGTTATTCTGCTTAAGCACAGGCAGAGTATCGTCATCAATCGAAAGTCCCATCATAGGACCGCCCATCAGAATCTTGTAAGGCTCACCCTTGTAGCCGCCGCAGAATTCTATAACCTCATTAATTGCTGTGCCAATGGGAACAATTACATTCTTTGGCTCGTTAATTGCACTGCCGTCAATGGTAAGACGCTTTTTTACAAGAGGCATACCTGTTTTAAGATAATCGCTGAGCACTGCAACAGAGGTTACGTTCATTACAATACAACCCGCATCTGCAGGAAGTTTGCCTGCAGGCACCTCTCTGCCTGTACAGGCTTTAATAAGCACCTTTTCTGCACCCTGAGGGTAAGAAGCCTTAAGAGGCAGAACTCTTACTAAATCTTTGGGATCATATTTCTCATTGTCGGCAATCTCTTTGAGAATTTTTATTGCCTCGGGCTTGTTGTTCTCTATTCCAATGATAACTCTTTCGATTCCAAGTATCTCAAGGACAGAATAAATGCCCGACATAATTGCCCAGGAATTCTCGATAACCTCACGGTTATCCGCTGTAATATAAGGCTCACACTCTGCACAATTGATAAGAAGCGTGTCTATCTCTTTACCCTCGGGCACATTCAGCTTTACATGAGTGGGGAATCCTGCACCGCCAAGGCCTACAAGACCGCTATCTCTTACTGCCTTGAGAAATTCCTGAAGACTGTTCACCTCTACGGGTTTGAGTTCAGGATCGGGAGTATCCAGTCCGTCAGACTCAATAACAACAGCCTCACAGAGTTTGCCGCCGGGAATGGTTATGTTTGTAATATTTTTTACCGTTCCGCTGACACTTGAATGGATAGGTGCACAAACAAATGCATCACTATCGCCCACTACAGTACCTACATAGACGGTGTCTCCAACTGCTACCACAGGTTTACAAGGAGCGCCTATGTGCTGCTGCATAGCAATAGTAACAGTTTTTGGCGAGGGCATAATCACACTCTGCATATCGGTTGTATGCTTTCTGTGAGGAACCCTTGCTCCTCCGTTTGTACGGAAAGGTTTAGTAGGAAAATTTAATTTTTTCTCCTGCATATACTAACCTCCTGTCTGAGAAGATTCTTAAAAAAATTTCATCTCTGCATTAAGCGTATACTTTCGCATATTACAGATAATAATAATTATATCTATTTCGGTGCTTTTTTTCAATGAATTTTTCAAAATTTCCATACATTGAAAAGAACAAGTCAAAAAATGCATATAAATGTATATTATATTTATGGAAAGAAAGGGTTATTATGGAATATCTTAAAGCATTTCTAACAGGCGGAATAATCTGTGCTGTAGCACAGATACTTATTGACCTTACAAAACTTACTCCCGCAAGGATACTCACAGGCTGTGTTGTACTTGGTGTTGTGCTCTCTGCGCTGGGGATTTATAAGCCTTTTGCAGACTTTGCGGGTGCAGGTGCATCTGTGCCTCTTACAGGCTTCGGTCATGTTATGGCAGAGGGTGTTAAAACCGCCGTAGATACCAAAGGTGCCTTGGGAATAATAACAGGAGGACTTACCGCCTCTGCAGCAGGAATAACCGCCGCAATTGTTTTAGGTGTTATTGCCGCAATACTCGGCAAATCCCGACTTAAATAAGAAAAAAGTCAAACCATTGACATTCCCCTAAAAATTCCCCTTGAAAACCCACCTGTATAGTTGTATAATAATCTTTAGGTTGTTTTAAATATTCAATAAGGGGTATTTATATGATGGTCAAAGGATTTGACAATAAAAAATATTTGCAGATGCAGTCCGAATGCATCAAAGAGCGAATCAACCAATTCGGCGGTAAGCTCTATCTTGAATTCGGCGGCAAACTCTACGACGATAATCACGCATCCCGTGTGCTTCCCGGCTTTGAGCCTGACAGCAAGCTTCAGATGCTTATGCAGCTTAAAGACCAGGCAGAGATTGTTATCATCATCAATGCAGGCGACATTGAGAAGAACAAGGTAAGAGGCGACTTAGGCATCACCTATGACCTTGACACCCTCAGACTCATCGATGTTTTTCGTGGAGTGGGTCTTTATGTTGGCAGTGTTGTGCTTACCTGCTATGCAAATCAGCCTTCTGCAAATAAATTTCAGAAAAGACTGGAGAAATTGGGTGTTAAGGTTTACCGCCACTATCCCATTCCCGGTTATCCTGCAGACATTGACCTTATTGTAAGTGAAGAGGGTCTTGGCAAAAACGAATACATTGAAACCAGCAAACAGCTTGTTATCATCACAGCTCCCGGTCCCGGCTCGGGCAAAATGGCAACCTGCCTCAGTCAGCTTTATCACGACCATAAAAGAGGCATCAAGGCAGGCTATGCAAAGTTCGAAACCTTCCCCATCTGGAATCTTCCCCTTAAACATCCTGTAAATATGGCATATGAGGCCGCAACCGCAGACCTTAATGATGTCAATATGATTGACCCCTACCACTTTGAAGCATACGGTGAAACCACCGTTAACTATAACCGAGATGTAGAAATTTTCCCTGTGCTCAGTGCAATGTTTGAGCAGATCTTAGGTGAATCTCCTTACAAATCTCCCACCGATATGGGCGTTAATATGGCAGGCCACTGCATCTTTGACGATAAGGCAGTATGTGCCGCCGCACAGCAGGAAATCATCCGCCGCTACTACACAGCAATGTGCTCTTACAGACAGGGCAACGCGGAGAAGGATGTTACCTTAAAGCTTGAACTTCTTATGAAACAGGCAGGACTCTCTGCCGAGCAGAGACCTGTTATCACAGCGGCACTCACAAAAGCAGAAGCAACAGGCGAGCCTGCAGCAGCCATCGAAATGCCCGACGGCACCATAATCACAGGCAAAACTTCTGCACTTTTAGGCGCTTCTTCTGCGGCAATTCTTAATGCCCTTAAGTACCTTGCAGGACTCGATGACGAAATCCACCTTATCTCTCCTACCATTATCGAGCCTATTCAGAAGCTTAAAGTAGAGCATCTGGGCAACCGCAACCCAAGACTCCACATTGACGAGGTGCTTCTGGCACTCTCTATCTGTGCGGCTACCGACGAACTGGCACAGAAGGCTCTCAACGAGCTCCACAACCTCAAGGGTTGTGAGGCACACACCACGGTAATTCTTGCAAGTACCGATGAAAAGATGTTCAAAAAGCTTGGTATGAACATCACCTGCGAGCCTGCTTACCAATCCAAAAAACTTTATCATCTGTAAAAGAAAAACCGTTGAGCGATTTGCTCAACGGTTTTGTTGTTTATTTACTTACACTTCTATTCCTGCAATGTATTTTTGTATTGCGGTAGCATCCTTCACATTTCTTACACCATCGCGGTTATAGTCAGAAATGTACTTATTTTCGATTATAGGCATATCGTTGGAATCTGTTTCTATGTAGCCGGTAATTACTTTAAATCTATCGCCTTTTATAGTACTTATCCCTGCTATTGCCTTCTGAATAGCTGTTGCATCCCTGACAGTCAGTTTTCCATCGTTGTCAGCATCACCTATAAGCTGACCCAAAACACCTTTTTCAAAAACAGCATCAATTCCCTCAAGGTTTTTATCCCAGGCTTCTTTCAGGGTGAGTATCTCTGCGGTTTCGGGAATCAGAATATAATAGCCTAATTCATAAGGATAAGTCACATAGTAATCTGCCACCACATAATCACCGAAAATTTCGTATGTATGAGAACGGCTGTAAAAGTCAAGCATACACTCAACCAATACAAAATCGGGAGTTGCGGGCACAGTATCTTCATCCTGAGATGCATTATAATAGAGCTCGTCGTAATAATAATTTGCTTTTGTGGGATCTAAATCCATATACTCATACATTTCCGAAAAGAACTTAATCTTTTGTGCTTCTTTATTCATAAGCAAATCGAATTCCTGCTTGTACTCGGGAGTCTCGGTATTATTCTCAAAAGGGAACAGCGGATACATCACTACATCATAAGGCCATGGGTCCACCATAATCTCGCCTAATTCTCGTGCCGCACCTGCACCGAAAACTGAACAGCAAAGCATAATAATCGCCACAGATACAACTAATATTTTTTTCATACGATATCTCTCCTTTTTCTTAAAATATATATTATTAACATTTTAATTTAACATAAACGAAACATATGAAGACACCTCCATTCCTGCACAAAATTTTTTAGTTGCAAAAAATTTGGTCAACAAACTATTAAAGGCAAAAAAAACAACCATTACTCAAAAGGCACAACTACCCCCTAAATAATGGTTGCTTAAATTCAAATTAAACGATAGCGCTGTCGAGGTACTCCTCAAGCTCCTCGTCGTCTCTTTCCTTCTTCTTTTTGATAAGAGTGATTGTAGCAACTGCTGCTGCAACTGCAACCAAAGCGGAAATCAGAGCAATAAGCCATCCCCAAGAATTTTTCTTTTCCATAAAATTGTGCCTCCGATCATATACTATTTAATATTCTATGCAAAAAATCACAGATATTCTATCTAATAAAATAATAACAGCACAAATTTAAATTGTCAACCGAATTTATAGAGTTTAGCATAAAAAAATCAAAAACACTCCATAAAAAACAAAAAAAGCAGAGAAGAGCTCTGCTTTTAAGGTTTATTAAGAAAAATTATGCTGTTGCATTCAGGCGCTTAACAAGATTAGACTTGCTTCTTGCGGCAGTGTTCTTATGCAGAATACCCTTTGCGGTAGCCTGATCAATTTTCTTAACAGCAAGACGAACCGCCTCAGCTTTGTTGTCAGCGTTGGTGTCGATTGCGTTGTAAGCTTTCTTAATTGCTGTTCTGAGAGCAGATTTGATGCTCTTGTTCTGAGCAGTCTTGGTTGCGATAACCTTAACGCGCTTCTTTGCTGATTTGATATTGGGCATTGTCCCACCTCCTTCAAAAGCGTTAACACGAAACCTCGTGAGATTTATCATCAGAGCTTCCATAAAAGCCCTATTTTCACAATCGTGCTGATATATAATAACACTATCAATTGAAAAAATCAAGCATTTTCTTTATTTTCCGAAGAATTTTTTATTTTTATTTTATTCTGCCCCAAACACCCACAACATATAGATGTTATTACGCTTTCAGATACAAGAACTGTTCCCTTTGTTTTATCCCTTTGCTGTACTTTTCAATTATATATAAGTTAAAAATCCATCTTTTTTTGACGGTACACAAATAATTCACAAATCATTCATCCAAAATATACTTGACAAAATCTTACTTCGGGTGTAAATTATTAGTAGAGTTAGCACTCAGCACTCGAGAGTGCTAATCGCAAATAAGGAGGCGATGATATGGAGCTTGCAGAAAGAAAAAAGAACATACTCCGTGCCATCGTCGAAGGATACATCGCCACAGGTGAGGCGGTCGGTTCGAAAACTCTATTACAGGAAACGGGTATTAATGTATCACCTGCCACTATCCGTAACGATATGGCCGACCTGACTCAAAACGGCTATCTTTATCAGCCCCATACATCTGCGGGTCGTATTCCCACACAAAAAGCGTGTAGGTATTATATTGATAACCTTATGACACTCAAAGCTCCCTCGGCAAGAGCTTGTGATTACATCGATAACAAACTAAGCCTCAGTGCAGATACTCCCGAAAACCTCTTGCGTACAGCCGCAGAGCTTCTTTCGGACTACACAGGCTTCGCCGCAGTAACCACAACCCCTCCCGTAACAGAGGCAAGGGTACATCGTCTGCATTTCCTTGCAACAGGCAGGCACACCGCTATGGTTGTTCTTGTAACAAACACAGGCATGGTGCGAAGCAGACTTTTCAGATGTAACTTTGTTATCACAAACGAAGTCACAGAGGTGCTCCAGAAAATACTCAACAAAGCCCTTTCGGGAATTCCTCTTTCGGAGCTTACAAAACCTTTTATGCAGACAATCGCATCAAGCTTCCCTGACCTTTTGCTCCTGACCCCCCAGGCACTTGTTGCCCTGATGGAGATTGCCGCTCAGGCTCAGGAAACCGAAATCTGCACAAGCGGTCAGTCAAGACTCCTCTTTATGCCGGATGTGGATATCCCCACCGCAAGAGGAATTATGAGTTTTCTGCAAGACAGAGAACAGGTATCATCCCTGCTTTTTGAGGGCAAAAGCGGTATAAGGATTTTCCTTGGTACAGAATGTGGCTCACCTGAGCTCAGAAGGTGCACCGTCATAAGCGCAAGATACGAAATCGCAGGAAAAACCGCAGGCTCGGTTGCACTCTTCGGCCCTGCCCGAATGGACTATGCCGCTGCCGCAGGTGCCACCCTCTACATCGCAAAATCAACAGGAAATATGCTTGACGAAATGATAGATATATAACTACACTTACTACAAATGTATTTAAGGAGTACAAAAATGAGCAAGAAAAACGAAAACATAACTCCCGAAGAAGTTCTGGAAACCAAAGAAGATGTAACCGAAGAGGTTAACGACGCAAAAAACGAGCCTTCCGAGTGCGAAAAACTTCAGGAGGAACTTAAAACTCAGAAAGAAAATTATCTTCGTCTTGCCGCAGAGTACGATAACTACAGAAAACGTACTCAGCAGGAGAAACTCTCAATCTACGCCGATGCCACAGCAAAGGCTGTTGAGGAATTGCTTCCCATGGCAGACTCGGTAAACGCCGCTCTCTCCGCAACGCCGGAGGATGACCCTCAGCGTCAGGGCATTGAGCTTATCGGCAATCAATTTGCAAAATCTCTTGAAAAGCTTGGTGTTGAGTCTTTTGGTGAGGTAGGCGAAGCTTTTGACCCTCAGCTTCACAATGCTGTTGCACGAACAGAAAATCCCGACCTTCCTGCAAACTCCATCGCTATGGTATTCCAGAAGGGCTTTAAAATCGGCGACAAGATCATCCGTGCAGCAATGGTTCAGGTTGCTAACTGTGGATAAAGAAGCGCCGAGGCTCGTAGCCCGAGATTTTCGAGTACGAACCGAGAATTGCTGAAAAATGTGGATTTGAAACTTCAAAGATCCACATAAGCAAATTTTCGTGAGTACGACAAAAATCGAGGATCAGCGAAGAGCAACGAGGCGTGACACCGAAGCGCCGAGCACCGTAGCCTTAAAAAGTCGAGTTCGACAGCACAATTTGCCGAACGGATTGTGAATTGTCTTTTACATTCGCAATCAGGCAAATTTGAGGAGAACGTTGACTTTTTAAGAGTAGCGTAGGTGAACGAGGCGTGACACCGAAGCGCCGAGCACCGTAGCCTTAAGTAGCGTAGGTGAACGAAGCGTGACACAAAACGCCTCTGCAAAGCGCAATTCTTTACCCTTTATATATAAAAACTAATCTACAATCAATCTAATTCATATTTGGAGGAATTAATTATGGCAAAGACAATTGGTATCGATCTTGGTACAACTAACTCCTGCGTAGCAGTTATCGAAGGCGGCGAGCCCGTAGTTATTGCTAACGCTGAAGGCGCAAGAACAACTCCTTCCGTTGTTGCTTTCTCTGCAAACGGCGAAAGAATGGTAGGTCAGGTTGCAAAGCGTCAGGCTATTACAAACCCTGCAGGTACAGTTGCTTCCATCAAAAGAGAGATGGGCACAGACTACAAAGTAACAATCAGCGGCAAAGCATACACTCCTCAGGAGATTTCCGCTATGATTCTTCAGAAGCTCAAGACTGACGCAGAGGCATATCTCGGCGAAACAGTAACACAGGCTGTTATCACAGTTCCCGCTTACTTTACAGACGCACAGCGTCAGGCTACAAAGGACGCAGGTAAAATCGCAGGTCTCGAGGTAAAGAGAATTATCAACGAGCCCACAGCTGCTGCTCTTTCTTATGGCATCGACAAAGAGACAGACCAGAAGGTAATGGTTTACGACCTCGGCGGCGGTACTTTCGACGTATCCATCATCGAGATGGGCGACGGTGTTCAGGAAGTTCTCGCAACAGCAGGTAACAACCGTCTCGGTGGCGACGACTTCGACCAGAGAATCATCAACTGGATCGTTTCAAGCTACAAGACAGAAGCAGGCATTGACCTTTCAAACGACAATCTTGCAATGCAGAGACTCAAGGAAGCAGCAGAGAAGGCAAAGATTGAGCTTTCCGGCGTTACTTCCACAGACATCAATCTGCCCTACATCACAGCAGATGCAACAGGTCCCAAGCACCTTAACATGACTCTTACAAGAGCAAAGTTCAACGAGCTTACAGCAGATCTTGTTGAAAACACAATCATTCCTGTAAAGCGTGCTCTCTCCGACTCAGGTCTTAACATTTCCGAAATCGACAAAGTTCTTATGGTAGGCGGTTCTTCCCGTATTCCTGCTGTTCAGGAAGCTGTTAAAGCTCTTATCGGCAAGGAACCCTTCAAGGGCATCAACCCCGACGAGTGTGTTGCTATCGGTGCAGCTCTTCAGGCAGGTGTTCTCGGCGGTGAGGTTGAAGGTCTCCTTCTCCTTGACGTTACTCCCCTTTCTCTCGGTGTCGAGACAATGGGCGGTATTATGACAAAGATTATCGACAGAAACACAACCATCCCCACAAAGAAGAGCCAGATCTTCTCTACCGCTGCTGACAATCAGACTCAGGTTGAGGTTAACGTTCTTCAGGGCGAAAGAGAGTTCGCAAGAGACAACAAGCAGCTTGGTCTCTTTGCTCTCACAGGCATCGCTCCTGCTCCCAGAGGCATTCCTCAGATCGAAGTTACCTTTGACATCGACGCTAACGGTATCGTTAATGTAAGTGCAAAGGACCTCGGTACAGGCAAGGAGCAGAACATCACAATCTCTTCTTCTACAAATATGTCCAAGGAAGACATCGACAAGGCTGTTAAGGAAGCTGAGCAGTTTGCTGCAGAGGATAAGGCTCGTCGCGAGGCTGTTGACGCAAAGAACGAAGCAGAGAATATGGCTTATCAGGCAGAGAAACTGGTTGCTGACAACGGCGACAAACTCACTGAGGAAGACAAAAACACTCTTACAACAAAAGCTCAGGCTGTTAAGGACGCTATCCAGAGAGATGACAAAGACCTCATAAACGCTGCAAAAGAGGATCTTCAGAAGGCTCTCTACGAGATTTCTTCCAAGATGTATCAGGCAGCTCAGGCAGCAGGTGCAGCTCCCGGTGCAGAGGCAGCAGGTGCAGCTCCCGAGGGCAATGTTTACGATGCAGACTTTACAGATGTTTCAGAATAATCACTTTGTTGACTACTCTGTAAATATAAGGTAAAATATAAATCAAATTCAAAACGCAGTGCTGCTCTTTTTCGGAGCAGCACTTGCGGTGTTTTACGCGTGAGAAAACCTTTTGGTTTTCCACCTCATCCGTTTCGGCAAAGCCGCGACACCTCTCCCTCAAGGAGAAGGCACATTTTTAAGCAAAGAGGGTGAAAACTTGGCTAACAAAAGGGACTACTATGAGGTTATGGGCGTTGCAAAAGGCGCCACTGATGACGAAATCAAGAAAGCATACAGACAACTTGCTAAAAAATATCATCCCGACTTAAATCCCGGAAATCCGGAAGCCGAGGCAAAATTCAAAGAAGTAAATGAGGCATACGAGGTACTGTCCGACAAAGACAAACGTACCCGCTACGACCAATTCGGTCACGCAGGAGTTGACCCCAACTATGGTGCGGGCGGCGGTTACGGCGGTGGCAGTCCCTTTGGCCAGGATATAGATTTAGGCGACATCTTTAACAGTGTTTTCGGCGGTTTCGGAGGCTTCGGCGGCAGACGAAACAGCTCAAACCCCAACGCACCCAGAAGAGGTGCGGATGTTGAAGCTTCTGTTGGTATTTCTTTCGACGAAGCCGCAAAGGGTTGTCGCAAAGAGGTAACCTTCAACGCTGTTGCAACTTGCGAGGAATGTTCGGGCACAGGTGCACAGAAAGGCACCTCCGCTAAAACTTGTCCCACCTGTTCGGGTCGCGGTCAGGTTACTGTAAACCAGCGCACACCTTTTGGTGTTGTTCAAACCTCCAGAGTCTGCGACGCTTGTCGAGGAACAGGTAAGATTATCGATAATCCCTGTAAAGCTTGCGGCGGCAACGGCAGAAAGAAAAAACAGAAAAAAATCGAAATCAACATCCCTGCAGGCATAGCAAACGACCAGGTACTCAATGTAAGCGGTCAGGGTTCCGCAGGTACCAATGGCGGTCCCGCAGGTGATTTACATGTATATGTTTCCGTAAGACCTCATCCCATTTTTGAGCGTCGCGGTGACGATGTATGGTGTGAACTTCCCCTCACCTTTGCTCAGGCAGCATTAGGTGCAGAGGTAATTGTTCCTACAATTGACGGTAAAGTAAGCTACTCCGTTCACGATGGCACCCAACCCGGCGATGTATTCAAACTCAAAGGTAAGGGTATCCCTCACATAAACGGCAGAGGCAGAGGTGACCAATATGTTAAGGTAACAATCGAGGTTCCCAAAAATCTTAATTCCAAGCAGAAGTCCGCTCTTAAGGATTTCGAGGCTGCAACTACCGACAAGAACTACACAAAACGCAAAAGTTTCTTTGATGTAATCAAAAAGATTTTTGATTAATATTCAGACACACATAAGAGGTACAAGTTATGGAATGGACCGAAATTATAATTTCTATTGACAGAAGCAATCTGGAAACCGCAGAAGCAATCGCTCATATGCTGGTACCCTACGGCTTCTACATAGAGGACTATGCCTCTATGATTGAAGAAGTTATGGAGATTGCACACATCGACCTTATCGACGAAGAGCTTCTTAAAAAAGATAAAACAAAAGCTCTTATTCATGTTTACATCAGCCCCGAAGAAAATCCTGCAGAATCTGTAGCATTCCTTCGCGAAAGACTCTCGGAGGAAGGTATCGAAAACGAAATCGACACCACAGGTTGCGACGAAATGGATTGGAGAAACAACTGGAAGCAGTTTTTCTTCCCCATTCCCGTTGGCGAAAAGCTTCTTATCCGTCCTACATGGCGTGACGAATATGACGCAGGCGACAGAAAGGTTATCAACATTGATCCCGGTATGGCTTTCGGCACAGGCAATCACGAAACAACCAGACTCTGTCTGAAGTGTCTTGAAAAATTCGTTAAAGAAGACGATGTCGTTCTTGATGTTGGCTGTGGCAGCGGTATTCTTTCCATTGCATCCGTACTGCTCGGTGCAAAAAGTGCATTCGGTGTTGATATTGACCCCACTGCAGTTCGTACTGCTTTTGAAAACACCGAAATGAATAATGTTTCTGACAAGTGTAATTTTGTTGCCGGCAACCTTACCGACAAAGTAAGCGGCACTTACGATATTGTTGTTGCAAATATTGTAGCAGATGCTATAATTATGTTGTCTAAAGATGTAAGAAACTTTATGAATGACAAATCCGTTTACATTATGAGCGGTATCATCGACAGCAGAAAAGACGAAGTGCTCTCTGTTATCGAAAAGGATTTCGAAGTTACAAACATCTTTGAAGAAGCAGGTTGGGTCTGCATTGCCGCAAAGGTAAGGGCTTAATCTGAACACACAATTCGTATTCTGATGAATACCAAAATTTTCCGATTCGGAGGCAAAACACTTATGAAAAAACCTAACAAAAAAGATACTCTTAACCTTATCTTTTCCGCGTTTCTGATTTTAGGCTTCATAGTATGCTCCTACTTTTTCCTTACTATGACATCCGCAAAACCCGAACTCGCTCCCTACATCAACACTCTGGTATTCACAGTATTCGGTCTTATTATCTTCTACGCAACAAGAGTTGGCGAAGGCAAACCTGTAAAAAGATTCAGCCTTTGGACACTTATCCTTTTAGACCTTCCTGCTATTTATGCAATTATTGCACATTTTGTAGAGGAGCTTCCTCTTCACGACGCAATCGCTAGTCTGGGTGCAGAAACTGCACTGCCTTACAGCCCTCTGTTCATCATGGCTTGTGTGGCTCTGGGCTATGGTCTTCCCTACACCTTCTTCAGCGGTTTTGAACTTAAAGAAAACAACGAGGAAGAAGACGAGGAAATCGAAGATGCCGAGCCCGAGGATGAGGGTATGTATATCCTTGCTGATGAGGATACCGAGGGTGCTCTCCTTGTTGTAGACGACCTTGACACAGCTTACAACACCGAAAAAGAAATAAGACTTTCCGATGTTGCTCCCTGTGCAGAAGAAATCAAAGTTGGCGCTTTTGTAGTTTTTGCAGAAAGTGTTCAACTTGAAGAAGCTATTGCAATGGAAGCAGAAACCGAAAACATATCCGAAGAAAGCACAGAAGAAACAGAAGAATAAAACTTAAACATAATCCTTTTAAAAGGACAAAATATAAATAAAAACAGGGTGTATGCTGATTTGCAATACACCCTTGTTCATCGAAAAGAGGTAAATTACACTATGGGTTGCACACACAACTGCGAAACCTGCAAGGAGAACTGCTCCTCAAAAGGTACAAACACAATCCCCAAAGAAGAGCTTAATGCTCACAGCAAAGTAAAGAAAGTTATCGGCGTTGTTTCCGGTAAAGGCGGTGTAGGCAAAAGTCTTGTTACTTCTGCTATGGCTGTAATGATGAACCGTCGCGGATACAAGACAGCTGTTATGGACGCAGACATTACAGGTCCTTCTATTCCCAAAGCTTTTGGTCTTACCGAGAAATGTATGGGTTCTGAAATGGGCATTCTTCCCGTTAAGACAAAGACAGGCATTGATGTGGTATCCATCAATCTGCTCCTCGAAAACGAAACTGACCCTGTTATCTGGAGAGGCCCCGTTATCGCAGGTACTGTTAAGCAGTTCTGGACAGAAGTAGTATGGAACGATATCGACTATATGTTCATCGATATGCCTCCCGGAACAGGCGATGTTCCTCTGACAGTTTTCCAGAGTCTTCCCATTGACGGCATTATCGTTGTCACTGCTGTTCAGGAGCTTGTTTCAATGATTGTTGAAAAAGCTGCAAAGATGGCTAACCTTATGAATGTTCCCATCATCGGTCTTGTGGAGAACATGAGCTACTTCCAGTGTCCCGATTGCGGCAAACAGCACAAGATTTTTGGTGAGAGCCACATTGATGAAATCGCTGCAAAGTACAACACAGAAGTACTTGCAAAGCTCCCCATCGACAGTGCTCTTGCAACCTGCACAGACACAGGCTCTATGGAGCTTTTTGTTGGCGATTACTTCGAAAAGGCCGCAGATGCAGTAGAAAAACTTTAACATTTATATCAAAACGACCTTCTTAAACAGAGGGTCGTTTATTTTTATACCTTTTTACATAAACTAAGTAAAAAATCAGGTTGTGCTTCTTGTGAGACTTTCAAAAAAATTTCTGCTTTTATGGGTTGGTCGCATTTTACTTATAAACTGCATTATTATACCCACACTATCTTTAAACAAGATTTATTTTGCAGACATATATGTTATTGTTCTGTGCTTAAATTTTTTATCGTTACTAATAATTTTTCTGCGATACAAATATGCAATGCTAAGCCTATGCGAAAATCACATTTTATTCAAAACAGGATTTCTTATAAAGAAAACACAAATCATACCTCTTGACTTTATCTGCACAACAAAGCTTCTGAATACTCCATTGTCGTCGGCACTCAGACTTTCAAATGTCGTAATTCACTGCGAAGGGGTCAAAACAATTCTGCCTCCACTTACAAAATCACAACTGTACGAACTCTCTATTAAGGAAGAAACCCATTGAAATTTAAAATATCTGCTTACCACATAATCTCTTTTCTATATCGTCGGGGATATTTAATTCTTACACTTCCGCTTCAGTCTCTGTTTTTAAAACACACAAACCGCATTCTTTCTGCCTATGTGTATCTTACGGATATTATACTTCTCGCAGGAATTATTATCTGCGGCTTTGCACACTATAAAGCAATAAGATTTTTTTCTTCGGATAGCACTCTTTCTCTCAAGGAAGGGATTGTTCTAAAAAAGCACAACCTGCTACCCCACAAAAAAATAAAAAAGCTTCATATCCTGCAGGGTCCTGTTCAAAAATTCATGGGGGTTTGTCGGCTGACCATCCATTGTGGTCAGCACAAGACTAATGTTTACATCAAAACAGACCCTGAATTTTCTATCTTTGATATTTTTGGCAAAGATAAAAAACCGCAACTATCAATTAAAAGCAACCTTGCATCAGTCTTGCTGCTTTCCTTAGGATTTTATAATGCTTTTACCGGTGCTTTGACTCTTATTCCTTTTTTCAGAAAAACATATCTTTTGCTTTCGGCTTCAAAAAATCACCCCACACAGCTTATTCCTTCTTTTGTTTATACAAAGCTCCCCCTTCTGCTTTTTTGCCTTTCGGCTTTTATCCTTCTTTTGTGGGGTATGGGAATTGCTCTTAACATTATGCGTTATGCACAGCTGACACTGGAAGTTAACTCAACCTCAGTAAAAACCTCTGCAGGTATTATAATAAAGCGAACATCTTATATACCCAAAGAGCATATATGTGCAATTGTATTTAAACAAAACCTTCTTTTTATTCTTATCAATCTGATTACCGGAGAGTTTTTAACTTCCTGCAAAAAGAAAGATTCCCGAACAATTTTTCTCTGTGCAGGGAAACGCAGGATTTGTTTGTCTGTATTGAAACACCTTAAAACTTTTAGTAAAAAACAAAACAACTCATTAACCCTTCGTGCCGAATCTGTTTTTGGCTACACATATCTTCCTTTGAGTATTTTGCTTCTTTTTTCTGTGCTCTTAATAATTGCCGATAAACACTTTACCTATATATCAAAAACCCGCATTGGTCTTTTTGTGGTACTCTTCCTTGTGGGATGGTTCTTCTTTCGACTCTGTATCTTCAGCCGATGCTTTGCTTCACTTAATCATAATTTTGTCATAGTAGGCTTTTACCACGGACTAACCTATTCCATCGCATATATACCAAAAGATAAAATCCGTCGGGTAACTTTAAGCGAATCTGTCTTTCAGCGCAGAAAGCACAACTGCTCTCTGTTAATTTCTATACAAGGGCATAAATCCCCCATCTTTTTAAAGCACACAAAAAAAGAAAAAGCCGCAGAGTTTCTTTCGAAACTCTGCGGTCAGAACTAATCAATCTTCATTTTTATATTCAAGAATGTCAGCAGGAGTACACTCAAGAGCCTTGCACAACTTATCAAGTGTTGTAAACTTGATCGCTCTTGCTTTTCCGCTTTTAAGAAGGGATAAATCCGGAGCAGGAATCTCCACAATCTTTGCAAGATCACCACAGTTTATCTCTCTTTTTGACATCATCTCGTCAAGCTTAATTATCAAAGACATTTCGTCCACCTCAGATTGTATACTCGTTTTCTTCTTTAATATCTACGACTCGTCTGAGCAGATGCTTCATTATCTTGCAGAATCCCAACACCATAAGGCAGAAGAAAGCTACAATAAACAAAGCAAACACCAGATAAGGATTAAGTTTCATAATCCATATTGAGCCTGCGATAAAACCTATCATATAAGCGACAATCTCAATGAGTGCTACCAAAGCAATTCTGTCAAAAAGCTTTACTGTAGAAATCGTAAACGCTTTTCCCGATTGAGCATTCTGGCATATATTGATGATAAGTAAAACTATGTAGTAAAATCCAATAGATGTTACCCACACAAAAAGAAGCGCAGGATAAAGCAAAAATTCATATTCCGGCACACGCCATTTTAAAGACTCTATAAAGTAAGGCAGAAGAATAACGGAAAGCACAAACATTCCGCCCGAAAATATTATAGAAAGCCATTTAAACATCTTTATATATTTGGTCACGATTTTCACCTCGCGGATATATCATAAATGGGATGTTATCACCTTTGCACCGAAAAGTCAAGAAAATTTGCTTATTTAAGGACCTCGGACAATACATCTATTGTCTTTTTAGCTGCCATAACCTTGAACTCGTTGAAGTCTACTGTGGTATTGTGACCGATATCGTCAGAAATACTGCGAAGAATCGCAAAGGGTACTCCTGCACGAACACAAACCTGTGCCATAGCACCACCCTCCATCTCGCAGGCAAGAGCAGAAAACTCTTTTCCTATGGAAAGTCTCTCATCGCTGTCAGCCACGAACTTATCTCCTGTAGCTATAATTCCTCTGAAAGCTCTTGTATCATCAAGTTTCTTTGCTGCCTCAAAGAGCTTTGCAGAAAAATCTTCATCAGCAGGAAGTTCTATCATTTTTTTACCCAAAAGTTCAAGTGTTCCCTTAGGCTCACCGAAAGCAGTGCTGTCAAAGTCGTGCTGTACCGCAGCAGTAGCAATTACAATATCGCCTACGGTAACATCCACAGATAAAGCGCCTGCAACACCGCTGTTAATAATAACATCGGGATTATAAAAATCAATAAGCATCTGAGTGCAGATTGCAGCACTCACCTTACCGATTCCACATTGTACGAGAACTACATCCGTTTCACCAATCTTACCTTTATAATAAGTTGTTCCGGACTTTTCCATAGTGCTTTCTGTTTTGATAATATCAAGAAGACCTTGAAGCTCAAGCTCCATAGCACAGATAATTCCAACTGTTTTGTTCATAATACCACTCCTAAATTTTAATCAAAATTGCCTGTAAGACACATTATTGCCGAAAGTGCTGCCAAAGGTGCAGTTTCTGCTCTGAGTATTCTCTTGCCGAGGGTAGCAGGTAAAACACCGCATTCCCTTGCTTTTTCCACCTCAGACAAATCAAAACCGCCTTCACAGCCTACAAATATACCAAAGGATTTATAACCCTTGTCTGTAAAAGTTTTAAGACTCTCGCCGCCACCCTCATAGAAAATAACACTTGAATCCTTTTTAGCGCTGTCTCTGAGTGCTTCTTCAAAGCTCATAGCATCACTCACCACAGGCACTATTCCTCGGCAGGATTGCTGAGCTGCACCGAGCGAGATTTTCTGCCAACGCTCAATCTTCTTTTTAATAGATTTCTCATCAGGTCGGGAAACACAACGGCTTGTTATTACCGGTACGATTCTTACAACACCAAGTTCTACGGATTTCTGAACAATCAGATCCATTTTGTCGCCTTTTGTCAGAGACTGATAAAGCGTTACCTCTACATCTGCCTCTTGCTCGCAAGGCTTAGAACTTATGCTTTCAACCTCAACGGAATCCGCCCCGAAAGCCGATATTCTGCAAAGATGTTCCTGACCCATAGGAGTAACAAGAGTAAGCTCTTCGCCAACTCTCATTCGCAGAGATTTTTCTATATGCTTTGCATCTTCACCTGTTATAAGACAGATGTCGTTTATTTCTTCGTCTTTAAAAAACCACGCCATAAATAATCACCTGAATGTACAAAGTTAAACACAATCATATATAATATAGCAAAAAACTCTGACGTTTGCAATAATCTTATTGAAGTGTTAAAATAGACTTGTATGTAAACATCCGGAACAGACAATATTAATATAAAAACAAAGGATGAAATCTTAATGAATTTTGAAACAATCACAGAAAAAGATTTTGACGAACTTCTAAAAAAAGAAAATATTGATCCCGACTCATTAGCAAAGCTTTTTATCAAAGCCCTTGAAAAGAAAGGAATGAAGGTAGCCACTGCAGAAAGCTGCACAGGCGGACTTATCTCTAAACTCCTCACCGACGAGGCAGGGGTATCCGAGGTTTTTGATTGCGGAGTATGTTCCTATGCCAATCACATAAAAGAAAAGATTCTTGGTGTAAGCAACAAAGATTTAGAGGAATTCGGTGCAGTATCTCCACAGGTCGCCGCTCAAATGGCAGAAGGAGTACGAAAACTTGCAAACGCCCAGATGGGCATAAGCACCACCGGTATCGCAGGGCCTACGGGGGGCAGTATAAAAAAGCCTGTTGGCACCGTTTTTATCGGTGTTTCCACAAAAGATAAAACCCGCATCTTCAAAGGTGACTTTAGTGCAAAATATAACAATCGAGATAAAAATCGCCAACTTGCCGCTTGTTTGGCAATTTATTGTGGATTTTCTAGTATTTAAGCCACATTTACCTTATTTTACTTGCAAAGTATAAAGATTTATGGTAAAATTCGAAGTGATTATAGCGGTCAAATTTTGACAAGTTGCGATTTTTGACCGTTCTTTATACACAATATATATAACGGAATATATATGAGTTTAACTCAATCAAAATTTAATTACTTTTGCAGGAGATGATTTTATGTCAAGAGCAGCCGGCATTCTTATGCCTATCACTTCTCTGCCTTCCCCTTACGGAATCGGCACAATAGGCAAAGAAGCTTATAAGTTTGCTGACTTCCTCAAAAAAGCAGGTCAGACAATCTGGCAGATCCTTCCCGTAGGTCCCACAAGCTACGGCGACTCCCCCTACCAGTCCTTCTCAACTTATGCAGGCAATCCTTATATGATTGATCTTGATATGCTCTGTGATGAGGGACTTCTTGTTGCATCCGATATGGATGGCTACAACTATGGCACAAACCCCGGTTATGTAGATTACGAAAAAATCTACAACTGTCGTTTTGAAATTCTTCGTAAAGCTTACGAAAATTTCAAAGCACTCGACAAAGACAGCGCAGCTCAGAAAGCCTTCCGCTCTTTCAAAAGAAAGAACGCAGGTTGGCTCAAAAACTACGCACTTTATATGTCTGTTAAGAAAAGCTTCGATATGAAGTCCTGGACCGAGTGGGATGACGAAAGCATCCGTCTCAGAGATGAAAAGGCTGTAGCTCGCTACACAAGAAATTTCTCTGATGATATCGGATTCTGGAGCTTTGTTCAGTTTAAATTCTACGAGCAGTGGGAGAAGTTCCGTGCATACGTTAACTCCCTCGGCATTAAGATATTAGGCGATATGCCCATCTATGTTGCTATGGACAGCGCAGACACTTGGGCAAATCCCGAGGTATTCTGGCTGGATGAAACCCGTAACCCCGTTTGCGTTGCAGGTTGTCCTCCCGATTACTTCTCCGCAACAGGTCAGCTTTGGGGCAACCCCCTCTACAATTGGGACTACCTCAAGGAGACAGGTTACAAATGGTGGTTTGAGCGTATCAAGGCAGCAACCGCTCTCTTCGATATTACAAGAATCGACCACTTCCGTGCATTCGACACATACTATGCTATTCCCTTCCCCGCAGAGAACGCTATCGGCGGCTCCTGGAAGGAGGGTCCCGGCATTGAGTTCTTTAATCTCATGAACGAGCAGATTGAGAACGTAGAAATCGTAGCAGAGGATCTGGGCGACCTTACTCCCGGTGTTAGACAGCTGCTTCTTGATTGCGGATATCCCGGAATGAAGATTCTGGAGTTCGCATTCGGCGGCGACAACGACAACGAGTATCTTCCCCACCTCTATCCCGAAAACTGTGTAGTTTACACAGGTACACATGACAACGATACCGTTATGGGTTGGAGAAACGAGGCTGACGAGAACACAATCCGTCACGCTTACGAGTACTGTCACCTCTCTGATGAAGAGGGCTTCAACTGGGGTATCATCCGCACAGCTTATGAAAGCCGTGCAAAATATGCCATTATTCCTATGCAGGATCTGCTGGGATTAGGCTCAGAAGCAAGAATCAACACACCCTCTACCCTCGGCGGTAACTGGGAGTGGAGAATAAACGCTGCATCCCTCACCGACGAGCTCGCAGCAAAACTTATGGGTATGGTAAACACCTACAACAGATAACAGGAGGATTAATAAAATGAGTACAATCATTGAGAATCTTGAGACTATTGCAAAAAGTGCTTATTGTAAAAAACCTAAGGAGCTTACAAAAGAGCAGCTGCACCAGGTACTTGGTAAGGCTGTAATGGGCGACATTGCAGAGCGTTGGGAAAAGAGCAAGAAAGCTCATGCTAAAAAGCGCAGAGCCTACTACTTCTCCGCTGAATTCCTTATGGGTAGAATGATTTACAACAATCTTTACTGCCTCGGCGCACTTGACGAGGTTAAGGAACTTCTCAAGGCAAAGGGTATGAACATCAATCAGTTCGAGGATATCGACGACGCAGCTCTCGGTAACGGCGGTCTCGGCAGACTTGCAGCTTGCTTCCTTGATTCCGCTGCAACACACGACGTTCCCCTCGACGGCTACGGCATCCGCTACAAGTACGGTCTCTTTAAGCAGCTTATCGAGAACGGCTATCAGGTAGAGGTTGCTGACGATTGGCAGAAATTCGGCGATCCTTGGAGCGTTCGTTGCATCGAGGACGCAGTAACAGTTAAATTCGCAGACCAGACAGTTGTTGCTGTTCCCTACGATATGGCTGTTATCGGCTACGGCACAAAGAACATCAACACTCTCCGTCTGTGGCAGGCAGAGGCAGTTAATGAGTTTGACTTCCTCCAGTTCAACGACGGCAGATATGACGATTCCATCAAGGCAAAGAACGACGCAGAGAACATCTCTAAGGTTCTTTATCCCAACGACAACTCCAGAGAGGGTAAGGTTCTCAGACTCAAGCAGCAGTATTTCTTCTGCTCTGCTTCTCTCCAGGATATCATCAAGAGATACAAGAAGCAGTATGGCAACGACTTCTCTCATTTCGCAGAGATGACAGCTTGCCAGCTTAACGATACACACCCCATCTGCTGTATCCCCGAGCTTATCAGACTTCTTGCACTTGAAGGCATCGGCTTTGACGAGGCATTCGAGATTGCACAGAAGACATTCGCATACACAAACCACACTGTTATGGCTGAGGCTCTTGAAAAGTGGAGCATCTCCCTTATGCAGGAAGTTATCCCCGAGATCTACTCCATCATTGAGAGAATCAACGAAAAAGAGATGTGGGACCTCAGAGGCAAGGGTCTTGATGAGGGCATGATCAACGAAATGCGCATCATCGACGGCGAGAGAGTTCACATGGCTCGTCTCGGCATCTATGCTTCCAGCTATGTAAACGGCGTTGCTTGGATTCATACAGAAATCCTCAAGAACGACGTTCTTAAAGAGTGGTACGCTATCTATCCCGAGCGTTTCCAGAACAAGACAAACGGTATCACACAGAGACGTTGGCTTGGTCTTTGCAACCCCGAGCTTTCCGAGTTTATCACAGCAAGAGTTGGCGACGGCTGGCAGAGAGATCTCAGCAAACTCACAGCTCTTAACGATATGCTCGACGACAAAACTGTAAAAGAGTTCAATAAGATCAAGGCTAAGAAGAAGAAGCAGCTCGCAGCTTATGTTAAGAAGATGGACAACTTCGACCTTAACCCCGACTTCATCTTTGACATTCAGGTAAAGCGTCTCCACGAGTACAAGAGACAGCTCCTCAACGCTTTCTCCATTCTTTACATCTACTACCTCATCAAAGACGGCAGACTCCCCAACTGGAACCCCACAGCATTTATCTTTGGTGCTAAGGCTGCTCCCGGCTATCGTCGTGCAAAGGCAATCATCAAGTTCATCAACGAGATTGCAAACCTTGTAAACAACGATCCCGATACAAAGGACAAGCTCCAGGTTGTATTCGTTTCCAACTATAATGTTTCCTATGCTGAGAAGATCGTAGTTGCTGCTGATGTTTCCGAGCAGATTTCCACAGCAGGTACAGAAGCTTCCGGTACAGGTAACATGAAGTTTATGCTCAACGGTGCAGTGACCCTCGGTACTTACGACGGTGCTAACGTTGAGATCGCACAGAAGGCAGGCGAAGAGAACGAGTATATCTTCGGTGCAAGAGTTGAAGAGATCGAAAGACTCAAGAGAGAGGGCTACTGGCCTCGTGCTATCTACGAGCAGAACGAGTACATCAGAAGAGTTGTTGATACACTCGTTAACGGCACATTCAACGACAACGGTGCTCAGGGCGAAGGCAGCTTCCGTGAGCTTTGGGAGGGTATCCTCGATGGTAAGTGCTGGCATGCACCTGACCACTACTTCCTCCTCCGTGATCTTCAGGACTATGTTGATACAAAGATTCGTTGCAATGCTGAGTATGCAGACCGCGTAACCTTCGGCAGAAAGTGCCTCAAGAATGTTGCAAACGCAGGTGAGTTCAGCTCCGACAGAACAATCCTCCAGTATGCAAAGGAACTCTGGCACGTTAAGTAATCTTGCTTAATTAAACAATGCATAACAAAACGGTACATTCGTGATGAATGTACCGTTTTTTGTTGTCTTATTATTAACTTTTAGTTCTGCACAGGGTTTGCAGGGAGGGTCTGGTCTAACCACTGAACAATACTCTCTGCATCCTCGGGATGAAAGCCGTGTACATCATCAAGGTGAGTAATCATTGTACAACCATGCTTTGAATCCTTAAGAAGTTCGTTCATTTCTTTTGCCTGAGAGTAAGATACCAGCTCATCGCTTTTGCTATGTATGATAAACACAGGAACATCCAGCTCATTTGCCCAGTTTACAGCTGAGCGCTTTGCGTATTCTTCGGGAAGTTCCTCGGGCGATCCGCCGATTGCACTATGAAGAATATTTTTCATATCTTCGCGTTCATTGTAAGAAGCCGCAAGGTCGGTTACGGCTGAAACCGCAACAACACCCTTTACTCGCTTATCTTCCTTTGCCACCATATAGGACATCATTCCGCCTCGGGAAACACCTACCATACAAAGATTTTCCAAATTTATAAATCTGAACTCTTTTTCACAAAGGTCTATAAGCGAGGTTACATCCTCCAAATCCGCACCGCCAAATTCGTCTTTGCCCTCAGCGCCGTTTGCTCCTCTGTACTGAGAAGCGATTACAACTCGATTTGACGCCACACACATGGAAGCTATCTCTTCTCCTGTCAGAAAGCCCATATTACTATTGCCTCCTCGATTGTAAACAATAGCACTGATGGGGGTTTCTGTTTCGATACACTCGGAAGGAATTGCAACCATACCCTTAACCTTGTACTTATCGGAAGGATACACAAACTCATATACTTCGCAATCTTGAGAATACTCCGAAAGTTTTTTTATATTCTTTATCAAGCCTCGTTTTTCATAATCAGGAAATACAAACCAATTTATATCTGCCTTTTCCGGTGCAGTCAAATCAAAAGTTGTACCGCCGGAATTTTCATCCGGATCTTTTGCATTGCATCCGCAAAGCGTTCCTGCAAACACAAACAAAACAAAAGCTATACACAAAATTCTTTTCATATTATAGGGTCCTCCGTTACTTTGTCACATTGTTTACAATTCCGACAAAGACAGGCAATCCCGACTCATTGTCACAGATAACAAACATAAACGGTCTGTCGAGCTTAACCTCTTTTACATCAACAAGAGCTGAAGAATCTTTCATCTCTGCTACAGTGGCAGCACCTGCTTTTGCACCCTGAGGACCAATTTCAATGAAAGCACTGTGCTTAACCTCGGAAACAAAGGGTTTGCTCATATTGCTCAACTGAGAGAAATCAGCCTTTGCGGGATCAAACGCCCTGTTTATTCCCATAGACTTGAGCACATCTGTAAGCTCTGCTTCAAAATTAACCTTAAATTCGGGAAGAGAAGCCGAGCAGAATGTAGTAGCCTGCTGAGAAGCCATTATCTCCTGCCATCTTGCAGAGGTAAAATTCTGTGCAAACTCCTCTACCGACACATCTCCCTCGGGAAGAAGTGCCACAAATTTAAGAGGAAGATTTTTAAAGCCCTTAATAAAGCCCTGTGCATAAGAAGAACTGATGTAATGCTCCAAAGAATTCATAAAGGTAACATCTGTGTCTCCCTCTGAGCTATGAAAAACTCCATCCTTGAGCTGACTCTCGTCATATGCAGTTGCCCACTCGTCCTGCATAAGAACAGCGTTGACAAGCACCATTAAAGAGTTCTCGTCCAAACTCTCTACCATATCAGAAATTTCACCATCGGTATAGTCTTTAATCCACTCATTAATTTCTGAGGCAGCTCCGTCACTTTGCAAATCCATCCTCATAACATCTGCATTATAATAGTTTACCGCTGTCTGCAGGAATGCCGCCTTAACATCAAAGGAGTCATCAAACCATACAGAATCTGCAGATTTAAACACAGCATCTTCACCGCCAAAAGCATTCAGCCTGCTATTAACATAATTACTGCACAAATTAATGGTGTCTGTATTCACTCCTGCTATTGTCTGACGGATTTCTTTTTCGGTTGTATTATCGGCACCGTTTAAAAGCAACGAGAGAACATTTGAAACAGACAGAGGCGACACAACTGTGTTTCCGCCATCCTCGGAGGCTGACGATAAAAGTCCAAAAGAAAAATCCATAGAACCCTTAAGATAGCTTTCAAAGTTTGTGGGCATAGTGTATTCTCCCGACATAAAATTATACTCGGGCACGCTATCAGATTTTGTGTACTCACCAAGAAGAGAATACTCTGACCTGCCACTGTCTTCCTTGTTACAAGCCACAAGCATGAGAACCATAAGAACACATATAATAATGCTTAAGAATCGTTTCATAAAAGCCTCCGCTTCCCTTTTATACGGGAATTATATTACTATATATTTTAATGCTTTTCGACGCAAAATTCAACCACCTTGTCAAATATTATCCCAAAATAACAATTGAATCCAAAAATAAGTCAAATTACATCCATAAGTTTGGAAGATTTACCATAGAAAATATGCAGGTTTTCTCTTCCTTTTTTAGAACTTATACTGTATTATATACAATGTATGCAATGCCTTATAATAATCATATAAAAATGAGGTTTAAGATAATGAAAAAGAACAGCAGTTTCGAAATAAAACTCAACAATCGCACAAAGGGTTTTCTCTTCTCTGCATTTGCTATGTGCTTCTGTGTTATCCTGATCACCTGTATTCTTGCAGGATGCCAGAGCAGCGGATCTGATAATAACACTTCAGAAAACTCCACTTCAGTTTCTACCGCACCCGAGGTTGAAAAGATCGACGAAGAAAAATACACCTTTTCTGACGGCATTCTTATAGGTACGGCCAGTCTTAACAACAAAACCTACAAAGAAGCCCGCGAAATTGCGAATACTGAAATCAAAAAACTCATCAAAGAATTCGAAATCAATGTTATAATCGGTGAGGATAGTCACCCCTTCAACCGCGACAACTTTGAATTTGACAACAATATTGAAGATGTGCTCAGAGAAGCAAAAGCCTATAACGACAAAAGAGTTTCTTCTGAAAGCAAAGAAGACATAGCAAGAGTTTTTGACCTTACCTTTGAGGTAAATAAAAACTCTGTAAGCACCGAGGTAAAGAAACTTGCAGAGGCTACAAACTGCGAACCTGTTGACGCATCAATCGGTGGCATTAAAAACGGCAAGGCTACCATTACCAAAGGTAAAGACGGCAAAGAGCTTAACGAGGAAAAGCTCACAGAGGATATTATAAAGACTGTAAACGCTCTTGCAAAAGGCGACAAAACAGCAACCGAAATAACTGCAGAAATTAAGAGCATCACCCCTAACGTTACCCACACAGAGCTCAACGGCAAAATCACACGCCTTTCTTCTTTTACAACTGTTTCTACCAACACAGCCGACGGCAACCACAATATGAAACTTGCTCTCGACGCCTGTAACGGCTCTGTAATTCTGCCCGGTGAGGTTTGGTCTTTCAACGCTTGTACAGGCAACAGCAACTTAACCTCCCTCGGATACCGCCCTGCAACAGTTATTATCGGCGGTGAGCTTGTTCCCGGCATCGGCGGAGGTCTTTGCCAGTCAAGCACAACTATCTACAACGCAGCTCTCAGAACAAATATGGAGATTGTAGAGCGTTACTGTCACTACTTCCAGTCCACCTATGCAGCAGCAGGTCTCGACGCAACAATCGACTATCCTTATCTTGACCTTAAACTCAAAAATCCCACAGAATATCCTATGTATATGGAGTGCTATATGGAGGGTGTTACTCTCTATTGCAACATCTATGGTTATCAGGATCCTTCCTTTGACAAGATTGTAATCGACTCTTATATCTACGATGCAAATCCCGATGAAAATTACTATCGCGCAGGTGCTACAAGAACCTTCTATAAAGATGGCAAGGTTGTGCTTGAAGAACAGCTTCACAGCTCTACATATCACTACAAATCACCTAGTGAGCAGACATCCTCATCAACAGCAGAGCCCACAAAACCCACAAAGCCTGCGAAGCCCACAACACCTAACACTACAACACCAAACACCACAGCGCAACCCCCTGTAACAAAACCCACAACCAAACCTGTGATTACTACCCCTGCTCCTGAAATCACAGTTCCTCAGCCCACTCTCCCTATTGTTACAACTCCCACTCAGCCTGTTGAGTATTAATTAAAATCTTATATATGAATTAAAAACTCCCTTTTGCAAATGCTACTAAAAACGCAAAGGGAGTTTTCTTTATGATAAAACGAAAGGGCCAATACACCATATTGCCTCAAGGCAGAGTAAACATTTTAGGGTATTCCGCTGTAGGCAGCAAAAAAGAATACGAAGGACCGCTGGGCAAATGTTTTGATAAGATTTTTCATGATCCAAAAGCAGGTATGTCCACCTGGGAACAAGCCGAAAGTCAGCTTTTAAAAGAAGCATTGTCTATCGCTTTGGGTAAAGCAGAACTTTCTGCAGAAGATATAGACTACATTTTTGCAGGGGATTTGCTTAACCAATGTATTTCCTCGAGCTTTGGTGTTAAGGATTTCTCTATTCCGTATCTCGGACAATACGGAGCTTGCTCCACTATGGCACAATCGCTTCTTATGGCGGCAATCACTCTTGAATCAGGCGCCGCTTCTTTCTGTGCCGCTGCAAGCTCTTCTCATTTTTGCGCTGCCGAACGACAATACCGCTTTCCTCTTGAATACGGCGGTCAGCGCACACCAACTGCACAATGGACCGTAACAGGCTCGGGATGTTGTATATTAGGCAAAGACCGACCGTCGCTCCCGACCGTAAACGCAATTACAGTAGGCCGGATCACAGACCCTGGTGTAACCGATGCAAACAATATGGGTGCCGCAATGGCCCCTGCCGCCGCAAGAACAATAATGGATTATTTCAGGGATACAGGCAGAACCCCTTCGGAGTTTGACGGAATTTTTACAGGAGATCTCGGTGTCGTAGGCTCAAACCTCCTCTACAAACTGACCGATGAAGCTGGACTCAATATAAAAGACAAACACAAAGATTGCGGACTTCTTATCTACAACCGCGAAACTCAGGATGTACACGCAGGCGGCTCAGGCTGTGGATGTGCCGCATCTGTTCTTTGCTCTTATATCTTACCAAAGCTTTCTGACGGCAGTTTTAAAAACATCCTGTTTATCGCTACGGGTGCCCTTATGAGTCCCACTGCCTGTCAGCAGGGACAAACCATCCCCTCTGTTGCACATCTTCTGGAACTTGAAAGCGGCTGCAAATAAAGTTACAATCCTTATAAAAAAGTATTTTCAAATCGAAAATCTTGTGCTATAATAAGTTTGTATAACTCTAATCAGCAAACTACTTTTGGCTTTATTTTGAGGATTTGGTATGATAAAAAGACTTCGAAAGATGGATGCTCTGATTTTAAGAAAAATCAAAAAACTCCACAATCGCACCAACAACAGAATAATGGCTGTTATCACAACTTTAGGTACAGGCGGAATAATCTGGTTTGCAATGTGCATTCCCTTCTTCTTTATTGAAGGGCACCTTGACACCGCAATAAACATTCCCTTTGGTATTTTTATTGCATGGCTTGTAGGTGAAATAACCATAAAGCACTTGGTATGCAGAATCCGACCCAGCGAACAGATTCCCGACGACGAACAGATTATTAAACGACCCAAATATTATTCCTTCCCCTCGGGTCATTCTGCTTCATCCTTTTCGGTAGTTGCCGTTGTGATGATTCGCTGCAACATCTTTATTCTTATCCCTGTTCTTATCCTCGCTTCTCTTATCGCATTCAGCCGACTTTATCTGAGAGTACACTACTTTACCGATGTTTTTGCAGGTATTGTTCTCGGTCTTGTATGCGGATTCGCTTCAGTTTCACTGTTCGATTCCATTGTTAAAAACATTTTTCAACTTCAACTTGCATAAAACACAAAAGGTTCCATCTTATAAAATGGAACCTTTCTTTTTGTATAAAGAAAACCACGCGATAGTCGCGTGGTTCCGTGGAGGCTATAGCCGATGAGTAAAAACAACTAATGTGCTAAACTGTGAATAAGCCTGCCAGCTTACAGAATAGCACATTAGGAGGACATTACGATGAGCAAACAAGATAATGCCAACCACAGTTTAGCACACACAAAATGGAATTGCAAATACCACATAGTATTTGCGCCCAAATACCGGAGAAAAGTGTTTTATGGTGAGAAAAGAGAGAGTATAAGAGAAATTATACGGACGTTGTGCCAGTGGAAAGGTGTGGAAATAATAGAGGGCGAAATTTGCCCTGACCACATCCATTTGTTGCTAAGCATACCACCTAAAATGAGTGTATCCAGCTTTATGGGATATTTGAAAGGGAAAAGCAGCTTGATGATTTACCAGAAGTACGGAAATATGAAATTTGCATATAGGAACAGAGAGTTTTGGTGCAAGGGGTATTATGTGGATACAACGGGAAAGAACACTGCAGCGATAAAAGAATATATAGCCAACCAGCTAAAGGTAGACAAAGAGACTGACCAATTGAGTATTTTTGACCCA
>JAZRMA010000030.1:0-75273 GCA_045647135.1 Ruminococcus sp. | reverse complement strand
TGTAGCTGCTACTGTTGTTGTAACTGCTGCTGTTGTTGTAACAACGGGAGTTGCAGGTACATACTCGTATGTACCGTAAGGCCAGTACTTAGCACCCTTGTCCTCAAGGTAGAAACCTGTGTTGTTCTCAAATTCTGCGTTTGTAATGTTATCTGTGCGGTTGTTTGTTGCAGTACCATCAGAGAACTTGATGTAGTCAATGTCTGCGGGAACTACTGCACTGTAGATATCCTGACCATAGCCGTTTACCTCAACAAAGGTCATCTTTGTGCCGGGATATGCACCGAGAGGTTCACCTGTGGAAGTCTCGCCTGCTACGCCATAGAAGCCGTAGATATATACGCCTTCCCAACCCTTGTTATTTGTAAAGTAGATAGTGTATGTTGTGGGAACAACTACTTCTGCCTCAGTTGTAGTTGTAGGCTCTACCTCGTCTGCTGTGGTAGGTACAATTACTTCAGCCTGAGTTGTAGTTGTTGCAGGAGCTTCTGTTGTAGCAGCTACTGTTGTTGTAGCTGCTGCTGTTGTTGTAACAACGGGAGTTGTGGGTACATACTCGTATGTGCCGTAAGGCCAGTACTTAGCGCCCTTGTCCTCAAGGTAGAAACCTCTGTTGTTCTCAAGCTCTGCGTTTGTGATGTTATCTGTGCGGTTGTTTGTTGCAGTACCGTCGGAGAACTTGATGTAGTCGATGTCTGCAGGAACTACTGCGCTGTAGATATCCTGACCGTAGCTGTTTGTTTCTACAAAAGTCATCTTTGTACCGGGATATGCACCGAGAGGTTCACCTGTGGAGGTCTCACCTGCTACGCCATAGAAGCCGTAGATATATGCGCCTTCCCAGCCCTTGTTATTTGTAAAGTAGATTGTGTATGTTGTGGGCTCAACTACCTCTGCTTCAGTAGTTGTAGTGGGAACAACTACTGCCTCAGTTGTAGTTGTAGGCTCAACCTCATCTGCTGTTGTTGTGGGCTCCACTACCTCTGTTTCTGTAGTTGTAGGTTCTACTACCTCTGTCTGAGTTGTAGTTGTAGGCTCTACCACCTCTGTCTGAGTTGTAATTGTAGGCTCTACTACTTCTGTCTGAGTTGTAGTTGTGGGCTCTACTACCTCTGTCTGAGTTGTAGATGTAGGCTCTACCACTTCTGTCTGTGTTGTGGATGTAGGCTCTACTTCATCTGCTGTTGTTGTGGGCTCAACTACTTCTGTCTGGGTTGTAGTTGTAGGTTCTACCACCTCAGTCTCTGTTGTAGTTGTGGGCTCTGCCTCGGGAACATAGATGAGCTGATTCACAGGCTCTAATGTCTCGAGACCTGCAACCCATTTCTGAATAGGTGTAGCGTCCTTAACGTTAACATTCTTATCAAAGTTTACGTCAGCAAGAATCTTCTGAACATCTGAAAGTTCAACAAGATCTGCTGCATTCTTCTGAATAAGTGTTGCGTCGCGAACGTTCACTGCGTCATTCATATCAGCGTCACCGATGATACCAATAGTCTCACCTTTAATGCTCTCTTCTGTAGTACCATTTGGAGCAAGTGCATAACCGTCAGGAACGGTATAAGCAGATGCGCCTACCATGGACATAGAGAAGAGCATCAACACAACCAATACGATTGACAAAAGTCTTTTTGCGTTTCTCATTTGGAAATCCTCCTATAATATTTTCTTAGCATACGATGCTAACTCAGTTTATATTATAACTTGTTGCACTATTGTTTTCAACCTATATATACAAGATTTAGTAATATTTGCAAATGTTATTAAATTTTGTGCAATTGATTGCTTATTTTTGTGTCAAAACCCCTTTGAAAATAAAATTGTAACCAAAACTGCCCCTTTGCAATAAGATGTATTGTAGACAGCACAGAGCAAAGAAACACACAACAGAGAATTCTTCTTTGCATTTGTGTCTGACACCGAAAGGAGGAACCCTGGTTATGTGCAACAACAACGGCCTTTTCGGAGGAAACTGCTGCTGGTGGATCATCATCCTGATCCTTGTTCTGTCCTGCTGCGGCGGCAACAACAACGGCGGTAACGATTGCAACAACGGCTGCGGTTGCGGCTGCTGATAAGCTGCAAAAAGAAGGACCCACGCAATCGCGTGGGTCCTGTCTGTATTCTAAACTAAAAAACCTTCTCCAAAAAACCAAAGCCGATGCCCAATACTCCCGACATTACTATAATAAGTATGGGATGAATTTTTTTAAGGCAGAGAATAAACATAGGCACGAAAATAATAAGAGAAGTTATAAAATTATAACTTATAAACTCGCTCCAGGCAAAACCATTGGGAAAAAGTACCGCCTGACCGATTGATACAACTGCTGCTGCAATAAGACCTATAGACACGGGTTTTAAACCACTCATAGCACCCTGAACGAGTCGGCTTTCTTTAAACTTATTGTAAAATCTTGCAATAATCAAAATAATAACAAAGGAAGGAAGCACAAGTCCCAAAGTTGCACACACAGAGCCGAAGAAACCTGCTTTTTCCACACCTACATAGGTTGCTATATTTACTGCAAATGGACCGGGTGTTGACTCGCTGATAGCTACAAAATCAATAAATTCTTCAAGAGTGAGCCAACCTCTTTCCACTACCTCGTCCTCGAGGAAGGGCATCATTGCCGCACCGCCGCCGAAGGTAAAGGCACCGAGTTTGAGAAAAACAAGGAAAAGTTCAAGGTAAATCATTTGCGCTCACCTGCTTTCCTTGAAATAAAATAGGAAGCAAGTCCTATTGCGGCACCGCAACCGATAACAAGAAGCACCTTAACCGAGAATATTGCAACGGCTACAAAACTTGCTGCAATCAATACATAAGCAAATGCACTCTTGGGACATTTCTTAATAAGTCCCCAAAGGGACTTTGCAAGTAGTGCCAGAACACCTGCTCTTATACCCCTGAGGGCAAACTGAACAATTTCATTTGTCCAGACTGCTTCAAGGCATACCGACAGTAAAAGAATAATTATAAAGGAAGGAAGCACTACACCAAGGGTTGCAAAGGTTGAACCCAAAACTCCTGCAGTCTGTGTACCCACAAAAGTTGCTGCATTAATGGCAATTGGTCCCGGTGTGGACTCGGACACTACAAGAATATCCATGAGGGTATCTTTATCAATCCATTTTTTCTTTTCAATTACTTCCCTCTCGATAAAAGGAAGCATTGCCATTCCTCCGCCAAAAGTAAAGGCACCTATCTTAAAAAAAGCAAGGAAAAGTTCCAGACATCTTTTCATTTTTTCTTTTTTGTTAAGCTTCATAACAAAACCTCTTTGTTCTACCGAAAAAATGAGGGTCTGTTTTCAGACCCTCATATATTGTTTACAAATAGTATTATCAGTTTTTCTCAGCTTTGAGCTTCTCTGCACGATATTTTTCCATATCTTTTGCACGAATTTCAATTCTGCGGATTTTACCTGAAAAAGTTTTGGGAAGAGCATCAAAATACTCAATCATTCTGGGATACTTGTAAGGAGCTGTGTTCTGCTTAACATACTCCTTAAGCTCATTAGAGAGTTCCTCAGAAGCTGTATATCCGGGACGAAGAACAAGGTTAGCCTTAACAATCTGACCTCTTGTTTCGTGAGGATAAGCGGTAACTGCAGCCTCGAGCACTGCGGGATGCTCCAGAAGTACAGACTCAACCTCAAAAGGTCCGATACGATAACCCGAAGACTTGATAACATCGTCGTTTCTGCCAACATAGTGGAAGAGACCGTCCTCGTCCATATACGCTACATCACCTGTGTGATAGTATCCGCCGTACCATTTCTCCTTTGTATCTTCCTTGCTCCAGTTGTAACTGCACAGAAGACCGCGGGGTCTTGTTGCAAGAGTGGGAGCCTTGATACAGATTTCGCCTGTGATACCCTGACGGCACTCCTCGCCGTCTGCATCTAAAATCTTGATATCATAACCGGGAACAGGTCTGCCCATTGAACCGGGAACAGGCTTGCTCCAGGGATAAAGAGTACCTACACAGATAGGAGTTTCACTCTGACCGAAGCCTTCGTGAATCTCGAGTCCTGTAAGCTCCTTCCAATTCTCGAATACATCTGCAGGAAGAGCCTCGCCTGCTGTACAGCAATGCTGAATAGAGGAAAGGTTGTAGGATTTAACATCCTCCTGAAGAAGAAAACGATACATTGTGGGAGGAACGCAGAAGGTAGTAACCTGATATTTTTCAAGTTTCTCCAAAATATCCTTAGCACAGAAACGCTCAAAATCATATACCATAATGGCTGTTTCGCCAAACCACTGACCATAGAGCTTACCCCATACAGACTTCATCCAGCCTGTGTCGGATATTGTGAAATGCATACCGCCGTCCACAACTCTGTGCCAGAAAAGGCCTGTCATAATGTGACCCAAAGGATAAGAAAAATCGTGAACGATCATCTTAGGATAACCTGTAGTACCTGAAGAGAAGCACATCATCATGGGATCTGTTGCCTTTGTTGCAGCCTTACCTGTAGGACGCTTCCAACTGTCAGAAGCAGCCTCAAGACCTGCCTCAAAGTCAATCCAACCTTTACCTGCATCTTTATGCTCGGTTACCATCTTGAGTCGTACTGTTTCGTACTGACCCTCGCCCTCGTCAAAGTTTTCGGTACATTTGCCGTGACCTGTAAGGAGAACTGCATCAATTCTACCTACATTACAGCGGTAGATGTACTCGCCGGGCTTGAGCATATCGTTTGCCTGTACTACAACCGCACCAATCTTGTGAAGTCCAAGAAGTACCACCCAGAAAAGATAGCTTCTTCTGAGAACAAGAAGCACTCTGTCGCCCTTCTTGATACCCAAAGACTTAAGATAATTTGCGGCTTTATTAGAGAGGAGCATCATATCACGGAATGTGAATCTCTTCTCCTCGTTATTTGCAGATATGTACAAAAGTGCCAGTTTGTCGGGCTTTGTAGTACCCAGTTCATCAATTACATCATAGGCAAAGTTAAAATTGTCGTCCCATGTAAGTTTGTAATTTTCTCGACAATCCTCAAGAGATGTAAAAGATTCTCTTGTTCTGCCTGTATATTTCTCGTATATTGCCATTCCTTAATCTCCCGAAAAATTACTTAATTACAATAGCAAGGAATTTAAGGGGTTTATCCCCGATTGCCTTGAAAGAGTGTGCCTTACTTGAGTCGAAGTAGATACTGTCGCCTTTTGTAAGCTCATAGGAAATATCTCCGATATAAAACTTCATTGTACCGGAAAGAATATAGTCAAACTCCTGACCCTCGTGCTCGTGCATCACAGGTACCTTCTTTGAAGGCTGTGTGGTAACGATCATGGGCTCTGCCTTCTTACCGCGGAAGGTAAAAGCAAGGTGAGAGTAGTCGTAAGAATCGTTACGGCTTACCTCGATACCCTGATCCTTCTTTGTAACAACGCAGGTGGAGAGTTTGGGAGAATCGCCGCTCATAATGTCCACGACTTCCACACCCAAAATATTAGCAGCGTTATAAAGGAAGCTGAATGAATAGTCCAGCTGACCTTCTTCATAAGCACGATACTCCTCCACAGACATACCCATCTGGCGTGCCATATCCTCTGCTGTAATGTCACAGATATCACGGAGTTCTTCAAGTCTGGTGCCGATTTCTTTTAATTGTTCAGTCATGACGGTGTCTCCTTTTCTATAAGTAGAATAGCAAAAATCAATTGCTTTAAATTTAATTATAACACAAACTTTTCAGTTTGTCATCACTCAGCGTAATTATAGCCCAGCTCAAGAGCCTTCTTGTTGGAATCAAAGAGGTGCTGCTTGGAAGCGGGAACAACCTTCTGAAGTGCGCGTTCAATATTCTCGAAAGGAATAATGCCACTCTTCTTGATAACATAGCCTATCATAATCATATTGGCAAGACCTGTAAGGCCCTCGTCGTTTGCCATTTTTGTAGCAGGAATATAGTAAGCCTCTACATCAGTACGGTTAACTTTTCTGTCGATAAGTGCGCTGTCAATGAAAATCTGACCTCCTGCAACTGTGGAATCCTCGTACTTATCAAGAGAAGGCATATTCATAACCATAAGAATGTCGGGGTTGGAAACGATAGGTGAACCAACGGGAATATCGGAAATGATAACGGAGCAGTTAGCTGTACCGCCACGCATCTCGGGACCGTAAGAAGGAAGCCAGCTTACACACTTGTCCTCAAGAAGTCCTTCGTAAGCCAAAAATTTACCGCAGAAGAGGATACCCTGTCCGCCGAAACCTGCAATAAGCATATTCTTTGTCATAGTCTTAACCCTCCTGTGCAAACTTATCCTTATATACACCAAGGGGATAATAAGGAAGCATATTCTCTTCAAGCCACTTGAGAGCATTCTGAGGAGTCATACCCCAGTTTGTAGGACAGGTAGAAACAACTTCGATAAGAGAGAAGCCCTTACCCTCTACCTGATACTGGAATGCCTTCTTGATAGCCTTCTTTGCAGCTTTAACATTCTTAACATTATTAACTGCAACACGCTCAAGGTATGTAGCACCATCTACATTTGAAAGGAGCTCACAAACTTTTAAGGGGAAACCAACGCTCTGTGTATCTCTGCCGTAAGGAGAGGTCTGTGTAACCTGACCGGGAAGAGTTGTGGGAGCCATCTGACCGCCTGTCATACCATAGATAGCATTGTTAACGAAGATAATAGTGATGTTCTCGTTTCTTGCAGCGGAGTGAACTGTTTCTGCAGTACCGATAGCAGCAAGGTCACCGTCACCCTGATATGTAAATACGATGTTCTCGGGGTTAGCGCGCTTTACACCTGTTGCAACAGCAGGAGCTCTGCCGTGTGCAGCCTGTACCATATCAATATCAAAATAATCATAAGCCATAACGGAGCAACCATCGGGAGCGATACCGATTGTTTTGCCCTGAATACCCAGCTCATCAATAGCCTCTGCTACCAGACGGTGAATAATACCGTGTGTACAACCGGGACAGTAGTGAAGAACTGCGTCTGTAAGTGCCTTAGGCTTTTCAAATACAACTGCCATTAGTTGTTACCTCCTTTGCTTGCTTCTTCAATCTTTGCAAGAACCTCTTCGGGAGTCATAATCATACCGCCTGTACGGTTGCAAAGATATACGGGTTTTGTGCATTCGGTTGCGAGTTTGATGTCTTCGATCATCTGACCCATATTGAGCTCAACGCTGATGAAGCTCTGAACTCTGTCAGCAATTGCACGCATTTCTTTCTTGGGGAAAGGCCAGAGAGTGATGGGACGCATCATACCAACCTTGATACCCTTTGCTCTTGCCATATCAATAGCATTCTTGGAAATTCTTGCAGCGATACCGAAAGCTACGATACAGATGTCTGCATCGTCCATCATATATTCCTCGTACATTACCTCGTTCTCTTCGATGTATCTGTACTTCTCGTATCTTTCAAAGTTCTTAACTTCCAGCTCCTCGGGTTTGAGGAAGAGGGAGTTTACGATGTTGTGTGTTCTTTCGCAGTTTGTACCTGTAACTGCCCAGGGTTTCTCGTACTCTGTAACCTCACCCATATCAAGAGATACAGGCTCCATCATCTGACCCATTGTACCGTCAGCAAGAAGCATAACAGTCATACGATACTTATCTGCAAGATCAAAACCCTTGAAAGTCATGGATACCATTTCCTGAACAGAAGCAGGAGCAAGTACCAACATGTGATAGTCACCGTGGGATGTACCCTTTACAGCCTGGAAATAGTCAGACTGAGAAGGCTGAATACCGCCAAGACCGGGGCCGCCACGCTGAACATTAACAATAAATGCGGGAAGGTCGCAACCTGCAAGGTAAGAAAGTCCCTCACCCTTAAGAGAGATACCGGGGCTGGAGCTTGATGTCATAGCTCTTTTACCTGCGGATGCAACGCCGATTACCATATTGATAGCAGAAACTTCGCTCTCTGCCTGTAAGAATGTACCGCCGATTTTAGGCATTCTCTTTGCCATATAAGCAGCAATTTCTGTCTGAGGGGTAATAGGATAGCCAAGATAATGACGGCAACCTGCCATAATAGCAGCTTCTGCCAGAGCTTCGTTACCCTTCATCAAAACTTTTTCACTCATTTACTCTTCCTCCTTACTTCTCAACAGTAATTACACAGTCGGGACACATTGTTGCACAGAAAGCACAACCAATGCACTTTTCCTCGTCTGTTACAGTTGCGGGATGATAACCCTTCTGATTGATTTCGTCAGAAAGAGCAACGATTCCCTTAGGGCAAGCACCAACACAAAGTGCACAACCCTTACAACGATTCTTATCGAATGTTACCTTTGCCATATCGATTCCTCCATTAATTCCATACCCTTTCCTGCAGGGTAAGAGGTATTAGATTTTTGTAGTTTTCTGAAAGCTCACAGTATATTTTATCCCAAACTGCTGTAAAACGCAAGGGGAGACCTGTAGCTTTTTCTATTTCCTCAATAAATGGGAATGAGCTTACCACATCTTCTTTAGTGGTAAGCACCCCGATATTAGAGTTATTAACTATTCCTGTAAAGGGTATTCCTGCTGCCGCTTCAATCTCAGCCTTCATCTCGAGAACATCCTCCACAGTTCTTGTTAAAGGGCGGTACATATTGACAACCATAAGCATTTCATAGTCGCCTTTCATAATGCCCTCGCGGTATCTGCCCAGAGCATAAGCACCTCGGTCATCGCCGCCCACATCGCAGACAGCATACACATTCTCGTCGTCGATAATCGCGTATGCTTCCGCAGGTAATGCGGGTAAATCAACATTGGAATTTGCAAAGGGAGAAGAAATCATCCTGATACCCTTTGACTCCAATATATCCGTGCTGTCCTTAGCTCTGTAATAAGGATTAACGATGTCAAGGTCAGCCAGAGCCACATCCTTGCCTGTATTATCCTTAATAAGCGAAGCATAATTTACCGCTATATTTGTTTTGCCCGAGCCGTAGTGCCCTGCAAAAATGGTAATTCTCTTAAAGTCCTTTATCATACCAGTGTAACCCAGCCGAACTCATCAGCTACTGTACCGTTCTGGATACCTGTAACTGTGTCGTAGAGTTTCTGAGAAAGCTCACCGATGGAACCGTCACCAATGGTCATAACGTCGTCTTTGTAACGAAGAGTACCAACAGGAGAAATAACAGCAGCAGTACCTGTGCCGAAAACTTCCTCAAGCTTACCTGTGTTCTGTGCTTCGATAAGCTCGTCTACGGAAATCTTTCTCTCCTCTACCTCATAGCCCCAGCTCTTGCAGAGTGTTACTACAGAGTTACGTGTGATACCGGGAAGAATTGAGCCTGAGAGTGCAGGAGTTACAACCTTGCCGTCAATCTTGAAGAAGATGTTCATAGCGCCAACCTCTTCGATGTACTTTCTCTCAACACCGTCAAGCCAGAGAACCTGACTGTAACCGCCGTCGTGAGCCTTAACCTGAGCTGCAAGGGATGCTGCGTAGTTACCGCCTGTCTTTGCAAAGCCGATACCACCGCGAACTGCACGAACATAGTCATCCTCGATCCAGATACCAACAGGAGCAAGACCACTTGCATAGTAAGCACCTGAGGGAGAAAGGATAATCATGAACATATATGTTTTACTGGGAGCAACACCGAGGAAATCGTCGGTTGCAATAATGAAAGGACGGATGTAGAGGGATGTACCTGCTGCCTTGGGAATCCAATCAGCATCAACCTTAACCAGAGCCTTAACAGCCTCAACGAAATCCTCTTCGGGAAGCTGAGGAATGCAGAGACGCTCATTTGTAGCATTTGTACGCTTTGCGTTCATATCAGGACGGAAAAGTCTGGGTTCGCCGTTTTCGCCTCTGTAAGCCTTGAGGCCTTCGAACATTTCCTGACCATAATGGAATACCATAGCTGCAGGAGAAAGAGAAATGTTCTCATAAGGAACGATTCTTGCATCGTGCCAACCCTGACCCTCTGTGTAGTTCATAATAAACATATGATCTGTAAAGATTTTACCGAAACCGAGCTTTGATTCGTCAGCGGGTTTCTCTTTAGGTGTAGTGGTTTTTGTAATTTTGATATCTAACATAATCTGACACTCCTTCTTATGTAATAAACTTTTAAGCTGTTTCAATCTCTGCCGCTTTAGAGAGATTGTATTTTTTAACTGCGTCTTCACGCATTTTATATTTAAGGATTTTGCCTGCCGCATTCATGGGGAAGCTGTCAACAAAATCGATATATCTGGGAACCTTATGACGAGCCATGTGATCAAGAACATATTTTTTGAGTTCTTCCACAGTCATTTCCTCGTTTTCTTTGAGGATTACACAAGCCATAATCTCTTCGCCGTACTGCTCATCGGGAACACCGATAACCTGTACGTCTGATACCTTGGGATGAGTGTAAATAAACTCCTCAATCTCCTTAGGATAGATATTCTCACCACCGCGGATAATCATATCTTTAAGTCTGCCTGTGATACGGAAGTTACCCTCGGGAGTTCTGCAGGCAAGGTCACCTGTATGAAGCCAACCCTCAGAGTCAATAGCCGCATCGGTAGCCTGAGGCATCTTGTAGTATCCCTTCATAATATTGTAGCCTCTTGCTACAAACTCACCGTTTTCACCATCGGGAAGTTCTTCGCCTGTTTCGGGATCTACAATCTTGCACTCGATATTGGGAAGAGGTCCGCCGACTGTGGAAACTCTCACCTCAAGAGGATCATCTGCACTGCTCATTGTACAACCGGGAGAAGCCTCGGTCTGTCCGTAAACAATGGTGATTTCGCTCATATTCATCTTGTCAACCACATCCTGCATAACAGCAATGGGACAAGGTGAACCTGCCATAATACCTGTACGCATATGAGAGAAATCGGTTTTCTTGAAATCATCGTGTTCCAAAAGTGCAATAAACATTGTGGGAACACCATGGAAGCAGGTGATTCTCTCGTTATTGATACAAGCAAGAGAGTTCTTTGGTGAAAAGTAAGGTATGGGTGACATTGTAACGCCATGAGTCATAGCCGCTGTCATTGAAAGTACCATACCGAAACAATGGAACATAGGCACCTGAATCATCATTCTGTCAGCGGTAGAAAGATCCATTCTGTCGCCGATGCACTTACCATTGTTGAGGAAGTTGTAGTGTGTGAGCATTACACCCTTAGGGAATCCTGTAGTACCGGAGGTGTACTGCATATTACCTACATCGTGAGGATCTACCATTGACGCTCTGCGTCTTACTTCCTCCAGAGGAGTTTTACTTGCAAATTTAAGTGACTGCTCCCAAGTAAGTGCTCCCTTTGTCTCGCATCCTACGGTAATTACATTACGCAGGAATGGAAGGCGTCTGCAGTGCATAGGCTCACCCGGAATAGTGTTTGCAAGTTCGGGACAAAGCTCGTTAACAATATCAACATAGCTTGCATCCTTTGAACCCTCAATCATTACAAGAGTATGAGTATCGGACTGACGAAGAAGATACTCAACCTCGTGGATTTTATATGCGGTGTTAACTGTTACAAGAACAGCACCGATTTTTGTTGTTGCCCAGAAAGTGATAAACCACTGTGGTACATTTGTTGCCCAGACAGCAACCTTATCACCGCTCTTGACGCCCAGAGAAATAAGTACTCTTGCAAATTCATCAACATCATCTCTGAACTGTGTATATGTACGGGTATAGTCAAGTGTTGTATAACGGAATGCATACTGATCAGGGAAATGCTCGCAGATTTTATCAAGCATCTGTGAGCAGGTAAGGTTAATAAGGGTTTCCTTCTTCCAGATAAACTTACCTGTTTTTGTCTTGTTATCGTAAAGCTGTGCTTCTGTATTTGCAGATGTATCGAAACGGCTCATATAATTTATGAAATGAGGGAATACAATACCTGCATCGCCTATTTCCTCAATCCATAAGGGAATCCACTCGAAAGAAACAAAACCTTCGTAGTTAATGGAAGTAAGTGCAAACATCATTTTATCGATAGGCATATCACCCTCGCCCATAAGACGATAGGAGGTCTTGCCGTCAACACTTACAGAGTCTTTGATGTGAACATGCTTTATGTATGCTCCGAGATTAGTAATTGTCTGCTCGGGAGCTTCGCCGTTATCACGATAAGGATGGCTCATATCCCAGAGTGCCGCTACATTATCGCAAGCAAAAGCATTAAGCAGATCGCGGAGTCTTGCGGTATCTGCGTAAATACCTACTGTTTCAACAAGCATCGAAACCTTCTGTTTCTCTGCTTCCTCCAGACAAGTTCTGAGCACAGCCTCTGCTGTCTCGTCTGCATTTTCACAGCTGTATCCTGCGTGAACACGGACATAAGGACAGTGAAGAGCATTTGCAAGTCTTAGCTGATTTTTGATTTCTTTTATATTTTCCTCAATCTTCTGCACATCTGCAATATCACAAAGTGCATCGATACAAGGAATTGTAAGCTCCAGATTAGAGAGATTTCTTACTGTTTTATTTATATTTTCTTCGCGGAGGGGTCCGTTCACTCCATAGTAGATACTTCTTGAGGTATCGTGAATTTCAAAACCCTTGAAACCAAGGTCCTTTGCCATAGAGTAAAAATCTTCCCAAGAAAACCCGCTCCAACCATTAGTTGAAAAGGATAATTTCATTTTAGTTCTCCCCGTAAACGATTTTATTGAGAGCATTCAGGTAAGCTCTGATTGTAGCACCGATAATGTCGGTAGATATACCTCTGCCGGAGTAGAGTGTGCCATCTGCACGAAGCTTTATGAGTGCTTCACCCATAGCCTCTCTGCCCTCGGTAACAGACTGAATCTGGAAATCATCCAGCTCGTAATGGTAACCTACAATCTGCTCAAGCGCCAGGAGTGCAGCATCAATGGGGCCGTCACCTGTAGAAAGACCGGTAAAGTTCTTGCCCTGCTTTTCTACAACAATATTTGCAGTGGGACTTATGATGTTGCCTGAGTTAACAACATAACTTACAAGCTTGTATGTGGGAGGTACCTGCAAAGCTTCAGAAGCTACGATAGCCTCAAGCTCCTTTGCACCAACCTGCTTTTTCTTTGCGGTATTCTGGAACGCCTCGAACACCTTTGCTGCATCATCATCGGAAAGTGTGTAACCCAATGACTTAACAGCACTACTCACCTGAGTGATATCGGAGCTTGAGTCAAGTTTGATATCAGCATCTGCAACCGATGAAACAGGTGCATCAAAGGGAGTTGTTTCAGAACGCTTAGTTTTAACAATTGTCTTAATCTGCTTTGCAGTACGGGAAAGTTCTGTTACATTAACATCGGACTTAACACCGATACTCTCGCCTCTTGTGCGAATAAGGTGAACACAGTTTTCAAGATTAGGCAGATTAGTTCTGGTAACAGTAGCCTTAACCTCCTGTGCACCGCTCTTAACAGCCGCAACAGCACAAGCGTCTGCCATACCAAGCTCACTCATACAATTAACAGAGAGTGTAACATTTTTAAGAGCAGGAACAGCGTCATAAACTTCTGCAATAAAGTATTTGTACTCGTCAGGAAGCTGCTGACCTGCAGTGTCGCAAACTGTGATTGTGTTTGCACCTGCTTTAATTGCTGTATCTATTGCTTTAGCCAGGAACTCTTTTTCGCTTCTTGTAGCATCCTGTGCACAGAACTCTACATCCTCACAAAGTGTCTTGCAAAGAGAAACTGTCTTCTCAATAATTTCAAGCATCTTTGCAGGCTTACACTTACAAAGGTACTCCATCTGTACAGTTGATGTGGGAAGAGCAACCACAAGTCTCTTTTTCTTTGCAGCCTGTACTGCCTGCCATGTAGACTTCACACTCTCTTCTGTTGTTCCTACGCATACACTGAGGGTACTGTTCTTTAGTAGGGATGCAACTGTTTTTAGCAGCAGAGAATCCGCTGCCTCGTTTTCAATAGCGGGCATCTCGATAACATCAACGCAAACTCTGTCAAGAAGCTTTGCAATTTCAATCTTTTCTTTAAAGCTGAGAGTTGCGCCTGAGACTCTTGTGCCTTCTTTAAGTGTCACATCTGCAATTCTTACTGTTTTCATAACAGTATCCTCCTTTGGAAAAACAAATAAAAATACAAAACGCCCTGAAGCAATCACTTGCTTCAGGGACGATAATATACACCGCGGTACCACCCGGATTGCCGTATAAAAATACAGCCACTCAAAATCCTTTAACGGAGATTATCCGAAACTTCCTACTTGATTTTCAGAAATTCTGCTCAGGAACGAGATGCAAATCTTCGGTGTATCGGCTCGCAGCAACCGCCGACTCTCTTTGACACCATTCAGAAATACAATTTTCCGTCATTGCATTTAATACTTATATATATGCAAAAAACAAAAAGATTAGTATTTATAATACAACAACTGCGGAGCATTTGTCAAGTTTTTTTGTAATCCACAGCGGTTTTTAAGAATAATCTACATATTAAACTACTAATGCTAAAACCGCTATGGTATTTCTTATATATTTTGACTATCAACTCAGCGGTGCATAACACCTCTGGCTGACTGTCTTTCCTCGGGTTTGATTTCGCCTGCTTTGGTAAGTGCAATCTTTGTGAGCAGTGGACCTACAAGCTCGTAAATCATTACGGAGAAAAGTGTGATATTTGTGATTGTTGCACCCTGCGCGGGAAGAGCAGACTGAGCAATAAGTGTCATGCCAAGTGCCACACCTGCCTGAGGGAAGAGTGTGATACCGAGATACTTCTGTACAGTAGGCTCACAATGAGTAAGCTTTGCGCTGATACCTGCACCATAATACTTACCGAGACATCTGAACACAATGTAAACAAGACCTGCCACAACCATTGTCCACTGTGTGAAAATATCAAGCTGAAGCTCTGCGCCGCTTAAAACAAAGAAGAGTGCAAACAGAGGACCGGTCCAACGGTCGAGTCTGTCCATAAGCTCTTCGGAAAAATCGCACAAATTGCAGAACACTGTACCCATCATCATAAGAAGAAGGAGTGAAGAGAAACCGCAATGCACGGGACCGATATAGAACTTAAGCTTGGAAATTGCAACACCCATCAGAACATAGGCAACTGTTATGGAAAGTCGCTTACTTCTGGAGTGGAAGAACTTTTCAGTAAAGGAAAGTGCAGCACCTAAAAGCGCACCTGCTGCTATAGAGAGAACAATTTCTGCCAAAGGCTCAACAGCTATGGAAAGCATATCCGGATGACCTATATTGATAGCATTTGCAGCACCGAGAGATACAGCAAATACAATAAGGCCAACAGCATCATCAATAGCAACTACGGGTAAAAGCATCTGGGTTACGGGGCCCTTTGCCTTGTACTGACGAACAACCATAAGAGTTGCCGCAGGAGCGGTTGCAGATGCAATAGCACCAAGTGTAAGCGCTGTGGGAATATCTATAACCTCGGGCATAAGGAAAGAAAGACCGATAAGAGCACCGTCTACAAGTATAGTAGCAACTACTGCACCTGCAATTGCGATTATAACAGCCTTTTTACCAATTTGCTTAAGGGTACCCAGTCTGAATTCGTTACCGATTGTAAAAGCAATAAAGCCGAGAGCCGCCTCGGAAAGAATCTTGAACGCTTCTACATTTTCGTGAGAAACAAAGCCGAGTCCCTCTACACCAAGCTGACCCAGACAATAAGGGCCGACGATGATACCTGCAACAAGATAACCTGTAACTGCAGGAAGACCAAAAGGCTTACAAGCTCGAGTCATCATAAGTCCTGCAAAAAGGGCTATGGAAAGACTAAGTAAAATTTCCATTTCATTCACCTTTTCATAAAGATTTTTTGCTTAAAATACTTTTAAAGCGTACCAATAATATACCTATGCAATACCTTTGTCAATGGATAATGTAACTTTTCGACAAAACGATAAGCGGACACCCAAAAAGAGTGTCCGCTTTTGTATATGTTTATGGTTTGTTCACATTTAAGTTCTGTCAACTGCCGCCGCAAAAAGACTCCTCAGACGGATTTTAACAGCACCCATATTGGAGATTTCGTCAATCTTAATCTGAGTATAAATCTTGCCTTTTTCTTCGATAATAGAACGGACTTCGTCGGTTGTCACCGCGTCAACTCCGCATCCGAAAGAAACAAGCTGAATAAGATTTATTGAAAGGTCACGGGGATATTCTGCTACATATTTTGCCGCCGCATAAAGACGAGCGTGGTATGTCCACTGGTTTCTCACCTTTGCTCTGAAGGGCTGTATCTTGTGACTTACACTGTCCTCTGTGAGAACCACTGCACCTAAATTACAGATAAGTTCATCTATGCCATGATTGATTTCGGGGTCAAGATGGTAGGGTCTGCCGCAAAGAACAATAACGGGAAGATTCTTTCTCTTAGCAAAATTTAAGAATTCCTCGCCTTTTTTGCGGACATTCTCCATATAAGCTTCGTACTCACCATAGGCTTTGTCACTTGCCTTCTTTATCTCTGCTTTTGAAAATTCACCAAGATGCTTTGAAAGAATAGGAGCAATATGCTTCTCAAATTCTTTTTTATCGTGCACACCAATAAAGTCGCAAATAAACTTTGTACCCTCCAAAGCCTTAACATTAGCCTCGATAACCTGAGGATAATATGCAACAACAGGACAGTTGAAGTGATTATCTCCCTTACCCTCGTCAAAGTTATAGGTCATACCGGGATAGAAGATTGCATCCACACCCATACTCAGAAGTTCTTCGATATGTCCATGGAGAAGTTTTGCAGGATAGCAGACCGTATCCGATGGAATGGTATGCTGACCCTCAAGATAAATCTTTCTTGTAGAAACAGGAGACGTTTTCACATTAAACCCGAGTTCCCTGAAGAAAGTTGCCCAGAAAGGAAGCATTTCGTACATATTAAGTCCCATAGGCAGACCTATGGTCTTTTTATCCTTATCAGCCTTTACATCTGCGTAAGACTCAAGAAGTCTGTTTTTATATGCATAGAGATTAAATCTCTCTTTAACCTTTGTGCTGTCAACAGGCTTATCGCAACGATTACCTGCAATATATCTCTCACCATCAGAGAAAGTATTGATTGTAAGTCTGCAACGATTTGTACATCCCTTACAGGTGATTGCCTTTACTGTGTAGGAAAAGCGTTTTAATTCTTCTTTAGAAATAACGCCACTCATCATTCCCTCTTTGCACTTGGATTTAGCAAAGAGTGCCGCACCATAAGCGCCCATAACAGCAGAGTACTCGGGACGGATAACATCGTGGCCAATCTCCTGCTCAAAAGAGCGAAGCACCGCATTGTTAAGGAATGTACCGCCCTGCACAACAATATTCTTGCCAAGCTCCTCGGCGCTGCCACAACGGATAACTTTATAGAGAGCATTTTTTACAACGCTTATAGAAAGTCCCGCAGAAATATTCTCAACCGTTGCTCCGTCCTTTTGTGCCTGTTTAACAGAGCTGTTCATAAATACTGTACAGCGGGAACCCAGGTCAACGGGTCTGTCTGCATAAAGACCTAAATTTGCAAAATCCTCAATGGAATATCCGAGAGCCGCCGCAAAGGTCTGCAGGAAGGAGCCGCAGCCCGAAGAACAAGCTTCGTTAAGAAAAATATTATCAATAGCACCGCCGCGGATTTTAAAGCATTTAATATCCTGACCGCCGATGTCGAGGATAAAATCTACATCGGGCTTGAATTTTTTAGCCGCAGTGAAGTGCGCCATTGTCTCAACAATGCCGTGATCAATATGGAAAGCGCTCCTGATTATATCTTCGCCATAACCCGTAACAGCTGACTGTCTTATTTTTATTTCGGGATAATCTCTGTAAAGTTTTTCCAGATAATCCCTTACAATCTCCACAGGCTTACCGTCATTTCTGCAATAAAGAGGACGGAAAATATTTCCATCATCGTCGCACATCAGAATTTTAACTGTTGTTGACCCTGCATCAATACCAAGATACATATTGTCTGTGGGAGTATCAATATTCTTAATGCCCTCGGAAGCAGATTTGTGACGCTTTAAAAACTCATCAAACTCTTCTTTGCTTGTAAAAAGAGGCTCACAACTGCTGTAACCTCCGGAGCTGCTGTAGTTGCTTATCTTATTTGAAAGTTCCTTTAAATCAAAAAGGTCACTTTTATCAGAAACCGCCGCGCCGTATGCTACAAAATAAAGAGAATTTTCGGGACAAACACCGCGGGTCTTGAGCACATCATCAAACGCCAGACGAAGCTCAGACAAAAATGTCAAAGGTCCGCCGAGATAAAGAATATTACCCTTTATCTCTCTGCCCTGGGCAAGTCCTGCAATGGTCTGATTAACAACTGCATAAAAAATACTTGCGGCAATATCCTCTTTTCTGCCACCTTGATTAATAAGAGGCTGAACATCGGACTTTGCAAAAACACCGCAACGGGAAGCAATTGTATAAATCTTCTCCCTGTTCTTTGCCAGTTCGTTGAGAGTAGGAGTATCAACAGAAAGCAGAGATGCCATTCGGTCGATAAATGCACCTGTACCGCCTGCACAGGTACCATTCATTCGCACCTCAAGACCGCCTGTGATAAAGAGGATTTTTGCGTCCTCACCGCCAAGCTCGATTACCACATCAGAGTCAGGGCTTAAATTTCTTACGGCATTTCGGGTAGCATAAACCTCCTGCACAAAGGGCAGGCCCATATCATTTGCCATACCCATACCTGCAGAACCCGATACCACAATCTGCATTTTTTCGTTTGAAAACTTCTCGGAAATTTCCGAAAGAAGTTCTCCCGTCATCTGAGAAATTTTAGAAAAATGTCTTTTGTATGTAGAAAAAACTATATTGTTAGCTTCGTCAAGAATAACACATTTAAGGGTTGTAGAGCCCACATCAAGACCTATCTTCTTCATTTATGCTCCACTTCCTCTCTTGCTACCGAAAGCATAAGCTTTATACGGTTTTCCTGATTTACCTTAGATGCACCTGCATCGTAATCTATGGGGAAAATATTGGCATCGGGATAAAGCTCGCGAAGTCTTCTTATAACTCCCTTACCAACTATATGATTTGGCAAGCAACCGAAAGGCTGAGCACAGATAATATTATTATAGCCATGCTCGATAAGCTCGATAATCTCCGCAGGAAGAAGCCAACCCTCGCCCATTTTTACGCCTCTGTCGATAACCTTCGAAACTCCCTTTTTCTTTTCTTCAAAGGAAGAAGGCACAACAAAATCGTAAGGTTCAAGTGCCTCTGCCATATATTTTTCCACCTTATTTGCAATACCCTCTGCAAACTTACCAGCAGAACGGACAAACTTACTTCCTCCGTAGTAGTCATAGTCTGTCTCCATATTGGAGAAGCAGTACTGGAAAAACCCAAGCACACCGGGAAGCATATACTCACAATCCTGAGTATCAAGGAATTTTTCAAGTCCGTTATTGCCGAAGGAAGAATATTTTACATAAATCTCGCCAACAATACCAACCTTGATTTTATCTCTTTTTTCTCGTTTGATGTTGTGGAAATCCTGTGCTATTGCAGAAAGATTTTTCTTTAAAGCTTTAATTCTCAATCCCTTGTTGTGTCTGAACTGGTCAGTAAGCTCTTTTATCCACTTATCCACAACTTTTCGTGTATCGCCCTTATTTACCTCGTAGGGTGCTGTCTGGTTTTTGAGAAGAAGAAGCATATCACCATAAACAAGTGCCATTGCCGCCTTATAAACCATAGGCAGAGTAATCTTGAATCCGCTGTATTTTTCAAGTCCCGAAAAGCTCAGAGAAATTACGGGTACATACTCCATATCCATATTCTTAAGGGCTTTTCTCAGCAGCCAGATATAATTGGAGGCTCTGCAACCGCCACCTGTCTGAAACTGGATAAGTGCACACTTATGCGGGTCAAAATCTCCGCAAGTAAGAGCATAGAGCTGCTGACCTATGGAGCAGATAGCAGGATAGCACATATCGTTGTGCAGATATTTAAGACCTGTATCGATGACTTTCTTGCCCTCATACTTTAAAACCTTAAGGTTATATCCATACATACGGAAGAGCTCCGAAAGAAGCTCCATGTGTGTCGGGAATATATCCGGTGCAAGTATGGTGTATTCCTTTTTCATCTCTTTGGTAAAATCGATTTCGGACATTGTTTCCACCCCTGTTTCCGAAAAAAGCTGATAAATATTGACTTTTTCAACATCATTGTTTTTTGATTCGAATAAAAAATCTAATTAAATATTATATTACATTTTACGACATAAATCAACTTTTTCTTAATTGCACAAATAAAACAACACAAAAAAACAGACAGCAGCCACAAAACGTGACCGCTGTCCTTTATACAAGATTAAGAGTTTAACCTATAACCGTACCTGTAATTGTAACGGTTACCACACCGTTACCGCTTTCGTCCCTTGCGGGTACTGTAATTGTTTTTTCTCCTACAGGCAGGATGAGAGTATTATTTGCGTCAACAGTATAATCCATTGCATCATATACAGTTACAACACCATCGACCTCGGACTCAATAGAGTTTATCACAAAACCTTCGGGAAGTGTATCTGTAATTACCACATTTGTTGCAGGAATATTGCCGGAGTTTTCGATGACAAAGGTGTAGGTCAGTGTATCTCCTGAAGAGATAACCGCTTTATCTACCGACTTCACAATATCAACCTGTGCAAAGTCCTCGCGGGTAATTGTAACACTTGTAGGCTCTGATGTCACAGTTCCTGCTGTACTGCACTGAGTTGCAGAGGCAGTAGCAGTATTTGTTATTGTCTCTACTGTGTCAGCAATTGCAGCGCTTACCTGTGCTACATAAACAACAGTTACGCTTTCTCCGCTCTGGAGAGCATTCACAAGAGGAATAACAAGAGGATTTGTGCTTGTGGGAGTTACAGCAATAACCACACCACCGTCTATAACAAGCGCACTGTTTGCCACATAAGCAAGAGGAGCACCTGCTCCGCCTAAATTGTCTGTTACCTCTACCGAATACAGAGGCTGTGTACCTGTATTTGTAACTGTAACAAGATAAGTTATATTCTCAGAGGGTCTGAAGGAATCATTCGCAGTATATTTCTCTGCTGTAATGCTGTAACTGTCAAGTAAACTTGTAGATACTACATTTGAAGCCGCAGAGCCTGTATTATCACCCGAATTATAGGTCAGGGTTGCTGAATTATTAAGAATTGTTGCCAAGATTTTCACCTTTCATTTACTTTTATTTTCAGGGGACATCCCCTTGTCTATACTATGTAAAAGCACAAAAAAGGTGAAGAAAACACCCTGCCCGAAAAATCGGACAGGGTGCGTACTGCTTAAATATTATTTAAAATCATTCAATTCCTGCTAAATATTTCTGTATTGCGGTTGCGTCTTTTATATTCACCACTCCGTCTTCGTTCATATCATCAGGAGAGGTTGAGGTTATTATCTCACGACCTTCAAAAGTGGTTGCAAGTCCTGCTACCATCTTCTGAATATATGTTGCATCGCGTATTGTCAGTGTACCATCGCCGTCTGCATCACCAAAGAGCTGACAATAAGGTACAATCTGTGCAATCTTGCGAATATCAACAAGACCTTTTTCAAAGGCATATTTGAGAATTTCTACATTTCCGTCTTTATCTGCAACATAAAGTCCTACTGGATTTTCGTTCTCATTACCCGCAATAGCTCCGTAAGAAAACAGATAGTCTCCGATTCTCTGTTCGGTCATAAGTGAAGGGAAATTTTTATTCGGACGAAAAACATAATAGTCATCTGCTGCACCATAGTAATAAATCTGTAGTTCTTCTCTTGCTTCATTGTTAGATGCGACCCCTTCGTATTTTAAAAATGCTTCTTTTAACAAAAGGCTCACTGAATCTGACGCAGTAGTATCTTCACTTTCTGATTCATTATACACGTAAAGAAAGCTGACTACAGGAAATTCTGCAGCCATATAAATCTCTGACTTAGTGGCTTTTATCATCATAGTTCTGCCTAAATCAAGGCACTCAAGAAGATTTTCTGTATCGTCACCGAATACTTCGTGATATAACTCCATCATTTCTTTATGATTCTGCGCTTTAAAATCTTCGACGTAAGCACGCCACTCTTTGTCGCACTGTTCTTTATACTCGGGGTCTGTGTAGTATTTTTCGGTGTCATAGCCCTTTGCTACCACATAGCCCATATTGTTGTAAAACTCTTTTTCAAATTCCAGGCATAAAATAATAGTGATAAGTTCATCATCAGCCGCGTTTTCGATAATCTCAAGAGATTCCTTTGAAATCTTTTGAGATTCAACAGCCGATACCGGCACTGTGCAACACATAAGCATTGCAAGCATTAAAAAAAGTGCTAAAAGTTTTTTCATAAAAATCACTCCTTACATAAATACCGAGTATATTCACCCGTTCAATTATTAGACGGAACAGATAACCAAAACCTCACAAGAAGACTCAGATTATTCAATTCCTGCAATATATTTTATCATTGTTAAGTTATATTGTCAATAATGTTGTTTTATTTGTAATATTGTTAATTAGAAATATGAATTATAGACAATAAATATCGCAGGTAAAAAAACACCCTGCAAAAGCAGGGTGCAACTAAAAAATTATTCGTTTATCTTAAAATCGTAGAAGGAATCGGAAAGCTTCTTGATAAAGATATTGCTTGCAGGATTGAGCTCATTATCAAAGTTTGACTCTGAGCATCCCTGCCAACCGAAGGTAACCTTCATTTCAGTCATACCTTCAAATCTTGTATCCTCTATGGCCTCAAACTCCTCAAGAGTAATCTCGTTACCTTCGCCGTCGGTGTAAACCTCAAGAGCATCTTTGCCTTTTTCTCTTAAAATGCTGTAAGAGCCCAGAGTTTCTTCGTAAGCCTTGCCCTCAAATATAGAGATTGCTACCTTGCTGTAATGCTCACTCTTGGTGCCGTCTTCGTTAAATTCAATTACCTTATCGGCAAAAACATAGTAGTAACGACCTGTTTCTGTGTCCTTATAACAAGCGCAAGTGTCGGTATCCTTTGCATTTACATTTTCAACGATTGTACAAAGGTCGGGCTGTGACTCAGTGTTGTCAGCCACACACTCAAGAGTAATCAAAGCACTGGAATCATTATTAAGCTCGTAATACTTAACTACTGTGTCGTAAGCATTAACAACGCCAACCTTAGGAACATTAACAACCGTAATAAGCTCAAACTGACCATTCTGGTCAAGGTCGGTTACACAGTAATCGTAAAGTGCCTGTGTGCCCTCGTAGGCGGTTTTGTCGAATTTCCAGATATTGATGCTGTCTGCAATAACCTGTACCTTCGCGTCAACGGGCTTTTCGCTGTTGGGAATATTAGTAGCGTTAGCGGGGTTGTTTTCAACCTTTTTGCAACCGCAAAAAACAGTCGCAACAACTAAAACTGCAAAAATCAAAGCTAAAATTCTCTTTTTCATAATACATCCTCCAATAAATATCGGTTATAAGAATAATAATCCAAAAGCAACGGAATGTCAACCGAATGGAATAAAAGTTACTCTGCAAGACCTTCCCAGAGTTCAAAAAGTTCTGACTGCTGTTTTTGGAGTTCTTCAAGCTTTGAGGTAAGACTTATAAGCTTTTCGTAGTCCGAGGTTACCTCTTCACTCTGAAGCTCTGTTTCCAAGGCGCTTATCTCTTCATCAAGAGCTTCTATACGCTCCTCGACTTTCTTCAAATCATTCTTGCGTTTTCGCTCCCGTGCCTGTTCCTCTTTTCTGAGCTTATAGTCATTCACCTTAGGCTTTGCGATTTCCTGCTTATCGGCAACAGTAAGTCTTGCCACTTGAGTATCAGAAGCGGTTTTTTCAAGGTAATAATCATAGTTACCTAAATACTCCCTTACTCCGTCGGGAAGAATTTCTATAATTCTGTCTGCAAGTTTATTGATAAAATAGCGGTCGTGGCTGATGATAAGCATTGTACCTTCGTACTCGGAAAGAGTTTCTTCCAAAGCCTCTCTGGATGGTGCATCCAGATGATTGGTGGGCTCGTCCAGAAGAAAGAAGTTAGCCCCCGACAACACAAGCTTAAGAAGAGAAATTCTTGCTCTTTCTCCACCGCTCAAGGTAGAAATTGGTTTGAACACATCGTCCCCTTTAATAAGGAAAGCTCCCAAAGAAGAACGAATCTCTGTGTTGTTCATTTTAGGATATGCATCACTTATCTCAGAGAAGGGGTCATTCTTAGGATTAAGATCCGCCTGCATCTGATCAAAATATCCCACATCCACCCTTGCACCGAAGGTAAGCTCATCGAAAGATGCATCATATTCTCCGCAAAGAATTTTAAAGAGTGTGGTTTTTCCGCATCCGTTTGCACCTACAATAAAGACTTTTTCGCCTTTTCGGATATGCATATTTATATTGCTAAGAACTTTATTATCGCCAAAACTTTTGGAAATATTGCGGCAGATAAGTACATCGTTGCCTGTTTCTCTTTTCGGCACAAATCTGAGCTTTATCGCACTTTCTTCGCTTTCGGGTTTTTGAAGACGCTCTTTTATGCGGTCGGCTTCCTTTTGCTTGCTGGCAGCAGTTATAAAGTTATGCTCTCTGCCCCAGCGCTTCTGCTGCTCAACAATGCCCTCAATTCGCTTTATCTCTCGGCTGTCTTTTTCGTAAAGTCGTCTTGCCGCCTCAAGCTCGTGGGCTTTCTTTTTCATAAACAATGTGTAGTTACCATCGTAGCACTGAATCTTTTTGTGCTCAAGCTCGATTGTTTTGTTGGTAACTGCATCAAGAAAATATCGGTCGTGGCTTATAATAAGTGCCGCACCGGAAAAATCTTTGATAAAACCCTCAAGCCATCTTACCGCGTTAATGTCAAGATGGTTTGTAGGCTCGTCAAGAAGTAGCAAATCTGCTCCCGATAAAAGAAGCTTTGCAAGAGAGAGCTTTGATGCCTGTCCACCCGAAAGTGAACCTACATTCCTGTCAAAGTCCTCCTCCAGAAATCCAAGTCCCAAAAGTGCGGAACGGGTACGGCTCAGATAAGTAAGACCGCCGTCGTGATTAAACTTATCTATAAGAGCAGTCTGCTTTGCAATAAGGGAATCCATATCCCCTGCACCCTTATCTATAAGAGATGTAAGGTGTTCAATCTCTTCTTCCATTTCCATAAGAGGCAGAAACACAGTTTTAAGTTCATCAAAAACCGAACGCTCAGGATCTGTGCAGGCATGCTGACGCATATAGCCCACCTTAGCACCGCCTGAAAGAAAAACATCTCCGCCTGTTCTGTCAATTTCACCTGTAATTATTTTAAAAAGAGTAGATTTACCGGTACCGTTTCTGCCGATAAAACCCATTTTGTCTCTTTTTTCAATATCAAAGCTTACATCCGAAAAAAGAGTTCTCTCCACAAAACTCATAGAAAGACCTCTTACGCTGAGTACCGCCAACTCTAACACCTTCCTTTTTTTAAGAATTAAGTATAAACAGAAAATCGGCTATTTAATCAGTAAATTTAGCCTTTGAATGTAATGATACTATAACTTTAAAGGAAAAACAATAGCGGCAAAATAAAAAAATTTGAAAAAAAATAAAAAATTTTTCAAAAAAGTGTTGACAAGCTTGCATTACTGTGTTATATTAAATGAGCACTTTTCGTGCTGGTGTAGCTCAGTTGGTAGAGCAGCTGATTTGTAATCAGCAGGTCGGGGGTTCAAGTCCGTCCACCAGCTCCAAAACATAGACCTGTCTTTTAGGCAGGTCTTTCATATGGGAGAATTCCCGAGCGGCCAAAGGGGGCAGACTGTAAATCTGTTGTCAGCGACTTCGGTGGTCCGAATCCACCTTCTCCCACCAGAAAAAGACGATTGCTTTCGCAATCGTCTTTTTTCAGTTATATCCGCTATATTGCAAAGCAATATAATTTCACTACTGCCAAGCAGCAATTAAGCTATATACAATTTGTTTAATTGATGATATAATCAAAATAAAAGGAAAACTTTCTAGAACACTTGCAGTTCAATCCGCAGAATACTGATTTCTTCTATAAACACAGTAAAGTCAAAGTGATGGTGAAAATATGCACATAGTACAATATGGAGATTGGAAAATTGCTGTTGATACCGAAAAAACAAAAGCTTATTACAGCAAATACAAAATAAAGGATTCTCAGGCTCACAGAAACTTTGCAGAACATTGCAAGAATCTTACAAAAGAAGAAATGGCTTTTTTCGACACCTTCGGCATTGACCCTGTTTGTTGTAAGTTTATGCACATCGGCACCGACAAAAAAGGGAACTCCCCTTGCGGCGGATATTATTTTGTATGTGGAGAATATTTGGAATATCCTCCCAAAAACTTGATAACAACAGAAGAACTGGCAAAAAACGATTCTACAGATGGTCGTCACTTAGAAAAAATTAACATCGGATTATTTCAGTTTGAATTTCAACCCGATGACTATATATCCAGTCCTGTTCACACAGACAAACCCGAAGGGTTTATTTGCATTCATTTTTGGTGCGAAGAAATGAAATGGATATTATCCGAAAAGCCTGAAGTGAAAATGCAAGTAAAACCTAAATTCTGGCAAATACGCAGAATCATCCAAGAAAAAAGCAATTATACAATCGGACTCAAAGAAATTATGGCATACGAAAAGACTCAAATGTTGCCTTTAAATTTTATTGCATCATATGTATTAACACCTATTTATGCAGTTATCTGCCTAGTGCTTATGGCAGCATTTGCAATCTTAATGGAAATTGATGATGAAAAATATTTAGTTCCAGGACTTATTTGCTTGGGAACTTTAGCGTTACTTTCAATTATCTTTGTGGCGAGTGTCCCTTTTGTGCGAAAAAAGGCAATAAAAACAGAATTTGACCTATACGATTTTGATACATCGGAACAAGAATCTCTCGAAATATACGATTTTTCTACCGATGAAATTTCATTGAAATTTGATAAATACGGAATGTATGTAAATAACAAATTGTTTTATTACAGCCATTTGAATAAAAATGTTGTGACTAGCAACCACCTGAAACGAGTAGGTATATATCTGCAATTTGCTTTGGACGAAGAACACAGAGTTACTCTTCTGCTTAATCCTGTAACCCTTAAGATGTTGGAATGTCTTGAAATTGAATTGGACAACAATAATATTTTGAAGTACATTATAGAAAACAAAAGAGAAGCTATTGAGCAAATATATAACAAGGGCTATGTTATCGTACCTTATGAATGAATACATTAGTTATATATGGCATCTTTTAAGTTCATAACAGCAAAAATCCTCGTAGCGAAAGTTACGGGGATTTTTACTTTTCACTATTAATTTTCTCTCTTCACTCAAAAAACTTGAACAGGTATAAAAAAGGTACAACACTATTTTCTAAAACTAAAACTATGTTATTTACAACTGTTAATATGTAAATAAAACTTCAAAAACCTCAGGCAAAGTTATTTTATAAAACACCAAAATTCTTCTTTATACATTCAATCTTTATGATATAATGGTCTTGAATTTAAAGATAACATTTTGAGGAGACCGCTATGTTTTTTCTTAAATCCATATACTGCCGAATATTCCAGAAGGCTTTTCGTCTTGTTCTACCATTTCTGCCTTACAGACAGCCTCAGATTATAAGTTCATGCGATAAAATTGACAATATTATCTTAAAAGAAAACATCACATCTGTTCTTATCATCACAGACAAAGGCATTGTTCAGAACAACCTGCTGACCCCTGTAACAAAAACCCTGAAAAATGCCTGTGTGGATTTTGCGGTGTATGACAGAACTCAACCTAACCCCACCATCGCAAATGTAGAGGAAGCACTTTCTGTCTACAAAGCCCACAACTGCAAGGGCATTATCACCATTGGCGGAGGCTCTTCAATGGACTGTGCCAAAGCTGTAGGTGCAAGGGTTGCGTATCCTAAAAAGAATATTCAGAAGCTCAAGGGTATGCTTCGTGTTTTAAAAGCAACTCCTGTAGTTATCGCTATACCAACCACAGCAGGTACAGGCAGTGAAACCACACTTGCTGCTGTAATTACCGACAACGAAACCCACCATAAATATGCGCTGATGAGTTTTCCTCTTATCCCCCGTTATGCAGTACTTGACCCGAAGCTTACTTACACACTGCCCCCTCATCTTACCGCAACAACAGGTATGGATGCTCTTACCCACGCAATAGAAGCTTACATCGGAAACTCTACCACAAGAGAAACACGAGAGCTTTGTCTTGAAGCAACAAAGCTTATTTTTGAAAATATTACCACAGCTTATAATGAAGGTAAAAACAAAGGTGCCAGAGAAAAAATGCTTCTTGCATCCTACAAGGCAGGTGTCGCATTTACTCAGTCTTATGTAGGATATATCCATGCCATTGCCCACTCCCTCGGCGGACAATACAACCTGCCTCACGGCCTGGCAAATGCAGTTATTATGCCCTATGTACTCAAAGCCTACGGAAAAACCGCACACAAAAAACTTTTTGAACTTGGTATTGCGGCAGGAATTTGCAACGCCTCAGACACAATAGAAAGTGGAGCGAAAAATTTTATATCTGCCATAGAAAATCTTAACAAACAGTTGAACATTCCCGAAAAGATTGAGGAAATAAAAGAAGAGGATATTCCACTTATGGCAAGTCATGCTGAAAAAGAATCCAATCCTCTTTATCCTGTACCCAGACTTATGACACAAAAAGAACTTGAAAAGCTTTATTATCAAGTAGCAGATTGGAATAATAAATAAAGTTTACAAAGTATGAGGTGATTACACTTAAAAACTGCTTTTCCAATTAGCTCTTTATAATTGCCTTATCTGTACTTAAACTTTTTTATCAGTCAAAAGATTCGAAAACAAAATAACAAAAAGCTTATCAAAGCCTGTCTCTTACGGACAGGCTTTTTTATATGCAGATACTCAATTTAGCAAAGAGTCTGTTTTTATGTAAAAAAATGTGCTTAGAATTATGAGATAATGCCATAGAAAAGTAGCTTTAACTGTGATATACTATGAAACTGTGCGAATATTCAAAAAGGAGGTTTTAAAGCATGGCAGTATCTCACGCGGTTAAAAACAACCACCATTCCGTATTGTTTAAACTTATTAAAACCATTGCCGAATTTTTTAGAAAAAATATTGTTATGACAGTGGCGTTTGCAGCCGCTCTCTTGACCTGTATTTTTGTTCCTGTCGACCGTGAGTATCTTGGTTACTTTGACCTCAAAACCCTTACATGTCTTTTTACAGTACTTGCAGTGGTATGTGCCCTCAAAAACATCCGCTTCTTCTATACCCTTGCACAAAAAATAGTTGAATGCTTTAAAACCGCACGAATGTGTGTGCTCTCTCTTGTATATATAACATTCATAGGCTCTATGCTGATTGCCAACGATATGGCGCTGCTCACTTTTCTTCCCCTCGGTTATTTTGTATTAAGTTCCACAAAAAAAGAAAAGTATATGGCATTCACCTTTATAATGCAGAATATTTCTGCAAATCTCGGCGGAATGCTCACTCCTTTCGGCAATCCTCAGAATCTTTATCTGTACTCTAAATTCAACATCCCTAACTTAGAATTTATGGGTATAATGGCAATCCCCTTTGCCCTTTCAATTATACTTATCACCATTTGCTGTTTTATTTTTGTTAAGTCCGACCCTATGGAGATAAACGGCACAACCAAATCACTTCCAAAAGGCAGAACAGCTATATATCTTGTTCTTTTTGCACTCTCAATTGCAATTGTTTTCAGAGGTATTCCCTACTGGATTGGTCTTATTGTAATTCCTGCCGCTCTTATGTTTCTTGATAGAAAAGCTCTGAAAATGGTGGATTATCCCCTGCTGCTGACCTTTGTATTCTTCTTTATCTTTGCAGGAAATATGGCTCGTATCGAGGTAGTAAAAGATGCTTTCTCTTATCTTATGAGCAAAAACACTCTGCTTGTCAGTGTGCTTTCCTGTCAGGTTATCAGTAATGTACCATCTGCTGTTTTACTTTCTCAGTTTACAGGCGACTACTCTTCTTTGCTCGTAGGTGTAAACATTGGCGGTGCAGGTACACTTATTGCATCCCTTGCAAGTCTTATAACTTACAGAGAATACTCCCGTCATTATCCCGATAAGACAAAAAATTACATCAAAAAGTTCTCTTTGTTCAACTTCGGTTTTCTCTTTATACTTACAAGCACAACGCTACTGCTGCAATGCTTTGGTGTATGTTAGAAAAATAAACGCAAACAATAAAGCAGTCCGAATGGACTGCTTTGTTTTGTTAATTGACAACACTTTATTCATTACCTATAATATTGGTACAAACTTATGAGGTGAAAATATGATAGACTTCAAAACTATCAATATACAGCAAAAAGACTACTACAACAGTTTTTTTGCAGATAATAAAGATTTGGGTTGCGAATATTCCTTTAACAATCTCATTCTATGGGGTCAGCAAAACATTGCCGAAATCAATGATTGCCTTGTGCGGCTTTCTTACTATGCAGGTCATACCTCCTACTCTTTTCCCAGAGGCAAGGGTAACATCAAAAAAACTCTTGATGAAATTATAAAAGACGCTGACTCGAGAGGCATTCCCTGTAAATTTTTCGGAGTTTACGAAGAAGACAAGAAAATACTCGAGAAATATTATCCCGACAAATTTAAATATATTCACAGCCGTGATAGTTTTGACTATATCTACGATATTAACGATCTTGCAACCCTCGGAGGCAGAAAATACCACTCTAAACGAAATCATATAAACCGCTTTAAAGAAAATTTTAACGGCTATACCACCGAGGTTATTACAAAGGAAAACATTCACATTGTAAAAGCCCTTGCTGAAAAATGGTACAAGGATAAGCTCTCTGTTAATCCTACATCTGATTTTGATATGGAGCAACTTGCCCTTAATCGAGCTTTCAGATTTTTTGACGAACTTTCTCTTGAAGGTCTGCTCCTGATGTATCAGGGTGAGGCACTTGCATTTACCATGGCAAGCAGAATGAGTAAAAACACCTTTGATGTGCATTTTGAAAAAGCAAAAGCAGGATTTGAAGTTGCATATCCCGTCATTAACAATGAGTTTGCAAAGCATCTTAAAGAAAAATATCCCGAGGTAGAATACCTTGACCGAGAAGAAGATATGGGAATAGAGGGACTGCGCAAAGCAAAGCTTAGCTATAATCCTCATCATCTTATAGAAAAATACTCTGTTATTCCTATGGAGGCGGAAGATGAATTTTAACAATCCTTCAACAGAACAAATTCCTCTTCTTCGCACTTTATGGAAGGAAGCATTCGGTGATACCGATGAATTCCTTGATTTGTTTTTCACCACTGCCTTTTCACCCGACAGGTCTGTATGTATAGAAGAAAATAATGAGATTTTATCGGCTCTTTACATTTTTGATTGTCTGTTTGAAAAGAAAAAAATCGCATACATCTACGCTGTTGCTACAAAGAAATCCGCAAGGGGCCGAGGACTTTGCCGAGAGCTTATGAATTACACCCACAATTTTTTAAAAGGAAAAGGATATATGGGTGCAATTCTTGTACCCGGCAGCAAAAATCTCTTTGAAATGTACGAAAAAATGGGATACAAAACCTGCAGCTTTACCGAAGAGTTTGATGTTTCTGCCGAAAGTATACCCATAGAAATCCAAGAAATAAGCAAAGAAGAGTTTGCAAAGTTCCGCAAGAATTTCCTTCCCGAAAAAGCGGTGATTCAGGAAAACGAAAATCTTGATTTTCTTGAAAGTTATGCAAAATTTTACAAAGGCGAGGATTTTTTTTTGGCTTGTTATAAAGCAAAAGACATACTTATAGCTACCGAATTTTTGGGAAACAAAGAAAAGCTTTCTTTGGTAGTTCACGCTCTCGGATTTGAAAGGGGAACCTTCCGTACAGCAGGCTCTGCCCGTCCTTTTGGAATGTACTTTGATTTTTCCGGAAATACACATCCGATTCCACAATATTTCGGTCTTGCCTTTGACTGATTTTAACACGCTCTTTTCAGAGCGTGTTTTTATTTCCATAAAATTTTTAATGACAAACAATACAAATTATGATATAATAAATTGGTATATTTTAATCGGAGGGAATATATGAGAAGAATTCGCTTGAAAAATCTTTTAATGCTGACAATAGCAGGTATTGTCAACGCATTTGGAATTACTGTCTTTCTCTCTCCTGTAAAGCTTTACGACAGTGGCATCTCAGGCACTTCTATGCTTTTATCACAGATAACTCCTGATTACCTTAATCTTTCTTTTTTCCTTCTTGTGCTTAACATTCCGCTATTTCTGTACGGACTTAAAAAGCAAGGGAAGCTTTTTACACTTTACGCTATTTATACAGTTGCAATATATTCTGTTTCCGCTTGGCTTATAACAGATATTCTTCCCATTGATGTATCCTTTGCTTCTCCTCTTGCAGGTGAAGACCTGCTTCTCTGCTCACTTTTCGGCGGTGTTATTTCCGGTGTGGGCTCAGGTCTTGCTATCCGATTCGGAGGTGCTATGGACGGAATCGAGGTTATGGCAGTTACTTTTGCAAAAAAACTGGGGATTTCCGTAGGCACCTTTGTTATGACATATAACGTGATTCTCTATATCACCAGCGGTCTTATAATAGAGAGCTGGATTCTGCCTCTTTATTCTATTGTTACTTATGCCGCAGGGCTTAAAACCATTGACTTTATCATCGACGGCTTAGACAGGGCAAAGTGTGCCATGATTGTCACAACAGAGCCTGATAAAATTTGCAAAGTACTTTCCGAAACTTTTGAAAGCGGTATGACAAAAATCGATGTTAAAGGCGGTTATTCCGGTCAGGAAAAAACAATGATTTATTTTATACTTAATCGTTTTCAGGTTCCTAAGATGAAGGATATCGTTCACGAAATTGATCCCTCTGCCTACATCTCCATAAGCGAGATTGCAGATGTATTTCCCAGCAATCAATAAATTATTAAATTATACTGTTAACACACATCTTCTTATACAAAGGGAGGGTTTAAAATGGGTAAGAAAAACAAAAAGAAAAAATGGATAAAATTCAGACACAAGGTTGTAAGAAACCTTGCTTTTGCGGTACTTTATCCATACTCAAAATTCAAATACGGTTTTCGATTTGAAAACAAAAAACGGGACAAGCGTCAGTATCTTGTTCTTATGAATCACCAGACAGGCTTTGACCAGTTCTTTTTGGGGATGGGATTTTCAAATACAATTTATTATGTTGCCAGCGAAGACCTTTTTTCAAACGGCTTTATCTCAAAGCTCCTGTCTTATCTGGTAGCACCTATTCCCATAAAAAAGCAAACCACCGATGTTCACGCTATTCTCAACTGTATGCGTGTTGCAAAAGAGGGAGGCAGTATCGCTATTGCTCCCGAAGGCAATCGTACATATTCAGGTGACAATGTTTATATAAATCCTGCTATCTCAAAGCTAACAAAAAAATTAGGACTCCCCTTGGCATTCTATCGCATTGAGGGCGGCTACGGCATTCATCCCAGATGGAGCGATGTTGTAAGAAAAGGAAAAATGCGTGGCTTTGTTTCCCGTGTTATTGAGCCCGAAGAATACAAGGCAATGAGCGACGATGAGCTTTACGAGCTTATTTGTACCGAGCTTTATCAGAACGACTGCACTTTAGGTCAGAGCTTCAAGCACAAAAAAACCGCTGAATACCTTGAAAGAGCTATGTATGTCTGTCCTTTCTGCGGTCTTTCGGAATTTGAAAGTTCAGGAGACATAATTCAGTGTAAGTCCTGTCTTGCCAAAATACGCTACAACGAAGACCTTACACTTGAAGGTGTTGGTTTTGAATTCCCCTTCAGATACACAACCGAGTGGTATAATTATCAGTGTGACTTTGTAAACAAGTTTGACACAAGGAATCACACAGACAAGCCTATATATACAGACACAGCAAAGGCATCCGAGGTTATACTCTACAAAAACAAACGTCCCATAGAGAAGAACTGTACTCTCAACCTTTACGGCAACAGAATAACCGTAAAGGGACAAAAAGACTTTGTTCTTGATATGGATTTTGAGGATGTTTCTGCAGTAGTTGTGCTTGGTAAAAACAAGCTGAACATCTACTACAATAATAGGGTTTATCAGTTTAAGGGCGACAAACGCTTCAATGCCCTTAAATATGTAAACATATATTACAGAAACAAAAATATACAGGAGGGAAACGAAAATGATAACTTCCTTGGTCTCTAATGTAGCAACTACAACAGTTGCAGAAACTGTAACTGAAGAAATAAAGTCTGTAAATTTCTGGGACTCTTCGGTTTGGGGCTTTATCAATATTATTGCAGTACTGCTCCTCAGTATGCTTGTGGCAAATATGATTAAGCGCTCTGTTAAGTTCTTAAAGTATTCTCTTATTCCCACATCCGTTTTGGGCGGTATTATACTTCTTGTCATCTCCTCTGTTTACGAAAGTATTACAGGCACGCCCATTTTCAACACCAACTTCTTCGGCGGTAACGGAATGGCAACCCTTGAAACCATAACCTTCCATGCACTTGCTCTCGGCTTTATTGCTTCTACCTTCAAGAGCAGTGGCGGAAAACTCGGCAAAAAACGAGCAGGAGAGGTTTTCAATACAGGTGTTACTACAGTAGCTACTTATCTGCTTCAGGGCTTTATCGGTCTTATAGTCACATTTATTGCTGCTGCATTCTTTATGCCCGATTTCTTCGAGGCAGCAGGAATACTTCTTCCCTTCGGATTTGGTCAGGGTACAGGTCAGGCTATGAACTACGGTAACCTCTATGAAACCGAAAACGGCTTTGTAAACGGTAAATCCTTTGGTCTTTCTGTTGCAGCTCTGGGCTTCCTTTCTGCTGCTATCGGCGGTGTTGTTCACCTTAATATACTTAAGAAAAAAGGCAAAATCAAGCTCACTTATGCTGACGATTCAACCGAAAAAACAACAAATGTAGAAGGCGACAACGAAATTCCCATGCAGGGCAGTATGGATAAACTCACTGTTCAGCTTGGCTTTGTAGTTTCTGCTTATCTGCTCACCTATCTGCTCATCTGGGGGCTTGGTGAGCTTATTCCCGGTATGAAATCCCTTATCTATGGCTTCAACTTCCTTATCGGCGTATTTGCCGCAACACTTGTTAAGTTTGTGGTTGACAAATGCCGTAACAACAAAGTTATTAACAGACAGTACATCAACGACTTCCTTATGACAAGAATAAGCAACTTCTTCTTTGACCTGATGGTTGTTGCAGGTATTGCCGCAATCAGCCTGAGTACACTCAAGAACTATTGGGGTATTCTTCTTATTCTCGGCATTATCGGTCTGTTTATCACATATTTCTACAATCTCCTTGTGGCAAAAACACTCTTCAAGGACTACGAACAGGAACAGTTCCTTATGATGTATGGTATGCTTACAGGTACCGCAAGTACAGGTGTAATTCTCCTTCGCGAAATTGACGGAGAATTCAAGACCCCTGCCGCAGACAATATGGTATATCAGAACTTCCCTGCTATTGCAATGGGCTTCCCCATGATGCTTCTGGCACCTATGGCTCCGGAAAGTCCCATTCTTGTCCTTATAATTCTTATTGCATATTTCGTTGTTCTTAACCTTATTCTCTTCCGCTCAAAGATTTTCGGCAGAAATAAAAAGAATAAGAAATAAAACACACAGCATTTCTATTGACTTTATCAGGAAAACATGTTAAAATTTTTACAAATATTTTGATGGAGGTTTCTATCATGGAACATATTAAGACTATCGAAACTCGTAATCTCTGCGAAAGCGCAAAGAACGGTGGCTGTGGCGAGTGCCAGACATCTTGCCAGTCCGCTTGCAAAACAAGCTGCGGTATCGCAAACCAGGAATGCGAGAATAAAGAGAGCAAGTAATTGCATCCTTAAATGCCGCCTTTTAGGCGGCATTTTTATTCTGTAACTTTACGAGGTAAACTATGATTCATCAGTATAAACTCTCAGGCTACAACATTGTGCTTGATGTTTGCTCAGGCTCTATCCATGTTGTTGATGAAGTAGCCTACGATATTATCGGAATGTTTGAGGATAACTCAAAAGAAGATATCCTTGATGCTATGAACAAAAAATATGCAGACAGAGAGGACATCTGTCCCGCAGATATAGAGGAGTGCTACGCTCAGGTGGAAGGCCTTAAAGAGAGCGGTAAACTCTTCTCACCTGACACCTTCGAGCCTATGGCAGATACTCTCAAAGCAAAGACAGCAGGTGTTATTAAGGCTCTTTGCATCCATATAGCTCATACCTGCAACCTTAACTGCTCCTACTGCTTTGCAAGTCAGGGCAAGTACCACGGCGACAGAGCTATGATGAGCTTTGAGGTAGGCAAACGCGCCCTTGATTTTCTTGTAGAGAATTCAGGTACAAGACGCAATCTTGAGGTTGACTTCTTCGGCGGTGAGCCTCTTATGAATTTCGATGTTGTAAAGCAGATGGTAGAATATGCCCGTTCAATCGAAAAGGAAAAGGGCAAGAACTTCCGCTTTACACTCACAACAAACGGTCTGCTGATTGATGATGATGTTATCGAATTTGCAAATAAAGAAATGAGCAATGTAGTTTTAAGCCTTGATGGCAGAAAAGAAATTCACGACCGTTATCGTGTTGACTATGCGGGCAACGGCAGTTGGGAGCGTATCGTTCCTAAATTCCAAAAGCTTGTAAATGCACGAGAGGGCAAGAACTACTATATGCGCGGCACTTTTACCCACGCTAACCCTGATTTTCTGAAAGACATTCAGCAAATGCTCGACTTAGGCTTTACCGAGCTTTCTATGGAGCCTGTTGTAAGCTCACCCACTGACCCCGAGGCACTCACAAAAGAGGACCTGGAGATTGTTATGAAGCAGTACGAGGAGCTTGCAGAGCTTATGCTCAAGAGAGACAAGGAACAAAAGCCCTTCACCTTCTATCACTATATGATTGACCTTACAGGCGGTCCTTGTATTTACAAGAGAATATCAGGCTGTGGCTCAGGCACAGAATATATGGCTGTTACTCCCTGGGGCGACCTTTATCCCTGCCACCAGTTTGTTGGCGAAGAAAAGTTTAAGCTCGGCGACATCTGGCAGGGTGTTACAAACAAGGAAACACAGCAGGAATTCGCTTCTTGTAATGTATATGCTCGACCCGATTGCAAAGATTGCTGGGCAAAGCTTTACTGTTCAGGCGGATGTGCCGCTAACGCTTACCACTCCACAGGTTCCGTTACAGGTGTTTACAAAGACGGCTGCACCCTATTCAGAAAAAGAATGGAATGTGCAATTATGGTTGCTATTGCCAGAGCTTTTGGAGATAACAAATAATGAACACACCTATTTGTGATTTCGTAAAAGAATACATAAATAAGAATACTATGCGACTGCATATGCCCGGTCATAAGGGCACCGAATGCTTGGGCTTTGAGGCCTTTGACATTACAGAAATAAGCGGTGCAGACAGTCTTTATGAGGCTTCGGGCATCATTAAAGAAAGCGAACTAAACGCAAGTTCGCTTTTTGGGTGTGATACCTTCTATTCAACAGAGGGTTCATCCCATTGCATCCGTGCTATGCTGTATCTCTCTATGCTTTACAGCAAAGAAAAAGGCAAGACTCCCAAAATCCTTGCAGGCAGAAATGCTCACAAGACCTTTGTTTCTGCTATGGCATTCCTCGACTTTCAGGTTGAGTGGATTAAGAATAAGTCGTCAGACCCGTATCTTTCCTGCAATATTGATAAAGAGACACTTGAAGAACAAATTCTTAAAGAAAAGCCCACTGCTTGTTTTGTTACAAGCCCTGATTACCTCGGTAACATAGTGGATATTCAAAGTTTGTCTGATGTTTGCAAAAAACACAATGTACTTTTACTTGTAGACAACGCTCACGGAGCATATCTTAAATTTCTTCCGAAGTCCTTACATCCTGTTGATTTAGGAGCAGATATGTGTGTTGATTCTGCTCACAAAACCCTGCCTGTGCTCACAGGCGGAGCATATCTGCACATAAACTCTGCTTTGTCAAAAGATATATCTCCTATGGCAAAGAATGCTTTGTCACTCTTTGGCTCTACAAGTCCCTCTTATCTTATTCTGGAGTCGCTGGATATTGCCAACAAATATATCAGTGAGGTATTCAAAGAGTCACTCAGAAACTTTTTGCCTTTAGCTAAAGAGTTAAAAAACAAACTTTCCTCTCATGGATATAAACTTGTTGAGCAAGAAATTTTAAAAATTACCTTAAGCACAAAAGAATACGGCTACAAGGGTAATGATTTTGCAAAAATACTTTGTGAAAAAGGCTTTGAATGCGAATTCTCCGACCCTGACTTTGTGGTTCTTATGCTAAGTCCCCTTTGGGAAGAAAAAGAAATCGCAAAACTTTTGGGGGTACTTTTATCCATACCAGCACTTACCCCCTTAAAAGAAGCTCCGCCCACCATACACATTCCTGAAAAAGCTATGTCTGTGCGTCAGGCGTCCCTTTCTCCTATGGAGATTATTTCTGTAAATAAAGCAGAAGGAAGGGTACTTGCTGCAACCACCGTCGGCTGTCCGCCCGCTGTACCCATTATCTTATGCGGTGAGGTAATCAACAAAAACACCATCAGTATCTTTGAATATTACAACATAAAGGAATGCACAGTAATAAAATAAACAAATCCCGTTAACAAACAAGTTAACGGGATTTCTATTTTTTTGGTATTTAATATTGTAAGGAACCAAAGCTACCTGCCTTCAGAACACTTTTTACCTGTGACATCATTCTTTGAGAAGGATAAACCTTCATAGTATGATCACCTTTAAAGCGTAGAGTTATAACCTTACCATCAAAGTCATATATACAATTTTTGTTTACAATATAGCTGTAATGAGGATGCAGAAAATGTCGTGATTCAGAAAGTTTTTCAACCCAATATTTTATACTGAGCGTTGTAGGATAAAACATACCGGACCCTGTTACAACTATTGTTCTTCTCTCTTTCGAAAAGATACAAGCGATTTCTGATTCCTTTAGCTTTGTCATTGTGTAGTTAGACATAAAAGAAACTCTTTTATCAAAAGAGACTATCATATCTAACGATGCTATTATTCTGTGTATATCCAAACTCTTTGATAAATATCGAAAGGCTTTTAAGTCCATAGCGTCATCAAGATGTGTAATTTTATCAGAAACAATATATAAGTACATATCAGGATTTTTCACCTTGAGTTCACGTGCAACCTGATAGCTCAAGTTTCTGTTGCCGTCCATATCAAGAAAAACCAAATCTGTATATTCGGGGTGTTTAAGCAAATCCTCCGGATTTGAAAAACTTATGATATCAGCCTTAAATCCTTTTGCAACAAAATAACAGCTAATAATTTTCTCTAAAGTTCCTCTTACATTCTCGTTTTCTTCACAAATAGAAATACTGTACATATTAACCTCCACAAACCTTGACACTCAGCAGCATTGCCACCCCTTGATTCTAACTGCGGAAACTAACATATTATGTGTTTTATTCACATATCTTACATTATATCACAACTTGTGAATATTTTCCACATATTTTTCTAAAATTTTTAAGATGTTATTTACATACCACTCTTTCCACAAAATTATCCTAAAAAAACAAAAAGCAGCAGGATTAACCTGCTGCTTTCTATTAAAAAAAAATTATTTTGTAAAGATGTCCTTAGTACCGTCTGCATAAGTAAAGGTCATCTTGTTGCCTTCAATAGTAACCTTTGCATCAAATTCTTTAATATCAGATACAGGCTTACCATTCTCATCTGCTTTATTCAAAACAAGCATATAGCTGATTTCGCCTGTCTTTTCGTTATAGTTACAAGCACCATCGGTAGTTACCTGCACACCCTGATCCTTAAGAGTTTCTACAATCTTAATGGTTGTATCCTCATTAAAAGTCCATGCACACTTACTTGACTTGCTGTCTGCATCAAGCTGTTTTGTCCAACTGCCGATAATATCTGCATTATCCTCAATGAAAGCCTCAAAGTCATATTTTTCTTTATATCTTTGTGCACCTGACAAGGAATCCTCTTTATCGTTCTTCTTACATGCTGCAAGAGAAAAAATAGAAAGACACATTAAAACTGCCATTAAAAGAGCAAGAATTCTTTTCATAAATGTCACCTCATAAATTTTATATGTTAATTATAACTTATCGTACATAATAAATCAACTATATATTAAGAAGAGCAGCCGCATTGGAATAAAGTATTTTTTCTCTTTCTTTTTCGCAAAGTGCCACACTCATAAAACGCTCAAGCTCCTCTTTGCTGTCCCACATAGGAAAGTCTGTACCAAAAAGAAGTCTGTCAGCACCATAAGCATTTATCAGTCGATCAAACATTCCATCCTCCATAAGAGCAGAAGAACTGGAAGTATCAAGAAAACAATTAAGGTCTTTAAGATAATCGTAAGCCTCGTCCCATACGGAATAACCACCAAAGTGAGCACCGATAACCGTAAGACGAGGAAACATCTTGCAGATACGGGCAACCCTTCGGGGATGAGAATAATCGTAACGATAGTCACCGCAATGCAGAAGCACAGGCACCTTGTCCTGAAGATAGTCGTACATCTCGAGCATACACTCATCATCTACATTGAACATCTGGGTATCAGGATGAAGCTTGATTCCTTTAAGACCCATACGGATACAACGGTCAACCTCTTCCAATTTATTCTCGTAATCCTGGTGCATAGTACCAAAGCCAAAAAGCATTTCATTGTTAGCATTTACAGACTCGGTGATAAAATCGTTAATTCGCTCAACCTGCTGTGGACTTGTAGCTACAGAGTGAACTACACAATTTGTTATTCCTGCTTCCTCTGAACATTTAAGCAGATTAGAAAGGGAGCCTACTCTATCCATACCTATATCATAAAAATTTCCGATAGCCTGTGTTGCACGCTCGGCAATCTTATCGGGATAAATATGTGCATGGAAATCTATAATTTTCATAATATCATCTCTTTTTATAAACTGAACTTTTATATTATATCAAAATAAGAAGCAGTAGTCAAAGAAAACCGTAATCAAAAATTCCATTCTTTTAAGAATTCATCCACAAAGTTCTTCATAAACTCTTCTCTTTCGATAGCAATTTTCTTTGCAAGCTTTGTATTCATCATATCTTTAAGTAAAAATAACTTTTCGTAAAAATGATTAAGTGTAGTACCATGTGCAGAGTAATACTCCTGCTCACTCATATTAAGCACGGGCTTAATCTCGGGGTCATACATAGCTCTGTTGTGAGCACCGCCATAAGCAAAGGCTCTGGCTATTCCAACGGCACCCAGAGCATCAAGTCTGTCTGCATCCTGCACACACTTGCCCTCAATGGTGTCGGGAGTTACAGAATCTTTACCCTTAAAGGAAATCTGTTTTATAATTGAGCATATTCTGTCTGTGGTGTTTCCATCTACACCCTGAGACTTCAGAAAGGCTCTTGCATTAGAAAGATTCACAGCAGTATCGGGAGATATCTTTCTATCGTCCACATCGTGAAGAAGAGCAGAAAGAGATGTAACAAAAATATCGGCACCCTCTGCTTCGGCAACTTTTTCAGCCATTCTGTATACTCTCATACTGTGCATAAAATCATGCCCCGTAAAATCAGAGGCAAAGAAGGTTTTTATATATTCAATTGTGTTGTTAATGATGATGTTGTTATACATAAAATATCTCCAAACAAAACATCTTGTTTGATTTTAAATAGGGTGAGTTTAGTTCTAAATCGAAAAATGGGAAAATACTATAATTTCTTTATCTCGTAGCCATTGTAGATTAAATTGAATTTTTCATCCATATTCCAAGGGTATGTTGTAAAATTTATCAAATGACTTGTAGGGGGAGATGAAATATATTTTTTAAAATTCTTTGCCTTTTCCCAAAAGTCATCCATGGTAAATCGGTCAGGCAGTTTATCACCAAGCATTCGTAACTCATTCGCTTCACTCTCAGAGAGATTTATCCAACAGTTTGTAATCGTTGGCTGTAGCTTGATTTCGGCATTTTCATATTTATCCTTGTAATCAGGGTTTTGTGAAAAATAATCATGAATCTCTTTTAAAGTCTCTAGTGAAACTGGCTTAATCCACGAAGCATCAACATAAGAAAAATCAATTCGTGGTTTCATTTTCGGTGTAAATGCTTTCTTCAAAATTACCCACTGACCGATAACATCGCCTTTCTTCCATTTTACTATATCACTTGAATAATCCTCATCTGCAATCTTGGGTTTTATATCAAGCAATTGCCAATATCCTGCCTCACAGGAAGTAACAAAGGCACCGATTTCAATAGTCATTCAAATCACCTCTAGAAACAAATCACATCATATTTTTTATTATTTGGGTGCGCTGCAAGGGACGCCGCCTTTCTTCGAAAGTCAGCCATCCTCGGCGACCCAATGCTTCGCATTCGGTACCCGCCTTCAGACTTCGCACCTAAAAACAGTCCACCGGACTGTTTTCTTTACGGTGCTCACCCTCTTCAGTGTTCGAGTCCCTTAAAGATAACCTTTTTCTTTTTAACTTCTTTTATTTATGTACTTCTCTAAAAAAAACGACGGTAACCTTTCGGTTACCGTCTTGGTGCGCTGCAAGGGACTCGAACCCCTGACCTACTGGTTCGTAGCCAGTCACTCTATCCAGCTGAGCTAGCAGCGCATATCGTTTTTCACGACCATAATATATTAACACATCTTTTTGCAAAATGCAAGTATTATTTTGATTATTATTGATACATTCTTTTATTTTTTATTGTGTAAAACACCGAAAGATTTAATATTCCTCAATAAAACACCAGCCTGAGTTCAAAATTACAAGCCAGACATATAATAACAAATAATAATTTTATTGCACCCTGTTATTTCGGACAGCAGATTTTCTGACTTATTTGCACCCTGTTATTTCGGACAGCAGGTTTCCTGACTTATTTACACCCTGTTATTTCGGACAACGGGTTTCCTGACTTATTTTCACCCTGTTATTTCGGACAGCGAATTTACTGACTTATTTACACCCTGTTATTTCGGACAGCGGATTTCCTGACTTTTTTCACCCTGTTATTTCGGACAGTATTAAGAAAAAATCGGTCCTCCGCCGAAACGGAAGACCGACAATTACTGCATGATATTAGGTTTCAGTAATAAGGATATACCTTAAGTGCTGAATTACTCGTTGATAGCGATAACTGCGCCTGAACCAACTGTTCTACCACCCTCACGGATAGCGAAACGGAGACCTACTTCGATAGCGATAGGAGTGATAAGCTCAACATCCATCTCAACGTTATCGCCAGGCATGCACATCTCTGTGCCCTCGGGAAGAGAAATTGTACCTGTAACGTCTGTTGTTCTGAAGTAGAACTGGGGACGGTAGTTGTTGAAGAAGGGAGTATGACGGCCGCCTTCTTCCTTAGTAAGAACGTAAACCTGACCACGGAACTTTGTGTGGGGGTTGATGGAACCGGGCTTAGCAAGAACCTGGCCACGCTCGATCTCGGATCTCTGAACACCACGGAGGAGAACACCTACGTTCTCACCAGCCTCAGCAAAGTCAAGGGACTTTCTGAACATTTCGAGACCTGTAACAACAACCTTACGTCTCTCGTCTGTGAGACCAACGATCTCAACTTCTTCCTGAGTCTTGATTGTACCTCTCTCAACTCTACCTGTAGCAACAGTACCACGACCTGTGATTGTGAATACGTCTTCTACGGGCATGAGGAAGGGAAGGTCAGACTTACGCTCGGGTGTGGGGATGAAGCTGTCAACAGCTGCCATGAGCTCGTGGATGCAAGCATACTCAGGAGCGGAAGGATCCTTAGCTGCGCTGTCAAGAGCCTGGAATGCAGAACCCTTAACGATAGGTGTGTCGTCGCCGGGGAACTCGTACTCGGAGAGGAGGTCACGGATCTCCATCTCAACGAGCTCGAGGAGCTCTTCGTCGTCAACCTGGTCGCACTTGTTCATGAATACAACGATGTAGGGAACGCCAACCTGTCTGGAAAGAAGGATGTGCTCTCTTGTCTGGGGCATAGGACCGTCAGCAGCGGAAACTACGAGGATAGCGCCGTCCATCTGAGCAGCACCAGTGATCATGTTCTTAACGTAGTCAGCATGGCCGGGGCAGTCAACGTGTGCATAGTGACGTGCCTCTGTCTGATACTCAACGTGAGCTGTATTAATTGTGATACCACGCTCTCTCTCTTCGGGAGCCTTATCGATGTTTGCGTAATCAACGAACTCTGCGTCACCACCGAGGTTGAGAACCTTTGTGATAGCTGCTGTAAGAGTTGTCTTACCGTGGTCAACGTGACCGATTGTACCAATGTTAATATGGGGCTTACTTCTTTCAAATTTTTCTCTTGCCATTTTGAAATTTCCTCCTTAAATTTAATAAATTAGAGTCTAAAGACAAAATCATTGTAACAATTTTAACTTAAAATTGCAATAGATTTGTGAAAATTTATAGGCTAAAAGCCTAAAAAGACATTAAATTAGTCTTCTTTCTTAGTTGTCAGCTTCTCAGAAATGCTCTTGGGAACCTCTGCATAGTGGCTGGGCTCCATTACATACTGACCACGGCCCTGTGTCTTGGAACGAAGGTCTGTAGCGTAACCGAACATCTCGGAGAGAGGAACGTTAGCAGTAACGCGTGTTACACCGTTGTCTGCCTCTGTACCTGAAGGGATACCACGACGGGAGTTGATGTCACCGATAACGTTACCGAGGTACTCGTCGGGAACAATAACAACAACCTTCATGATGGGCTCGAGGAGTACAGGATCAGCCTTCTTCATAGCCTCTTTGAATGCCATAGAACCGGCAATCTTAAATGCCATTTCAGAAGAGTCAACCTCATGGTAAGAACCATCATAGAGTTCTACCTTAACGTCAACTACATTGTAACCTGCAACAGTACCTGTCTGCATTGCACCCTGGATACCCTGATCAACAGCGGGGATGTATTCCTTGGGAACTACACCACCAACGATTGCGTTAACGAACTCGTAACCCTTTGTGGGGTTGGGGTAAACTCTGAGCTTAACATGACCGTACTGGCCCTTACCACCGGACTGACGAGCGTACTTGGTGTCAACCTGAGCTTCCTTACGGATTGTCTCTTTGTAAGCAACCTGGGGCTTACCGATGTTAGCCTCAACCTTGAACTCACGAAGGAGACGGTCAACGATGATCTCCAGGTGGAGCTCACCCATACCGGCGATAATTGTCTGACCTGTGTCAGCGTCTGTGTATGCCTTGAATGTGGGATCTTCTTCTGCGAGCTTTGCGAGAGCGATACCCATCTTCTCCTGACCAGCCTTGGTCTTGGGCTCAATAGCAACACGGATAACAGGATCGGGGAACTCCATGGACTCGAGAATTACAGGAGCCTTTTCGTCACAGAGTGTGTCACCTGTTGTTGTATTCTTAAGACCAACAGCAGCAGCGATATCACCAGCGTAGCAGCAGTCGATATCCTTTCTGTCGTTAGCGTGCATCTGAAGAATACGACCCATTCTCTCACGGTTGTCCTTGGAAGCGTTGTAAACAGTAGAACCTGCCTCAACCTTACCGGAGTAAACTCTAAAGAAGCAGAGCTTACCAACGAAGGGGTCAGTTGCGATCTTGAATGCGAGAGCTGCGAAGGGCTCATCGTCAGAAGAATGACGAACGCACTCTTCTTCTGTTTCGCAATCGATACCCTTGATGTCGGGAACGTCTGTGGGAGCGGGCATATAATCTACGATAGCGTCGAGAAGCTTCTGAACGCCCTTGTTACGATAAGAAGTACCGCAGCAAACGGGAACCATCTCGTTAGCAATTGTTGCCTTACGGATAGCGCTCTTGATTTCCTCTGTTGTGAGTTCCTCGCCACCGAAGTATTTCTCCATAAGGTCGTCATCTGTGCTTGCAACAGCTTCGATGAGGTTGTTACGGTACTCCTCTGCGAGTTCCATCATATCAGCGGGAATATCTTCTTCTCTCATATCTTTACCGAGGTCATCGTAGTAAACCTCAGCCTTCATCTCAACCAGGTCGATGATACCCTTGAAGGTATCCTCAACGCCGATGGGAAGCTGGATGGGAACAGCATTACACTTAAGTCTGTCCTTCATCATCTGCAGAACACGATAGAAATCTGCACCCATGATGTCCATCTTATTTACGTATACCATTCTGGGAACGCCATAGTTGTCAGCCTGACGCCAAACAGTCTCGGACTGAGGCTCAACGCCGCCCTTAGCGCAAAGAACAGTAACGGAACCATCGAGAACTCTCAGTGAACGCTCAACCTCAACTGTGAAGTCAACGTGACCGGGAGTATCGATGATGTTAACTCTGTGATTCTTCCAGTAACAAGTGGTAGCAGCAGAAGTGATTGTGATACCTCTCTCCTGCTCCTGAGCCATCCAGTCCATGGTAGCAGCACCGTCGTGTGTTTCGCCGAGCTTGTGGCTAACACCGGTGTAGTACAGAATTCTTTCTGTTGTAGTTGTTTTACCGGCATCGATGTGAGCCATGATACCGATGTTTCTTGTCATTTCAAGAGATACTTGCCTAGGCATAAAATCCTCCTATAAATCTCATAACGTCGAAAATTATTACCATCTGTAATGTGCAAAAGCCTTGTTTGCCTCTGCCATCTTGTGTGTATCCTCACGCTTCTTAGCAGCACCGCCTGCGCCATTGATAGCGTCGAGAATCTCATTGGCAAGTTTTTCCTTCATAGTTCTCTCACTACGAAGACGAGAATAGTTTGTGAGCCAACGCAGACCGAGTGTCTGACGTCTCTCGGGTCTTACCTCGATCGGAACCTGGTATGTGCTACCACCTACACGGCGAGCCTTAACCTCCAGAACGGGCATGATATTCTCCATTGCTGCCTCGAATGTCTCGAGGGGATCTTTACCTGTCTTTTCAGAAATAATGTCAAATGCACCGTACACGATCTTCTGGGCAACACCCTTCTTACCGTCGAGCATGATATTATTGATCAGACGAGTAACTAATTTGGATCTGTAAATAGGATCCGGCAAAACATCACGTTTTGCGATTGAACCTCTTCTTGGCACTTTACTTCCCTCCTTCACAATATTTAATGATCTCATTGGTACTCGAAAGCGACAAACTCCCGTATGCCGACCCAGAGGCTCTACATATATATAAAGCTCTGTATCAGATACAGAAACGAAATTAACTTAGATAATTAAAAGTTTTCGTTTGGTTGTCTTAAGTCTTTCTTATTTACCCTTCTTCGGACGCTTTGCGCCGTACTTGGAACGTGCCTGGTTTCTGTTTGCAACACCCTGAGTATCGAGTGTACCTCTGATGATGTGGTAACGCACACCAGGGAGGTCCTTAACTCTACCGCCTCTGATGAGAACAACAGAGTGCTCCTGCAGGTTGTGGCCTACGCCGGGGATGTAGGAACTAACTTCGATTCCGTTAGAAAGTCTAACTCTTGCGATTTTACGAAGAGCGGAGTTAGGCTTCTTAGGTGTAGCAGTCTTAACAGCTGTGCACACACCACGCTTCTGAGGGGAGTTCTGGTTGATAGCTCTGTTTTTCTTAGAGTTCCAGCCCTTGAGGAGTGCGGGAGCCTTTGCCTTCTTCTCGGAAACTTCTCTTCCCTTACGAACCAACTGGTTAAAGGTAGGCATTTTTCACATTTCTCCTTTCCTTAAAAATTTTGTATATTAACGGACAAAATACGCTTTAGCGTATTATCGCCCAAAATACAAGCAATATGCAATTATTGGAAAAAGTCACAAAAAACACAGTTAAAAAGCGGAATTTATGAGTATAATAACCACTTTGCAAACCCATTTTTGCGCATTATCCGACAATTACTAATGATAGCAAATTAACTGGTGTTTGTCAATAAAAATTTTAAGATATTTACTGCACATTATTTGCATAAAAAGAAAAAGACTCACGGAGGGGTGGAAGAAACCGTGAGCCTTTTTGTTTATATTCTCTTTTTCGAGAACAACTGTATTATAATATACAAAACATTCAAAATCAATAATATTTGTAAAATCGACAAAGAATTTGTAAAAACGATAAAATTACAAACATTTTCCTTCGATTTCTTTTTCTTTATATAAACAAAACAGGCTCTGCGGCATTAAGCCACAGAGCCTTGAATTATTAATTACTGGTCTTCAAAAGACTGAGGAGCCTGAGGAATGTAATTTTCTTCCAGCTCAACATTAGTATAACGGCGCATACCTGTACCTGCAGGTACGAGCTTACCGATAATAACATTCTCCTTAAGACCGATGAGGGGATCTTTCTTACCCTTGATAGCAGCATCAGTAAGAACTCTTGTTGTTTCCTGGAAGGAAGCTGCAGACAGGAAGCTGTCTGTTGCAAGAGATGCCTTTGTGATACCAAGGAGAAGCTGAGTCCACTCTGCTTCCTTGAGACCTTCTTCGCCTGCTTCAATACGCTTACGGATCTGCTTGTTAGCATAGAGAACTTCGCTCTTGTCATACATCTGACCGCCGAGGAACTCTGTAGAACCGGGCTCGTCAACGCGAACCTTACGCATCATCTGACGAACGATAACCTCGATGTGCTTATCGTTGATATCAACACCCTGGAGACGGTATGTGCTCTGTACTTCGCTGATAAGGTAATCCTGCACTGCCTGTGCACCGAGTATTGCAAGAATATCGTGGGGATTAACAGCACCATCGGTAATCTTGTCACCTGCTTTGATAATGTCACCCTCCTGAACCTTAACTCTGAAGCCGAAGGGAATCAAATACTGCTTCTCATCGCCTGTTTCCTTATTGAACACAACAGCGTGACGGTTGTTCTTGATAGTATCAAAACGAACTTCACCATCGATTTCGCTGATGATTGCAAGGCTCTTGGGCTTTCTGCTTTCGAAGAGCTCTTCAACACGGGGAAGACCCTGTGTAATATCTTCTGCGGAAGCAACACCACCGGTATGGAAGGTTCTCATTGTAAGCTGTGTACCGGGTTCACCGATAGACTGAGCAGCAATAATACCAACTGCCTCACCTACTGTTACAGGCTGACCGTTTGCAAGGTTAGCACCGTAACACTTACGGCATACACCGTGCTTAGCGTGACAGCCGAGAACGGAACGGATAGTGATTCTTTCTGTACCTGCGTTGCAGATAATGTCTGCATCAGCAGCATCCATCATCTTATCCTTGGAAACAAGAACATTGCCGTCAGCATCCTTGAAGTCTTCAACAAGGTATCTGCCGATAAGTCTCTCGTGGAGACCTTCAATGGTCTTATTACCTGCCTTAATATCAAATATCTCAAGACCCTCTGTGGTATGGCAATCTTCCTCACGAATGATAACTTCCTGAGAAACATCAACCAGACGACGAGTAAGGTAACCTGAGTCAGCGGTACGAAGCGCTGTATCAGCAAGACCTTTACGAGCACCACGGGAAGAAATGAAGTATTCCAGAATGTTAAGACCTTCACGGTAGTTAGCACGAATGGGAATTTCGATTGTTTTACCTGATGTATTTGCAATAAGACCACGCATACCTGCAAGCTGACGAATCTGGCTCATACTGCCTCGAGCACCTGAGTCAGCCATCATAAAGATAGGATTGTAGCGGTCAAGACCTGCCTGGAGAGCGGCAGTAACATCATTTGTTGCTTTATCCCAAATCTTGATAACTTCGTTATATCTGTCCTCTTCTGCACGAAGACCCATCATAAACTCATCGCGTACTTCGTCAACGTCTTTTTCTGCCTGAGCAAGAATTGCCTTCTTAGACTCAGGAATAATAGCGTCACAAACAGCAACTGTGATAGCACCGCGAGTAGAGTACTTGTAACCCTGAGACTTGATATCATCAAGAACTCTGGATGTAATCTCTGTACCGTGTACACGGATACATGCATCTATGATCTTACCAAGCTGTTTCTTACCAACAAGGAAGTCAATCTCATACTTGAAGTAGTTATCGGGATCAGATCTGTCAACAAATCCCAGATCCTGAGGAATGGGACGGTTGAAAATAATCTTACCCATTGTTGTATCAATGATCGCAGATCTTTCTACGCCGTCAACAACTGCTGTACGACGAACCTTGATCTTTGAATGAAGTGTGATAACACCTGTAGAGTAAGCCATCATTGCCTCGTCTACATCCTTGAACACCTTACCTTCACCGCGCTCACCGTCTTTATCGAGTGTAAGATAGTAAGAACCGAGGATCATATCCTGTGAAGGAACAGCCACAGGGTGACCGTCAGAGGGCTTTAAGAGGTTACCTGCTGCGAGCATAAGGAAACGAGCTTCTGCCTGTGCCTCTGCAGAAAGAGGTACGTGAACAGCCATCTGGTCGCCGTCGAAGTCAGCGTTGTAAGCTGTACATACAAGGGGATGAAGCTTGATAGCTCTACCCTCAACAAGAACAGGCTCGAATGCCTGAATACCAAGTCTGTGAAGTGTTGGAGCACGGTTAAGAAGAACAGGATGGCCCTTGATTACAACCTCCAGTGCATCCCAAACCTCAGGCTTTGCACGCTCAACAGCTTTTCTTGCTGCCTTGATGTTCTGTGCTGCCTTTGTCTCAACAAGGCGCTTCATAACGAAGGGCTTGAAGAGCTCCAGAGCCATCTCTTTAGGAAGACCGCACTGGTACATTTTAAGCTCAGGACCAACAACGATAACGGAACGGCCGGAGTAGTCAACACGCTTACCGAGAAGGTTCTGTCTGAATCGACCCTGCTTACCTTTGAGCATATCAGAAAGGGATTTGAGAGGACGGTTGTTGGGACCTGTAACAGGTCTGCCGCGACGACCGTTGTCGATAAGTGCGTCTACTGCTTCCTGAAGCATACGCTTCTCGTTACGGATGATGATATCAGGAGCTTCAAGCTCAAGAAGTCTCTTGAGTCTGTGGTTTCTGTTAATAACTCTGCGATACAGGTCGTTAAGGTCGGATGTTGCAAAACGACCGCCGTCGAGCTGTACCATAGGACGAATATCGGGAGGAATAACAGGAACAACATCCAGAATCATCCACTCAGGGCGGTTGCCGGACATACGGAAGCTTTCAACAACTTCCAGTCTCTTCTGAATGCGAACCTTCTTCTGACCTGATGCATCCTCGAGCTCTTCTTTAAGCTCTTTGGAAAGCTGGTCAAGGTCGATTTCCTGCAGAAGCTCTTTGATAGCTTCTGCGCCCATTGCTGCCTTAAAGTCGTCCTCATACTTCTCGCGCATATCGGAGTACTCACGCTCTGTGAGGAACTGCATCTTAGTAAGATCACGGCAATCGCCGGGATCTGTTACGATATAAAGTGCAAAATAGAGAACCTTCTCAAGCATTCTGGGAGAAATATCAAGCATAAGGGAGATTCTGGAGGGAATACCCTTAAAGTACCAAATATGAGAAACAGGAGCAGCAAGCTCAATGTGACCCATTCTTTCGCGACGAACCTTTGCTCGTGTTACTTCAACACCGCAACGGTCGCAGACTTTGCCCTTAAATCTGATTCTCTTATACTTTCCGCAGTGGCATTCCCAGTCCTTTGTAGGTCCGAAAATACGCTCGCAGAAAAGACCGTCTCTCTCAGGTTTGAGAGTACGATAGTTAATGGTTTCGGGTTTCTTAACCTCACCATGTGACCATGCTCTGATCTGATCAGGAGAGGCCAAACCGATTTTTATAGAATCAAAAACATTATTATCCATAGTTAAATTTGCCCCTTCCTAATTAATATTCATCGCTGCCGTGATCATCAAAATCCAGCATATCATCCATATCCTCAAAAATAGAGGATTCGTCAAACATATTGCCTTCTTCGGAATCTTCATCCAGGAGGAAGCCGTCCATAGTGGTCATAACCTCGTCCTCCTGAAGCTCTGCATCAGCAGAAACGATACCCATATCCTCGTCCTCGTCGAACTTCTGCTTGAGATCGATTTCCTGACCCTCGCGGTCAAGAACCTTAACATCAAGAGAAAGAGATTGGAGCTCTTTGATAAGAACCTTAAAGGATTCGGGAATACCGGGCATGGGGATATTCTGACCCTTAACGATAGCCTCGTAAGTCTTAACACGACCTGTAACATCGTCAGACTTAACTGTGAGGATTTCCTGAAGAGTATATGCTGCACCATAAGCCTCAAGTGCCCAAACTTCCATTTCACCGAAACGCTGTCCGCCGAACTGAGCTTTACCACCCAGAGGCTGCTGTGTAACGAGAGAGTAGGGACCTGTGGATCTTGCATGGATCTTGTCATCAACAAGATGATGCAGCTTAAGATAGTACATATAGCCGACAGTTACGGGATTATCGAAGTAATCACCTGTTCTGCCGTCTCTGAGCCAGGTTTTACACTCGGGAGTAATTCCGTGCTGACGGAGACACTCGCCGAAGTCAATGCCTGTCACCTGTGAACGATCGGGGAATTCACCGCGGTCAGATTTTTCCTGCATTTCTTTGTATGCCTGGAAGATGTCGCCTTCGTGAGCACCATCGAATACGGGAGTCATAACCTTGAAGCCCATAGCCTTTGCTGCATAACCAAGGTGAACCTCAAGAACCTGACCGATATTCATACGGGAAGGAACGCCCAGGGGGTTAAGTACGATATCAAGAGGAGTACCGTCGGGGAGGTAAGGCATATCTTCAACGGGAAGAATTCTGGAAACAACACCCTTGTTACCGTGACGACCTGCCATTTTATCGCCGACACTTATCTTTCTCTTCTGAGCAAGATAGCAACGAACAACCTTATTTACACCGGGCTTGAGCTCGTCGCGGCTGTTTTCGCGGGTAAATACCTTAACATCAACAACGATACCGCTCTCACCGTGAGGAACTCTGAGAGATGTATCTCTGACCTCACGAGCCTTCTCGCCGAAGATAGCACGGAGAAGTCTCTCTTCTGCAGTAAGCTCAGTCTCACCCTTAGGTGTAACCTTACCAACGAGGATATCGTCAGCATGAACCTCTGCACCGATGTGAATAATACCATCCTCGTCCAAGTCTTTGAGCATATCCTCGCCCACATTGGGAATGTCGCGGGTAATCTCTTCGGGTCCGAGCTTGGTATCTCTTGCTTCGATTTCGTATTCTTCGATATGGATGGATGTATAAACATCTTCACGAACAATTTTTTCAGAGATAAGAACAGCATCCTCGTAGTTATAACCTTCCCAGGTCATAAAGCCGATAAGTGCGTTCTTACCGAGGGAAATTTCACCGTTCTTTGTAGCAGGGCCGTCAGCAAGAACATCGCCCTTCTTAACGCGCTGACCTCTGTCTACAACGGGAATCTGGTTGATACAAGTACCCTGGTTACTTCTGAGGAACTTGATAACATCGTACTCCTTAACCTTGCCGTTGTCATACTGAACACGGATGCGGTTAGCATCTGCACTCATAACAACACCATCGTCTTCAGCAAGAACACAAACGCCTGAGTCTGTACCTGCTTTGTACTCCATACCTGTACCAACAATGGGGCTCTCGGTAACAAGGAGAGGAACTGCCTGACGCTGCATGTTAGAACCCATCAGAGCTCGGTTTGCGTCATCGTTTTCGAGGAAGGGAATCATAGATGTAGCAACAGAAACAACCATTCGTGGTGATACATCCATATAATCGAACTTGGAAGCATCAAGGTCAACGAACTCGTCGCGGTGACGACCAACAACTCTCTGATTGATGAAGCGGCCTTCTGCATCAAGAGGTGTGTTAGCCTGAGCAACATAGAACTCGTCTTCCTGATCTGCTGTCATATAAACAACTTCGTCTGTTACAACGCCTCTTTCTTTGTCAATCTTTCTGAAAGAAGCCTCAATAAAGCCATATTCGTTAATTCTTGAGAATGTAGCAAGGTAAGAAATCAGACCGATGTTAGGACCTTCAGGAGTTTCGATAGGACACATACGACCATAGTGGCTGTAATGTACATCTCGAACTTCGAAGCCTGCTCTGTCTCGGGAAAGACCACCGGGACCAAGAGCGGAAAGTCTTCTCTTGTGAGTAAGTTCAGCAAGAGGATTGGTCTGGTCCATAAACTGAGAAAGGGGTGAAGAGCCGAAGAACTCTTTGATAGCTGCAGTTACAGGACGGATGTTGATAAGAGTGGAGGGAGAAAGTGTCTCAAGGTCCTGAGCCTGAAGTGTCATTCTCTCACGGATAACTCTCTCGAGTCGGCTGAAGCCGATTCTGAACTGGTTCTGCAAGAGCTCACCTACGCAACGGATACGTCTGTTGCCCAGGTGGTCGATATCGTCTGTAACACCAATGTGCTCTGCAAGACAGTTCATATAGTTAACAGATGCAAAAATATCTGCAATTGTAATGTTGTTGGGGATAAGTTCATCACGACGAGCGATGAGCATTTCCTTGAGCTCGTCATCATTCTGGCAAGAATCAAGGATTTCGCAAAGAACGGGGAAAGAAACCTTCTCGTTGATGCCGCACTCTTCTTTTGCGTCGAAGGATACATAGCAGTCGATGTCAACCATATTGTTGGAAAGAATCTTTACGATCTTGCCACCATCAAGAGCTACGAATACTTCCTTAACACCTGCGTTTTCGATTTCCATAGCCTTTTCGCGAGAAACAGTGTCACCGCGAAGAGCCATAACCTCGCCTGTACGGGGATTAATAACGGGCTCAGCAACAACCTGACCTGCAAGTCTGCCGGAAACGCCCAGTTTCTTATTGTATTTATAACGACCAACACGAGACATATCGTAACGTCTGGGGTCAAAGAACAGATTGTTGATGTGATTCTGAGCACTCTCTACTGTGGGGGGCTCAGAGGGACGAAGCTTTCTGTAAACTTCCAGAAGACCTGTTTCAATGCTGTCGGTAGTATCTTTTTCGATTGTAGCCTTGATTCTGTCATCGTCGCCGAATACCTCGAGAAGATCAGCGTTTGTGCCAAGACCAAGTGCACGAAGAAGAACAGTAACCGGAATCTTACGGTTTTTGTCTATACGCACATAGAATACATCGTTTACATCGTTTTCGTACTCAAGCCAAGCACCACGGTTGGGGATAACAGTTGAAGAAAACATCTCTTTACCTGTTTTGTCGTGCTCCATTTTGTAGTAAACACCGGGGCTACGAACCAACTGGGATACGATAACTCTTTCTGCACCGTTGATAACAAAGGTACCGCTGTCTGTCATGAGAGGGAATTCTCCCATAAATACATTGGACTCTTTGATTTCACCGGTTTCTTTGTTGAGGAGTCTGGCAGTTACACGAAGAGCTGCGGAATAAGTAGCATCCCTCTCTTTACACTCGATAACACTGTAGTTGGGATTGTCCACATCAAGTGTGTAGTCGATGAAGTCCAGAACAAGATTACCGGAATAGTCGGTTATACCCGAAACATCCTTGAAAACCTCTTTAAGTCCTTCGTCCAGAAACCACTGGTAAGACTTTTTCTGCACCTCGATAAGATTGGGCATTCCGATTACTTCTTCAATCTTCGAAAAGCTCACTCTTTCGGTTTTGCCAAGCATAACCTGCTTAACATTATCCATAGGCGTATCTCTCCTTGCTTAGAAATTCTTTGCCAAAAACAAACTGCAAAAGCAGTCGGAACAAACGAGAAAAACTGACCACAATATTTGCCCATAACAAGAAGTAAAAACCCATTATGTAGTGGACAAACGGGAATTTCTTCCCCACATCGATTAACAAAAAGAGTTTTAAAAAAAGCTCTTGACATTAACTAGCCGATGTGTTATAGTCTACATTTCTGCAAAAGTTCAATTTAGGCCGGAAGGTAAATCCCCCCATAATGATACATCTTGAAATTATATATGGCTTTTGTCAAGATGTCAATACCTTTTGCAAAAGTTTTTCACATATTTTGCAGATTTATTTCTATGCAGGCACAATAGCGTATTTCTGCCAAAACCTCCCATTTTGCAAAACACGCGGCGGCGTTGATTGTTTTAAAATATATCTTTTCAAACAACCTTAACTTTTCTCTATGCATATCACTATACATATATTAATACGGCTCAGAGGAATCGTACTTTGAGCACAGACTTTGAGCACAGACTTTGAGCACAGAGAATACAAACACCCCCCTCGTATATGTACTGCCCAAAATTGTACGAACAGTACACTTTTTGGACCAACTCCGTATCTGACAATTACTCTTTATCGCATACAACTAATTTTATAATGATAGTTTTTGAATAATAATATTGAAATTTTGAATTATTTGTATTATAATTTAGAAAAAAGGAGGAATACCATGAGTAAAAATCTATTTTTTAACGGCATTACAGACTTACTTATTCTTTCCATTCTTGACAACCACGACAGTTATATGTACGAGATTGTTAAGTCTATCAGAGAGCATTCCGGCGGTTTGCTTGATATTTCTCAGAACACAATCTATACCGTGGCATACAAGTTAGAAGGCGAAGGTAAAATCAGCGAGTACTCAAGACTTGTCGGCAAAAAGAGAACAAGAGTTTACTATCATCTTGAACCCAGCGGCAAAAAGTACTTGAGCGAACTTTTAAATGCATATCAGAGCACCACCGCAGGAATCCACAAAGTTCTGCAAGTTCTGCAAGCAGAAGAAAAGCTTCCTGAATTTGAGGAGGTGGGCAGCTCTAATGAACAGAATATGCAAGAAATATATGTCGGAGATAAAGATGTTGTTTCCGATGAAGAGAAAGCAGGAACGAACTTACCTAAGGAACCTTGCTTCGGATGTTAATGAATATTGTAACGATGCACAAATAACATCAATACAAGATTTATACAAACACTGTGGCACGCCCTTTGAGGTTGTCAACAACTACTTTTCTGTTCTGAACCCCGAATCAATAGTTAAAAAACTCAGACTTTCAAAAGCTATAAAAGGCGCTATAGCTGCCCTTGTTATTATTGCATTTATAACAGCCGGCGTTTTTTGTGCAGTTCATCTTGAAGCTTTTGTTGTTTTTGAACAAAGTAAGATTGCTATGTGTGAAGAAGAGATAATAGTTATTCAAGAAACATCTGATACAGAAACAATCAGCGATATTATTGAAGAAAACCTCATAGAATAATAAAGGAGATAATTAAATTGAAAAAACTTATTATTTCATTGCTTATTGTCAGTATATTAAGCCTTTCCGTGCTTTGCGTACCTGTGGGTGCAACAAGTGCAACCAAAACAACCGTTACCATCGAATACCTTGATAACGGCGACTACATTGAAACCGAAATAGTTGAAAACACTCTTGCAAGAGCTACAAAAACTGCAACAAAATATCATAGATATAAAAACAGCTCAGGCGAGGTAATGTGGTATATTGCCATAACAGGTACATTTACCTACACAGGAACAACCTCCCTTTGCACCGCTTGTTCCCACGAAGCAAGCTCAAACAATCAGTTCTGGTCCATAAGAAGTGCTTCCTCCACCAGAAGCAAAAACGTTGCAACAGGAAAAGCAGTTGCAAGACATACATATACAACCAACAATTATCAGGATTACTCCGCAACCGTAACCTTAACCTGCAGCAAAGACGGCACATTGTCTTAAATTAAATACATAACAAAGTCAAAAGACTGCCGAAATTTTATCGGCAGTCTTTTTTTGCAGCAAAAATCCCCTCTGCAATTAGCAAAGGGGATATAATTTGTAGAATATCAGATTAACCCAATCTGTTGGAAGCGTAATTTGCAAGGGTCTTCTTCTGTTTTTCGGGCTTAATCTTTTTACCCTTAATTTTGAGGGCATAAGACCAAGACTTCTGAAGTTCTTCAGAAAGAAGAGCATTAAACTTTTCTATATGCTTTTCGGGAATAGAATTGAGAATTACAATTGTGATGATGGAGCGTGTGTCCATATCGCCGTTAGCATACTGAGTGCTGAGCATCTGTGCCATTTTGTTCACTTCACCCTTAACACCACGGTCAAGAAGGGCGTTAACCTTATCTACAACATAAGTGCGGATAAAATAAACTCCACGGAACTCCTCGTAGTTATCTCTTTCCTCTTTAACAACATCTTTAAGCTCGGGGAAGAATGTAACAAATCTCTTTGCAAGGAAGAGTGGGTCTGCATTACCCTCGTCACTCTTCTTTTTCTTTGCCTGCTTAACTCGCTTTACAGCAGTTACTGCAGACACAGCATCGTAGAAATCGTTACCTATACTCTCTGCTTCCTTTGTGCTGTCGGTCTCAGGGTCGAACATCCATGTTGCCATTGTGTTCCACTCATTGTCGGGACCTTCTTCTGTCATAGCACAGGAGCGGAGCACCATGTGCTTCTTATCAATAAAATAAATAACGGAATATGCAACAGCCTCACCCGTAAAAAGTGCAATAATCTCTTTGTCGGTGTTAGCTGTTTTTTCACGCTTGAATCCCTGAGCAGTAAGAGGCTCTGCCACCTTACCAACAATAATGTCAAACGCTTTCTTTAAATCTGTCATAATATACCTCCGTAAGTTCCTACGAACAAACAATACTCTCGCAGTTTATTACTAATATAGTATTATACAATACCCTGCACATATTGTCAAAGGTTATTATTACTTTATTTATATGCTCTTTCACTTGCAAGTTGCATATAAATATGTTAAAATAACAAGTTAGTAAAGATCGGCGGTGAATTTATGGATATTAAAGATATGGCTATCGGTGTGTTTGATTCGGGTTTAGGTGGTCTTTCAGCTGTTAAAGAACTGATGAAGGTGCTCCCAAAAGAGAATATTGTTTACTTTGGCGACACAGGCAGAGTTCCCTATGGCAACCGAAGCCGCGATACCATAATCAAGTACGCACAGCAGGATGTTAATTTTCTTTTAAAACATAATGTTAAAATGATTATTGCAGCCTGCGGTACCGTAAGCTCTGTTGCAACGAGTCTTGCAGACACTTTGGACATACCCTTTACCGGTGTTGTAAATCCCACAGCACAGGCTGCCGCAAAAGCCACAAAAAACGGCAAGATTGGTGTTATCGGCACAACCGCCACCATAAACTCACACAGCTACAAAAAGAAAATTAACGAGATTAATCCTGACCTCGAAATTTTTGAGAAGGATTGTCCTCTCTTTGTACCTCTTGTTGAAAACGGCTTTACAGACCCACACGATATCATCGTTAAAAGCGTTGTAGAGCACTACACAAGCGAATTCATTGATAAGGGAATAGACACCGTAATTCTCGGATGCACCCACTATCCTTTGCTTAGTGTCGCTATCCAAAAGGTACTGGGCGAGAATGTAACCCTTATCGACTCAGGCTGTGCAACTGCAACCTACACCGCAGAGCTGTTAAAAGAAAAAGGTCTTGCACAAACAGAAAATGTAGAGGGTGAATACAAATTCTTTGTAAGCGATACTCCCGACAATTTCGAAAAAATGGCAGGAATGTTCCTGGGGTGTGATATTCACCGCAAGGTAACACAGATTGATATTGAAGAATACTGATTTAAAGAAGAGTTAATATGAAAGATAAATACCTGATTTCCGTAATCGGAACACAGTATGTTGACGGCGAAAAAGATGTGGTAAAGCTCAAAACCGCAGGGGAATACTACTGTGAAAACCATATTATTTACATAAAATACAAAGAATACGATAACGAAAACCCTATGATATGCTTTGACAACACAGTCACTGTAGAGGGCGACAACATAGTAACCGTTATAAGAGGCGGTGCCGCAAACTCAAGGCTCACTCTTGAAAAAGGCAGACGCCATCAATGCCACTACAACACTATGTTTGGTGATTTAATGGTGGGTGTTTTCACTAATATTATCGAAAACAACCTGACCGAAAAAGGCGGTACCCTGCAGGCCGCATACACACTTGATTTCAACGCAGGTTTGGTCAGCAAAAATGAGATTTTTATAAAAGTTACAGAAAAAGAGGGAAACTAAAATGTCTAAAACTTCCGCTAACGCAGTATTAAGCTTACACGAAGCAATTAAAAATGCTTTCACAAAGGCTATGAATGCCGGTCTTCTGCCCGAAGCAGAGATTCCTGCTTTCATCATCGAAGCTCCCGCAAACAGAGCTAACGGTGACCTTGCAACAAATGCCGCTATGGCAGGTGCAAGAGTTTTCCGTATGCCTCCCATGAAAATTGCTCAGGCAATTGTTGACTCCATAAATCTTGAGGGTACACTCTTCGAGAGATGCGAAGCAGCAGGTGCAGGCTTTTTAAATTTCTTCTTTAAGAAAGAGTACTTTGCAGAGGTGCTCTCAGAAATTGAAGAAAAAGGCGAAAACTACGGCAACTCCGACTTTGGTCAGAACAAGAAATATATGGTAGAGTTCGTTTCCGCAAACCCCACAGGTCCTATGCATATGGGTAATGCCCGTGGCGGTGCTCTCGGCGACTGCCTTGCTGCAGTGCTTCAGAAGGCAGGCTACGATGTTTACAGAGAGTTCTATGTAAACGATGCAGGCAATCAGATCGAAAAATTCGCAAACTCTCTTGAGGCAAGATACCTTCAGCTTTATATTCCCGAGACTGTCTTCCCCGAGGACGGTTATCAGGGCGGTGACATTACAGACCACGCAAAAGCATTTGCAGAAATTCACGGCAATAGCTTTGTAAATGCTGACAGCACTGAGCGTAAATCTGCACTTGTAGACTTTGCATTACCTAAAAACCTTGCAAAAATGCAGGCAGATATGAAGAAATATCGCATCGAGTACGACAAGTGGTTCTACGAGAGCGAACTTCACAACTCAGGCAAGGTTCAGGAGATTGTAGAGCTCCTTCGTGAAAAGGGTCTTACATACGAAAAAGAAGGTGCTCTGTGGTACAAGAACACAGAAATCCTTACAAAAAAATATACAGAGCAGGGCAAAACTCAGGATGAGATCGACAAGCTCGAGCTCAAGGACGATGTTCTTATCCGTGCAAACGGCAATCCCACTTACTTTGCCGCTGATATCGCATATCATAAGGATAAATTCGACCGCGGCTTTGACACCTGCATCAACATCTGGGGTGCTGACCACCACGGCCATGTTATGAGAATGAAGGGTGCTATGGACGCTATCGGCTACAATGGTGACAAGCTGGATATCGTTCTGATGCAGCTTGTTAAGCTTATGCAGGGCGGCGAAATTGTTAAGATGAGCAAGCGTACAGGTAAAGCAATTCAGCTTTCCGACCTTCTTGACGAAGTTCCCGTTGACAGCACACGTTTTATGTTCAACACCCGTGAGGCTAACACTCAGATGGACTTCGATTTGGACCTTGCTGTTACACAGGACAACCAGAACCCTGTTTACTATGTTCAGTATGCACATGCCCGAATCTGCAGTATTTTCCGTAACCTTGAGGCAGACGGCATCACAAAGAGACCTTGTACAAAGGAAGAACTCACCCTTCTTAAAGAGTCAGAGGAGCTTGAGCTTATCCACCATCTTGCAGCATACACAGACGAGATTGTAGCTTCTGCACAGAACTATGACCCCACAAGAATTACAAGATATGTTACAACTCTTGCAACTCTCTTCCACAAGTTCTACAATGCTCACCGCGTTAAGTGCGGAGAGGATTCTCTTACTCAGGCAAGACTTACTCTTTGCGGTTGCGTTAAGGCTGTAATCAAGAACGTTCTTACAATGTTCAACGTTTCCTGCCCTGATAAAATGTAATTAAAAAAATATAATACTCTATACAAAAATGGAGCTGTGATTAAGAAAAAATCACAGCTCCGTTTTGTTTATTATTCTATTATATATCCCCGTGGAAATATTTTTTGTGGGCGATGAGCAGAATAAGTATTCCTGCACCACCAAAGGTACCCACCGCAATCCAGTGGACAAACCGCTGTATCATCGGAAAGCAGGAAAGCACTCCGTAAGAGATAACTGCAAAAGAAATAAGAATTATCCCGATTCCGAGGAGTTTTGCATAAGCTGCTCTGTCGAAATCGTAAACCTTTGAAGCCTCTTCGCCGTGTACAAGCTCAATCTTTTTGCCTGCCCAGATAACGATGCCCACAATCATAAGGAAAATTCCCATCACAAAGGTTATCCAGCTTATCATTTCTACCTGCATCAGATAACCTCCTTAAGAGCATTTGCAATACTTGCAAAGTCTTCAAGAGTAAGTTGTTCCGCTCTTGCCATTGAGCTTACTCCTGCTTTTTCCAAAGCAGACATAAGAGTCGGCTTATCAACTGAAAGCACAGAGGAGATAGAATTGGAAATAGTCTTTCTGCGCTGAGAGAATGCACCGCGAACTACTCTGAAATAAAGTTTTTCATCCTTAACATCCAAAGTAGGACGAGCGTTTATATCAAGCTTTATAACCGCAGAGTCAACCTTTGGAGCAGGCATAAACGAACCTGCAGAAACTTTGAAGAGAAGCTTCGGCTCGCTGTAATATCTTACAGCCGCAGTTACTGCTCCTGCAGCACGAGTTCCCATCTGTGCACAGAGGCGGTCAGCCGCTTCCTTCTGCACCATAACCGTAAGGGCTTTGATGGGAAGTCTCTCCTCCAGAAGTTTCATTATTACAGGAGATGTTATGTAGTAAGGCAGGTTGGCGCATACCACCACATCCATACCCTCGAACTCTTCTGCAATCAGTTTATGCAGGTCAAGCTCCATAATATCTCCGCTTATAATCTTTACATTGTCGTGGTCTGCAAGGGTTTTTGCAAGAATATCGGGGAGTCTTTTGTCAAGCTCCACCGCTACAACCTTCTTTGCAACCTTGCAAAGCTCATTTGTAAGCACTCCGATACCGGGGCCTACCTCCAGCACTCCGCATTCCTTGTCGGCACCGCAGTTTTCTGCCATTCTGGGACACACAGAGGGGTTTACAATAAAGTTCTGACCCAGTGCTTTTGAAAAACTGAAGCCCGAGCTTTCCATTATTCTTTTGATTTCACCAATGTCACATAGCCTGTCCATTTTTACTCCTTACACAGCAAAGCTGTTCCTTATAATGTACGAAGTCCCTTGGGATATTTATTTTTGAGCATACCGCCCGACACTTTGCCGAAACCTGTCACTATACCCTCAACACACACAGCGGTGTAGCCCTTTATATTTTCTTCTACGGAAATTTCTTCTCCGTGGAGGAATTTTTTTACTCTCGGGTCGTCTATCTTCAAATCCAACACACGCTTGATGTTCTCCTTCTTTGAAGACATAAACAAAGCGTGATGAGGCTCAAAATAACTTTTCTTAACAGTACCTGCAAACACACCTGCACGGATAACACCTGTACCCTTAATTTCGGGACAAAGCTCGGGCAGGATAAAAACGTTATCCGAATGCAAATAAAAACGATTTGCAAAATCTGTATTTATAAATGTATCTTCGAAAAAATCCTTTACAACTGAAGGAATTTTTCTATCATCAGTAGGTACAAGTTCTGAGTCTGTGCGACTACCTCCCCACCCGCTATATTTCTTTCTGAGTTTTGCACCAAAATGGCCCTCTCCGCCATCCATAGGATAAATCCTCACAGACTTACCGTCAAGGGAAGGTCTGCCGAATTTTTCTCCGCTTTCAAGAAGTTCGAAGTCGGGATTCGCCTCTAAAAATTTTGCAATAACATCTTCGTTTTCTGCCTTTGAGAACGTACAAGTAGAATACACAAGAACACCGCCCTGACGCAGAGCTTTCTTGGCACTTTCTAAGATTTTAAGTTGTCGAACACTGCAGGCATCAGAATGCTCAGGTGTCCATTCATCATATACAGCACTATCGCGACGAAACATTCCCTCGCCACTGCAAGGAGCATCAACCAGAATCTTGTCAAAAACTCCCTCCAAAGCACTGCAGAGAGTGTCGGGGTCTGTGCTTGATACAACAGCATTCGCTACACCGCAACGCTCAATATTGCTAAGGAGTATATTTGCACGGTTCTTTACAATCTCGTTGCTCCAAAGCAGCCCTTCACCGCCGAGTGCTGATGCAATCTGAGTGGATTTTCCACCGGGTGCGGCACACAAATCCAAAACTACATCCCCTTTTTCTACTCCCAAAAGAGATACCGCCGACATGGCGGAAGGCTCCTGAAAGTATATAGCACCTGCGTGATGCAGAGGATGGTTACCGCCAAGGTCACAATCCTCGGATATATAAAAGCCCTCTTTGCAAAAAGGAGTAGTATCCTCACGAGATATACCTTCTGTGAGCAAAAGAAACTTGTCCGCATCGCATTTGAGAGTATTTACTCTTACTCCCCTATAGGCAGATTTGCTATATTCATTTTTAAAAATTTCAAAATCTTTACTTGTAAGTAAACTACTTACTCTCTCAAAAAAATCATTCATTGTATAACTCACCCCGTTTTGCAAATAATAAAATCACAAGGGAGGTGTCCTAAATGAATCAGAACAACCAGAACAAAAATCAGAATAACAACCAGAACAACAATCAGAACAAGAATCAGAATAACAACCAGAACAACAATCAGAACAACAATCAGAACAAGAACCAGCATAATAGCCAGAACAACAATCAGAACAAAAACCAGTACAACAACCAGAATAAGTAATCCGATTATTCGTTCTTCTATTTTATTACTATCCTCCGGCAAAAGCCGGAGGATACAGCCTTTCGGTTACATAAACTTTTAAAATCAGAACCCCAGTTCTTCGCCTACAATAATAACTTTGATTCTATCCTTTTTTCTCTGCTGTGCAGATACTACAAAGTTACAGCAGATTCTGCCTGCACCCTTACATCCGTCACAAAGTTCGGGTGAATCTTTTGAAAGGGACATACATTTGCCTGCTGATTCACAGTAAGAGCCTGTTGCAAGTCTTTTTGTATTAAGAGGAGCGGCAACGGTCTTCATTCTGTAAACAGCCTCGTCCATATCCTTTACAATTTTATTATAGCCGCAAACAATGATGACACTCTTGGGGCCGTAAAGCAATGCAGCAACGCGGTTGGAATTACCGTCTACGTTATAAAGCACTCCATCTTCTGTCAAAGCATTTGTGCTCATAAGGTATGTATCCGCTCTGAAAGAAGAAAGGAAAACCTCTTCAGTTTCTTCAATATTAGTTGCTTTTGCTCTGTCAATAAAATTATATTTACCCGAGCGCAAAAGCTCCTCTACACCTGTTTCTCTCAAAGTCACAGAGCCGCCTGTAGCAACAGTTGAGCCTTCTTCGAGCAACGACTTAACAAGGTCTAAAACCTCTGCAGATGTATTGCAGAAATAGGGCTTCATATTATTGCCCTCTAATTTCTGCATGGTTTTTTCTATAATTTGCATATTTAGTTCTTTCATAAATATCACATCCCAATATTTTTCTATTTTATATTATACATCAAATCCTTCATAAATCAAGGTGATACAAATGGTACGCCCAAATAATCCGCAATACTCTGAGAAAGATTTTTTGCAATGGGGTCAATATTCTCTCTTATCCATTGGGCATCACCGGGATTATCGTGGAAAGCAACCTCTACCAAAGCCGCAGGAGCTTTTGTTCGTCTTACTTCTGCAAGATTTGTGGTGGGAATAGAGGAAACCTTTTGAGGATTATAATAAAGCCCTTTGTAATTATCCCTTATAATATTTGCAAAGCGTTCTCCGTTTCTGCTTGTGGGATAATAATACACCTGTACACCCGTAGCACTCCCTGCTCTGTCGGCAGAAGAAGCATTGGAATGAATTGCAAGGTGCAAATCGTAGTTGCCTCTGTTAGAATCCGCAATAGCCTTACTCAGAGTATCAGAAGGGTTATTCCTTACGAAGTCGATACCCGAGGCTCTGAGATACGGCTCCATAGCATCGGCTATGAGGTTCATATAGTACTCCTCGTTACCTCCACCATAAAAAGGGTTGTACTCCTGCAAAGAAGGGCTTAAATAAACTGTCGGCATAAAATTTCTCCTTGTATAGTTTTTACTAATTTATACGAGAATATTTTTTATTTATACCCGTTTACAAAAAGATAAATATATGTTAAAATGAAGAAAATAATAATCATTACTGTTTTAAGGAGTGATACTATGGGTGGTCAGAATTTCAGCAAAAAGCGACAGATGATACTTGATACAATCAAATCCACCGATTCCCACCCGAGTGCAAGATGGGTGTATGAAAGCTTAAAGGAACAGATTCCCGATCTAAGTTTAGGTACTGTTTACAGAAATATAAATCTTTTCAAAGAACAGGGTCATATTATGACTGTTGCAACCGTTGACGGAGAAGAACGGATTGACGGAGACACCTCTCCTCACGCTCACTTTGTGTGTAAAAACTGCGGTTGTGTCTACGATGTACCCGCTACCCACGCACCTATTAAAAACGAGGTCTGCACTATGGACGGATTCGAAACTCACAGCACCGTACTTACATACTATGGTGTATGCGGCGGCTGTACCCATATTTAAATTTATAGAAAGGAGCTCAAGCTATGGCTACATGGGTTTGCCCTATCTGCGGTTTTCAGCACGAAGGCGACATTCCTCCCGAGAATTGTCCCATCTGCAACATTCCCGCCGAGAGATTCGAGAAAAAAGACGAAGAATAATCTATAACATCTCAGGGCTTGTAGCGCAGCTGGGAGCGTATCGCATTCGCATTGCGAGGGTCGGGAGTTCGAATCTCCTCAAGTCCACCAAAGAATAACCGTAATCTTGATACAAGGTTGCGGTTATTTTCTTTTTATGGTATGATGAAATAAAGGTGGTGTCCAAAAGTGAAAAAACAAAATATGACAACCCTTGAGCGCCAATATAATCGTTTTGATTTATTTAGCAAAATCACCCTATTCGCAATATTAGGATTTACATTCGTTTTTGGTTTTTTCTTTGTCTTTGCAAAATCTGATGAACTAAAGGCGTTATTTGGATTGCTGATGGCTTTGTGTACGGTATCTATCTTTTTTGTTGCACCGAAAATGGCCAAAAAGCGCACAATGTATTTGCAACAGCTTTGCGAAGAAAGGGGTTCCATAGTACGAGCAGGACTCTTTGCTGAAATATATGACGCATACAGATATGATGGATTTGAGTTCAACCTCACTTATGAAAAGCTGGACTTCGTTGAGTATCACAACAATAGCATTGATATCGGCTTGAAAAAAAATAAGCATGAGTTTTTGATCGAGATAGATGAAAATTTCATCTCAATTATTATTGATGAAGAAACTGATAGCCCAATCAAGAAAGAAATCCCACTATCCAGTATTGCATCAATAGAACAGCTTTATGCGACTATAAATGAGTTTGTCAATGCCCATTCATAAATCATTTTCTTATAGAAACTGCACCCCCTAAACTCGATTTGCACCCCCCTGACTTAAAAATGCACCCCCTAAAGTACCTTTGCACCCCCTTGCATCAAAAGGGGGTGCATTTGTATTAAAATTAGGGTTAGTCTTCAGAAAGTCTGAATTGTCTTTGGCAAGTCAGACTTTATTTTTTTACACATTAATTTTTATTTTGACCAATAAGTAAAATATGCTATAATATAAAAGATAAGAAAACATCGAGGAAGATTAAGGAAGTGTGGTTATGCTCGGAACTACGGTTAAGGTAACCGTTGACAGACCCCTTGGAAGCTATCACCCAAAGCACAAGGATATTTATTACCCTGTAAACTACGGATATATTGAGGGAATAATTGCACCCGATGGTGAGGAGCAGGATGCTTACATTCTTGGTATAGACACACCTCTTAAAGAATTTACGGGAAGAGTAATAGCAATTATCCACAGGCTTGACGATGCAGAGGACAAGTGGGTTGTTGCCGACGAAAACACCACATTTACAAAAGAAGAAATTATGGAAAAGGTTAATTTTCAGGAGCAGTATTTTTGCACCGAGATTATAACCGAAAAGCAAAATTAACAGGTGACACAATGGCAAAGAAAATCAAAGCACTCACTGTAATCTCGGTTGCACTCACCCTTATCTGCGGTATTTTGTATTATTTTACCGCCCTTGACTTTCTGCTTACAACCGCAATTATCTTTGGTACAACGGCATATCATCTGCTCATGAGGCTATTAGTTGGGTTTGTGATCAATCTTATACTCAAAAATCAAGTAAATTATCGCAGAAGATGGTTCATAGTAGGCGAAAAAGAGCAAAAATTTTACAAAATGCTAAAGGTTAAAAGATGGAAAAACAATATGCCCTCGTACGATCCGAATCTTTTTGACAACAAATCTCATTCCTGGGAAGAAATCGCTCAGGCAATGTGTCAGGCAGAACTTGTGCACGAGGTAATTGTTGTGCTCAGCTTTCTTCCAATACTCGCATACATTCCTTTCGGAGCACTGCCCGTATTTATTATTACCTCCCTTTTATCTGCTTGCTTTGATATGATGTTTGTTATTATGCAAAGATACAACCGCCCTAGGATTATTAAATTGATAAACAAAAGAAAGGGTGATACATAATGGATATTGTACAGGAATTTTACGATAATCTTGCCCCGCAGTACGAAAACTTGTTTGATAACTGGCGTAGAGAAACTTTTTATCAGGGTGTAATGCTTTTGGGCCTTCTCAGAAAATACGGAGTTGAGCCCCCGAAAACCGTACTTGACTGTGCTTGCGGAATCGGTACTCAGGCATTCGGTCTTTCCCGACTCACATTCGATGTTATCGGTTCGGATATAAGCGAGGTTTCACTAAAAGAAGCAAGAGAAAGAGCAAAAGCTCTTAAATGCCCTGTAACCTTCCAAAAAGCAGATTTCAGAAGACTTTCCGATACTTTCGAACAAAAATTTGATGTTATAATGGCTATGGATAACGCTCTGCCCCATATGCTTACAGAAGAAGATATGGAAACGGCGATAGCCAGTATAACAGACAGACTTAACGATGACGGCGTATTTGTTGCAAGTATAAGGGATTACGATGAAATCCTTAAAACAAAACCTCCCTATTCACCTCCTTACATTTACGGAAGAGAGGGAAACAGACAAATATCTTTTCAGACATGGGATTGGAAAGGTGACCGTTACAAATTCACTCAGTATATCATCAAAGATGAAGAAACCCTTGAAATCAGCAAGTATAAATGCGAGTACAGAGCAGTTAAAAGAGAGGAAATCACAAATCTCCTCTATAAATACGGATACAGTAAGGTTGATTGGTTATTCCCGAAATATACCAACTTTTATCAGCCCATTGTAATTGCCAAAAGATAACAGTTCGGTTCATAAAATTAAAATTTCGTAATATAAATATTATTGCTTTTTGGTAGCAATTGTGCTACACTTTAATTAATAAAACACAGAAAGGACGGCATTTTGCCGAGGTGATTTTTATGTTCTGTAAAAACTGCGGAAAAGAAATTATCGATACCGCAACCTTTTGCGGTTACTGCGGTTCTCCGGTAACTGCTTCTGCTCCTGCAGAAAGCGCTCCTGCTCCTGTTCAGAGTGAGGTTGCTCCTGCTTCCGTTACTCCTGTTACACCTGCTCCTGTTGCTGCACAGCCCCCTCAATTCGCACAGGCAGATTTCGGTACACCCTCTACTCCTCTTAAAAAGAAAAATTTCAAGCCCATTATCATAGCTTCCATTGCTGTTGTTCTTGTTGCAGCTATTGTTCTTACAGTTGTGCTTATCTCAAAGAACAAAAACAAAAACGACACCGGCAGTGTTGAAGCTTCTATCGGCAATATGGTAAATGTATTGTCTCAGAACACATCACTCGATAACAAAGTCAATGCTGTACTGAGCGGTTACAATACTATGGCCGAAAAAGCCAAAACAGGCACCAATATGCAGTTCAAAGTAAATCTTTCTGACGAAACTGTAGAGCTTCTCAACTCTTTAGCTGCCAGTGAAGGCGGTATGGATATTGATTTCAGTGCAATCAACGAAACCACCGTTAACCTTAATGTTCACTCCAAAGGCAACCTCTTCTTAGTTGAGGCTGCTCTTGCTTCCGGTGGTCAGAATCTTATTGATTTAAACGCAGTTCTTGATTCTTCAACCACTACACTTTACATAGGCTCTCCCTCTTTGAGCCAGACTTACCTCACAGTAAGCCTTGACGACTTACTGGACGAGATGAATATTGATATGGATAGATTAGGTATGGTATCCAATTTGCTTGATACATACGGATCTATGTTTATGGGTAATTTTGACGCATCCTTCCTTCCCACAGAGTCAGAAATCAATACTATTGTAAACACCTACACAGGCGTTATTATTCCCTACCTTGCAAACGACAGCGAAGTGCCCACAACCATTACCGTTGACGGAATTAGTCAGCAGGTAACCGAGTGCACAATGGATATTACTCAGAAGGATACTCAGGATATTGCAGTAGCAGTTCTTGAAACACTTAAAAACGATTCTACCGTTAAGACTGTTATAGAAAGAGTTATCTCCTTCCTCTCTGATATAGGTATGGCAGGTGAGCTGGACGGCTTCTCAATGAGCCAGTTTACAGCAGCTATTGATATGATTCTTCCCAACCTCAAGTCTGCTCCCGGCTCTGATGAGGTTATTATGACTCTTACCCGTTATGTTGACTCCAACAATATGATTGTTGGTCGTAAGCTTTTTGTTGAGGGTGAAAAGATTTTCTATCACGCAACCGCAACCAATGGCAGCAACTATGCTTCCATCTACGAGTTTGTTGAGGATTCTCTTGAAATCAAAGGTAAGGGTACAATTACAAACGGCAAGAAAACAGGTACTCTTACATATACCGAAGGTTACGAAGAAATCACACTTAATCTGAAGGATTTCAGCATTGACGCAAACGGCATCAACGGCTCTATCATTTATTACCTGGACGAAGATATGGTAGAGGATATGCTTGATATGGACAGTTCTGTCGTTTCTATGCTTACAAACGGTGCAAAACCCGGTGTTGAGCTTAAATTCTCCACCACAGAGGATTCGGGCGGTATTGAGCTTAACCTTGTTGCAGGCGACAAAGCAATGCTTGGTGTTGCAATTACTGCACAGAGTGTAGCAAAAACTGATATCTCTGTTCCTCAGAACACAATGTCTTACAGAAATGCAGAACAGTGGGCTGAGACAATTGACGAAGAAGCATTTATGAAGAGAATCGAAAATTCTCCTCTTGGCTTCCTTATCACTGCCGTAACAGGTGGTGCTCAGAAAGTTGAATCCAACGCAGTTGTTGCAAACCCATACTCTTATTATTAAAACTAACAATCTCTTGGCACTGGCTTTTGTCAGTGCCAAGATTTTTAAGGATGAAAACAATGAAAATAGAAATCCGTAATATAAAGAAAAGATACAAGGCAAAAGAGGTTTTAAAAGATATAAACCTTACCGTCGAAAGCGGAAAATGCATAGGTGTTTTAGGTGCAAACGGCACAGGTAAATCCACCCTCCTCTCTATTCTTGCAGGTATACAGAGTGCAGACAGCGGAGAATTTAATTTTGACGGCAACAATCTTTTTAAGTACACAAAGCAAAGAGCAACCCTTATCGGATATGTTCCTCAGGGCACTCCTCTTATTGAGGAACTGAGTGCAAAAGACAATCTGCTTTTGTGGTACAAAAAAGCAGATATGGAAAAGGAACTCGAAAACGGAGTACTCAAGATGCTGGGTATAAACGAATTCTTAAAGGTACCTGTTTCCAAAATGTCAGGCGGTATGAAGAAGCGTCTTTCCATCGGCTGTGCCATTTATAACAACCCGCCCGTGCTCTTGCTTGATGAGCCCATGGCAGCACTTGACCTTGCTTGCAAGCAGAATATATCCGACTATATACTCAGGCACAAAGAGAACGGCGGTATTGTTTTACTTGCAACCCACGATGTACTTGAGCTTAACCTTTGTGACGAATGGTATATAATCAAAAACGGAAAACTTACTCCTTTCGAGTACAGCGGTGATATAAAAAAACTGGTAGAGAATCTTTGATATGAAAAAATTTTTATTTTTACAACTTAAAAGAATGCTCAAGTTTATGCCTTTGGTAATTGCTGTCACTCTTTGTCTGCTTTTGGGGCTCTCTGTTTTCATTTCGGGAATGGTCAGCTACCTTACAGACACCGAAGAGAAAACTCCTCTTTACATCGGTGTTACGGGTGACACCGAAAACGAGTATATGCAGATAGGCATGACCGCGGTCAAAAGTCTTGATAGCACCAGATTTTCTATTGTATTTGAAGAAATGACCGAAGAAGAAGCAAAAAAAGCTATGTCATCAGGCGATATTTCTGCCTACATAGTATTTCCCGAGGATTTCATCGAAAAAGCGTTTTCGGGCGATTTTGAGCTTATTGAATTTGTAACCGCTTCAGGTGCGAGCGATGTTACTACCCTCTTTAAAAACGAGATCACGATGATAATCACCGATATGATGATATACTCGGAAAAGGGTACTTATGGAATAAATGACGCAATGGACGAAAACGGGCTATCCAAAGAATCCTATGAGGCTATGGAAAAAATAAGCAGCCACTATATAAACATGATATTAAACCGTGCAAATGTATATAAAGAAACGGAAATCGGCTTTGCAAATGGTCTTGATATGATGGACTATTTTGTCTGCGGTATTACGGTACTGCTCATATTTATGATGGGCCTTCCTTACGCTATTGTTTATGTTAAGAAGGATTATTCCCTCAGCAGACTCTTGCTTTCAAGGGGCCATTCCTGCACAAGACAGCTTTTGTGTGAATACATATCTCATCTTTTAGCAATGCTCAGTCTGGTAGTTTGCATATTTGTGCTTCTCGGCACTCTGGGCAGCACCTTCGGAGCTTTGGCTTCAATAGTAAACAGCGGCAGTCTCTTCAGTTTTCTTCTGAGACTATTGCCCGTAATCATAATGATTTCCGCCTTCAATATTTTTGCTTTTGAGCTTGCAGATAATATCGTAAGCGGTATGCTTATACATTTCTTTACCTGCCTTTGTATGTGTTATGTTGCAGGCTGTATGTATCCTATTTACACCTTCCCCATAGCACTGCAAAAAATATCCGCATTCCTGCCTACAGGTCTTTCGGTAAACTGGCTTTCAGGCAATTTTACAGAAGACTACAATCTTTTGTCTTTAGCAGGTATTCTTATTTATTCCTCACTGTTTTTTGGTGCTTCCCTTTTTGTACGAAAACGAAAAACATCGAATAAGCAAAAAGGAGGTGCAGTATGAGCAGAATAACAAAATGGTTTTTTATGCTTAACAAAAGACTTTTTAAAAAAGCTTCTTTTGTAATCATACTTGCACTTATTCCCTTGTGTGTAGGCCTATTTACCTCTGTTGCACAAAACGAAAAAGGCTTTATGCACATTATTCTTGTACAGACAAACGAGAATGACGCTGTTTCCGATGATATTATCGAAAATCTAACCTCGAGTCCTTCTGTTATCCGATTTTCAAAAACCTCAAGTGCCGAAGAAGCTTATGAAGCTGTAAGCACAGGCAAAGCTGACGAGGCCTGGATATTCCCATCGGATACAGGCGATAGAATAGAATCCTATGTTAAATACGGAGCCGATAAATTCATTACCGTTTTATCAAGGGAAAAGACGGTTTTCTCTATGCTTTCAAGAGAAAAACTCTCCTCTGCGGTATTCGAATACACCGCAAAAGCTTACTATCTTGACTTTGCAAGAACAGAATATAAAGGTCTTGATAACTTAAGTGATGAAGCCCTTATGGAATACTTTGAGAATGTAAGCATCGACGAAGAACTCTTTGTGTTCTCTAATCCTGCAGGTACAGATGATTCTGGAGAAACCGGTGCTGTAAACTATCTGACCACACCAATCCGAGGACTGCTGGGCACCCTCATTATGATATGCGGTCTGGCTGCTGCTCTCTATCTTATGAAAGATGAGCAAAACGGCACATTTTCCTGGGCTCCGGACAGAAGCAGACTCCCCATAGGATTTGCTTCTATATTTATTGCAGTATTCAACATAAGTATTGTTGCAGTTATATCTCTTATGGTCTCAGAACTTAATGTATCGTTCTTAAGAGAGCTTATTGTCACCATTCTTTACTGCATCAGCTGTACTGTATTCTGTATGCTGCTTAAACTCATCATTTCAAATATAAAACTCTTTGCTGTTATGGTGCCTCTTGTATCAATAATTGCTATGGCGGTTTGTCCTGTATTCTTTAATACTCATCTTGCTTTGCAATTCATCTTGCCGCCTACCTATTATGTAAACGCTACATATCAGGATAATTACATACTCTATATGGGGCTTTTTATCTTAATATGTTTTGTTCTGTGTATTTTTATCTGTTTTCTTAAAAACATCCGCAAAAAGCATTTCAGATAAAGCATAAAGAAAACCCGCTTTTCCGTTTAGAAAAGCGGGTTTTTACTATATAATTATACAATACGGATATTAAGTGTATCTGTACCTGATGTTGGAACTGTCTTATTAGAAGAAATCACAATCACAAGATCACCCTTCTTAACAATTCCTGTCTCCAAAGCTTTTGTCATTGCCTGCTTTGTGATTTTGTCGCTTTCTGTAAGTTCCTCGCCAAGCACCGCAGTAACACCCCAGTTAAGACCAAGTTTACTGCAAACCTGAGGAGAGGTAACAACTGCAATAACATCACAATCGGGGCGATATTTTGCCATAGCACGAGCAACTGAGCCTGTCTTACTCTCTACAATAATTGCTTTTGCACCGAGGCTGTCTGCTATGCTTTTTGCGCTGTAACAGATGTTTTCACGGAAGCTGGACTCATCTGCACAATGACAAAGAGCATCGCGGATAACGTGAAGTTCCTTGTGCTTTTCTGCTTCGGTACAAATATCGCAAAGGGTTCTTACACTCTCAACAGGGAACTTACCTGCAGCAGATTCGCCTGAAAGCATAACAGCAGATGTACCATCATAAACTGCATTTGCAACGTCGTTTATTTCTGCTCGGGTAGGTCTGGGAGATGTAGTCATACTCTCAAGCATCTGAGTAGCTGTGATAACATACTTACCTGCCATTACACATTTTTTAATAATGGACTTCTGAAGCTCAGGCAAACGGATAAAGGGAATCTCAACACCCATATCACCACGAGCAATCATAATGCCGTCTGCAACAGCGATAATGCGGTCGATATCATTCACACCGCTCTGGTTCTCGATTTTTGCTACGATTTCGACATCCTCGTAACCGCAACTGTCGATGAAGTCACGCATTTTGAGAACGTCGTCAGCTGAACGAACAAAAGAAGCCGCTACGACTGTAACACCCTGTTTCAGACCGAACTCGATATCTGCTCTGTCAGCAGGGCTGATGTATGGCATATTTATGTTATATGAAGGGATATTGATGCTCTTTCTGTTTGAGAGCACACCGCCGTTTAAAAACTTACACACGATTGCATCGGACTCGGTAGCAACAACCTCAGCAACAATTTT
>JAZRMA010000029.1:0-50681 GCA_045647135.1 Ruminococcus sp. | reverse complement strand
TTCTACCTTGAGGACAAGGGTGCTAAGTACTGGCCTTACGGTACATACGAGTATGTACCTGCAACTCCCGTTGTTACAACAACAGCAGCAGTTACAACAACAGTAGCAGCTACAACAGAAGCTCCTGCAACAACTACAACTCAGGCTGAAGTAATTGTACCCACCACAACAACAGAAGCAGAAGTAGTAGTGCCCACAACCACAACAGAAGCTGAGGTAGTGGAGCCCACAACTACAACAGAGGCAGAAGTAGTAGAGCCTACAACTACAACTGAGGCAGAGGTAGTTGAACCTACAACTACAACTGAGGCAGAAGTAGTAGAGCCTACAACAACTGAGGCAGAAGTAGTAGTTCCCACTACAACAACAGAAGCAGAGGTTGTTGTTCCCACAACATACACAATCTACTTCACTAACAACAAGGGTTGGGAAGGCGCATATATCTACGGCTTCTATGGCGTAGCAGGTCAGACTTCCACAGGTGAACCTCTTGGCGCATATCCCGGCACAAAGATGACCTTTGTAGAGGTAAACGGCTATGGTCAGGATATCTACAGCGCAGTAGTTCCCGCAGACATCGACTACATCAAGTTCTCTGATGGTACTGCAACAAACAACCGCACAGATAACATCACAAACGCAGAATTTGAGAATAACACAGGTTTCTACCTTGAGGACAAGGGTGCTAAGTACTGGCCTTACGGTACATACGAGTATGTACCTGCAACTCCCGTTGTTACAACAACAGCAGCAGTTACAACAACAGTAGCAGCTACAACAGAAGCTCCTGCTACAACAACAGAAGCAGAAGTAGTAGTACCCACAACCACAACAGAAGCAGAAGTAGTAGTGCCCACAACCACAACAGAAGCTGAGGTTGTAGAGCCTACAACAACTGAGGCAGAGGTGATTGAGCCCGAAGCTATTACAGTTTATGCAATTAACTCTGCAAAATGGGATACAGTAGCAGCTTACTATTGGGGTGGTGTTGAGACATCCTGGCCCGGTACAGTTATGACAAAGACAGCTGATACTGTTAACGGCTTCGATGTTTACTCTATGACATTTGAAACAGCTCCCCAGAACATTATCTTCAATAATAATAACAACGGTTCTCAGACCGGTGACCTCACATTTGAGGCAGGCAAGTACTTTGATATCAAGTCCGGCAAGTGGTATGCATCCCTTAGTGAAGTTCCTGAGGTAAGCAAGCTCTCTACAGACAGATACCTTGTAGGTTCCTTCAATAGTTGGAGCACAACTGCAAATGAGTTCACAATCACAGCAGAGGGCGAGACAACAGCTTATGTTGAAATTACTCTCGAAGCAAACACAACTTACGAATTCAAGATTGTTCGTGAGGGCAAGTGGACCAGCTGTAAGACAACTCTTAACATTACAAATTCCGCAACAGGTCTTGTATTCAGCTCCAGCGTAGGCGATAACACAAAGCTTACAACAAAGGCGGCAGGTACTTATGTATTTGCATTCGGTCTCAATGATTCTCAGCTTTCCGTAACTTATCCTGCATAAGTCGGAAGTAAGGAATTCTTTTTAATACCGATTAATAACAGAGGCTGACCGCATATGGTCAGCCTCTTTCTTTGCTTTTGTGAGATATTGCATTAAATTGTATTCGTGATATAATAATAAAAAAAGGGGAGGAAGAGATAGTATGCTACTATACGATATTTCCACAGAAATTCTTACAGCAAAGGTGTACGAGGGCGACCCTGCACCCGCTCATGAATACATAAAAAGCTTAGAATCAGGGGATGAATATAATTTGTCTCGGTTTTCTATGTGCAGCCATAACGCAACTCATATAGATGCACCCTTCCATTTTGACGAAGATGGTCAGAAGATAGGTGATATGCGTCTTTCTACCTTTTATGGAAAGTGTACGGTGGTTACGATCAAAGGTATCCTTACAGGCGAGGATATGGAAAAACTTCTGCCTTATTGCAAAAAGAGACTTATTCTCCACGGCGACGGCGAAGCATATATTTCTCAGAGTGCGGCAGTAGTTATTGCTGACAGCGGTATTGTCCTTGTGGGTACAGACGGAATTTGCCTTTCTACAAGCTTTGACGAAATGCGTGTACATCTTGAACTTGCTCGTAAAGGCGTTGCGATATTGGAGGGACTCAATCTTAAAGGGGTTAAAGACGGTGAATACACTCTTTGTGCTTTCCCTATAAAACTTTCCGATTCCGAAGCTGCACCCTGCAGAGCAATTCTTCTGGAGCAGGAAAAAGGTTTTTAATATTCTATATAAGAAATATATGGAGGCTTTCTCTTGAAAAAACTTGTTATGTTTGATCTTGACGGTACTCTTGTTAATTCAATATATGATTTAGCAGATTGCGTTAATATAGCATTATATAATGCAGGATTACCTCAAAATTCCCTGAAAGAATATTATTCTTTTGTGGGCAATGGTATGGAGAATCTTATTCGTACTTCTATGAAAGAGCAGGGAAACAACGATGAACTCTACAAGGTCATCCGTAAGGATTTTGATGCTCTTTACAAAGAACATTGTAACGATAAAACAGTAGCATACGAGGGTACTGCAGAGTTGCTGAAAAGACTTATGTCAAAAGGAATTCGGACTGCGGTGCTTTCTAACAAAGATCACAGTTTTGTCGGCCCGATTCTCAAGAAATGCTTTCCTTCCCATATATTTGACGCCGCATGGGGTCAGCAAGAGGGCATTAAACGCAAACCTGATGGCGAAGGTGTAGAAAAAATTCTTGATTTGTTGGGATATACAAAAGAAGAATGTGTTTACATTGGTGACAGCGATGTGGATGTTATAACCGCAAAAAACGCAGGTGTAGATATGATAGGTGTACTCTGGGGATTCAGGGGAGAAGACGAACTTATTTCCACAGGAGCAAATCATATAGCTTCCAATACTGAAGAACTTTTCAGAATTATTACCGAAATGGATTAATATATAAATATGATAAACAGAAACTTTCAAAAAGAAATGGACATCCTTATAGAAAGGCTCAAAGCAGAGGGTAGAGTTCCCACACTCTTGCTTCACAGTTGTTGTGCACCTTGCTCCAGCTATGTGCTTGAATATTTGTCCGAGTATTTTAAGATAACCGTTTTATATTACAATCCCAATATTTCCAAACCGGAGGAATATTCCCTTCGTCTTGAAGAGCAAAAACGTCTTATTGATGGGATGAATTTTAAAAATCCCGTTTCGCTTATAGCGGGGGAGTACAATCCTCAGGAATTTTTCGCCATTGCAAAAGGCCTCGAGGCTTGCAGAGAAAGGGGCGAAAGATGTCATCGTTGCTATCGGCTTCGTCTGGAGTATACTGCAAAAATTTCCAAGGAAAAAGACTTTGACTATTTTGCAACAACTCTTACTTTAAGCCCCCTTAAAGATGCAAAAGTTATAAACGGAATAGGAGAAGAGTTGGCAAAACAGTATAATACACCTTATCTTTTTTCGGATTTCAAGAAAAAAGAAGGTTACAAACGCTCTCTGGAACTTTCAAAGGAGTATAATCTTTATCGACAGGATTTCTGCGGGTGCATATATTCGCAGATCGAGAGGAATAAAAACAACGATTAAAAACGAAAACAAGCTCATTTTCGGGCTTGTTTTTTCTTTTTTAGAAGAAAAAAGGTTGATTTTTGTCGCAAAATATTATATATTTTATATAATGTTTAATTTGCATCAGAGGGGTGGAAAACTGTGAGAGCAGATGGCAAAAAGGCAAAGGATGTAATGCCGATTTACAGAGTGGCGGCTCATCTTATGAGCAAACGCTACGATGCTATGAATATGATAACATTGGATATTCCTTTGGAGCCGATACGTACATATCTTAATCAGAAGAAAAAAGAGGGTATTTTTTTAAGCCATATGGGTTTGTTCATTGCAGCTTATTTGCGTACAATGAGCGAATATCCTCATCTTAACAGATTTGTTGTAAATAAAAAGATTTACTCACGCAACGAGGTTGCTGTGGGAATGGTTGTGCTCAAAGCAGGCGATATAAATCAGGAAACTATGTCCAAGATATACTTCGAAGTGGATGACACAAGCTTTGATGTACAGAAAAAAATCGACAGATATGTTGAGGATAACAGAAAAAAAGATAACAATAACAGTACAGATAATATTATCAAAAAACTTCTTAGTATTCCCGGACTTCTGACGGTAGGAGCAGGGCTTTTCAAATTTATGGACAGATATGGACTTCTTCCCAAAAGTATAATTGATGCAAGTCCTTTCCATACATCTTTGCTTATTTCAAATCTTGCAAGTATCCGCACAAATCATATCTATCATCATGTATATGGTTTCGGTACTACAAGCCTCGGACTTACTATGGGTAATCTTCGCGATGTACCCAAGCACAAAGGTTCGGAAATCTTTTTGGAAAGATGTATTCCTGTAGGTCTTGTTATGGACGAACGAATTGCTACGGGTGTGTATTTTGCTCAGGCTTTCCGAAAGTTCAAGGATTATCTGGCACATCCCGAGAAACTGGAGACTCCTGTGGAGAATGTGATACTTGATTATGAGAATCAGTATCTCAAACAGCGACTTCGCAGAGAGAAAATTCAGGCAAAGAAGCAGAAAAAAGCCCAAAGAAAATCTAAATAAAATTAAGTATTACAGGAGAGGTAAGTTGGCTTCTCCTGTTTTTTATGTACGGCACATGTGTTGTGACGAATTATGAAAAATTTAATAAAATACGAAACCAAAAGGGCTGCTTATGTGTATTATTAATGAAAAAGAGAAAATGATTTTTTGCGGTAAAGTGTATTACACAAAAGATAAAAAAGGACAAAAAATATTTACAAACTTGAATAAATAGCAAGATGTTTGTGACAAATCGTAATTTTTAACAATAAATTAGATTAATTTGGCAAAATTAAGTATCTTTTTTATTGATAAAAGGGTTGATTTTTTAAACGTCTTGTTTTATAATGATAATGCTTAAAAAAGCATAAAATTAAAAGGAGGAAATTATTATGTCCAAAACTAAGAAGATAATCAGCCTGTTTATCGCAGTTGCTCTGATTATGACAATGGCAACAGTAGCTATCGTTTCTACATCTGCTGCTTCCAAAGTTTACTTCGAAGACAGCCTCAATTGGGGCAACATCACAGCATACTGCTACGGCGGTACAGCTGGTGAAGAGTTCGGCAAATGGCCCGGCTCTGCATGCACAGACGAGGGTAACGGCGTTTGGTCCATCGAGATCAGCGGTGAGCCCGAGTGCATCATTTTCCACGCAAATGACGACACAAACCAGACAAGCAACATTCCCTTTGCTGGTGACGGTATGATCGCAAAGCTCACAGGTGAGTGGACACAGGGCGACTTCAAAATGGTAGCAGTTGCTGAGTTCGTAGCTTACGGTGAGGGCGGCAGCGACGAGCCTGTTGCTACAACAGCTGGCGACGAGCCCGTTGTTACAACAACAGCTAAGGCTGACGATCCCGTAGTTCCCGGCGAGACAATCACAGTTTACTTCACAAACAACTGGGCTTTCACAACTCAGAACATTTACTGGTGGAAGGGTGAAGAGAACTGTGGCGAGTGGCCCGGCGTTGCTATGACAGAGGTTGGCCTCAACGATGCAGGTGAGACAGTCTTCTCCGCAGAGATCCCTGCAGACGTAGAGGGTATCATCTTCTCCGGTATTGACGATCGCGACGGCACAACACTCCGTCAGACAGTTGATATCAAAGATTTTGCTGATGGCCAGGGCTTCTTCTGTGTAGGTGAAGAGGAAGGTAAGATCACAGTTGATACATTTGACTACGTTGATCCTACTCCTGTAGTTACAACAACAGTTGCAGATGACGAGCCCGTAGTTACAACAACAGTTGCAGACGACGAGCCCGTAGTTACAACAACAAAGGCTGATGAGCCCGTAGTTACAACAACAAAGGCAGATGAGCCCGTAGTTACAACAACAAAGGCTGATGAGCCCGCTCCTGCAGAGACAGGTATCGTTGTTGCAGGTACAACATACGAAGTACCCGCTGGCACAACTGTTACTTACACAGTTGACCTCACAGCAGCTCGTCTCTTCGAGAACGTTCAGGCAGTTGTTTCCTACGACAGCACAAAGCTCGAGCTCGTTAGAATTAAGTCTGACGATCCCGATGTTGCTGACTGGGAAGTTGAAGGTCCTGTAAGATGCCCCAACCTCGATGGTGTTATCTTCAACGCTGGCACAGAAGGCCTCGTTAAGTTCAATGCTTCCAAGGTAGCTGGCTACAACTTCAAGGAAGAGAAAGTTCTCGTAACTCTCGAGTTCGTTGTTAAGGATACAGCTAAGAACACAATCGCTCTTACAATCGAAGAGATGACAATTAAGGGCGACGGCACAGAGTCTTACTTCACAGGTGGCCAGGCTGTTATCACAGATGGTATCACAGTAGTTGAGTCTCTTGACTATGTAGCTCCCACAACAACAGCTTCTGACATCGAGAAGACAACTGTTTCCGAAATCGAGAAGACAACAGTTTCTGACGTTGAGAAGACAACAGTTTCTGATGTTGAGAAGACAACTGTTTCCGACATCGAGAAGACAACAGTTTCTGATGTTGAGAAGACAACTGTTACAGTTGGCGAGCCCACTCCTGATCCCACAAACGAGGTTGGTACAACAGCTGGCCAGGGTGCAGATGCTCCCACAACAGGTGCTGCAGCATACATCTACATTGCAATCGCAGTTATGGCTATGGTAGCATGTGCAGTAGTTGTTCTTCGCAAGAAGGTTAACGGCTAATAAATAAGTCTTAAATAATTTAAATATTATTATGCTTTTTACGCCCCTCCATTTTGGAGGGGCGTTTTTTTGTGTAAATATTTGTACAAATAGAAGAAATCAAAAGAATATAGTATTTGCTTACCCGTGTTTTAAATCAGCAAAATACAAATTAAAATATAAGTAATGATTTATGATTCTTTATTAAGTGCAGAAGCATAAAAGTAAAGAGATATTAAAAGTTGTGGTGAAGTTTAATGTATGAATAAAGCTGAATTTACGATTTGTTTTTATTTACTGATTGTAATTTATAACTCTTTGTAGTATAATCATTTTGGAAACATATAATTTAAATTCTATATGTACAAGGAGAATCAATATGAAAAATCTTTCCAAAAAATTATTATCATTATTTATTACAGTTATGCTTCTGGTTCTTTCCGTACCTGTTGCCTTTGCAGCAGAGGATAATAAAGTTGCAGAGGGTTCAACGGTTGAATACACTTTGTCGATTGCAGACTCAACTCAGAAGATTACAGGTATTCACTTTGAACTTTATTTTAATCAGGATATACTTAAGGTTAAAGAGGTTAACACCGATAACCTCTCAGGTTCCACAGTAAATGGTGACGAAAATGGTCAGGGCAGAATCACTGTTGTAAACGGACTTATAAATGGTTCAAGAGGACTTGCTTGTAAAGAGAAAACTGCTCTTATCACAGTTACCTTTGATGTACTCAAAAGCGGCAATGCAGAAGTAGAGTATTATATTCCTTATATGTACGATTACGATATGGTGAACATCAAAAATTACACTCTTACAGAGAGAATGGTTATTGATGGTGCAGTGGTAAGAGACGAGGTTGCTCCCTTACTTGCAGATGTTAAGGAGCTTGAGAAAAATATTCCCGGCTTTGACAAAGGCGACTTTGAAAATACAAAGAACGGCAAGGGTGGTTCTGCGGATACAGAACCCGCTACCGAAATCGTGACAAATACTGCAGAAGTTCCTTCTTCCGATATTGCAGAAAAAAAGCTTCTTGAGTACACTTTTTCTGTAGCAGACGCGACTCAGGCACTTTCTACTCTCAGAATTATTTTCCTTTACAATGTTAATGCTCTTAAACTCGATGGAGTTGAGGTTATCGGCTTCAGCGACGAGAACACAACAATAAACTATGATGAAAATCTTTTAGGCAAGATCGTTGTAAACAAGGGCTTTGGCGAAGACGAAGAGCCTCCCGTTTTCAAAGATAGAACAGAACTTATCAAGCTTACATTTGAGGTTATCAGCGACCAAGACGCCGATATTAAATACTTTATTACAGAGATGAAAGACACAGAGGATGTATCTTTCTACAAATATACTCTTACCGAAACAACAGTACTTGACGGTCAGATTCTGAGCGAAAACAGCACACCTGTACTTGCTGACATTAAAGAAGTTGAAGACGGCAATGATATTAGCTTTGAAAACAGATCTGACGGTAAAGGCTCAGGCGTAAAACCCACAAAACCTGCAAATCCTGCAGGCGATGGCAACAATGGCAAAGCTAATAATGGTCTTATTTATGGTGCTATCGGCGGCTGTGTTATTGTTGTTGCAATAGTGCTTCTTATTGTGTTCAAGTCAAAGGGCAATAAAGAAGACGAGGAGGAATAAATCCACTCTTGCATCCTGTGTGAATTATTCATCGGATTAAATAATATAAAGTACAAAATCTAGCCTAAAAATAATAATTGTATAATCTTTGGCAAAAAAGTTGCTTTTTTACAAATGTGAGACTTTAAATTGGTTTCTTTTACTTGACTTTTGCCTTAGGTTAAGATAAAATATATATGCCGAATTCCGTTCGGTAGAATAGTACTATTTTATTAGGAGGAAAAGAAAATGTCCAAAAAAATCTTAAGCATTGTTTTGGCACTCGTTATGGTACTTGCTATGGGTACAGTAGCATTAGTTTCTGTTTCTGCTGATCTTGCAGCTCTTCCCGAGCAGCCCGCAGATACATACAGATACTATTTCTACATGCCCACACAGTGGCTTAACGACTCAACAGCAACCACAGGTGATACCGCAGGTATCTACTGGTGGGAAGGCACAGACGCATGTGGCGGTTGGCCCGGTTACCAGGCTAACGCAGCTGACGTAGCAGGCGTTTACTACTACGACGTACCCACAGACGTTACAACAATCATCTGGAACAACTTCTTTGATGGTGGTTCAGACACATCTGCTCCTTACTACAAGGATGCTATCCAGACTCGTAACATCGGTACAGAGTACTACGATGCAGGCGAGAGCGAGCTCTATCCTGAGGGCACAGAGAACTTCGACGGCATGATCTATGTAACTGACTTCGCTATCTATGATTACAACGATTATAGCGGCAAGATGCAGTTCGGTGGCGAGTGGTTCTACTACTACGGCAACGGCGAGTACGGTACATCCAAGGTTAAGGGTGAGAGCGAAATCCGTACAGCAGCTGTTTCCAACGAAGAACTCGGTATGCCCAACGAAGTTCCTCCCACAACAGAGGCAACTACAACTGAGCCCGAGATCATCACAACAACAGAGGCAGCTCCCATTGTTACAACAACAGAGGCAGCTCCTGTTGAGCCTGAGCAGCCCGCAGGTTGCACAACAGACATCACATTTGCTGGCACAGAGGTTAAGTCCGCTTGCGTAGGCGACACAATCACTTACACAATGGACCTCACAGCTGCAAGACTCTTCGAGAACATCCAGGCTGTAGTTACATACGACAGCACAGTACTCGAGCTCGTTAGAATCAAGTCTGACGATCCCGACGTTGCTGACTGGGAAGTAGAAGGTCCTGTAAGATGCCCCAACCTTGATGGTGTTATCTTCAACGCAGGTACAGACGGCCTCGTTAAGTTCAACGCTTCTAAGGTAGCTGGCTACAACTTCAAGGAAGCTAAGAACCTCGTAACACTCGAGTTCACAGTTATCGCTGAAGGCGCAGCAGCTATCTCCACTGTTATCGAAGAGATGACAATTAAGGGCGACGGCACAGAGTCTTACTTCACAGGTGGCCAGGCTGTTATCACAGATGGTATCACAATCGTTGAGGACCTTGAGGTTCCCGTACACATCTTCACAACAGAAGAGAAGACAACTGTTACAGTTGAGAAGACAACTGCTACAGTTGAGAAGACAACTGCTACAGCAGCAGATGTTAAGACAACTGCTACAGCTGGTGAGCCTGCAACTAACCCCACAGTTGTTACAGGTACAACAGCAGACCAGGGTGCAGATGCTCCCACAACAGGTGCTGCAGCATACATCTATATTGCAATCGCAATCATGGCTATGGCTGCATGTGCAGTAGTTGTTCTTCGCAAGAAGGCTAACGACTAATTCTTAATAAAAACTTAAAATCCTTTGGATTTATGCTTTTTCGCCCCTCCTTTTAGGAGGGGCGTTTTTCTTTTGCATAACCGTCGGCAAGAATGCATATTAATGAATGTGATTTTAAATTTGGGTGGTGCTTTCGTGTTAAGGAACCTCAAAAACTTTCTTTGTACTTTGATGGCGGTTATCCTTGTTCTGATTGGTGTGTTGTGCCTGTGGACAAGAGTAAATGATAAGAAAATTTCAAAAAAGCAGGTTATGCTTGCGGCGGCAGCACTTACTATGCCGGATGGTAGGATGAATGGAGCTACTGCTCAGAATATACATAATAACCCTCAGAATAAAATAGATGGGAAGAACAACAAGAATCTCTCTGTTATAAAATCTAAGGTAGCTTCGGTTTTTAGCGAAAATCCCGAAATATATGCTAATGAAACCCACTATCCTGTTTTGGAAACTACCTACGAAAATGGTGAATTCGGATTTAATAATTTCTTTGTAAAAAACACCACAGGATACGAATTCGATATTGGCAGATATCTTAATCGTTCCTTAGGTTTTGAGTTCGACAATAGTGATAAGGTACAGGTACTTATTGTGCATACCCATACAACCGAAAGTTACCTTACATACGATGCAGGTTACTATCATGAAAGCTTTTATTCGCGAAGTGAGAATCCCGAGAAAAATATGGTTCGGGTAGGTGAGGCCTTGCGAGAAGGGTTGGAGGCTCATGGTATCGGAGTTGTTCATGCCACCGAGATTCACGACAGCCCACAGTACGATGGAGCGTACTACAGAAGTTACGATACAATCCAAAAGTATCTTAAGATGTATCCCGATATTAAGGTTGTACTGGATCTGCACAGGGATTCTATCGGCTATGGTTCGGAGGGCGGTAAGGTTAAACCTACATTTACCGTTGATGGAAAAAAGGCGGCTCAGATTATGATAATGGCAGGGTATGACCCCGACGGCTACTATGAGTTCCCCTTCTGGAAAGATAACCTGACCTTTGCTCTTAAAATTCAGGACACTGCCGAGAATATGTATCCCGGTATGACCAGACCTCTGTATTTCGGAGATTTTGCATATAATATGAATGTGAACAATGGCTCATTGCTCATAGAGGTAGGTACAGATGCAAATACCCTTCAGGAAGCGGTGCGAACAGGAGAATTATTATCAAATGTACTTGCTAAGGTATTGCAAAGCGGTTGATATTTTGGTATAATGTAGTGGATAATAGGGACGAATTCGGAGTTTTGAGAATGAGACTTAAAAAAATTGGTCAAAACTTGATAATTACAGCCCTTTTAGCTGTATTTATGCTTTTTGGGTCGGTTTCGATTTTTGCAGAAACCGAAGGCTACGATGAGGTTTATCCCACAGAAAGCACTCAGAGCATTTCTATGAGTACTCCTGAGAATACAGAAAGAACTTTGCCCGAGGTTCAAATTGCCGATGTAGAGATTCCAAAAGCAATCGGCAGTACGGTACAGCAGGATGAACCAAAGCTTACAGGCGGGTTTATTCTTTGGATAATATTGGGTGTGGTAGTTGCTGCTTTACTTGCGGTTATTCTTACCTCAAAGACTAAAGCTTATCGCGGCGGCGGTAAAAAACGCTATTCCACGGGTAACAAGATGGGCGGTAAAACTCATCTGCTTAACGAAAAATACTATAATAAAAAACATAAGTAATATGAAAATAGGTAACATCGAGATAAAAGGTTATGCCACCTTAGCTCCTATGGCGGGTGTGGCAGACAGGGCTTTCAGAGAACTCTCAACATCTTTCGGTGCAGCACTCAGTACATCAGAAATGGTGAGTGCAAAGGGAATTTCTTACCATAGCAAAAAAAGTGCAGAACTTATGGAAATATCCCCGAAAGAGCGTCCCTGTGGTGTACAGCTTTTTGGCTGTGAGCCGGATACAATGGCTTTTGCTGCAGAGTTTTCTCTTAAATACGAGCCCGATTTTATAGATATTAATATGGGATGTCCCGTGCCAAAGGTTAATTCCATCGGTTGCGGTTGTGCACTGATGAAAACCCCTGACCTCTGTGCCGATATTGTGGCGGCGGTTAAAAAGGCTGTGGATGTTCCAGTGACGGTTAAAATCCGCAAGGGTATTGACGATGAACACATAAATGCCGTAGAGGTAGCACTTGCCTGTGAGAGTGCAGGTGCAGATGCAGTAGCTGTTCACGGCAGAACAAGAGCACAGATGTACAAACCCTATGCAGATTTGGATATAATCAAAAAAGTCAAAAATGCAGTTAAGATTCCGGTTATCGGAAATGGAGATATATGTGACGCTTGGGATGCGGCTAAAATGTACGAAGAAACAGGCTGTGACCTTGTTATGATAGGCAGGGGTGCTTGTGGTAATCCCTGGATATTCTCTCAGATTGAGGCTTATATGAGAGAAGGTAAAATACTTCCTGCTCCTACATTATGTGAGCGTATGGATGTAATGCGCAGACATATCGAAATGCTTTGTGAATACAAGGGTGAGGATGTGGGTATGCGTGAAGCCAGAAAACATGTTGCTTGGTATATTAAAGGACTTCGCGGTGCGGCGGCTTTTCGCAATGATGCAGGTACTTTGCGTACGCTCAGCGATTTTTATTCTTTGTTAAAACGAGTTTTAGAAACTCAGGAAATATAAGATATTATAAGGATTGGAGTAAATATTATGGACGTAAGAAAAAACATTGAACTCGTAGGTCAGTTTGACGCAGAAGTAGCAAACGCTATGGACCTTGAGTATCAGAGACAGTGCAGAAACATTGAACTTATCGCTTCCGAGAACATTGCTTCTCCTGCTGTTATGGCTGCTATGGGTACAGTTCTCACCAATAAGTATGCAGAAGGCTACCCCGGCAAGCGTTACTACGGTGGTTGCCAGTGTGTTGACATTGTTGAAGATATCGCAAGAAAAAGAGCTTGTGAGCTTTTTGGCGCAGAGCATGCAAATGTTCAGCCTCACTCCGGTGCTCAGGCTAACCTTGCTGTTTACTTTGCAATGCTCGAAGCAGGTGACACAGTTATGGGTATGAGCCTTGCAGAAGGTGGTCACCTTACTCACGGTTCACCTGTTAATATGTCCGGTAAGATTTATAACTTTGTACCTTATGGTGTAGATCCTGAGACTCATGTTATTGATTACGACAAGGTTCTTGAGATTGCAAAAGAGTGCAAACCAAAGCTCATCGTTGCAGGTGCATCTGCATATCCCAGAGTTATCGATTTTAAGAAATTCAGAGAAATTGCAGACGAGGTTGGCGCATATCTTATGGTAGATATGGCTCACATTGCAGGTCTTGTTGCTGCGGGTGTTCATCCCAGCCCCGTTCCTTACTGTGATTTTGTTACAACTACAACTCACAAGACTCTCAGAGGTCCCAGAGGCGGTCTTATTCTTTGCAAAGAAGAGTATGCAAAGGCAATCGACAAGGCTATCTTCCCCGGTTCACAGGGCGGTCCTCTTGAGCACGTAATTGCTGCTAAGGCTGTTTGCTTCGGCGAGGCTCTGTCTGACGATTTCAAGGCTTACGGCGAGAAGATTGTAAAGAATTGTAAGGTTCTTGCTGATGCTCTCGTTGCTCGCGGTCATAAGCTTGTAAGCGGTGGCACAGATAATCACCTCCTTCTCCTTGACCTTCGTGACTCTGATATAACAGGTAAAGAGCTTGAGGCAAGACTCGACGAGGTTAACATCACAGTTAACAAGAACACAGTTCCCAACGAGCCCAGAAGTCCCTTCGTTACAAGTGGTATCCGTATCGGTACTGCTGCTGTTACAACAAGAGGTTTTGGTGAGGAAGAGATGATCAAGATCGCAGACCTTATCACAATGGTTATGGAAGATTTCGAGGGCAACAAAGAGAAGTGCATTGCAGAGGTTAAGGCTATCTGCGACAAGTTCCCTCTTTACGCTTAATTTTTATATAAAAGTCAAAAGGCTTCCTTTAGTAAAGGGAGCCTTTAACTGAATTTATTATAAGGAGGGATTTTGTATGTCTTCACCTCTTGCTGACAGAATCAGACCTCAGAGCCTTGACGAGATTGTGGGGCAGAGACATTTACTTGCAGAGGGTAAACCGCTGAGAAGAATCATCGAAAACGGAGAAATTCCCAATTTAATATTCTATGGTCCCTCCGGTGTAGGTAAAACTACACTGGCTACATATATTGCCAAAATGACCAATAAAACCCTCAAAAAGCTCAACGGTACTACTGCTTCAACTGCGGATATAAGAGCAGTTGTAGAGGAACTTGGTACTTTCTCGGGTATGGGCGGTATTCTTCTTTATCTGGACGAGATTCAGTATTTCAATAAAAAACAACAACAGACCCTTCTGGAGTTTATTGAAGACGGAAGAATAACCCTTATTGCATCGACTACCGAGAATCCTTATTTTTATGTATATAATGCAATACTTTCCCGTAGCACTGTTTTTGAATTCAAGCCCGTAGAGGCAGAGGAACTCTATCCTGCCATAAGACGAGCTGTTGATATAATCTCAAAAGAGCGTTCAGTAGAGATTGATATGCCTGAGGAAGCTGTGAAAATCATTGCTTCTTCCTGTGGCGGCGATGTACGAAAAGCCCTGAATGCAGTAGAGCTTTGTGTTGTATCTGCTCCTTTTGAAGATAATGTTAAAAAGGTAAGTGCAGAACACGCCAGGGAGCTTTCTCAGCAGAGTGCTTTCAGATACGACAGAGATTCCGATGAGCATTACGATGTTATTTCGGCTTATCAGAAGAGTATGAGAGGCTCAGATGTACAAGCGGCTCTTCACTATCTTGCACGACTTCTTAAGGCAGGTGACTTAGTATCTGCTTGCAGACGACTTATGGTTTGTGCCTGCGAGGATGTGGGACTTGCTTATCCTCAGATAATTCCTATTGTAAAGTCCTGCGTGGATATTGCCAATGCAGTAGGCTTACCCGAAGCAAAACTTCCTTTGGCAGATGCGGTTATACTTGTGTGCCTTGCACCAAAGTCTAACTCTGCTCATGATGCAATTGCGGCGGCTTTTGCCGATGTGGAAATGGGTAAGGCGGGGCCGATTCCCAGAACTTTGCAGAATAAGCATTTTGATGGTGCAGACAATAATAATCCCGGTCAGTTTTATCAGTATCCTCACGACTTTCCCGACCATTATGTACCCCAGCAGTACCTGCCCGATGATATTAAAGATGCTGTTTATTATGAATACGGCGATAATAAAAATGAGCAGGCTTTTAAAGCGTACTGGGATAAGATAAAGGGTAAGTACGGAGTATAATTTAATATGATATATAATAAAGACAAGGTAAAGAATTTTGCCTTGTCTTTTTTTCTTGACTTTATGGTAATAAAAAGGTATGATAAAATCAAAGAAAAGGAGGTTATCCTTATGAAAAAGAAATTAAGATTATTTACTTTGATTTTTGCGGTGTTTATGTTTTTATGCTGTTTGCCGTTTGAGGTGTTTGCTGACTCCTTTGTTGTAGCAGGGGAGGAGTTTGACTATTATCTCAACGAAGAAGGTACATATACTATCAGCGGTTACAGCGGTGAGGAAGATGTAGTAGAGATTCCCGGTTATATTGATGGTATAGCAGTAACAGAGCTTGGTAATTATTCTTTATATAATAATAATGTAAAGAAGATTGTAATTCCCGAAACCGTAAAGGAAATCGGAGAAAATGCCCTTACCTGCAACGACTATCTTAAAGAAATAGAAGTTCTTGAAGATAATCCCTACTTGTGTGATGTTGATGGTGTTCTCTACAATAAGGACGTTACCACTATAATTTATTATCCCGAGGGTATTGAGGATAAAACCTTTATTTTGCCTGAAACTGTAACTACCCTTGGTCAGTACAGTTTTCATTATGCAGAACTCGAAACAATTCTTCTGCCCAAAAATCTTAAAAAGATAGAGGCAAGAGCTTTCTATGGCGCTCGTAACCTGAACAGTATTACACTTCCCTCAACTCTTGAATATATGGGTGACGGTTTGTTTTATTATTGCGAAAGTGTAACAGACATTGTTATTCCCGATTCAGTTGCCTATCTTGGAAATTATGCTTTTGACGGATGCAAAAAGCTTGAGAGCGTTCATTTTGGTAGCGGTCTGAAAGAGCTTCCTGAGAATATATTTGGAGGCTGCGAGGTGTTGGAAAACTTTTCGGTTTCCGCAGACAATAAAATGTTCTCTGTTGAAAACGGAGTGCTTTTTGATAAAAATAAAACCGAGCTTATAAAATATCCTGTCAAAAAATCGGATTCTACCTATACAGTACCCTCTACCGTAAAAAGAATCAATACAAATGCATTTAATAACACAGAAGCGTTGGAGTACATAAATCTCCCTGATTCTCTTGAGGTTATAGAATACGAAGCTTTTTGGGAACTGCCTTCTATCAAGGAGCTGATAATTCCTGATAGTGTTACAACCTTTGAATATAATTTAAGATATTGCGAATCCCTCGAAAAAGTATATATCGGAAAGAGTGTAGAGAATATAGAACCCTATTCTTCATTCCGTTTTTGCAAGAGTTTAAAGAAAATTGAGGTCAGCCCCGAGAATGAAAAGTACTCCTCTGTGGGAGGTGTACTTTTCAATAAAGATAAAACCGAGCTTGTAAAGTATCCCGGAGGAATATCTATGGAGGGGTATGTTATTCCTTCTACTGTAAAAGAAGTAAGAGCTTCTGCATTTTACGACCATGAAAATTACAACGAAGACCTTCAGGAAGACGGAGAAGCATATGTTGGTGACTGCTTACTGGAGTACGAAGGATACATAAGTAAGCGAGAGGGCAATATCAGCGTAAAAACAGGCACAAGGATAATAGCTGCTTCTGCTTTCTGGGCTGAGGATGATATATGGGGTATTTCGCTTCCTGATGAAACCCGTGTTATTTGCAGTATGGCGTTTTCATGTTGCGATCTGTTACAAGCTATTTATATTCCTGTGGGCGTGAAGTATATAGGTTACGATGCGTTCTGGTGTTCAGATATGCTTACCGATGTCTATTATGGCGGTACCGAGGAACAGTGGAACAAAATTGAAGGCATTGAAGATGCGGATTTACCTGAGAATGTAACTATCCACTTTGAGAGCGAAGGCAACGAGTATGTGAATCCCGTATTCCCCGAGGATGATTATCTTCATACCTATGAGGATACAGAGAGCGGAGTGTCTGTTTCTACCGATACAGATGCAGATCTCTGCGTTGAAGATATAAAGACTCAGGAGATCGTTGATTCTGTTCAGGATCTTCTTCCCAGAGCAAAGGTGGAGTCTGTATACGAGATTAACCTTCAGAGAGAAGGGGAGGAGATACAGCCCGAAGACAGAGTTCTTGTTAAAATTCCTGCAAAGAACCGCTTTGCCCGTGTTTACAGAATGGAAGAGGACGGAAGTCTTACAGATATGAACGCAAGATATGAGGCGGGATACCTTTGGTTTTATACCGACCACTTCAGCTACTATGCTCTTGGTATGAAACAGGCAGAGCATTATGAGCTTGGCGATGTGGATATGGACGAGCGAATCAATGTAAAGGATGCCACAGCAGTGCAGAAGCACCTTGCCTCTTTAGGCGAATATCAGCAGGATGTTATAGATTTACTGATGGATTTTGACCAAAACGGTACACTTAATGTAAAGGACGCAACTGCTATTCAGAAGAAGGTTGCAGGACTTGTATAAACTATGGCTATTTTTTATGATTTAATATCGTGAACCTTTACGGAGGAGCAAACCGACAGGTTTGTTCCTCCTTTGTTTTGCAGCTAAATAAAGTGCAAGAAAAATTCAGGATAAAATGCGGACTTGTAAATGGTCAAAAATTGCTATTAAGCCGAAAACCCCTTTATAATTGACTTTGTCAAGGATGCGTTGGGTTTGTCTTGGCATATATAGGATAAAAAAAGGCTATATATGATAAACAAAAAAGGAACAAAAACATTGTTGACTAATTTACGAATAAAATTCTTTTAGAGAATAATAATTTATTGCCATTTCGTTATAATTGATATGAATGGTAGTATGCGATAATGGTATCCTTAGCTACTAAAAAATCTTCTTAAAAAGGAGGAATTTATTATGGTAAGAAGAAAGCATAGACTTCTGTCTCTCCTCTTAAGCATTATGATGGTTATGTCACTGGTTGCATTGGCAGCTGTTGTGAATACCTCTGCTGCTTCAGGTGACACAGTCTATTGCGAAAACGCTGCCAACTGGGGCGAAGTTTACTGCTATATGTGGAAAGACGGCTCCGGTGACAACGGCGGATGGCCCGGCGTTAAGATGACAAAGGGCGAGGGCAATCTCTGGTCTTACAGTATCAGCGGTGATTGGGATAAGATTATCTTCAATAACGGAAGCGGTACACAGACAGGCGATATGTCCTATCAGGGTAACGGAAGCTGCTTTAACAACCAGACAAACGGCTGGTCTCAGCTGAGCGTTCCGTCTAACCCCACAACCCCCACAAACCCCACAACCCCCAATCCTCCCACACCTCCCACTCCTGCAGGTAAAAATGTAATTTACTGCAAGAACGAGGCAAACTGGAGCAAAGTAAATGTCTATATGTGGACAGACGGTCAGGGAGATAACAGTACATGGCCCGGCGTTGCGGCTACAAACATCGGTGACGGTGTCTGGATGCTCGAGTACGACAAGGACTGGGCAAAGGTTATCTTTAACGACGGCAGCACACAGACAGGCGACCTCAACAACCCCGGCACAGGCCAGATGTACAACAATAAGACAGGTCAGTGGTCACTTTACGACACAAAGTCACTCCACATCAAGGGTGTGACAGCAGACCCTGCATCTCCTCAGTACACAGGTGTTGAAGTTAAGCTTTCCATAAACGCAGGTGGCGGTGAAGGTACACTTCTTTACAAATTTACTGTATCTAACGGTTCTGCTACAACTGTTGTAAGCGATTATAGCGCAAACAGTACTGCTACATGGACTCCCACAGTTGCAGGTACATATACAATTACCTACACTGTAAAGGACGAAGCAGGTGCAGAGAAGACTCAGTCTGCTTCCTTCAAGGTAAATGACATTAAAACAGAAGTTAAGCCCGTTGTACAGTCTGTAAGTGTTACTCCTACAAACTCTGACAAGAATATGATTCAGAAGGGTAAGGAAGCACTTATTGATGTAACAGCAGGCGGCGGTAATACAGGTACAAAGCTCCTCTTCTACAAGGTTAAGATTACAGACCCCAGTGGCAAGACAGTAAACACACCTTATTACACAACAAAGAATCAGTATAAGTTCACTCCTGCTGCTCTTGGTCAGTATGAGATTGAAATCTCTGTTCAGGCAAGTGACAACAATACTGTAGTAAAGAACTATAAATACGAAAGTGTTTCTACTCTTCCCAATCCCGGTGAGCTTACACTCTCAGTAAGTAAGACAGGCAACCAGACAGTAGGCTCAACAGTTACTGTTTCTGCTTCCGCTTCCGGCGGTGTTGCTCCTTATACCTACCAGTTCAAGCTCAACGGTCAGGTAGTTAAGGCTTACTCTTCAGCTACATCTTATGCAGTTGCTGTTTCTGCTGCAGGTACATACAATATCGAGGTATCTGTTAAGGATTCCAAGGGTACTGTATTAGCTAAGTCTATGTCCTTTACAGCACAGACTCCCGGTACAACCGAGCCTGATCCCGGCCCCGGTCCCGGACCCGGACCCGGTGACGAGGTTTACTTAAGAGGTGACGCAGACTGCGACGGCAAGGTAAATGTTAAGGATGCTACAGCAATCCAGAAGCATGTTGCTGATATTATCAAACTTTCAACACAAGGACAGGCAAACGCAGAAGTTGACGGTAGCGGTAACCTTACAGTTAAGGATGCTACAATGATTCAGAAGCGTGTTGCAGGTATGAACGTAGGCTGGTAAGGAGGCTAAAAAATGAGTAAATTCAAAAGAATTGCTGCTCTTGTACTTGTTTTTGCTCTTGCAATCTCCATAGGTATTGTCGGAATTTCTGCTTCTGAAACAGAAGTTGCAGAGGTTTCCGAGACTACCGCTAATGCCGGTATTACTGTATACTTCAAATCAGAAGATACTGTACCCTATATTTATTATTGGAATGCACTTCCCAAGAACCTTGAGACTGATTATCCCGGTGTTAAGATGACACTCGATAACAGTCAGGAAGGCGGAAATTGGTACAAGTACACTTTTAAAGATTCCACAAAAATCAATATGCTGTTCACTTCAGGTAAAAGTGACCTTGAAGGACAGCTTTCAACTGAACTTACAAGAAACACGGGTACTTGGTGGATCAAGAATAACAAATGTTATTCCTATAACCCCGATATTCCCAGAGAGATTACAGATTCCAGAGACTTCCGTGAGGACACAATTTACTTTGTAATCACAACCCGTTTCTACGACGGCGATACAGGTAACAATGTTCATTGCTGGGACGATAAGAAGGCTAACAACCCTGACTCCGACCCTGCATGGCGCGGTGACTTCAAGGGTCTTGCCGACAAGCTTGACTACATCAAGGCTCTCGGCTTCTCTGCTGTATGGATTACTCCCGTTGTAACAAATGCTTCGGGTTATGACTACCACGGCTATCATGCTATGGATTTCTCTACCGTTGATGTTCGTTATGAGTCCGATAACTTTACATATCAGGATTTTATCGATGCTTGTCACGAAAAGGATATGAAAGTAGTTCAGGACGTTGTATGGCAGCACACAGGTAACTTTGGTGAGTCTTTCTTCTGTCCTGTTTTCGAAAAGGACACAACAAAGGACCTTGCAAATCTTGAGGAATGTATGGTTCCTACCGACTATCTCCTTGAGGCTTGCGGTGTATCCACACCCGAAGAGTATTGGGCACTTAAGCCTCAGCAGCAGTATGATACTCGTCTTAATCTGATGAAGAACACTGCTTCTGCTGCAGGTGCTAACAACTCCACAGGTATGCATCCCGATGAAACTGACTATGGTATGCATAAAGTATCCACAGACCCCAAGTATAACTCCAATAACTACTATCATACAGGTTACTTCCAGTCTCTTAACTGGGACGACTGGACCTGTAAGTATTGTCAGATTGCAGGTGACTGCGTTGACCTTAACACAGAGAATCCTGCAGTTGCAAAGTATCTGACAGACACATATACAAACTACATCGATATGGGTGTTGATGCGTTCCGTGTTGACACAGTTCGTCATATTTCCAGACTTTCTCTTAATATGATGTTCAACGATCCCCTGAATGAAGCCGCACAGGCTATGGGCTACGATGATTTCTATATGTTCGGCGAAATCTGCTGTCGTTACAGTCAGGTTTGGTACAGAGACCACGCTTGTGAGTCTGTTCAGTTCTATACATGGGACGAAACAGATCCTTCTTACAAGAATAAGTGGAACTTTAATGTAAACGCTACTGCAGAAGAAATCAACGAGAATATGAACCTTACCTTCGACCACTATAAGAAGTACGATGGTGTAGGTAATCAGCCCACATCTACAAACGCATTCTTAAACGGCATCACATATCACGAGCCCGATTACTCCAAGTCTTCCGGTCTTGGTGCTATCGACTTCCAGATGCACTGGTGCTTTAACGATGCAGGCGGCGCTTTTGGTATTGCCAAGGCAGAGGATAAGTACTACAACGACTCCACCTGGAATGTTGTATATGTTGAGTCACATGACTATTCTCCCGACAGAAGCCAGAGCACCCGTTACACAGGCGGTACTCAGGCATGGGCAGAGAACTTAAGCCTTATGTTCACATTCCGTGGAATTCCTTGCCTCTACTACGGCGGTGAGGTTGAGTTCAAGAAGGGCGTACAAATTGACGTTGGTCCCAACGCACCTCTTGAGGAAACAGGTCGTGCATACTTTGGTGACTATCTCGAAGGCACTGTTACCGCTACGGATTTCAGCGAATATACAGCAACAGGCGAGGTTGCAAAGACACTTAACTCTCCTCTTGCAAAGCATATCACAAAGCTCAACGCTGTTCGTCGTGCTATCCCTGCTCTCCAGAAGGGTCAGTACACCACAGACAGCAAGTATGTATCAGGTAATATGGCTTACATCCGCCGTTATACCGATGCTAAAGAGGGTGTAGACAGCTTGGCACTTGTTACTGTTTCCGGTGGTGCAACATTCAAGAATATCCCCAATGGTAAGTACATCGACGCTATCACAGGTGATGTTGTGAATGTTACAAACGGCACACTTACCGCTCCGTCTATCGGAACAGCAAATGCCAGAGTTTATGTATGCTGTGCATCAGGCTTTACAGGTATCTCAGGTGCTGTTGGTGAAACATCAGGACTTACATATCTCAAGTAATTTTTAAAACATAATATAATCGGTGCCATCCTGCAAAGGATGGTGCCGGTTATAAGAAATTTTACTTATAATATGGATTCTTTAACAAAGAATTGCAGCAACTTATTATATTTAAAATTTATTGGCTATGATTATTTCATTTAAAATATTCGGAAAATATAGTTTTCCGCAATTCTTTTATAACTTTTCGAAGAAACCTTCGACAAAATTAAACAGGAAATAATACTTTTATGTTTATATAATGCAATTTATTGCAAATTCTATAAGTTAGGAGGTAATACCTATGAAACGTTTAAAGTCAATAGCAGCAATTATTCTCTGCATAGCTATGTGTCTTGGTGTCGGTGTTTTCACTACTTCTGCGGCAGAAGATGTAGAAGTTGCAGAAACCTCAGCAGGCGGTATTACAGTTCATTATTACTATGAGGGCGGCACTCCATATATCTATTACTGGAATACATTGCCCACTAACATGGAAACAAGTTATCCCGGTGTTAAGATGACAGCTGACGGTGCATCGGGTAAGAACTGGTATAAATATACTTTTTCCAGTGCTACTAAGGTAAACCTTATGTTTACCGATGGTACCAACAAACTTGAGGGACAGCTCTCTGCTGAACTTACCCGTAACACAGGTGACTGGTACTACAAAGACAATCGTTGGAGCAAATCTTCCAATCCTATCGACACAGAGCGTACAGACTTCAGAGAAGAGTCTGTTTACTTTGTAATCACAACCCGTTTTTACGATGGCGACAAGGGTAACAATGTACATTGTTGGGACGACAAGCAGGCAAACAACCCCGACTCCGACCCCGCTTGGAGAGGTGACTTCAAGGGTCTTGCCGATAAGCTTGATTACATCAAAGCTCTCGGCTTCTCTGCAATCTGGATTACTCCCGTTGTAGAGAATGCTTCAGGTTACGACTACCACGGCTACCACGCTTTTGATTTCTCAAAGGTTGACCCCAGATACGAGTCCTCTGATTTCACATATCAGGATTTCATTGATGCTTGTCACGAAAAGGGTATGAAGGTAGTACAGGACGTTGTATGGAACCACACAGGTAACTTCGGCGAAAACTTCCTCGGTAAGATGTTCACCAAAGAGTACAATAAGATTCAGGACCTTGCAAATGCAGATACAACCATGAAGGTTGTACCCGGCTCCGATCTTGATAAATCCTATCCCAATTATGCTAATATGGAGCCCGGCGCACAGTTCCAGGCTCGTCTTGATATTCTCAAGAACCTCTCTAACGGTAGCCATGACCCCAACAACTACTACCACAGAGAGAAGAACATGGGCTACGAGTCCTCTATCGAGCAGCAGGGCTCAATGGCAGGTGACTGTGTTGACCTTAACACAGAGAACCCCGCAGTAGCAAAGTATCTTACAGATACATACCTTGACTATGTAAATATGGGTGTTGACGCATTCCGTCTTGATACAGAGAAGCACATCAACCGTTGGACTCTTAACAGCGCATACTTCCCTGCATTCAAGAATATCGAGAACTTCTACATCTTCGGTGAGGTTTGCTCCCGTGTTCGTGAAACATGGAACCATAACATCCCCTCCAGCTCTCCCGCATTCTTTACATGGGCAGAGACAAAGTCCGCTTGGATTGGCAACTGGGATACAAAGAGCCCCACAGCTAACATCCAGAAGTCCATCAACCACTATGATGAGCACAGAGATCCCAGTGGTCTTCCCACATCTTCCAATGCATTCCTTAATGGTATTTCTTACCACACACCCGACTACTCCAAGTCTAACGGCACAGGTGTAATCGACTTTACAATGCACTGGAACTTTGAAAATGCATTCAATGCTGTAAGAGCAGGTTACGCAGAGGATCAGTACATGAACGACTCCACATGGAATGTTATGTATGTTGACTCTCATGACTACGGTCCCGACGGTATGGAAAAGACCCGTTACAGCCTTGGTACACAGGCTTGGGCAGAGAACCTTAACCTTATCTTCACATTCCGTGGTATTCCTTGTCTCTACTACGGCTCTGAGGTTGAGTTTGCAAAGAACCTTCCCATCGATGTAGGTCCCAACGCACCTCTTGCACAGACAGGTCGTGCATACTTTGGTGACTACCTTGAGGGTAATGTTACTGCAACAGACTTCAGTAAGTACACAGCAACAGGTACAGTTGCAAATACTCTTAATAATCCCCTTGCAAAGCATATCCAGAAGCTCAACGCTATCCGCCGTGCAATTCCTGCACTCCAGAAGGGTCAGTACACCCACGACGGCAGATATGTAAGCGGTGGCGAAATCAGCTACATCCGTCGTTATACTAACGCTTCCGAAGGCATCGACAGCCTTGCTTGCGTAGCAGTTACAGACGGCGCAACATTCAAGAACATTCCCAACGGTAAGTACATCGACGCTGTTACAGGTGATGTTAAGAATGTTACAAACGGTACACTCAATGTTCCCTCTACAGGTAAGGGTAATATGAGAGTTTATGTATGCTGTGCATCCGGCTTCACAGGTATTTCAGGTGCAATCGGACCTTCCGGCCAGAGCTACCTCAAGTAATATAATTACAAGTAATAATCAGCACTCCGCAAAAATAGGGGTGCTGATTTTAATTTTAACAGCAGTATTTGTGCTGAATAAAAATAGAGTAAATGTATCTACACAAGACAAATTGTATGTGGCATTTTTGTGCAAAAAGTAAGTACTAATGTTTACAAAAAGTATTGCAGTTTTGAAACTTTTGTAGTATAATCTTTATGACGAGAAGAATCTCGAAAAGTTTTTAGGAGGTAATTACCTATGTTCAAGAAAATCATCAGCCTCGTGCTGGTACTGATGACAATTGCTTGTATGGCAATCATCGCAACACCTGCTACATCTGCAGCAGAAGCAACAATTCAGTTTGAAGTTCCCAGCGATTGGAAAAACTTCAAGAAGGTATTCTGCCACATCTGGGCTTATGGCTCCGATACTCCCCTTGCTAACTGGCAGTCCAAGAAAGAGTCTTGCACACTCGTAGAAGGCAACCTCTATTCTTACGATCCTTCCAAGGTTGGCGGCCTCGCAGCTGGCACAACTTACTGTGTAATCTTCAGCCTTGATACAGGTATGGAGACATACACAACTCTTATGTCCACAGATTGCTACGGCGACACACTCTACTGTGACAGCACATACTACGAGAACCCCGTAGACAGCAACAAGAAGAGCCGTGCAGCATTCTGGAAGAACCACTCTGCAACACAGTATGGTCCTCTCATGCAGGTTACATCCATCGGTAACATCGTTGGTACATGTCTTGCTCCCGGTGCAACAGCACAGTCTATGTTCTCTGACTTCCTCGTAAACAACCTCGAGAATGCAAGAACATACTCCGAGAAGGCAGACCAGGCTATCATCGACGATATCGCAGCAGTTCTCGGTCTTTCCAAGAACAACGTTCAGTCTCTTATCAAGGATTCCGGTATCGCAGTTGAGTGGGATTTCGCTAAGTCCACAGCTCCTGAAGAGGCAAAGCCCATCACACCTCCTGCTCCCGATACTGTTGGCACAGGTCAGGAAATGACAATCGTTTACGTTGCATCTGCTATGATGATCGCAGCTGCAGGCGTTATCTTCTTCGCTCGCAAGAAGAGAATTGCTGAGTAATTTAATACTCATTAAGCTTTAAAACAAAAGCCTTCCGAGAAATCGGAAGGCTTTTTTGTATATTCTTCAATAATTCATTGTTAAAAAGGTTTAGAAGGGTATAAAATACGAGTGCATTAAAAAATATGACGTTTACAAGAAAGACGGTATCTGATTTGGATAAATTACCATGGTCTTTGTGCAAAATAAACTACTTGATACAAAAAATCTTGTTTATTATTAAAATAGTAAAATTGCATAAAAGTATTGCACAATACTTAACAATATAGTATAATATAGACACAGAGAAGAGATACAAAGTATCAAATCTCCAAAATAATAAAAACAGAGGATAGGAGGAGATACCGATGATCGAGAGTCAGATCCCTGCGGTTTTAGCTTTTTTAGTGATGGCAAAACCGGCAGCAGAAATCAACATCAGTTTAAATAGTTTTGTTTCGGAAATCTCTTCCGAAAATATGTAAAGAGTTTTCTGACAAAATGTTTGATTGTTTTAAGGTGAAATTACTAACCACACTATAATCGTCTGAAAGGATTCGGGTAATAAATCTGAGTGCCGCAGCTTAAATTAATCAAACAATTTAAATTGAATATAATCACTATGTTTATATAGAAAATTACATCGGATGTGAAAACCTCCGAAATTAAACCAAAAGGTGTAAGCCAATGTACAATTAAAATCTTAATCTTAACTTAAATCTAAAGAAGAGGTACGGTCCAATGAGATAAGTAAGTGCTATTTATCGTTAATTTAAGAAACGCGAGGTATAAGCCAAAAAGAAATTTAGCTTTTAATTGAGCCGAATATATACTTTGATTTTTGAGGTTAAGCCAATGTACAAATAAGATTTTACTCGTAATCCCTTAATCTAAGAAATGCGAGGTACAGACCAACAATTACTTAAATTTTAACTCGACCAAGGATTAAAAAACAAATTATAACAGGTACAGACCAATGAGATAATTAATTTTAACCTTTTATTCTAAGAAATGCGAGGTACAAGCCAACAATTACTTAAATTTTAACTCGACCAAGGATTAGAAAACTTATTTTTAAAGGTACAGACCAATGAGATAATTAAATTTAACCCTTATTCTAAGAAATGAGAGGTATAAGCCAAAAGATAACTTAAATGTAATCATAACCAAAAACTAAACCTCCTGTGGTGTCACGCAGGAGGTTTGGTTTTTTATTTGCTTATATGATTTTACTTATATTTATATTAATATGTATGGTCACATATTTCGTTTATTTTATCGCGAAGGGTGAGGAAATCCTCAAAAGCCTCAGGTTTGCGTCTTGGGTCACGAAGTATAGCAGCAGGATGAAGCATGGGCATCATTAGTACACCGTTTTTCTCAAAAAACTGACCATGCTCTTTTGTTATTTTAATATCCTCTTTAATAAGTCTTGCTGCGGCAATTCTGCCAAGACAAACAATAATCTTGGGACGCATAAGCTGTACCTGATTTCTTAGCCAATCAAGGCAACAAGCAACCTCCTCGGGTTTTGGGTCGCGATTTTTTGGTGGCCTGCATTTGACCATATTTGCGATATAAATGTTTTTGTTTCTATCTAAATCAACGGCGGCAAGCATTTTATCAAGGAGTTGACCTGCTCTGCCAACAAAGGGCTTTGCCAGTAAATCTTCGTTTTCACCGGGGCCTTCACCTATAAACAAAACTTCTGCTTCTCTGTTTCCTGTGCCGAAAACTACATTTGTTCGCTCTTTGCAAAGCTCACAGTTTTTGCAGCACAAGCAATTTTCTTCTAAGTCGTTCCAATTATCAAACATAGTTAAATACACCTCTTTATAAAATATTATACATTTTTGTATCAAAAAAGTCAAAAGTAGTTGAATTTTATTTATTTCGGGTGTAAAATGATATAGTAAAAATTCAAAAGAATGGTGGTAATTCCAATGAAAATTATGGTTGAAACTTCTGCGCGTCACATCCATATTACTCAGGAGACTCTTGAGACTCTCTTTGGTAAAGGCGCACAGCTTACAAACAAGAAGGATCTTTCTCAGCCCGGTCAGTTTGCTTGTGCAGAGAAGGTAACAGTTGTTGGCCCTAAGGGTGAGGTTACAATGTCTGTTCTCGGTCCTGTTCGTCCTGCTAATCAGGTAGAGGTTGCTTTTACCGATGCAAGAAAGCTCGGTATCGTTCCTCCTGTTCGTGAGTCCGGCGATGTTGCAGGTGCTCCCGGTTGCAAGCTTGTTGGCCCTATGGGCGAGGTTGATGCTGAGGATTGCGTTATTGTTGCAAAGCGTCACATTCACCTTACTCCCGAAGCAGCTGCTGAATTCGGCGTAGAGGACAAGCAGATTGTATCTGTTAAGGTTGGCGAGAAGGGTTGCCGCGAGACTATCTTTGGCGATGTTGTTGTAAGAGTTTCCGACAAATTCTTCCCTGCAATGCACATTGACACAGACGAGTCCAACGCAGCAGGTCTTTCAGGCACAGTTGACGGCGAGATTATTCTTTAATAATTTATTCTAAAGCAAAATTTTAGAGCAGACCTTTTTTACAGGTCTGCTCTTTTTTTGTAGGAACTTTAAATATTTTATTTTGTCTGAATTTTGGGATTCACTTGATTTTGTCGTGGTTTTAAAATTGTTGTGTTTTATTTTGTAAGAGTTTTAAAGTTTTCGGAATTATTGTAATCTTTGCTGAATCCATCGTCGGTGTAAATAAGATACTCTTTACCATTGCCGACAAGCTCGAGAGTGTTAAGGTCAAGCTCTTCTACACACTGTGCAGGCTTGCAAAGAGGGATTGCCTTATCCTTACGGATGTAGAATACAACCTCGTTTTCGGGGATTTCTACAAAGTGATGTCCCTTTTCCATCTCAGTAAAGGAAAGTTCGCCTCCGCTCATACGGACAGCGGTCATATCCTCGGGGAGATATACATATCTGCCCAGAGCATTCTGTGTGTAAACAGGAGCAATCATAATCTCGTTACCGATAATAAGCTGGTCTTCGGTACGCTTTGCTACCTCGTCATCGGGATATTCAAAAGCAAGGGGTTTGAACATCATATCTCCGTTCAATGCTGCCTTCATATATTCGCTGTAAAGATAGGGGATAAGGCGGTAACGAAGGTCGATGATGTGTTTGAAATCCTCAGGTTTTTCGAACTGATAGCACTCCTGATTACGAGCTCCGCAAGCAGCGTGGTTACGCATAAGAGGAGTAAAAATACCAAGAGAGAGCCAACGCAGTAGAAGATCGCGGCTGCAATCGTAACCGAAACCGCCAAGGTCTGCACCAACATAGAGGAAACCGCACATATTAAGTCCGGTCAGTACCTTAAGTTCTGTAAGAATATGTGACCACCAAGAGAAGTTATCGCCTGTCCAGATGCCGCTGTAACGATGCATGCCAATGTAGGAAGCACGGGAGAAAAGCAGGAATCTCTTGTCGGGGTCAGCTTTAAGGAGACCTTCTGCGGCACTTCTTGTCATATTATAGCCAAAGAGGTTGTGTACATCCTTGTGGCAATATTTACCCTGAGGTGTGTTGTGGTAAATTGCGCTGTAATCTTCGTCGCAGTTCTGACGGCTACCGAAATAGTTTTTCATTTCCTCAAAATCCTTGAGGGTCAGAGCATCTTTGTCTGCGTGTTTTTGGATGAGCTTCAGAGCGTTATCAACGCTGTTCTGAGAGTAGAAAATTGCAGGCTCGTTCATATCGTTCCAGAATCCTTCAATACCCATATCGGTGAGGATTTTGTATTTTTCACCAAACCAGAGTCTTGCATCGGGATTAAGAAAATCGGGGAAGTGGGTCATACCGGGCCATACACAAGCCTCAAAGGGTTTACCGTCCTTGTCTGTGCAGAAGTAGTTGTTTTTAACACCTTCTTCGTAAACATCGTAGCCTTCTTCGATTTTTACACCTGCGTCAATAATGGGAACCAGACGGATTTTTTCTGCTTTCATTTCGTCTGCAAAAATCTTAAGGTCACCAAAAGCTTTGTCGTCTACTGTAAAGTCCTTGTATCTTTCCATATAGTCGATGTCGAGATAAACAGCATCGAGAGGAATATCCAGATCACGATAACCTTTAACAACTTTTCTTACGCTGTCGCGGTCGGCATAACTCCAACGGCTCTGTGTGTAACCAAACGCCCACATTGGAGGAATGTAACTTGTACCGATAGCATTTCTGAATTGTCGGATGATATCGTAAATGCCGTCACCCTCAATAATGTAAACATACATATTTGTATTGTCAGAGCTTACAACGAGCTTATCGTAATAAGTGAATGCAATATCAAATGTTACTGTTGATGGACAATCAAAGAAAATACCAAAGGTTTTGGTAGCGGTGCTTACAACAATAAAGTTGTGGGCACCATAAAGAGAGTGAGTACCCTCAGTCTGATTAGGATCATCGGAACAAAAACTGCGATAAATATAACCACGTTTGTTGATACCTCTTACAGATTCGCCTAAACCGTAAACAGCATCCTCTTTTGCAAGAGGAAGAGTGAATTTTAGTCCCTCTGTTGTGTTTGTTTCAAAATAGGGAAGAGCACCTGTTTCAAGAGATATAGTTTTTATAACTGCATCTGTCTCAAAAGGAGTGCCGAATTTGTATTTTTTTATCATATTTATCATACCCTTTCGCTAAATACTTGAAAAATTCATAATTTTAAGATATAATCAATACTATAATACAAGTATAGCATAAATTACTGTTGTTTACAACAACCAAATCCCTATGCAAATACTGTTAAAGGAGATTTTAATTATGGAAAATAAAGTTCTTTTATTTGCTGACAGCTCTGTTGATCTTACAAAAGAATTGTGTGAGAGATACAGTGTACACACAGTTCCTATTCATGTTATTCTTAACGATAAAACCTACGAGGATGGCGTGGATATTACATCTGAAGAAATCTTTGATAATTACTATAAAACAAAGCAGCTTCCCAAAACAGCCGCAATCAATATGGACGACATCGTAACTGCTCTCAAGCCTTATGTTGACGATGGCTACGAGATTGTTTATGTTAGCCTTGGCTCCGGTCTTTCCAGTAGTTTTCGCAACAGTTGTCTTGCTGCAGAGGAGCTTGACGGTAAGGTTTATCCTATCGATTCCTGTTCTCTCAGCACAGGTGCAGGTCTGCTTGTTATTGAAGCAGCAGAGAGAATTCAGAAGGGTATGTCTGCAAAACAGGTAGCAGAAGAGGTTCAGGCTTTAAGTATGAAGAGTCAGGCAAGCTTTGTGCTTGATACACTCGAGTTTCTCAAGGCGGGTGGCCGTTGCTCTGCACTTGCAGCCTTTGGTGCTAACCTTCTGGGTCTTAAGCCTTGCATCAAGGTTAATAATGAAGAAAACGGTGCTATGGGTGTTGGCAAAAAGTATCGCGGCAAGTACGAGAAAGTTCTTCTTGATTATGTTGATGATACTCTTAATGCTTACGATAATATCAAAAAAGACCGTGTATTTATCACTTATTCTTCTATTGATAATGAACTTGATAAAAAGGTTTATGAGCATATCAAAGCAAAGGGTATTTTCAAAGAGATATTTATTACCCGTGCCAGCGGTACAATCTCCAGCCATTGTGGCCCTAATACTTTAGGTATTCTTTTTATGACAGAGTAAAAAAGAAAACAGCTCTCAGTTTTGAGGGCTGTTTTTTGTTGGTGTTTAATTTAAGGCTTTCTTTAAAGATTCGGTGTTTTTCTGCATAAGAGAAAGGTATGTTTCGCCTTTTTCAAAATCATCTTTTGAGATATTGTGGCAGGAGTAGAATGTTAAAAGTTCTGCTCCTGTTTCTTTGCAAATGGTTTTAGCAATAGAGTCACTGCTGAGTTCGATTTTGAAGATAACCGAGATGTTGGTTTCTTTAACCTTGTCTGTAAGCTCGGCTACTGTGTGGGCAGAAGGCTCGGTGTCTTCAGAACAGCCGGAGAATGCTGCATAGTGATGAAGAGAGTATTCTTCGGCGAAATATTTAAGAGGGAATCTGTCGGCAAATATAAATGTTTTGTGTTTGGAATTTGCTGTTATTTCACGAAACTCTGTGTCGAGATTCAAAAGATCTTCTTTGTAGTTTTCGAAGTTTTTGGTATAAAAATCTGCGTTGTCAGGGTCTTTTTTTCTAAGATTGCGGCAGATTTCTTCACAGATAGAAATTGTATTAACAGGTGACGTCCATACATGTTCATCAATATGGCTGTAATTGTGGTTATGTGTATGCTTGTGGTCATGGCTGTTGTCTGACTCGTGAATGTCCACACATTTTATAAGAGAGATTACAGTCATGTCTTTGTTTGTGGAGGTTTCCAGGAGGGAGTCAATCCAGGAGTCAGACTCTCCGCCTGTATAAATAAATATGTCGCAGTTGTTTATGGCAATAATATCAGAAACTGTCGGCTCAAAACTGTGACTCTCTGCACCCGGAGGAAGAAGCATTGTAACATCTGCTTTGTCACCTGCAAGTGCTCGGGCAAAATCAAACTGCGGAAAGATAGTTGCGACTATGTTGAGTTTATCAGTTTCTTCTTTTATATTGTTACTGCATCCTGAGGTTAAAATAATACTCAGAACAAGCAGAAAAAAAGATAAAAACTTTTTCATTTATCTTGCTCCTGATTAAACTGATTGATAACTGTTAACAATTATAATAACACAGGTAAAACATAAAAGAAAGTATAAAAAACTAAAAGGATAAAAATTCTTCTGCAAGTTCCGGAATATGTATTGGAAGGGCTGCACTCCTTGAAAGATTAAAGGCAAAACCCAGAGCCTTTTCTTTATCTTCGGAAAAGTTTCGGATTTCGCAGAAATAATCTTTGTGTGTTGCGTTTTTGTATCCATCCAGATATACGCTTATGTCATAAGAATTTTTATTCTTGCTTACCTCGTAGCATATTACGGGCGAGCGGTAAATAACGGTTTCTTCCATTTTTTGCACCTTCCTGATTTTATTTCGTTTGTTGTATTGACCTAAGAGTTTTCGGTAAGTATAATTAAAAATATATCGATTGAGAGGTGTATTGCTACGATGAAAGCACCCTGGCTCAAACACTATATTGATATAAGACCCAGCCTTGAGTATCCACCATATACTCTTTATGAGGCTGTGCTTTCTGTTGCAAAGAAAATTCCCGATAGCAATGCACTTTTGTATATGGGAAAAAACTTCACGTATAAAGATATGATAGAGCGAATTGATGAAGTAAGAGTTGCTCTTGAAAATCTGGGTGTGAAGCAGGGTGATAGAATAATGGTGTGCCTCCCCAATATTCCGCAGGCGGTTTATCTGTTATATGCAGCGGACTCTATGGGTGCAATTACAAGTTTTATTCATCCGCTTTCGGCAATTGGCGAATATGTAAAGTACCTTGATCAGTTAGAGGCGGAGGTTATTGTTACTCTTGATATTTTGTACCCTAAGTTTTTAAAGGTTTTTGAAAAAACAGGAGTTAAGAAAATTATTCTTACAAGTGTTGTTGATGAACTTGGCTTCGTAAAACAAGGGATTTATAAATTCTTTCAAAGAAAAAAGAAAATTGCTTTTGTCCATGAAGAATCAAATGAGTATTTCTGGAAGGATCTGCTCAAGAATGTGGTTGCAAAGGTACCTGAAGAGAATATAAAAACCTGCGATGATACTGCGGTTGTGCTGTTTTCAGGTGGTACAACGGGAGAGCCTAAGGGTGTTATGCTGTCGGCAAAAGGTCTTAATGCTATGGCTATGCAGACTGTTGAAATGAGTCACTGTGATGTAAAAGGCAAACTAATGCTTGCAGCTATGCCTATGTTTCACGGGTTTGGGCTGGGTGTTTGCGTACACACCGCATTGATAAGTGGTGCTACTTGCATTCTTGTGCCGCGATTTACCGTAAAGGAATATGCAAAACTCATAAAAAAATACCGTCCAAACTTCATTGCAGGTGTCCCGACACTGTTTGAGGCTCTGCTCAGAGAAAAAGAGTTTTCAAAGACAGATCTTAGTTGTTTATCGGGAGTTTTCAGTGGCGGAGATTCTTTGCCACCTAAGCTTAAAAGAGAGTTTGACGGTTTTTTAAAAGACCATGGCGCAATGGTCAGAATAAGAGAGGGTTATGGTGCAACCGAATGTGTAACAGCCAGTTGCCTTACTCCATATAACATTGAGCGCGAGGGTAGTATTGGAATTCCTTTTCCTGATACCTTTTATAAAATTTGCGAGATAGGAAGCGAAAAAGAACTTCCCTTTGGGACCGAAGGGGAGATTTGTATTCACGGTCCTGCCATAATGAAAGGCTATCTGGGTGATCCTGAGGAAACCGAAAAGGTGCTCAGAGTCCACGAGGATGGACTTCTGTGGCTTCATACCGGGGATGTGGGTCTCATTGACGAAGATGGATTTGTTTATTTTAAAAGTCGCATAAAACGAGTTATTGTTACAAGAGGATACAATGTGTATCCAAAAACAATAGAGCGGATACTGGAGGAGCTTTCTTTTGTAGATAAAAGCTGCGTTGTAGGAGTGAGTGACTCCTACAAAATGCAGAGCATAAAGGCTTATGTTGTTCTTAAATCCCAAAAGGAAGACAAAGAAAAACTCAAGGAAGAAATCATTGATTACTGCAAAATGAATATTGCAAAATTTGCAATTCCTTCTTATATAGAGTTTGTAGATACTCTGCCCACAACAAAGGCAGGTAAAATAGACTTCAGAGCTCTTGAGCTTCTTGCGAATAAGGAATGATTATTTGATACCTGCAAGGATCCGGATCTTTTTGGCTTCTTTAAGATCCTGACCATTGAGACGCTTAATCTCTTCTCTTTGCTCTTTGAGAGCACTGTGTTTAAAGAAAATTGTATAGAAAACTCGTCTTATCCAGCAGACAGGTAAAAGAACAGGCGCTTTCTCAAGTATGGGATAGCGTCTTTTCATTGTCTTTACACCGGGAAACCAGTTGCTTAAAAAGTAGCGGAGCTTATCCGAAAAAGTAAGATTTGCAGATTTGCTGGAAGAAATCCAGGAAAGTTTTTTCAGATTACGGTCGCCATACTCACCGCTTTTAAAGATAAAGTCGGCGATAACAGAAAGCTTTTCGGAATACTTGTTACCCTCAAAGAAGCAGGTGTTGAGTTTAAGCAGAGTGTTGTGAAAATCATGAAGACCATAGTCCTCTAAAATATTATTGATAAAGGCTATATCTATGTTGCCACACTTTTTGCGGAAGAGATAAAGATCGCTGAAAAGTCGCAATCCGCAACCCTCAGAGATAAAGTGCTTGTAAAGATGTATAACTAAATTAAGGTAAAAATACTCGGCAGAAAGGATCATTGAGCCGTCATTTGTTTTGTCAGGAACGGATTTTTCCATAGGATTCACAAAAAGATTATGAAGCTTGGATCTGGGTGACATTATATCGGAATGAATCTCGTAGATAAAGAAGTTATCCTTTGAATACTCGTCATGGTAGTCTATGGAGCTATCAAGCTTATAGCCGAGACTTTCCATAATAGAGCGGGATTTTTCGCGGTCTTCCTTTGAAACACATATATCTACATCAGAAGAAGAACGCATATGAGGCATAGGGTAAAGATTCTTTATTACAATACCTTTAAGTTTAATGAATTTTATGTTGTTCTTTAAAAGCTCGGCAAAAACCCGACGGGATTCAAGCTCTTGTCTTGCTTCTCTTGCTAAGTGGCGGTGGTTATCGTAATTGAATTTGTCTCTTATTTCCTGAGGAATGTCAAGAGTGGAAACGCAGGGATGAATAAGTGCTGTTACATTATGATGTACAGAAAGTTTATAGAGATTTACCCAATCTATATCCTTTGGAGGACTTGCGGGAATAGTGCCCCTTAAACTGTGCCCTATTAAAGATGCCAGATATTTTCCGTGTATAGACAGATTGCTTTGTATCAAATTTTCCACCACCTTTTGATTATAGAATAGATTATAGCACAATACTTCTTATTAATCAATTAAAGTTGTAATAATTACAAAATTTTTGCAAGATTATCGTTTTTGCAAGAATAAAGCCCCGAATTTTGTATCGGGGCTTTTAGTATTAATTCAGATTTGATTATTTGTTAAGAAGCTCGTTTATGGGAGCGGAAACTTCAATACCTGCTACGAACTTCTGAACAGCAGTTGCGTCCTTAACGTTTACTGTACCGTTCTGGTCAGCGTCACCGCACTCAAGTGCAAGACCTGTGATAGCTGAAATGCCTGCGGTGTGCTTCTGAATAAGGGTAGCGTCCTTAACATTTATTGTAAGGTTCAGGTCTGCGTCACCGATAATAGCGTTTTCAGGAGTTACATCGGGAGCAGAGGGCTTGTAAGAAGAATAGAACTGAGCACTGAGCCATGCTGCACGAGTGCTGAGCCAATCGATTGTGTAAGCATACTGATCAGCGTAAGATGTGATGTCGTACTTAGTAAGTGTCTTGTCCTGTGTAAATGTACCTGTTGCACTGTTGTAAGAGCCGAGAAGAAGCTCGGAGTGGTCGCAAATCCAATCGCCTGTTGTCATAAGCCAACCCATAGTGTAGTTCATATCTGCGGAGCCTTCAAGGTAGGAGTAGTAAACATCCTTAGAATAAATCTCACCTGAGTCTATGCCTGTGGAATAGAAAATATCAAGAGCAGGTACAAAATCTTCGAACCAAACCTGTGCAGCGTGATCCATAATGGTCTTGTTTCTTGCAGCGTAGCCGAGAATTGTGTATTTTGCATTCTTCTTGGATGTATCTGCACCGGGCTTATACTGTACCCACCAGCCTGTAGGCTCTTCGTAGTCAGTAACACCCATTCTTCTTAAATCACCTGCAACGCCTGTTGCGTTACCCAGTGAGTTGTCGTAGTCCCAAACGGGAGAAGCAAAGAACTTCCAGTTACAATTTGCGTCCTGCTTATAAACAAAGTAGAGTGAGGATACACCAACGTCCCAGTTTTTGCCCAGCTCATTGATGAGCATAATTTTTGTGAGAGAGTCAATATCTACAAGGTCAGCCATTTTAGAGGAGTTTGTGCGAACAGCTTCGTACATAGCATCGAACTTATCTCTTGCGAACTGGAGTACTTCGTCGTGATAAGGATCACCATCGTCGATTTCGGGTCCTTTGAGTGTGAGCTTACAACGAGCTTTGTTTGTTCTGATATAGTAGTCAGCATCGCCTGCGGAAGCATCAACCTCGCAGATAAAGGGGAACTCCTCTTTGAGAGTACCGTCTTCGTTAAGATGTGTTTCGTCGTCAATTTCGGGAACAAGGCTGTTCTTGCCGATGTCTACTTTTTCTGTAATCTGGTAGGAGCCGAGATATACACCGTTCATGTATACATCAACAAATCTGGAGTCGGAAGCATAGGGCATACCAACTGCATCAGAAAGGTCCTGAAGTAAACGGTTACGGATAAGAGCGCTGTCCTGATAGTTTGCAAGGAGAGAGAGTTTCTTTGTCTTCTGCATACCGTCAATGGAAACTGCACTGTCGTAGGTTACATTGAAGGGCTTTTTCTGTTTGAGCCAGGTTGTGTTGCCTCTGCCTTTGATTTTCTTGATGGGAGTGTTGTCTACATTGCCTTCATCATCAATAATTGCACCGGTTGCCTTTGCATCGTTTTCTTTATCTTCACAGAGATAAGAGAAAAGGTCGGTGCCGTTGCCGTCTGCATCGGGATTGTTGATGAATACGGAAGCTTCGGCTGTGGATGTTTTGAAGTAAAGAGATTCGGTTTTGCCGCCTGCGATTACAGAGTATTCTTTGCCTGTTTCGAAAGTGAACTCTTTAGTTTCGCCTGCGGGGATAGCTGTACCGTCGATTTTTACCTCTGAATCAAAAGTGTTAAGAAGGACAACTTTGTTGTCTTTAACACTTGAGGGAAGGAAAAAGTATTTTTCCTTTGAGATACCCTCGCCTTTTACAAGACCAAGTTCTTCGTGGTCTTCGTCGTCATAGTCTATGTATGCATCTCTGTGCTGCCAGTGGTGCCAACTTTCAGTTTCGTCTGCATCCATAACAGCATGAGCATAAAGCATATTATCTTTTATGTATTCGGGTAAGTCCTGTGCCGCGGCAGAAGCGTTCATGGAGAAAACACCTATACTTGCTACCATAATAATGCACAGTAAGAGAGAAAGTAGTTTTTTCATAAAAATAACCTCCTTTAATATCAGCAATATTATACCATATAATTTGATTGTGTGCAATCCTTTGTAGCATAATATAAGGATTTTATTGCAACTTTTATTAAGTCGTGTTATACTAATTTTATAATATTAAAATTTATAGGAGGATGTTTAAATATGTTCCTTTACGAAAAAGATGTTGTTCTTAAAGATATGGAGGAGCTTACCTCTCGCAGCTATATTCCTTTTGAGAAGCTTCAGGGCAAATCTGTGCTTATAACAGGTGCCACAGGTATGCTTGCATACTACTTTACACTTGCACTGATGCATCTGAATTTAACCCGCGATTATAAGACAAAGGTTATTGCACTTGTACGCAACAAACAGAAGGCAGAGGGGAAGTTTAAAGGTTTTCTCGAAAATCCTTATTTTGAGATTTTAGCTCAGGATGTTTGTGAGCCTATAAACTACGAGGGAGATATTGACTACATTTTCCACGCAGCAGGTGCTTGCAGTCCTTATTTTATAAAGCACAATCCCACAGGCATTATTGCGGCTAACACTCAGGGTACCGTGAATGTGTTGGAACTTGCCAAAACTAAGAAGGTTACAAACATTATCTATCCTTCCACCCGCGAGATTTACGGCAAGGTTGAGGGTGTTGAGTTTATTAAAGAAACCGATATGGGTGTGTTTGATCCTATCGATGCCCGTTCCTGCTACCCCGAGAGTAAGAGAATTGCAGAAACAATTCTTAAGAGCTATCTTGTGCAGTTTGGTGTTCCCTTTACTGTTTTAAGAATTGCTCATTCCTATGGCCCCGGTATGATTATTGACAGCGACGGCAGAGTAATGTCTGACTTTATAAGCGACGCTGTAAACAAGAGAAATATTATCCTCAAAAGCGAGGGACTGGCACTTCGTGCTTTTTGTTATGTTACAGACGCAGTTGCGGCTATTTTCCTTGCTATGCTTTGCGGTGAGTGTGGCGGTGTGTATAACCTTGCCAACGAAACTGAGCCTACTGCAATTCGCGATGTAGCACAGATGCTCTGTGATTTATTCCCTGAGAGAAATATAAAGGTTATCTTTGAACTTTCTGGCGACAAGGGTGCATATTGTAACTATGCCCGCGTTGGTCTTGATACCGCAAAACTTGAAGCTCTTGGTTGGAAGCCCGAGATAAAGCTCATTGATGGTCTTAAGAGAACAGTTGTAAGCTTTGACTAAAATTTCTTAAATTTGTTTTGGAGGTGATTGCTGTGGATATTATAAGGAAAGTTAAGAGAAAACTTGTGCCCGACGCTCCCGAATTTCAGCGGGAAAAGTACGCAAAACAGCAACACCCCGAAGTGAAAGTTCTGCTTTCGGGTCTTATGCAGAGTTCTAACTTAGGTGATGGAGTTATTTCCGATTGTGTAAGTTTCCTTATGCGTAAAGCTGCGAAGGAAAATGGAATTAAAAAACTAAAAATAACCACCAAAGACATACGCAAGCAAAAATCAAAGGCGGATCTGGCAAGTGTCAGAAACAGCGATATGGTAATGTTCCCCGGTGGTGGAATGATTAAATATAAGGTGGAGAATCTGCCTGTTGCTATGGATAGGGTAGTTTCCCGAGCAGAGCATTATGGAATACCCACTTTCTTTAATTCCGTAGGTGTAGAGGGGTTTGACGAAACAGACGATAACTGCAAGCTTCTTTGTAATATGCTGGATAGTTTTTGTGTTAAGGGTATAACCTCAAGAGATTATGCAGATTTTCTGAATACTCATTATCTTAAGGGATTAACAGCCAAGCGTGTCAGCGACCCTGCTGTTTGGGCAGGAGAGGTATATGATGCTATAAAAGATGCTGACTCCGAATTTGTTGGACTCGGTATTGGCCGACCCGGACTTTTTACGGATTATGGTATTGAGTTTTGTGAGGAAGAACAGCTTAAACTCTGGAAAAATATTATTGATATTCTTGAAAGCAAAGGAATAAAATGGAAGCTCTTTACTAACGGACTAAAAAAAGACGAGGAGTTTCTGGAAAAGATTCTTTCTGTTATGGGCAAGAGTGATAATCGTGAAGATTATTCTCTGAAAGCTCCTGAAACACCTCAGGAACTTGTAGAAAATATTGCAAAGTTCAAAGGTGTTATTGCCACAAGAATGCACGCAAATATTATAGCTTTTGCCTTGGATATTCCCTGTGTTGGTCTTGTCTGGAACGAGAAAATGAGCTTCTTTGGAGAAAGCATCGGAGTTCCTCACAGATTTATTACAAAGGATAACTTCACTGCTGAACATATAGTGAACACTTTCCTTGATGCACTTGAAAAAGGCTATGATAAAGATGTAAGAGACAGAGAAAAACTTTCGGCTTTTGAGAGTGTTAAAGGTTTCTTTGTGCCTTTTGCAAAGGATATTGTAAGAAGCCGCAGACGAGATCTTACAGAGGTTAAAACTGTTTGCTATGGTTTGCCGAATATGGAGTCTGAAAAGCTTAACCACGAATTTTTTAAAAATAGTGTGGACTATTTTGTTTCTGATGATGAGAGCCTTATTGGCACAAACTGCTTCGGAAAACCGATTTTAGACTCAAAGAAACTTAAGAAAAGATTTTCCAAAAAACCTTTTGTAATAATAAGCGAAACTGTGGATTACACTCCATGTGCAAAAGAACTTATTTCCTACGGTTACATAGAGAGATACGATTTTGTTAATATGCACGCCTACAAGCGATATGTATTCAAAAAAGGCGATGTGTTTATTGAAAATATAACAAGTAATATAACTGTTTAAATCAGATAGGAGGTGTGCGGTATGATTTCAAAGTTTAAGAATATGTTGTTGCAGAATGCTTTATCAAAAGGTATCAGAAAGGGAATTAAGAGGGGCATCGGAAAACTTTTTTCATGTACAACAAAGGTTGTAAACAACAAGCTTTTTGTTATGACTTTTGATAACAACTATTCCTGTAATGCAAAATATATTGTTGATGAAATTATACGTCAGAAGCTTCCTATTGATATTGTATGGGTAGGAGACAAAATCACAATGAAATCAGATGCTTTTCCTGCCGTAGTTAGAACAGTGAATCGCAGAAGCTTTAAAATGTACAAGGAGCAGACAAGTGCAAAGATTTGGCTTGATAATGCTTTAAGTTGTATTTGGTATGATATTCCTAAAAAGAAAGACCAGATTTATATCAACACCTGGCACGGTAGTATGGGCATCAAAAAACTTCAGGGTGATTGCGATTGGATGGATTATGCGAGAAAATGCAAAGATGTAACAGACTATGTAATTGCCAACAGTACATTTGAGGAAGAAGTTTACAGCACAACTTTTTGGCTGGATGTGCCTGTGTGGAAGTGCGGCCATGCCCGTAACGATATGCTTTTTGATAAGGAAAGTTTTGGCGTCATCAGAAAAGAGGTTTCTGAATACTTTGGTGTAGATACAGACAAGAAGTTTCTTCTTTATGCTCCTACTTTCAGGGATAATGGTGATGTTTCCTGCTTTGATATTAATTACAAAAAGCTAAAAAGGTCTTTGGAAGAAAAGTATGGCGGAGAATGGATTATTCTTGTTCGTATGCACTTTAAGAATCGCTCGCAATTACCTGATTTGGCTTTCAATGACTGGCTTAAAGATGCGGGAAATTATCCTGATATGCAGAAACTTATTGCGGTTTCTGACTTTGGTATTACTGATTATTCAAGTTGGGCTTATGACTATGTTCTTACTCGTCGTCCTATGATACTATATGCTCCTGATGCTCAGCAGTATCAGAACGGCAGAGGGCTTTATTATCCATTGGAAGAAACGCCTTTCCCAATTGCCTGCAATAACGAAGGGTTGACCAAAGCTGTGTGTAGCTTCGATGATGAAAAATATCAGCCCAACATCGATAAATTCCTTGAGGCAAGAGGTTGCTACGAACAGGGTACTGCCGCGAAGCAGATTGTTGAAAACATCAAGAAAATAATGAATATTATCTGATAAGTAAAAACAGGAAGCATATTGTGCTTCCTGTTTTTTTGTGCTGATATTTATTTTTTCTTGAGGAAATCGAGAATTTCATTGTAGATTCTCCGACAGTTGTCAAAGTCGTCAAACTCAAAGAAATCGTCTGCTCTTTGCTTGTATTCGTTATCGGTAACACAGGAGTTTTCAATGAGTCTGCAGACAGTGTCCACAAGTTCCTTGTGATTCTCGCAGATAGGACCGAAGCCCTGAGTGGGATAATCTATACCGCCTGCTTCGTAGTGAGGAGGCAGAGTATCGGGATGATAATAAACAATAGGCTTACGCATATAAGCAAAGTCAAACTGTACACCCGAATAGTCTGTTACCATAAGGCTTGACTGAGTGAGGATTTCCTCATAGTTCATATCACCTGAAGCAGCAATAACCTTAACATAACCTGTCTGATCGAAGTCCTCAAGCTGAGGGCTCATAGCAGGGTGAAGAAGGTATGTTATGGAGTAGCCGTGCTTCTTTGCGGTTTCGATAAGCTTTTCGTCGTGGATAAGCTCGTTGTAAAGACGGAAGTATTCGGTGGTTTTGAAAAGTTCGTTGTAGGGCTTCTTCTTGTAAGCAATTCCCTTTGATACAACATTTCTTCTCCAGGTAGGAGTGATAAGGATTTCTTTTTTATCGTTATTCTTAAGACCGTCGTATCTTGCGAGACCATTAAGTTTCAGCATATCCTCTTCGTAGCCATAAACGGGATGCATCAGATTTTTCTTTTCGTACTTTGATGCAAGGCAGTAGAGGGTTGTGTTGTCATAGGTTCTGCGCTGATACTGAGCAAGTTGCTGAACTGTAAGTCCGTGCTGGATGCAGATAACCTTTACATTCCAAAGGTCAAGGAAGTAGGGATGCAGATATTTCGGGAATCCGCAGTACTGCATAACCATAGTGTGAGTTGCAACTATTGCCTCTGCGTTAAGAGAGAGGAGTCTGCATCTTAAAGAATTGTGAATTACAGTGTGCTTTTTATCGTATTCCTTAAGTCTTTTGCAGTCAAGAGATGTGTCAGAAATAACATAGTAAGTTTCAATATTATCGTCTATCGTGTTTGCGTATCTCCAGAAATACTCTCCGTTGTCACCTGCTTTGTAGAGCTTATCAAAGGTGATGAAAATTCTCTTTTTGTTAAAGAAAGGCTTTGTTAGTCTGTAAATAAGTCGCAGAGCAACACACTGACAAGCAAAGAAAAAGCTCTTTGTGTTGAGGAACATAGAAATATAAAGAGCAATTTCGCGTTTGAAATGCTTAAATCCTCTGCATTTAAAGATGTTAAGAGTATAGTTACCCTTTGCTTCAAGTGCCAGGTCTTCGCTGAATTTCCAGTAGGATTTTCCGAAACGAAGACGAATTCGGGAGAATTGAGTCTGGAACTGGAAAGAAAGCTTGTGGTATTCTCCGCACATATTGTAGCCAAAGGAAATTTCCTTCAGGTCTTCTGTTACGGGAATAAAGAAATGAACGGGATATTTTTTAGAGTAAGGCAGACCAAAGCATTTGAGCAGGGGATAGATGGGATATTCCTCAAGCTTAATCTTTTTACCTGCATATTCTACAAAGAGTTCTATTTCGTCTGCAGGAATAAAGTCCTTCCCTGTAAACTCCGCATCAAATTCTAGCATACCATTCTGATAGTTTATCTGATTTATGGAGAATTTTACATTTTTAAGTGTTGTGATTCGGGCATTTTCGTTGCCTTCACAACTGAGATATACACTGCGGTCGTCAAAGTTGAGTTCAGGGTCATTTTCGATTTCCTTTTCCGCTTGCATCACAAGGCTGTGAGAAAGCCCCGCTTTTTTCATCTTGCCGAAAAGTAACTGACACCAGAGTGAGCGGAGTACATATTTACATCTTATAGCAGCCTCTGTAAAGATACTGTTGTCGATAAAACTCAGTGCTTCACAGGTAGTGTTGTAAAATTCGTAAGCGTCTTTTTCTGTAAGAACGCCTTTGTCGTTTTCGTAGTAATTGTTTGCATATTTTGCAAGAATAAGCTGCGAGAGAGCATACTGTACGAATTTGGGAACCTCACCTTTGATGTCCTTCAGATTTTTCATAAAGGGAATCATAAAGTTTTTAAGGGAAGGTGTATAGTACCACTCGTTGTACTGCCAGGCAAACTGGTCATTGTCGTTTTCCAGAGCATTCTTGTAGAATATGGTGTGCTTTTCTATTACATAAACGGAAGAATTCTTGCAAAGAGCCTCTAAAACAAACTTCTTCTTGCATTCCTCAAAGATTGTTTCATCAAAGGTAATTCCCTTGATCTGAGAAGTAATGAAAGCAAAGGTAGAGAGGGCGGTATGACCAAAATAGGGAAGCTCCGTAAGATTGATGGCACCGTTTCTTTCAATGGGGAATCTGGCGTACTTCTTTTCCTGTTCATCTTTTGTAAGAGTAAGAGCAGCCATTGTAAGATGACTTTCTTTATATTGAGCCTGTGCACTCAAAAGTGCATTGTATGCTTTTTTGTTATAAATTACGCCCTCTTCAGCAAAGATTGTATATTCGCCGAGAATTTCCGGTAATGCTTTGTTGAAAGCCTGAGCGGTTGAGAGTCCTTTGCAATCAATCTTGAAGACACCGGATAACCCTTCTGTAAGTTTTACGGCATCCTGTGATTCTTTGTTACATGCAGTATCACAAATGATAAGCTGTGATTCCTGAAGCTTTTTAGTGGAAGACAAAATGCTTTCGATAGTTTCTTTAAAATGTTCGCCGTTTGTGGCAAGTGCGACAAATGTAAATTTATAGTAATCCATATTAACCTCCCTGAATATAGATTTGACTTTATGTGATTGTGTTGACAACATATAAAAAATTTGATAAATTATGAATGTGAATTTTGAAAAGAAAGGAAGATCTGTTTGACTATTGCTAAAAATTCGAATCAGCACTCCGCGGGCATAAAGCTTGACAGCCGTTATGCCGACGAAAAGGGCAGACTCTATTTTTACGATAACGCCAAATTTATACTTATCTTTTTGGTTGTTTTGGCACACGCAACCTCTCCTTTTAAAGCAGAGGGCGTTGGCTATCAGGCATTTCATTATATGTGGAGAGTAATCAATACCTTGCATATGCCTTGCCTTATTTTTATTTCAGGTTTCTTTGCCAAGAAATACATAAGACCCGACGGCTCAATAAACATACAAAGACCATTTACTTACATTGTTTATTATCTTGCAGCTCAGTTTACCGTTGGTGCTTTCGAGGTTTTTGTTCTTCACGATTCCATTGCAAAATCGGTGTTATCGCCTCGTTCGTCCTTGTGGTTCCTGGTGTGTCTTATCTGGTGGTATATACTCTTGCCGATTATAGATAAGATAGACCCTGCAAAGATGATGATTATTGCCATCCTTGCGGGACTCTTGATTGGTTACGATGAAAAAGTAAGCAATTTCCTTGCTTTGTCCCGAGTAATAACTCACTTCCCTTTCTTCCTGTTCGGTTACTATGTAACAGGAGATCAGATGCAGAAACTCTTTACAAAGAAAGCAAAGCTTATTTCCATTCCTGTGGGTATTGCCGCTCTCGGTTCGCTTGTGATTGTAATGATACTTTTTGGCGAGAACGGTTCTCTTAATTTCAGTATCAACAGTTTTATTACCTGCGATAAATCCTATTTCAACATCTTTAAGGATAAGGGTGTAAATCCTCTGTTCTGGGCTCTTCCAAGAGTATGGTTCTATTCTTGTGCAGCAGCACTTTCTTATTGTTTTCTTGTATGGGTACCCAGAAAGAAGAATTTCTTTACCCGCTATGGCGCAAGAACACTTGCAGTATACATCCTTCACAGATATCTTTATCTTGCATATCTTGAGTTCGGATGGGCAAACTTTGATTGGTTTAAGTATGAGTGGTTCGGTTGGAAGAACATACTTGTGCTTCGTATAGGAATGATTGTTTTATCCTTTGTTATTACATTTGTGCTTTCACTCTATCCTTTCTACTGGCCTTTCGAGATGCTCGGAAAGATCAAGGTTAAGAAATTACTCAAAAAAACAAAGGAATAATGCAGATAATCATACATAAAATTATATCATAATAAATTTATCAAATCAAGAATTTTCAAAAAGGAGTGCAGACATTATAGCTGTGCTCCTTTTGTTTTTTTGAATATTTGAATAAGAAAAACACCTCTGACAATAATAAATGCGGAGGTGTTTTCTGTATGAGAAGATACAGTTATCAGAAAAATAAAAAAGAGCGTAAAGAAAAAATCGGTTTCTTTGCTGCGTTTTCGGTTTGTTTGGTTGCAGTAGGCCTTGCTTTGTGGTCAACATATTCAAGTATCGGAGGATTTGAAAACAGTAATGTGGAGGAGTCTACCTATGTTGCGTATTATACTCCTACAAAACCGGTGGACAGTCCCTTAACAGGAATTACTGTTACAGAGGAGCCTGAGCCGGAAACTCAGGAGGAATTTACGGAATATGTAACTGAAGAGGGGACAACGAAGCCTAGTAGTAAAGAGGAAAATTCTGTACCCTTGTACACAGGAGAAAACGAGAAACTTCAGACTATGCTTCAGGTATCCGCAACCCTTGATTTTCCCATAGTTTCTTCTGTGATTCAGAAGGAATATTCCGAAAAACCTGTTTACAGCAGTACAATGGGTGATTACAGAGCTCATACAGGTGTAGATTTCAAGGCTCCGCAGGATGCAGAAATCACAGCAATGTGTGACGGAGTTGTAGAGAAAATTTATCTGGACAGCTTGTATGGCGTTACCGTGAAAGTCGCAAACGGCAATTTTTCTGTGTATTATTGCGGAGTAGCAGAGGAACTTGACATTTCAGAAGGTCAGCAGATAAAACGAGGAGACATCCTCGGAAAAGTCGGAGTTGTTCCCTGCGAATCAAAGGATGATCCCCATCTGCATATTGAGGTGAAGGTCGGCGACAAAACCATTGACCCCTTGCTTATAATCTCAAGCAATGAATAATTTGTTTGTCAGGGATATATAAATGTATCAGTAATATAAGAAGCATTGGCTTTTTATGGTTGCAAGCTGCGGTGCTCAGCGCTTCTGTGTCACGCTTTGTTCACCTTCGCTGCTCGGCGCTTCTTCACGCCCCCGTTTCGTTTCAGGGGCAAAAAACACGGGCTGTCAGATGTTTTTTGACAGCCCGTGTAATTTTATTTAACAAGTTCCATATCAATTAGTTTTTGACCATTACTGTCAAAAGAGTCTGAATAGGGGACGAAACCTGCTTTGATATAGGTTTTGTATGCAGGTATGTTTGTTTCATATACCCGCAAACGAATCTTATTGACACCTAATTGCTTAAATGCAAAATCGCAAGCACAAAGAGTGGTGTTGAGACCAAGATGTTTTTCGTTAACCTTGCTTTTATCAATGAGCAATCTGCCAAATTCTGCAATATTGTCTGTTATATTATAGATAGAGCATACTCCTATCCATATATTATTGAAGTAAACAGAAAAAACATAATCGTTAGATTTTTTGAGATAACTGTTGTACCATTTGTTTTGGGCATCCGAAGTTATTAACTCTGAGAAAACAAAACAAAGTCTGTGTTTATTGCGCAGAATTCTCATATCTTCAATATTTTCTTTTTTGAGAGGGGATATTCTGATATGGTTGTAACTGTGATTGTAGTTGTGTTCCATAATTATTTGTCTGTGTTTATTTAAGATGTTCTTCCACAAATTCCAGTTCTCTTAAGGGTGAGAATGATTTGTTATCTTTTAATTCGCTGTAAGGAATCGGCGAACAAAGAAATTCAGTGTCAATATCCGAGGGGGTATTGATTTGTAAGATTTGTGCCGGAACAAATAAGTTTTCTTCTGTGATTTCACTTCTGTTTGTCAGGAGCTTTCTTTTGTAGGTGATTGCTTCAAGGGTGCGCATTGTAGTGCCTGTTGAGTTCTTTTGTACGATCTCAAGAATACATCGGGATTTCTGTATATCATTGATTGCATCTTTATAAGGGATTGGGCTGTCAAGATATATGATTCCATCGGTGACTCTTTTTTGTTCGGGAGCAACTCCAACGAGTTTGAAACAACACGTTATTCCTTTTTCTGTAACAGTATCATATATTTCGTATAACAGGTCAAGTCTGTCTTTAGGATATCCTATAAAGTATAGATCATAATCAAAGCTTTCGGGTAGGGTTATTTCTGCCAGTTGTGAATATATGTGTGATTCATAGTGACAGAGTCCGTACTTTTCTGCGTCTCCTTTGTCATATGTGTAAATAAAATCTGTTTTTTCTTTTAGAGTGTTGAGGTGTTTTGCTTCGTTTTTCAGAAGATCTCTGTAATGAATTGCAATCTTGTTTTCAGGATTAAGTTTTTTTATGTAATCGCAAATTCTCGAATCACGAATGGCATATTGTCCGCCGTAAAGAATAAAGCATACAGGCTTATTATCTTTGAATTTTCCATCGGTCATTTTTTTGAACCACAACTTTTTAAATGGTAATTTTATTTTGTTGTTGATTTTAGCTGACCAATGAATTTTATGAAGTTTATGAAGAAACGGATTGTTCATAGGCAGTGCGCCTTTGCACATACGGACGAAATCCAGATTATGAAGTTCGGCGTACATTTGCCATTTGTATCCGTTTTCCATGTTGTATAGGATGTAATTGTATTTGAAGTTTTTACTTTCCATTTTTAATCCTTCTTATTGTTAGGTTGATTTTTCTGATAAAATAAGAAAAGCTTGGTGATGCCATAAAAATTCTTAAAGTCAGAGCTTTCTTTTTGCTGAAACTCTTAATGTTTACTTTTTTATACAGACCTCGGAATTCGGATATAACAAGCTTTTGGTTATTTTTGTGGTCGTTTTTGTCCATTCTCATGTCAAAATAAAGAGTGGTCATAAGATTCATGAGCATACCCATTTGTGTATCGTAGAATTGAGGGTATTTTTCCTTGAAAAAGGGTTCATAAATATTAATTAACTTTACCGCAGATAGCTGACTTTCTCTAAACTTTCCGCGTACTGCGCTGTTATTGCTTTGAATGTAATGATAAAGAGGTCTTTGCTCAAACCAGATTTTATCAGCTTTGTCAAATGCAAAGATAGAGAAAAGTGAATCTTCTCCTCGAGCGATACTTTCGTCAAAGTAGAGGTTTGTGATGATTTTTTTTGAGAATAATTTATTCCATGCAAACATTACATTATGTACAAGCTGTGCGATAGCTTGGTCTTTTTCGAAAAGACCATAGTTATTGTCCGAAAGTTTGTGAATAATTTCTCTATCAGGATATGTGATGTAATGTTCGTAATTTACAGCATCTGCGCCGTGTTCTTTTACAAGGCTTATCATATACTCATAGGCATCGGGCTCCAGAATATCGTCGCTGTCAATAAAGCTGAAGTAATCACCGTGAGCTAAACGGATACCTTGGTTTCTTGTTGCGGACACACCGGAGTTTTCTTTGTGATGAACGATTATGCGATTATCTTTTTCAGCATATTCTTTGCAAACCGAAAGACTATCGTCGGTGGAACCGTCATCTACAAGAATAATTTCAAGGTTCTTGTAAGTTTGATTTACAATGCTGTCAAGACAAGGACGTAAGTATTTGCCGGGATTGTATATTGCGATGATTACAGAAATCAAAGGTTGGTTACTGTGTTTCATAATGTCACCTCAAATGTGTATATATATTAATGTATCACAAAATGCAAAAAAAGTCTATAAAATAATGAAAAAGAAAAGAGGACAGTCAGTAACTGTCCTCATAGGTTTATTTATTCTTCTGCACGGAGTTTGAGGTAGGATGCGATAAGATCAACAGCTTGCTCTTTTGTGAGTTTTGAGCTGTCGATGCTTAAATCGTAGTTCTGAGCAAATCCCCATTTCTGACCTGAATAGAAACCATAGTAGTTGGCTCTTACCTTGTCGGTTTTATTGATAATCTGCTCAGCTTTGTTTTTCTTAACATCGTGTATCTCAATTGCACGCTGCTTGCGATATTCCATATCGGCATGAATGAAGATATTAACACAGTTGTCAAAATCCTTCAGAACATAGTCAGCACATCTTCCTACGATTACACATGGACCTTCAGAAGCAAGCTTCTTAATAATCTGGTGCTGCAAGATATAGAGTCTGTCATTGACAGGCAAATCGCTCGAACCTGCAAAATTGCTTCCAAAACTGTATATACCCATAGACAGAGAGTACAAAAGACTGTTTGTAGCGCGTTCATCAACATTATTAAAAATCTCTGCGTCAACGCCGCTTTCTTTAGCAGCAAGAGAAATAAGCTCTTTGTCGTAATAGGGTATGTTAAGTTTTTTTGCAAGAGCCTCGCCGATTTCACGACCACCGCTGCCGAACTGACGTCCTATTGTAATAATAAATTGTTTATTCATATTACATCTCTCCTAAAGGAATTTAGCTTGAATAATATAA
>JAZRMA010000028.1:0-3160 GCA_045647135.1 Ruminococcus sp. | reverse complement strand
TAAGCCTTATTCCTTCTGCCGAGCCTGTTAAGTCAGAGGTTGTTATATCCTCGACAGTTGAAGACAATTATCAAGCTCTGAAACCCCAGACTCCTATTATCGAGCAAGATGCTCCCGACTCTCCACAGATACCTGCCATAGAACAAGAAAACCCTAACTCCGTGCAAAATCCTGTCACTCCCATCACTCCCGAAGATTTTGAAGATACCCCTGCAGAGAATATCACTCCCAACACTCCTCAAGTTTCTCTTACAGAAGAAAAAGAAGAGGAAAACACTTTTGCAAAAATCTTCCCCATTCTCTCTTATGTATGGGCAGGCGGAGTTTTCTTAATGCTTACTTACTCCGTTGTAAGCTTTGCTCGTATAAAACGCAGAGTAAGAGCATCAATCAAAAGCGACAAAAACATCTATATATGCGACGATATTTCCACACCCTTTATTCTGGGAATTATTAAACCCCGCATATATCTGCCTTCTACCCTTTCAGGCGATGAACTTGAGTATATAACAAGCCACGAAAAAGCCCACCTCAAAAGACTCGACCACCTTTGGAAGCCTTTAGGCTTTGTGCTTCTATCTGTCCATTGGTTCAATCCTCTTATGTGGGTTTCTTACATCCTTCTTTGCCGAGACATTGAGCTTGCCTGCGACGAAAAAGTACTTAAAGATTTAGGCACTGACAGCAAAAAGCAGTACTCACAAACACTCCTTACCTTCAGCACAGAGAGAAGGCTTGTTTCCGCTTGTCCTCTTGCCTTCGGTGAGGTTGGAGTAAAGCAAAGAATTATGAACATCTTAAACTACAAAAAGCCTGCCTTCTGGGTTATTTTGCTCTCACTCCTTCTCTGCCTTGCAGTTGGTTTCTGCTTCCTTACAAATCCTGTGTCAAACAAAGACGAGACAAAAGAAACAACCGAAACAGGCAGCAACCAATACATCCTTGTAAATAGTAAGAAAATCCCTTTAGATGAAGTTCTTGCTCAGATTCCCGATACAATAAACAACGAATTATACTATGGCGGAAACTATACTGAAAGTAACAATATGTTTTCGAACAAGGACCTTATTCTAAACAAATCACTGAACTATAAATTATACAGCTATTATCCATCTACATCCCCATACGACAGTGCCCTTGATGCTTACTTACCCGAAGTTCGACTGGTATTTACCGATTTGCAACACCCCCTTTCTACTGATGAAGATCCAATGCTGTACTATACCACAATTAAAGTTACAGAAAGTGGCTTACAATCCCGATTTTTCAGCGGCAATCACATCTCTAAGACAGAAACTCCCGGAACATTTCTCGGCAATTATTCTTTGTTCATAAGTGAAATCGAACCACCAAAGCACGAAGTAATGTCAGATGATTGGAAAGCAAACACAGAAAAGGCACTACGACTGTATATGGATAAAAATGATTTCTGGTCAAACTCAGAGGACAATCTCGAAATTGGAAATTACAAGGTCTACATTAAAGGTTTTTCGAAAAATGATACTGATACCAAGATTATATTTGAACACGAAAACGGAAATGTTTATGAAGGCTTCTATTACTTTGTGCACCATAGTTCAGGCAACACTCCCGCCGACCTCAACCATGTGAAATTACAAACAGATACTTACGATCTTGGCTATCAGATTTATCTGGACCGAGTAAAACAAAACGCAGCCTTCACTATGGAATATGAAATCAAAGAAACAAGCAATTCCTCTGTAACACTCCCCGAACCTGAAAACGAAGAAGGCTATATAGATTACACCTATCTGGATGAAGCCGCTTTAAGAAGCCCCAACATAAGACTCTATCCCGAGTCAAAAACTTTTGAGTTTTTTATTCACTCCCTTTCAAATCTTCTGCCCACAGGCACTTACGAAATAGAGAACTCAAAGCTTATCCTTAAAACAGAAGGTGTCGGCAACCAGACCTATGTGTTTAACATCGTAGACTCCGATAATCTTGAATTTATAGAGAGCGAATCCTCTCCCATTCCCACATACAAAATTTCTCAATCAGCCCCTTCAAATAAGCCTTTTGAAGACTGTGCCGTTTTCACTAAATTAAACGAAAACGAATACACCAACATAACAGACCGCGACCCTGACTATGAATACTTCACAAAAGATAACACCTATGCATCCATCCTTTACGACATCGACTCCGACGGCGAAGAGGAAATGGTGCTTATAGGCGATGGACTTCCATCAAATGGTGTTGTGAATTTAAAAATCGGAGCACTCAAACTTGATAACGGCAAGGTAACAGATGAAATTTATAATCAAAAGGCTTTGTATCTCAATCATATAAACATTGCATCTTTTCATAAAAACTTCAAATTTCACATTACCGACGACGGAAAACTCCGACTTGAAGGATATTCAAACAATAAAAAATCAACCGTTGATGTGGTATTCATAAATTTCAGTTCTTCATCAAACCCCTTGTCCACAGGAGGTGTAATATTCCTTGCTGAAAACGGATTAGAAATAGGTTCAATGGCACATTATGCCCGCTTCGACATTGATAGCGACGGCATAGACGAAGATTGCGTCCTCGCATTTCGGATAGCAAGTCAAAGCTCCAAACCTTATATTATAGCTCTGGAAAACGGCTCCGTAGATTTTGAAGGCTTTGTTGTGTGTGAGGATGAAAACTGGATAGATTTGTGGAGCAATAATTTCTTACGACTCTTATCTACACATACAGAATTTAGAATAACAAGCAATTCGTTGCAACTCGTTGTCCGCACTACATTCAACAAACCAACCACAAGCTATTATTATGATATTTCTTACGAAAGCAACAAGATAATCGCTACAAAAAGTACAAGGGGGTAATGCTATGCAAAACATATTCCTCACAATCCTTAATATAAGCATCACAGCAAGTTATATTGCTTTGGCGGCACTTGTACTGCGAATGCTTTTAAAACGCAATCCCAAGTGGATAACCTGCATTTTGTGGGCACTCTTGGCGGTAAGGCTTCTTGTACCCTTCAGCTTTGAGAGCAGACTAAGCCTTATTCCTTCTGCCGAGCCTGTTAAGTCAGAGGTTGTTATATCCTCGACAGTTGAAGACAATTATCAAGCTCTGAAACCCCAGACTCCTATTATCGAGCAAGATGCTCCCGACTCTCCACAGATACCTGCCATAG
>JAZRMA010000027.1:0-94721 GCA_045647135.1 Ruminococcus sp. | reverse complement strand
ATCTTTTTCTGCTGTACATATAATTTTATTCATCATTTCAACCACTTCAACTGGATATCTACCTATTGTCGTTTCACCAGCAAGCATAACTGCATCTGTTCCATCTAATACTGCATTAGCAACGTCTGAAACTTCAGCTCTTGTTGGTCTTGCGCTCTTTTTCATTGATTCAAGCATTTCTGTAGCAACAATAACTCTTTTGCCTTTTTGAATTACTCTATCAATCATATTCTTTTGAACTGCAGGAATTTGTTCAATAGGAATTTCTGTGCCCATATCACCACGAGCAACCATAATACCATCGCTGACACGAATGATGTTATCAATATCAGAAACACCGCTCTGATTTTCAATCTTTGAAATGATTTCGATATCATCATATCCGAGACTCTCGATATAGTCGCGCAGAGTCATAACATCCTCAGCCGATCTTACAAAAGAAGCCGCAACATAGGTTACACCCTGAGCAAGACCAAATTCGATATCTTGTCTGTCACGAGCACTTACATAAGGCATATTGATGTGATAATCGGGGATATTAATGCTCTTTCTGTTAGAAAGCTTACCACCCTGCTCAACAGTACAAACAATTCTATCAGACTGGGTGGACTTAACCTTCATTATAATCTTGCCATCGTCAAGGAGAATCTGTCTGCCTATAACAGAAGCGTCAGCCTTAAAAAGCTGTACAAGTCTGGGATAAGAAATGCTTACACCCTTCTCGTTACCCAGGCATTCTTCTTTATAAAGTTCAAAATCCTGTCCGTCCTCAAGCTCCACAAAGTTATTTTCAAAAAGACCTACTCTTACCTCGGGACCTTTTGTATCAAGCAAAATTGCAATCTCTTTGCCGCAAGAAGCCGCAACTTCTTTAACCATTGCAATATTTGCACCAATATCCTCGTAGGTACCGTGAGACAAGTTGATTCTTGCTACATTCATACCTGCTTCAATCATTCTTTTAAGAGTCTTCTTATTACTGCAAGCAGGACCGAGTGTGCAAACGATTTTAGTTTTCCTCATAAAATTTACTCCCAAACGTAATATATCTGAACACTAAACATATAAATTACAGAAAACTGCATTAAATAGTTTTGGCATTTAAACACTTAATATGATAACACAAAATAAGATTTTTTACAATATAACATCCGTAATTTATATTACATATCAATAATTGCAAGAAGCACTCCATTTTCATTCATTTTATATGTCAAAATCAACAAAATCGCACAAAATCTGAAACTTTAATAAAAAAAATTGCAAAAACCTTGCTTTTATGTCTTGAAATCCCGACTTTAATGCGTTATAATTCATTTGTTGCTATAAAGCGAAATTTTTGAAAGAAGGAGCCGTGAGAAATATGGCACTTAAAAACGAGTATCTTCTTGACCTTATCGAAAGAGTTAAGAAAAGAAATCCCGGCGAGACTGAATTTATTCAGACAGTTACAGAGGTTCTTACCTCTATCGAGCCCGTTGTAGAAAAGAGACCTGACCTTGTAGAGGCAGGCGTTCTCGAGAGAATCGTAGAGCCCGAGAGACAGATCTTCTTCCGTGTTCCCTGGGTTGACGACAATAACAAAGTTCAGGTAAACCGCGGTTTCAGAGTACAGTTCAACTCTGCTATCGGTCCTTACAAGGGCGGTATCAGACTTCACCCCTCTGTTAACGCATCCATCATCAAGTTCCTCGGTTTCGAGCAGACATTCAAGAACTCCCTTACAACTCTGCCCATGGGCGGCGGCAAGGGTGGCTCCGACTTTGATCCCAGAGGCAAGAGCGACGGCGAAATCATGCGTTTCTGCCAGAGCTTCATGACAGAACTTCAGAGACATATCGGTCCTGACCTCGACGTTCCCGCAGGTGACATCGGTACAGGTGCACGTGAGATCGGCTACATGTTCGGTCAGTACAAGAGACTCAGAAACGAGTTCACAGGCGTTTTAACAGGTAAGGGCCTCCAGTACGGCGGTTCTCTTATCCGTCCCGAAGCAACAGGTTTCGGCGCAGTTTATTATACAGTAGAAATGCTCAAGACTCTTGGCGAGACAATCGAAGGCAAGACAGTTGCTGTTTCCGGCTTCGGTAACGTTGCTTGGGGTGTTGTTCAGAAGGTAACAGAGCTCGGCGGTAAGGTTGTTACACTTTCCGGTCCCGACGGTTACATCTACGACGAAAACGGTATCAACACAGAAGAGAAAATCAACTTCATGCTCGAGATGCGTGACTCCAGACGTGACAAGGTTCAGGATTATGCTGACAAGTTCGGCGTTCCCTTCTTTGCAGGTCAGAAGCCCTGGGGCGTTAAGGCTGACATCATTATGCCCTGCGCTACTCAGAACGAGGTTGGCATGGCAGAGGCAGAGCAGATCGTTGCAAACGGCATTAAGTACTATGTTGAGGTTTCCAATATGCCCACAACAAACGAGGCTGTTGACTACCTCAAGGAGAACAAGGTTGTTGTTGCTCCTTCTAAGGCAGTTAACGCAGGCGGCGTAGCTGTTTCCGGTCTTGAAATGAGCCAGAACTCCATGCGTTACAGCTGGAGTGCAGAAGAAGTTGACGAGAAGCTCAAGACTATTATGAAGAGCATCTACAAAAACTCCTACGATGCAGCTAAGGAGTACGGCATGGAAGGCGACCTGGTTGCAGGTGCTAACATCGCAGGCTTTATTAAGGTTGCAGAGGCTATGAAGGCACAGGGTTGCGTTTAATTTAAACTTTTATTCCTGCTTTTAATTACATACAAAACACGGTGAACATTTTGTTCGCCGTGTTTTTCTTTCTGCACAGTTTGATTGATTTTTGTATTTGCTTGATTTTATTAGATTTATGTGGTAAAATTCAATAAGCTTAAAAGCTAAATTCTGAAAAGAGGTTTTAAAAATGACAAAAAGAATTTTTGCTCTTATCATCGCAGTTCTGATGATAGCAACAGTATTTGCTGCTTGCGGCAATAAGGAAGAAAAAGGCAACACCACCACTACTTCCGCAGTTAAAGACACTGTTACAACTGCTCCCAAGAATGATGTACCTGTTGTTGCAACAGATGCACTCACAGGTTCCTGGTCTGTTACAGAAGAAGGTCTTGAAATCATCTACACATTCAACGGTGACGGCACAGGTGTTGTTGAAATGATGGGTATGGCTATGGAGATGACATACGAAATTGATGGCAACAAGGTTACCTACACATTAACAGTTGCAGGTCAGTCCGAGTCCCAGACTCTTGACTTTACTGTAAACGGCAATGAGCTTACACTCACAGATGGCGTTGAGACCCTTGTTCTTACAAAGAAGGAAGGTCATGTACCTGCTGACCCCACAGAGTTCACTCTTGATGTTGATATCGAGGACCCCACAGTTACAGAGGTAGAGTTTATTGCTCTCGGCGGTGACATCGTTGGTACTTGGGTTGCAGAAGAAGAAGGCGTTGAGATCACCTACACATTCAACGCAGACGGCACAGGTTCTATCGAGATGATGGGTATGGCTATGGAGATGACCTACACAACCGAAGGCACCACTATTACTTACACAGCAACCTTCGAGGGCGAGTCTGAAACAGAAACTCTTGAGTATGCTGTTATCGGCAACGAGCTCACAATGACAGACGGTGAATACCCCGTAACTTTCACAAAGAAATAATAATCTTCAATCAAAAATGCCTCCGAATATTCGGAGGCATTTTTATTTTACTCTTTAAAATTTTCAAGAAGCCAGCGAGCTACCGCGTCTTCGTCACAGCTGCCGATCATTCCTGTTGCAATACTTTTAAGTTCAGGTACTGCATTCGCTACCGCATAAGACTCGTCGGCAACTTTAAAAAGCTCCATATCATTATAACCGTCGCCAAACACAACAAGTCTGTCCGCACATGTCATTTCCTTGAGTTTCAGTGCACCATTTGCTTTTGTTGCCGCTTTTGGCATAACCTCTAAAAACCAATTATCCGTATAGTTATCGGGCTGAAAAAGACAATTGCACTTATCCTTTAAAAACTCGTAAACAGGCAGAAGGCATTCTTTCGGCTCCATAAAAGTAAAATAGAAAATATCGCCTTTAAGGGCAGACTCGAAACCGTCGTACACCGCCATGCTGCGACTGTCACCCTCTCGGGTTTTAATAAACTCCGATACATTTCTGCTTACAATTTCGGGGTCATACATAAAACGCTCAACCCCATCAACAAGAGAATAAACTATGGGAATAAAACCAAACTCCATAACGGCACACTTTACAGCCTGTACTTCATCATCTGACATTGTATTGGATAAAACAATCTCCGTTGTGTTTCTGTTCGCGATAAAGGTGCCTGTATAAACGATTATGGGAGTATCCCCCACAAGACCCTTTGTTACTAAAGTGGCGGTTTTCGCAGAACGAGCTGTTGCAAAAGAAAACAGCAGACCCTTCTCGCAGAGGTTGTTTATTGTTTTGATTGTAAAATCCGACAAAGTCGCATCACTTCTGAGAAGTGTTGAGTCCAAGTCGGTCACATATAATGTTTTCATATTTTAACCTTTAACTTAACAATTCTTTTAGTTTTTCCTTTGTAAGCACAGGGTCAGCCTTACCTTCCGAGTGACGCATAACTGTACCAAGAAGGGACATAAGAGCTTTTTCTTTGCCGCTTTTGTAATCAGAAACCGCCGATACATTTTCACTTATTGCCTTTTTGCAAAGGCTTACAAGCTCCTCTTCGGTAAGTTTCCTTGTGTTTTCTTCGGATATATATGCAGACACACCCTTACCGCTCTCAAGCATTTTCTGAAGGGTGGTCTTTGCAAGGTTTTTACTGATACTTCCATTTTCTATCATTATAATAAGTTCTGAGAGTTGTTCGGGAGTTATCTTTAAATCAAAATCTTCTTTATCGTTTTCTGTTTTGAAAACAGCAAAAATTTTGCTGATAATAAGATTTGCCGCAAAGGAGGGCGACTGCACTCTATCTGCAACATAGTCAAAAAACTCTGACACTCGTCGGTATTTTGAAAGCTGATCGGCATCCTGCTGTGACAAACCAAGCTTCATGTATTTCTGTAACTTCTCTGCAGGTAGTACAGGCATCTTTCGGCTTATTTCCTTAATTTCTTCCTCACTCAGTACTATGGGCGGCAAATCTGGTTCCGAAAAGAATTTATAATCGTGAGCATCCTCTTTGCTTCGCATAGGGATAGTGGATGAAGTTGCCTCGTCAAAGCGTAGGGTAAGTTGCTCTACCCTGCTGCCATCCTGCAAAATTTCGCATTGGCGGGTAAACTCGTACTCCATAGCCTTTGCCATATTGCTGACAGAATTCATATTCTTGATTTCTGTTCGGGTACCGAGTTTTTCATCACTCTCTTCCCTTACAGAAACATTAACATCAAAACGCATAGAACCTTCCTGCATTCTGCAATCGGAAACTCCTATATACCGCATAATTATGCGAAGCTTTTCGATATATTCTCTTGCTTCCTCTATACTATCAAAATCAGGCTCGGAAACAATCTCGATAAGGGGTACACCGCAACGATTATAATCGATACAAATCTCGTCATCTTTATGTATGAGCTTACCTGCATCTTCTTCCAACTGTATACGGTTAATTCTTATCTTCTTGCCGCTTGAAAGCTCAAGATATCCGTTTTTGCACAAAGGCTCTGAAAGCTGACTTATCTGATAAGCCTTGGGTAAATCGGGATAAAAATAGTTCTTTCGCACCATTCTTGATACGGGCAAAATCTCGCAGTTAAGCGCAAGTCCTGCCATAACCGCAAAATACACCGCCTGACGATTTACTACAGGCAAGGTACCCGGATGTCCCATACATACAGGACAGCAAAGGGTATTTGGCTCTGCACCAAAAGTAGTGGAGCAAAAGCAGAAAAGTTTTGTTTGTGTAGATAGCTCTATATGGGTTTCAAGACCTGCTGTAAGTAAAAAGCTCATAGTCTTACACCCCACTTTGTAAGTTTATTAAAGTCTGTATGGCTTTCAAATTCATATGCAAAGTTCAGTATTGTATCCTCACAGAATCTGTTTCCTATTATCTGCATACCCACGGGCAATCCCTTTTTATCGTATCCGCAACAAAGGGACACCGCAGGAAGCCCTGCAACATTAACACAGACAGTACAAATATCTGCCTTGTAATTCTCTACGGGATCTTCTGCAATTCTGCCCGTTTTAAAAGCAGTTGTGGGAGATGTAGGAGTAAGCACTGCGTCACAATCTTCAAACACTTTTGAAAATGCTTTTGTGACATCTCCTCTTAAAAGCTGTGCTTTTTTATAGTAAGCATCATAATAGCCCTGTGAAAGCACAAAACTACCTACAAAGATTCTTCTCTTAACCTCACTACCAAAGCCTTCGCTACGGCTATTTCGCATCATTTCTCCTATATCTTCAAAACTTGCTTTTGTTCTGTTGCCAAATCGCACACCATCATAGCGTGAAAGGTTTGATGATGCCTCAGCGCAGGCAAGAATATAGTATGCAGGAAGAGAATACTCTATTTCGGGCATACTTACATATTTTATATTAACGCCCATTTCCTCATAAGTTTTTATTGCTTTTTCTATGCTTTCTTTTACCTCAGGCTCAATTCCTTCAATCAACTCTTTTATAACGCCAATTTTTTTGCCCTTGAGAGAGTTATTCAGCGACGAAAAAGTATCCGCTTTATAGTTTATATCCGATGTACTGTCAAGAGGATCATACCCTGCAACAGCATCGAAAACCAAAGATACATCAGATACAGTTTTTGCCATAACACCAATCTGGTCAAGACTTGATGCAAAAGCAATAAGACCCTGCCTTGACACAGAAGAATAAGTGGGCTTAAGCCCTACGATGCCGCAAAAAGACGCAGGCTGACGCACAGACCCGCCTGTATCACTACCCAAAGCATACACAGATAGATTACCTGCTACTGCCGCCGCACTACCTCCCGAAGAGCCTCCTGCAGAGCGACTTAAATCAAAGGGATTTGAGGTTTTGCCAAAGCAGGAGTTTTCTGTTGAGCTACCCATAGCAAACTCGTCCATATTGGTTTTGCCCAGCAGGACAGCTCCTTTTTCCTTGAGCCTGTACCAAGCCGTTGCATCGTATACAGGCTTGTAGCCAAGGAGCATTTTTGAAGAACAGGTAGTATCAATTCCACGAGTAGAAATATTATCCTTGAGTGCCATGGGAACACCTGTCAGGATATGGGTATTTTCTTTATTTTTAAACTTTTTATCGGCTTCATCTGCAGTAAAAAGTGCCTGCTCTTTTGTTATATTTACAAAAGCATTCAAAGAGGAGTTATCCCGCTCTATTGCCTCAAGATATTTTTCGGTAAGCTCTCTTGAGGATATTTCTCTTTTTAAAAGCAGATTATGAAGATACTCAATAGTCCCCATGCTACTCACTCTTTCTCAAAACTATGTATCCGTCTTTATGCAAAGGAGCATTTGAAAGCATCTCATCTCGTGAGCAAGAGGGCTTCATCATATCTTCTCTGAGTCTGCACATCGAGGCTTCTTGCTCGCTTTGAGAAATGCCGTCTGAATCGTAATCACAAATAACCTGAACAAAGTCTAAGATATGCTCCAGATCGGATTTTACTTTTGTCATATCCTGTTCGCTTATTTCAAGAAGAGACAGCTTTGCAAGATACTCGATATCTCTTTGTTTTACCATAAAAGCCCTCCTGATTAATCTGTGGATAGTATCTGTACTTTCAAAAACACTATTCTATAGATTTAAGACTTTCAACCATATCAATCTTCTTAATTCTGAAATGCATTACAACATTGACTATCGCTGCAAACAGAGCAGTAAGAACTGACGCAATTATAAATGTATCTGCGTACATCTTGCGTCCGAACATAACCATGTCAATCTCAACGGTTACTATAACAAATCTTAAAAGCATTACGCCCAGCACAAGACCAACTGCAATGCCCACAAGGGTCAGAAGAATATTCTCTCTGTAAATATATGCCGAGGTCTCGCTGTTCTTAAATCCGAGAACCTTAAGAGTGGAAATCTCTCGTTTTCTCTCTGCAATATTTATATTCGTCAGATTATAAAGCACCACAAAAGCTAGTGCCGCCGCACAAACAACCATTACAATTACAACATAATTGAGAGAACCTATCATATCCTCAAAAGATTTTATACTGGAGCCTACAAAAGAGACTCCAAGAACTCCGTCTTCTTTAAGATATTCTTCGCCAAGGGCCTCTTCATTAAAGTTTACATCCTCTGCGTTCTTACACATATACATATTGTATTCAGGCTCGATACCGAAAGTTTCTTTGTAAAGCTCAGGGGTCATAAAGACATAACCGTAAAGGTAGTTTTCACATATGCCCTCAACTGTAAAAGCACACTTTATCTCTTTATCGATTACTCTTACCTCGTCGCCTACAGACACTCTGAGTTCCTTTGCAAGTTTTTCGCTGAGAATTACACCATTTGAGGAAAACTCAATTTTATCTCCCGATTTACGCTCACGAAGATTTACCATCTGTGTGTAATCATCTGCATTTTCGGGTACTACGATGTAAGTATCATCCTTATAGAAGCCATAGCCTGTCATAACCTCTGCCAGATTCTGACGACAAAGAGCGACCTGAGAAAATCTTTCGTCAGATGCAATCTTTTCCGAAAGCTCAGAATCCGTCTGTACGGGTTTTTCAAAAGATATTACAGTATCGTTTGTAAATATCTCTCCAAACTGAATGTTAACAACATCATTGATGCTTCTGTGCAGACCCATAGCCGCAACGATAAGTGCAGTACAACCTGCCACACCGATAACCGTCATAAAGAATCTTGCTTTGTAACGGAAAATATTTCTTACCGTTACCTTTGAGAAGAAACCAAGTCGTTTCCATATAAACTTAATTCTTTCAAGGAATATTCTTTTACCGGGTTTAGGCGCTTTGGGTCTGAGTAAGGTTGCAGGCTCTTTACGAAGTAATCCAATACAGGTAAAGAACGCAACAGATGATGTACAGAAAATCGCAACCAATGTAGCAATTACTGCACTCTTTACATCAAGAGTTAAAATAATATCGGGCAATGATGAATAGAGCATACGATACGCATTAAAGAGAACGGGCGGAAGCACCATTACACCTAAAGCGATACCTACTGCTGCACCAATAACGGTAGCACTTACAGAATAGGCTATGTACTTGCCGATAATCTGCTGTTTTTTGTATCCGATAGTAGTGAGGGCACCCACATCTCCTCTTTGCTCTTCGATAAGTCGGGACATAGTTGTAACACAAACAAGCACAGCTACGAGCAAAAAGAACACAGGAAACACCTTACCTACAGCGGTAAGTCTTCCTACATTATCATCATAAGAAGCATAGCCCGGATTATGTATTCTGCTGTAATAGTACCAAAAAGGCTCAGGAATACTTTGGAGTTTACTCTGAGCATTTTCTATTTTCTTCTGCGCCTCTGAAAATTCTTCATCTGCGAGTATTTTTTGTTCATCAAGTTTTGCTCTGGCATTATTGAATTCTGCAATTGCCTTCTCTTTTGTAGAGTTAAGCTCCGAAAATCCATTTTCATATTCCTGCCGAGCTATATCAAGTTGAGCCTTTGCTTCTTCAAACTGAGCCTCTGCCTCAACTTTTTTGCTATCAAGTGTTTTCTGAGCAGCGTTTAACTTCTGTTCTGTCTCTGCTATTTCTTTCTCCTTCTCTTCTATTTCTTTGATACTTAAGATAAGTTCGTTCTTACCTGTACCGAGGAAGGTGTCTATTGCAAAGACAGCAGCCTTGAGTTGTGATTCTTTTTCTTTTGCTTTCTGATAATGCTCATTCTTCAAGGGATCTTCACCCGAAAGAGCAAAACCTTTTTCCATATCTTTTATTGTATTTTCCAAAGAAGAAAGCTGAGAGGTAAGCATATACTTATACATCTGTGCCGTTGATACAAAACCTTCAACATCCTCTTTGGTGAGCATATCTTTATCGCCATAGAACGCGTCAAACTGCTCTCTTGTAATTCCAAAAGCAGCAACGGACTTAAACAGCTCCTCTTTAAAAAGAAGCTTTCCGTTTTTAAGAGTTTCTTTACCTTTTTCTATTTCTGCTCTGCCCTTGTCAATTTCCTTTTGAGCAGCTTCGGTTTCTCTTCTGAATTCTTCTTTTTTCTGTGTGAGCTCAGCTTCACCGCTCTCTATTTTTTTCTTTGCATCTGCAAGTTTTTTTTCGCCATTTGAAACCTCGTTTTTAAAAGTTTCTTCTGCTTCATCAAGACTTGCTTGTGCTTTTTGAAACTCGTTGTTTGCTTTTTCTTTTTCGCTCAGCAGTTGTGCTTGTGCTTCATCGATACTTGCTTGTGCTGTGTTTATATTTTCCTCTGTAAAAACTTCTACCCGCAGGTCTCCTGCGTTTTGAAGCTTCAGTTCAAAACTGTTACGAAGCTTTTCGTACCTTGCAGAATATGGATTTGAACCGCGAAGATTGTAAGCGGTAACATATAGTTCTGTGTATCTGTCAAGAGTAAAACTTTCAGACATCAAAAACACATAATCAGAAATTTTACCCGAACCCACATTTGTATAGCCTCTTTCAAAAGAAATGTAAAGAGGTGAAGCGACAATACCCACAATGGTATATCGGCTGTATTTAAGAGTATCTGTCAAATCTTTGTCTTCGTAAGGAGATGCAAACTCAATTTTTGTTCCTATATCATCCTCTCCGAATCTGCCCTCACCTACTATAATTTCGTCTGCTTTTTCGGGCATTCTGCCTGCTCTTAAAGTAAGTTCGTTTATAGCATCGCAGTTACCGTACTTTTCGGGCACACTGTAAAGGCGTACTACGCTACCTGTATCACCCTTTAAAAGCACATCGGTAAAATATGAGGGCATAACATCATCTACACCCTCAACATCAGCAATAGCAGTTATATCACCTTCTGTAAATCCAACCGTAGACAAAAGGCGGAAATCCATAAGATTCTTTTCTTCGTAATATTCCTCTGCAACCGCAAACATAGAAGGAGCAGTAGAATTAATACCCACAAGAAAACCTACACCCAACATAATTATGAGCATAATGGAAATAAATCTTGCTTTTGTGCGGGACACATCTCTGAGGGTATTTTTTACAAGCATTTTTGACACAGGCAGTCACCTCCTTGCTCTGAATCTTTATATTAAATGTTTACCATTCAATCTCGTCAACACTTTTGGGATTTTCGTTTATTGTATCACTTACAATCTTACCGCTTCCCATTTTTATGACTCTGTCTGCCATAGGTGTTATGGCGGTATTGTGAGTAATAAGTACAACTGTTATGCCATCTTCATGAGATTTTTTCTGCAAAAGTTTAAGAATGTTTCTGCCCGTATTATAATCAAGTGCACCTGTTGGCTCGTCACACAGCAGGAGTTTGGGACGTTTTGCAAGGGCACGGGCTATAGAAACTCTCTGTTGCTCACCACCTGAAAGCTGAGAGGGAAAGTTATCCGCCCTATCACGAAGTCCTACGCTCTCAAGAGCCTCTAAAGCATCCATAGGATCTCTGCAGATCTGAGTTGCAAGTTCTACATTTTCCGTAGCTGTAAGATTCTGGATAAGATTATAAAACTGAAAAACAAAACCAATTTCGTTTCTGCGGAACAGTACAAGTTCTTTGTCTGACAGTTTGCTTATATCTCTGCCGTCTACTATAACCTCGCCATCGGTACAAGAATCCATACCGCCCAGAATATTAAGAACTGTCGTTTTACCTGCACCGGAAGATCCCACCACAACTGTAAAGCTTCCTTTCTCGATTTTAAAGGAGATTCCGTCTACCGCCTTAATGGTAACTTCACCCATGGCATAGTGTTTTTTTACATTTTTAAATTCTACCAGACTCATACAAACACCTGCTTTATTTTTGCATAACTTTACTTATTATTATAACACGACAAGAATTGTTTTTTCAACAAACTTTTCGTTAACAAACAAAGAAAAAACCGCCTTTTTCCAAGGCGGTTTTGAATTTTAATTATTTTTTATTCTATACCCTTCGGCTCTTTTGGAGTAACATAAACTGTGTGCTGATCGGTATAGATCACTTTGCCGGGAGGTGAACCCTGAGGCTTTGAAACAAACCGTACAAAAGTAAAATCCACAGGCACCTGAGAACTTTCTCTTGCCTTTGAATACCAAGCACAAATTCTCGCAGCGTCCATAACAGCGTCTTCAGTTACTTCTCTGCCCTCTGTAAGCAAAACTGTATGGGAGCCGGGGATATCCTTTGTATGAAACCACAAATCTGTTTTTCTTGCTGTTTTAAGAGTGAGGGTATCGTTTTGTCTGTTATTTCTGCCCACAAGAATCCTGAATCCATCAGACACAGCAAACTCCATAGGAGACATTTGTGCAGGCGGCTTCTGCTTACCTTTTGCCTGCTTTATATAGCCCTCAGCCACAAGTTCAAGTCGAATCTGAGCAAGGTCTTTTTCACTTTCTGCACGGTCAATCTCGTCGGCAACGGTTTCTAAATACTCCAACTCCTGCCGACCCTTTTCAATCTGTATTCTCAGCATTTTGTCGGCAGTTTTTGCCTTTGCATATTCTTTGTAATAACGCTGTGCATTCTGTGCAGGAGACTTTGAGGGGTCCAGCTTAATTTCAATGAGTGCCATGTTCTCGTCGTAGAAATTCTCTACCTGTATCTTCAAAGCACCCTTTTCGATTCTGTAAAGGTTTGCTTGCAATAAATCTGCATTCATCCGAAGCTGTTCTCTGTCTTTGCTTTTTTCAAGTTCTGCCATTTGTGCATTTATTTTTCTTGAAAGCCTCGCAATATTGTTTTGTATAAGCTTTGAAAGATCTCTTGAACGCATACGCATTCGCTCAATACTGTCACGCTGATAATAATACTCATCAAGAAGCTGCGAAAAGCTATTGCATTCAACACATCTTGCCTGCTCACCATACTGGCTTACCTGAGTAAAAGCTACATCAAAGGGTTTGCCTGTGGTGTCCTTGAGCATATAAGGTTTTCCACTGTGATTCTTAGCGATTTCAATGAGTTTTGAAACCTCGCACATATAAAGAAGTTTATCCTGAGCACTCAGGTCACAAACTCTTTTATCGGTGCTGCCTACAGCCTTGAAAGCTACCTCTCTGCACACAACGGGTGACACACCCATCACAGTACTGAGCATTGCTTTATCAAGAGTTGAATCGATATTTTCGAAAATGCGGTTTACAATCTCTTCCGCAGAAAATTCCGATAAACTCAGCTTATCCTGTGAAGGCGGAAGCTCATACTTTAAAGCAGGAAGCACAAGTCGTTTTGAAGAAAGCGTCATATCAATTCGCTTTAAAGCATCAACGATTATACCCTCTTCGTCAAGAAGAATACAGTTGCTGTGCTTACCCATTATCTCTATAACAAGAGTAAGTTTTGTTCTGTCGCCCAGGGTGTTTGTACTGTCAAAATCGAGAAAAAGAATTCGCTCCTCTTTTAACTGACGAACAGCACAGAGTTTTGCGGAGCAAAGATGTTTTCGCATAAGCATACAAAACATAGGTGCTACCTGGGGATTCTCTGCGCTATGAGTTGTAAAGCTCACTCTGGGTGAATCTGCTCTGGCACAGATAAGGAGTTTTTTATTGCCCGAATATGTGTGCATGGAAAGGATAAGTTCATCCCTTGAGGGCTGATGCACCTGATTAACCTTTGCACCCATTCCGATTTCTTCAATTTCTTTGCCTATATGTCCTAAGAAAATTCCGTCAAGCGCCACAAAACCACCTCCTGTTTCTCTATATTATTAATCTTTTATTTGTGGTATTTACCGCCTGTCATAATCTGAAAACTTCTGTAAATCTGCTCACAGAGCATAACTCTTGCAAGCTGATGAGGAAAGGTCATTCTACCCATAGAAAGTTTAACATCTCCTCTTCTTTTCACCTCGTCAGAAAGTCCGAAAGAACCACCGATAATAAAATCCACCGTACTCTTGCCCGATACACCCGCATCCTCAATGGCACTGCTGAGTTCTTCGGAAGAAAGAAGTTTACCCTCGATACACATAGGAATTACAAAAGAGTTTTTCTGAATTTTCGATAGAATTCTTTTACCCTCTTCTTCAAGGCAAATTTTTATCTGCGCTTCCGAGGGTTTATCGGGGAGTCTGTATTCATCAAGCTCAATTATACTGAATTTGCAAAAAGGAGTAAGACGAGTGCTGTATTCTTTAATAGCATCTGTAAGATACTTTTCTTTTATTTTTCCAATGCAAATTATATTTACTGTCTGCATACTAACCTCTTAAAAAAGTATGGATTTTCCATTTGTTTCCACAGGTGCAACCGCAAGGGTAAAGTCCTCATCCTGTTTCATACCCGCTTGTTTTAAAGAACAAAGAGCGGTCTCAAACGCTACATCGGGAGTATTGTTATCCTGACTTAAATGACCGAGCACCAGATGACGGACTCCTGCCCGTACAAATCCGGGTAATTCATCTGCACAAGCTATGTTTGAAAGGTGACCTCTGTCAGAAAGGATTCGTCTTTTAAGAGAATAGGGATAAGGACCCGACATAAGCATATTTACATCGTGATTGGACTCTACCACAGCCAGAGTACACTCGGAAATTGCCTTTCTGACACTGGGAAGCATAATTCCCATATCCGTTGCAACCATTGACTTTTTGCCATCAGCGGTAGTTACCCTGTATGCACAGCTTTCTCTTGCATCATGGGGCGTATCAATCCTCTCAACAAGCATATCACCAATAGAGATTTTAGATGTAATTATATCTGCAGAGAACCTGTCGCAAAGCATATTGTTCTGCACAAGTCCTTCCAAAGTACCCTCGCTTGCATACACATTTATTCCGTATCTTGAAGCAAGTACTCTGAGTCCCTGACAATGGTCTGTATGCTCATGAGTAACAAAAATCGCCTTAACACTACGCATATCAAGACCATTTGACATCATAGCCTGCTCTATTTGTTTACAGCTTCTGCCGGCGTCAATAAGCACCGCCTGACCTGAACTGCCTATGTAATAACTGTTTCCTTTACTTGAACTGAAAAGAGTAACGAACTTTGCCAAATTAATATCCTCTCAAACTAAATCCTATCCGTAATTAAAAAAAGCAGGGGTACAAACTGTACCCCTGATAAAATCAGTAAGATTATGCTGTTACTGCAGCGTCCTCTCCGGGGACGTACTGTTTCTTAATATCTGCACCGAGTGCACAGAGTTTTTCGATAATTTCCTCGTAGCCTCTCTCGATATAGTGGATAGAGGAAATCTCTGTTGTACCACTTGCAACAAGACCTGCAATAATAAGAGCAGCACCTGCACGCAGGTCGGTAGCCTTAACAGGAGCACCGTGAAGCACAGCATCACCGTCAACAATAGCAACTCTGCCCTCTACGGAAATCTTAGCTCCCATCAAATGAAGTTCTCTGATGTATTGGTAGCGGTTATCCCAAACATTCTCGGTAACTATCGATGTGCCGCTTACGGTTGTGAGCATAGCTACAAACTGAGGCTGACAATCGGTAGGGAAACCGGGGTGAGGCATTGTTTTGATGTTGCAACGCTTTAAGTTTCTGTTTGTTGCGTCGATAAGCACAGCCTCGTCAAATTCTTCAACAGTAACACCGATCTCCTGAAGCTTTGCTGTAATGGAATCGAGGTGTTTAGGAGTAACATTTTTAACCAGAAGCTTACCTCTTGTAGCTGCGACTGCAGCCATATAGGTACCTGCTTCAATCTGGTCGGGAATGATGGAATATGTCATACCGTGAAGGTAATCAACACCACGGATTTTGATAACATCTGTACCTGCACCACGGATATTCGCACCCATGGAGTTCAAGAAGTTTGCAAGGTCAACGATATGAGGCTCTTTTGCAGCATTCTCAATGATAGTCTGACCCTGAGCCTTAACAGCTGCAAGCATCAGATTCATAGTTGTACCTACAGACACTGTATCCATATAAATCTGTGCACCCTGCACCTTGCCCTGGCACTTGGCTTCAACAATACCGCCGTTTACAAGCTGACAATCAGCACCCATAGCCTCAAAGCCCTTAAGATGCTGGTCAATGGGACGGATACCAAAATTACAACCGCCGGGAAGAGCTACCTTAGCAGCACCCCATCTGCCGATAAGGGCACCCAGAAGGTAATAGGAAGCTCTCATACCGCGAACAGAATCGTCAATTGCTTCGCAGGTGTTAATGGGTCTGGGATCTATATCAAGGGTATGTTTATTTACACGCTGAACCTTTGCACCTAAATTCTGAAGAATTCTTGCGATAAGGTTTACGTCACTTATATTGGGAACATTTTCAATACGACAAGGCTCATCACAGAGGATTGTTGCAGGAATAATTGCAACTGCAGCGTTTTATGCACCGCTGATTGTAACCTCACCCACAAGAGGCTTGCCGCCGTTAATTATATATCTTTCCAAATCTGCACACTCCGATAATCATAAAAAATTAGGGGATAGACACGGTTTGTAGTAATTTTTATATCAAAAAACAGTCTAACCATAAAGGCAGATAAAAGCGGTGAAAAAAAGAGTAATTCGAAGAAAGTTTTACCGATTTTATCTTTGTCAGTATTAAACAAAAGAGAAAATTGGATTTTAGCTAAATTAACCATTATCCAACATTCAAATAATAATACAGAAATGTCCTAATGTCAACCGATATTTTGAATTGTAACTATTTTTTGTAAAAGTCTCTTTGATTATTAGAACATACATTTGTTTTTGTGCTGTTTTCACTAATCAAATAACAGAACATATCCATATGTTACCAAATTTAATCCAACCACCACAAGATGTAGACGAGCTCATATGCACAATGCACAAGGCAGAACTCCTCTGAAATCAGGAGTTTGACCAGTACTTTTTGTCAAGAGCACGATACTGCACAGCCTCAAGAATATGCTCTGCTTTAATAATTTCGCTTTTGTCAAGGTCTGCAATGGTACGAGCCACCTTAAGCACCCTGTCATAAGCTCTGGCAGACAGTCCCAATTTATCAAAGGCTTTACGCAGAACTTCCTGTGCTTTATCATCTGTTGCACAAACGGTTCTGAAAACATCTGCGGTGATTCTTGCGTTGCAGGTTATATTTGTACCCTTAAAGCGCTCTGTCTGGATTTGTCTTGCGGCATTTACTCGTTTCCTGATTTCAGCAGAAGACTCCGCTTCATTATAATCGGTCAGGTCATCATACTCAACAGGAGGCACCTCCACATGAATATCGATTCGATCAAGAAGAGGCCCCGATACTTTTGAAAGATATTTGTGTATTGCATTGCTGCTGCAGGTACATTTCTTTTTCGGGTGTTCAAAATATCCGCAAGGGCAAGGATTCATTGCCGCAACAAACATAACGCTGCAAGGATAACTGACTGTAGAATGCACTCTTGCAACCGTTACCATACCATCCTCCATAGGCTGTCTGAGAACCTCCAGAGTATTGCGGGAAAATTCAGGCAATTCGTCAAGAAACAACACCCCGTTATGAGCAAGTGAAATCTCGCCCGGTTTCGGAATTGTTCCACCACCCGAAAGGCTCACCGCCGATACCGTATGATGAGGACTTCTGAAAGGCCTCTCGCTCACCAGAGGTTGCCCCTTTGGCAGCGTTCCTGCAACAGAGTGAATTTTCGAGGTTTCGATTCTTTCTTCAAAGGTCATATCGGGAAGAATTGAGGGTATACGTTTTGCAAGCATACTCTTAGACGAACCGGGAGGGCCGATAAACAAAACATTGTGTCCTCCTGCGGCCGCAATCTCCAGAGCTCTTTTGGCTTCAAATTGTCCCTTAACCTGAGAAAAATCGGGAACAAAACCTTCGGCAGCCTCTATCTGTGTTGCCATTGCTTTTTCTATAAGAATTCTTCCCTGAAGATGAGCAATGAGCTGAGGTACATTTTTTACGGGATAAACCTCAATTCCCTCAACCACAGCCCCCTGAATGCTATCCTCTTCGGGTACATACAATTTCTTTATTCCGCGCTCTTTTGCCTTTATGGCCATAGGCAGAATACCGCACACAGACCTTACCTCGCCCGAAAGAGAAAGTTCACCTAAAAAAGCACTGTCAGAAATGTCAGCACTTATCTGGTCGGTTGCCTTCATTATTGCAACAAGTATTGGCAAATCGTAAAGAGGTCCTGCCTTTTTGATGTCTGCAGGTGCAAGGTTCACCGTAATGCGTGAAACAGGGAAGCCGTATCCGCAATTTTGCATAGCAGTGCGTACTCTGTCGCGGCTTTCTCTTACGGCCGCATCAGGCAAACCAACTATGTCAAATGCAGGCATACCTCCCGACACATCCGCCTCAACTTCCACCATATATCCGTCCATTCCAAACAAGCCTACGCTGTTGCATTTTACTACCATATAAGCCTCCAAATTTAAACCTTGATTACATACCTGTACACAATTCGACATAAGGAGTGTGTTATTCTTTAATTATAGCACCAAATCCCATTATTATCCACACAAAAAACTATGCTGTGTTTTGGCTATTTTGTATATTTTAGGGGGAATAATGACCAAAAATACAAAACTCCGTTGACTCTGATTTTTTATTGGAGTACAATTAAACTGTATTATTGGCATTGTGAGGTATCAGCTTGGAAAATCAAAAAACACAGCCTGACTTTTCTGCTTATTCTGATGCAGAGCTTTCTCTTGAAATCAAAAACGGAAATCAGGCAGCTTTTGAAGAAATCACCAACAGATACCGCGGTCTTATAAGCACTATTGCACTTAATTATTCTGCAGTGGGATTTGACCAGGCCGACTTTATGCAGGAAGGTTTAATCGCTCTTTTAAGTGCTTGTAAAGCCTTTAATACAGGCGAAAAAAAAGCGAGTTTCAAAAACTTTGCCGCTGTGTGTATAAGCAATCGTTTTCTCTCAATCATCCGCAGAGCAAACGCAAAAAGTACTATTCCCTCAAGTAAGATTGTTCCCATTGAAGAAATCGAGATTTCCGACTATAACAGACAAAATCCCGAAACTCTTATTATGGAACAGGAAAGCTCAGAGGATTTCATAAAGTTCTTAAAAAACAAACTCTCGAACCTTGAGCAGAATGTTTTAAGACTTTATCTTGCAGGTTTTTCTTATACCGAAATTGCAGAGAAACTTTCGGTATCACCTAAATCTGTTGACAACGCTCTCGTTCGCATAAGGCGAAAAATCGCAGAGCAATAATTTATTTTCATTTATGTAAATATGTCCCGAATCGGCAACTCCGAAAAGGGATAAAAATATTTTTTCCAAAGTGAGGTAAAAACCCATGTACGAAGACAAGACAATCATTTGCAAGGATTGCGGCGAGGAATTTATTTTCTCCGCAGGTGAACAGGAATTCTATGCAGAAAAAGGCCTTGCAAATGAGCCTCAGCGCTGCAAAGCTTGCAGAATGGCTCGCAAGAACGCAGGCAGACCCGCAAGAGAGAGACACGCTATCATTTGCGCAGATTGCGGTGCAGAGGACAGCATTCCTTTCGCTCCTATGGAGGGCAAGGACTACTACTGCAAAGCATGTCTGGACAAGAGAAGAGGCACAGACGCAGAATAATAACTTCGGACATCGGTTCCCGGAAATTCATTTTGTGTACAAACCCCCAAGGATTTCTCCTCGGGGGTTTTCTGTTTTTTGCAAGTATTTGTTGCGTTTATGCTATCTGTGATTTATAATCAAATTAAGGGAATAAGCCCACAAACACACAGATAAAATGGAGGTTTGCAGTAATGGGAATACTAAAAAACAAGCTTAATCACTTCAGTGTGGAATTAGAAAAAGAACGCTCCGAAATTCTTAAACAAAAACTTCAGAAAGAAACCATAGAAATACACGAGTATACTTACAAAATTAAACCAGTTGAGAGTAGTAATGGCATCTGTACATATCAGTTATTCCCCATTGCATTATCCTCCGGTATGAGAAATTGCTTCACTCCGATTATATGGGTTAAAATAACCGATAAAAACAGTGAGTCAGATGTTGTTGTTACCTTGAGAGCTTACACAGGAATAAGTATAATGCTTGCTGTATTCTGCATTGGATGTATAATACTCGAAACAATGTTCCTTATATATTTGCTGCATTCTGTAAACGCTCACAAAACTACATTTACACTAAATTCATTGAGACCGTTTATATCTTTTTTAATAATACCATTGTCTATGGCGATAGTATGTTATTTTACATTCCGAAACATCAGAAACGCTTTTCGTGACGAAATAAATGCTATCTGAAAAAATCTTTTATAAATTTATTCAAATCCCTTGACTTTTACCTTAGGTAAAAATATAAAATCGTAGCGAAAAGGAGGCTTGTTTATGAAAATCAAAGCTGTTTGTGAAACAACAAAACTTTCTGACCGTACTATTCGCTACTACATAGAACAGGAACTTATAACTCCAAATTACACCGAGAACTATCTCGGACGCAGAACTTACGATTTTTCCGAAAAAGATATTAAAGAATTAAATAATATTGCCACCCTTCGCAAATTTGATTTTTCAATTACGGAGATTCGGGATATTATTTCATCTCCCGAAAAGAGCAAGGATATTATCGAGAAGGTAAAAACACGCATATCAGATGCAATTGCGGAAAGTAAAGAAAAGCTGTCGGTTCTCGTCAGGTTAGACATCGAAAAAACATATACTGTTTCGGAACTTGCAGAACAACTTATCGTACACTCTGCTGATATGCCAATGCCAAAGGAAACCTACAAAAGAAACCTTGTCAAAACAATACTCCGCATCCTAAAATCTGTCATCACTCTTATTATCGTATGGCTACCGATACTGCTGAGCCTGTTTATTTTTGTATTGCGACACGGAAAGTATGAATATCCGCACTACAACTCTAGTCCAAAAGTTTATATAATTCTTCTCCTCTCGCTTCTGCCCTCTGTCTCTTTGCTCATTTTATCCAAACTGAACTTTTCTCCAAAAAAAACTATAAAAAGATTTCTGCTCGTACTTTGTGTACTCAGTTTACCTTTTTGCTTTATAATGCCGATTACAACCATTACACATTCCGAAACAACAGATTTCAGATATTACAGAGATTTTGATGCTGAATGCATCGCAAACAGAAGTTCACTGTTTCAGGAACTGTTCCCTTTGTGGCCTCACACTTTCGAAGGTATTGAGCAATCTGACGGAAGCATCAAAACCGTGGATTTAGATTCACGTTATTACTACCGCTACTTAGAGGGTATGGACTATACCTATGACATTTATGCAGAATGGCCGCTTGAAAAAGAGGATTTCGACAAAGAGGTCAGCCGAGTTAAAACATTATTCGAAGAAAACAAACCATCAGAAAACAGCAGCTACGATTATGTTACAACAAAAACAGACAACTACACTTGTCTATTTTTATATGATACATTCGGTGGCGAAGAAATTTTTGAGAAAGCAAAAAGCAGTTATACATATTACATTTTTGCATACAACGAAAAAGATTCAAGGGTAAGGTACATTTTTTGTGAAAGCCTTGAAAGCGGCGTTGACCAACCCTATTATCTCCAGCTTGATTGGTAAGTTTAAAATTTAAATAATGCATTATAAAACAACACAGGACACCATAAAAATGATGTCCTGTGTTTGTCATTATTTTACAGAGAAAACCTCATAAGACTCTTTAAGAAGATTAACCACTTCGTCTTGTGTCAAAGTACTTTCTTTGCTGTATTCCTGCCACTTGAAATTAGCAGTAAGTTTTTCATAGCCTTCAAGATAAGTGTCTATGCATGAATCAAATTCCTCTTGGGTAAAGCTATTGCCGTCAGCATCGCTATAAGTAAAAGTGCGGTTTGTTATATCCTCGGGGTTTTCGGCTATGGAGATACATGTGCCAAGAGGCTTAAAGCTTACGGTGTTGTTCTTAAATGTAAGCAGTCCTTTTGTATAGGTGATGTAATCTCCTGAGGCACGAGCCGTATCAACAAAAGAATAAACACGCTCACCTGTGTCTGCATTCACATAACAATCTGCACTTTTTACTATTATCTCGGGTTCTTTCTTTTTATTCATATTATTCTGAATGCTCACAAGAGAATCATAATCCGAAGACACTTCTGCCCAGACGGAAGTCGTAGCGATTCCCGAACCCATAGTAGCAGCACAAATCACCTCAAGTCTGCCGTTATTATCCAAATCCGTAACGGCTACCCTGAAGCTTTCAACAGGATAATCAATAGACTCTTCCCACAAATCAGAGTTCTCGGCAATAAGGTTTATCTGCGACTCAAAAGTGGTTTTATCCTCTGATTTGTTCTCTGTCTTGCAAGCTGTAAAAAATGTAAATGTCAAAAGCAAAGCCAATGCTAAAAATAATGTTTTTCTTCTCATACAAATCCCTCCTGAAAATAATTATCAGCCAACATTGTTAAAAAGTAAATATGGGATAATAAACGATTTTTAAAATGATGGTTTGTATAATATCCCGATGGCTGTAAGCAATCAAAATATTTTGGTTGAAATCAATTTAACAATATTCTATAATTGAAGCATAAGAACATCCCGACATACAAAGGAGGATAAAAATGATTTACAAGGATTTTGAGAATGTAAAAATTTCCGCGTTGGGAATGGGTACAATGCGTCTGCCAGTATGCGACAACGATAACAATAAAATTGACCAGGATGCTGTAAACAGAATGTTTGACTACGCCATTAAGAAAGGTGTCAATTACTTTGACACAGCGTGGGGCTATCACGGAGGAAATTCAGAGAGTACAGTGGGAGAAGCTCTGAAAAAATATCCTCGTGAAAGTTTCTATCTTGCAACAAAATTCCCCGGTTATGACCTTGAGAATATGTCAAAGATTGAAGAGATTTTCGAAACTCAGCTTAAGCGATGTCAGGTTGATTATTTTGACTTTTATCTGTTCCACAATGTGTGCGAACAGAACATCGATATTTATCTTGACCGCAGTCATGGGCTTATTGAATATCTGCTTGAGCAAAAAAAGAACGGCAGAATCCGACACATTGGTTTTTCTACCCACGGAACACTTGAAACCACCAAAAGATTCCTAGATGAGTACGGCGAACATATGGAGTTTTGTCAGGTACAGCTTAACTGGCTCGACTGGAAAATGCAGAATGCCAAGGCTAAGGTAGAACTTTGCAGAGAGCTTAATATTCCCATCTGGGTTATGGAGCCTGTACGCGGAGGTAAACTTGTTACCCTTGAGCCTGAATACGAAAAAGTTCTTAAAGAACTTCGACCCGATGCAAAGGTTGTGGAGTGGGCATTCCGCTTTCTGCAATCCATACCCGAGGTTTCGGTAACCCTTTCGGGTATGTCCGATATGGAACAGCTTAAAGAAAACATTGCAATCTACGAAGAAGATAAGCCATTAAGCACAGAAGAGACAGAGAAGCTTTTTGAGGTAGCACAAGCTATGACGGCAAAAAGCACTCTGCCCTGTACCTCTTGCAGGTATTGTACCTCTTACTGTCCTATGGAGCTTGATATTCCCCACCTCATAGAACTTTATAACGACTATGTTTACTCGGAGGGAAGCTATGTTTCAACTATGGTAATAAACACATTACCCGAAAACAAGAAGCCTTCTGCTTGTATCGGGTGCAGAGCTTGTGAAGCGGTATGTCCTCAAAGCATCAAGATAAGCGAAATGATGATCGACTTTACAGGGAGACTTAAATAATGTCGGATTTAGAAAAATCAAAGCAAATACTTTTTAGTGGCGGTTACACCTGTGTGCTTTGCAAAGGTGAGAGTGTTTATACATCTTTTGAACGAGGGGTTAAACCTCTTGTTGCTTGGCTCGAATCAGGTGCAGACTTTAAAAACTTTTCTGCTTCGGATAAAGTTGTAGGCAAGGGTGCGGCTTTTCTTTACATATTGCTTGGCGTATGCAACATTTTTGCAAATGTAATCAGTACACCTGCCCTTAAGCTTCTGAAAGACCACGGCATCTGTGTAGAGTTCTGCACAGAAGTTGACTCCATTATTAACCGCAAGGGTGACGGTATCTGCCCCTTTGAACTGGCTGTTATGGATATTGATGACCCCGAAGCCGCCTACAAAATAATCCAAAATAAGATGAAGGAATTGAACATTAATCTATAAATTCAATCGCATATTAAGATAATTCCCAACACAAAAGTAAAAAACAGTAGAAATTGACAGAATAAAGTGTTATAATATTGATGTATAAAATTCATTTGGAGGTATTCACTATGACTATTACAAAAGATTCCATTATTGGCGATGTTCTTGATATGTATCCCGAAACTGCAGAGCATTTCTTTGCAATCGGTATGCATTGCCTCGGTTGCCCTGCCGCAAGAGGCGAAACAATCGAGCAGGCTTGTCAGGTTCACGGCACAAACGCCGAAGAGCTTGTGGCAACTCTTAACAATGCTATCGGTGCATAATTTATGCACGGTACAATAAACCTTGACTCAAGACTTTCTCTTTGCGCCGAACTCGTAAGAGTCGGCGCAAAGCTCGCTGATATAGGTACAGACCACGCATATCTGCCTGTTCACCTTGCATTATCGGGCAAAATCGAGTGTGCAATTGCCGCCGATATAAACTCCGACCCTTTGAACCGAGGTAAGCAGACCATCGAAAATTACGATGCAACCCATATGGTTTCCACAAGGCTTTCAAACGGACTTGAGGAAATCTCTGCAGATGAGGTTACGGACATCGTTATTGCAGGTATGGGAGCTGACACCATAATCGGCATTATCTCTGCTGCACAATGGCTTAAAGATGAAAGCAAAAGGCTTATCCTTCAGCCCATGACAAAATCCGAGAGAGTTATTGCTTATCTTTATGATAACGGGTTTGAAATCAAAGAACAGAAATGCTGTATTGCTGAGGGTAAACCCTACACGGTTATGTGCGTTCATTTTACAGGTCACAACACACCCTGCTCAGAGTATTTTTCTTACACAGGTAATCTTTGTCCCGAAAAAAGCGAAGACGATGTTGCTTTCCTTAAAAAGCAGATTTCAATTCTTGAAAAACGCAGTGCCGCTGACAGCCGTTTTAAAAAAATCGCACAGCAGATAGAAGAGAGGCTTTTAAAAATATGACAACAGTAAAAAATATACTTAATTTCACAGAAACCTTTGCTCCTCTTTGCACTGCTGCAGATTTTGACAACTGCGGTGTACTTGTGGGAAGCACTGCTAAGGAAATCACAAAAGTGCTCCTTGCTCTTGATATAACAAATGACGTTGTGGAGGAAGCAAAAGCCACAGGTGCCGAGCTTATCATAAGCCATCATCCCGTAATTTTTAATCCTATTAAGGCTTTAAATTCCGAGTGTGTACCCTATCTTCTTGCCAAATACAACATCGCAGCTTTATGTCTGCACACAAATCTTGATATTGCAGAAAACTGCGGTGTAAATGTTTGTCTTGCAAAGGCTCTGGGTCTTACTGACACTACCCTCTATCCCGAAGAATTTCTCCTTATGGGTAAACTTTCCGAAGCTATGAATGTAAAAGAGTTTGCAGAATTTGTAAAAGCCCGTTTGGGTGCAAACTGCGTAACATACACCGAGTCTGACAGAGAGATAAAAACTGTTGCAATGTGCTCCGGTGCAGGTGCTGATTTTTATGGTGTTGCAAAAGAAAAAGGTGCAGACGCCTTCCTCACAGGCGAGGCAAAACACCACGAATATCTTGAGGCTGCATCCTGCGATATACCCCTTGTTACTGCAGGGCATTTTTACACAGAAGATGTGGCTATTAATCCGCTCAAAGAAAAATTATCAATGGAATTCCCGAACGTGAAATTCATTAAATCCGAAGCCTGTAAAAATCCTTATTTCTGCGTGTAAATTAATCTTGGCAACTCTTTTTCAAAAGAGTATAATGGCAAAAATCAAAATCGGAGGTTTAACAATGTTTACACTTACATTGTGCAACAATAAAGCTAATATGATGTATGTGGTCCCTGCTGATAGCAAAAATATCATCGGGCTTACATTGTTATACCCTGAAAGCAAAAACTGATTTTTGAGTAAACAGGTTATTAAACAGTGCAAGCTTAACTTAAAGTTTGTACTGTTTTATTTTTCAGAAAGGAGTGTGCAAAATGCTTACACACAAAGGAACACAAGAACTAAAAACCGAGCGACTTACTCTGAGAAGATTCAGACCCGAAGATGCAAAAGAAATGTATAATAACTGGGCCAAAGATGAGCGGGTATGTAAGTTTCTCACTTGGGATCCTCACGAGTCAGAAGAAGCCACCAAACAGCTTCTTGAGTATTGGTGCAAAGGCTACGAAAATCCCGATTGGTACCAATGGGCAATCGTTTACGATGGCAAAGTGATAGGCAATATTGCAGTTGTAGAGCTCTCCGCAAAATCTGAATCCGCAGAGCTTGGCTACTGCATAAGCTTTGACTACTGGGGCATGGGTTTTATGAGCGAAAGTGTGCAAGCGGTTATAGACTTCCTTTTCTCTGAGATAGGTCTTAATCGTATTACCATCTGCCACGCAGTAAAAAATCCCGCCTCGGGCAGAGTTGCACAGAAATGCGGACTTACCCTTGAGGGAATTCATAAAGAAGAATTCAAATCCCGATGGGGTGAATATCTTGACATCGCACATTACGGCATTGTCAGAAAAGACTACGAAAAATTAATAAAATAAGTTCAAAACTGCCATCAGATACATAATCTGACGGCAGTTTTTCTCATAATTGTAAATATTATAAAAACATTATAATTTTTTAAGCAAAAACAATTGCAATAAACACTACATTTTGATATAATAGTTACTGATTAATAGTATATATAATCAAAATATTGTGTTTTTTTGGTGATTAAATGAGAATGCGTAAAAAGAAGTGGGCAGAACCCGAACTGAACGCCTGCGAATTTTTTATAAAAAACCCCTGCGACTACAAAAATAACTGGAAGGATTTCTTTAAAAACGGCAACCCGTTGGAGCTTGAAGTAGGTTGTGGCAAAGGTAACTTTGTATCTCACAAAGGACTTCTGAATCCTGATACAAACTACCTTGCTGTTGACCTTATCAGCAATATGCTTGCAGTTGCAAGACGAAACATCGTTAAGCTATTTTCGGAAAATAACAGAGAGTGCAAAAACATCGCTCTTACATCCTACAACGTTGATAAAATTTCAGAGATTGTCGGTGAGGGAGACGGAATCTCAAAAATCTACATAAATTTCTGTAATCCCTGGCCAAGACTCAAGCACAACAAAAGAAGACTCACCCACCCCACAAAGCTTAACCAGTACAAAGAAATACTCACAGAAAATGGCGAAATCCACTTCAAAACAGACAGTGACCTGCTCTTTGATGACAGCCTTGAGTATTTTAAAGAATGCGGATTTGAGATAACCTATCTGACACGCGACCTTCACAACAGTGATGTAGTCGGCAATATCGTTACAGAACACGAAAAAATGTTTTCCGACGAAGGCATCAAGATTAAATTCCTGATTGCAAAAAAATAGTTTTTAAAAAGGAGGCAACATCCTGTGAAAAAAAGAATAGCAATTTTGGTGGTTGCCTTACTTCTCACCATATTTACAAGCGGTTGTGATATGGTAACATTCAATGTTTCTGAGCTTATGGCTCCACCCAAAGCAACAGGAGAGCAAGCAGATATTCAGAAACTCATCGAAAAAGAAGCAGGTTCGGGCTACACTCTGAAATATCCTCAGAACGGTGCCTACCGCTCCTCTATCACCACTATGGATTACGATAACGACTCCGAAGAAGAAGCAGTTGTATTTTATGTTCCCGCAGGTGAAACCCCTATGGTACATCTGCTTGTTATGGACCAGAAAAACGGCGAATGGATAACTGTCGGAAACTTTGAAAGCAAAAGCAGTATTGTAGACCGCCTTGTTTTCTGCGACCTTGACGGTGACGATAAAAAAGAAATCATCGTCGGCTGGAGCACCTTCAATCCCCTTGTAAACGATCTTTCTGTTTACCTTGTAAACGAAAGTGATAGTATAGAGATTACATCTGAAAACAAATACACCGACTTCCTCTGCGGACAGTTTACAGGAGAAGAAAAAGAAGAACTTCTTCTTCTATCCCTCTATACTCCCGACAAACCTGCTTCCGCCTCTCTTGTGGGTCTTAACGACACCAAAAACAGCCTTTACTCATTAGGTGATACACTCATCGACGCCGATGTAACATCCTTTAAGAAGCTCCAGTGCGGCAATATTTTCGAAGGTCAGTTTGGTGCTGTTATTGACGGAGAAACAAAAAACGGTAACGAAAGCGTATACTCCACTCAGCTTATTTACTACAGCCAATATTTTGAAAGTCTTGAGAGAGTCTCCTTTACAGGTGATACGGTTACAAATCAGGCTTACAGATCTTACGCCGTAATGTCTGAGGATATTGACGGCGACTCAATCATCGAAATACCCAATACCTTTAAAATGAACATCGACGAATCTCAGACTGACGCTGTTCCCGCAGCCCTCATTAACTGGTGCGAATATACAACACTTAACACTATGGTAGTTGACAAGCTTCAGGCCACATCCCTTGTACTAGGCTGTCGCTTTACAATTCCCGATAACTGGCACAATAATTACACAGCTTATGTAAACTACTCCACAAACGAGATTACGTTTTACGAATGGAAAGCAGATAACAAAACAGGAGACCCCCTGCTTATTATCAAGGTATTCCCCACAGATATATGGAACGACGGCACCTCTGCAAAAGGCTACACCGAGCTTAGCAGAAACGACTCAAGCGTTTATGGATTTATTACCTTGGAGACCAACAGTTCCATTCTTCCCACAAACGAAGAAATCATCAAATCTTTCTCTCTTATTTAAAACTTAAAAATCAATCTACTGTCATAAAAAATTCGAAACGGAGGTAATTTTATGAAAAAAATCCTTGTATGTGAAGACGAAGCTGCTATCCGCGACTTTGTTGTAATCAATCTTCGTCGTGCAGGCTACGATGTGGTTGAAGCAGATTGTGGTGAAGCAGGTCTGCAGAAATATGAAGAGCACGGCGGCGACTTTGATGTTGCTATCCTTGACATTATGATGCCCGGTATGGACGGTCTCCAGGTTTGCAAAGAACTCAGAAACAAAAACGGCAGCATCGGTATTATTATGCTTTCTGCAAGAACACAGGAAATGGACAAGGTAACCGGTCTTATGCTTGGTGCTGACGACTATGTTACAAAGCCCTTCTCTCCCAGTGAGCTTGTTGCACGAGTTGACTCTCTTTACAGAAGAATTGCTCTTGCACAGCAAAGAAACGAAAATAATTTCAAAGAAGAAATGAAGAGCGGCATCTTTACTCTTAATCTCAGAAACCGCTCCCTTATGAAAAACGGCAAACAAATCGAACTTACTCAGGTTGAGTTTCAGATTATGGAATATTTCTTCTCTAATCCCGGTACAGCTCTAGACCGCTCCGACATCCTTAATCATGTTTGGGGTGAAGCTTATGTGGGCGAAGAAAAAATCGTTGATGTTAACATTCGTCGTCTGCGTATGAAGGTAGAAGATGAGCCCTCTAACCCCAAGTTTATTGTAACTGTTTGGGGCCTTGGCTACAAATGGGATGCTTAATCCCCTAAAGGCTTAAAATTACAGATTTATTTTCTGAAAACAAATCATAAATCAAAAAGGAGGTCGAAAAAGCTTTGTTTAAAGGTATTACAAAACGTTGGGTACTAAACACCCTTTGTGCCATTGTTGCTGTTATTGTTTTAGTTGTCGTTTGCTTATCTTACCTTGTTTCGACCTACTACTATTCTTCTGTCGAGCAAACCCTTAACGGACGAAGCGCAGAATTTGTAAATATTCTTTCGGATTTTCGATCGGATATAGACCAGACCTTTTCTTCCACCGCCCGTGATTACATAGAAAACTCTCCCAACAAAGAAAAAATGGAGATTACCGTTATAAGCCATTCGGGTGATATCCTTGTTACCTCCACAGGATTCACTCCCGACGCAGAGGAAAATATGCCGGACTATGACAGTGCAAGAAACAATTCCTCCGGCTATGCAAAATGGGTTGGTAAACTTTCTTCGGGCGAAAAGGTAACTGCTATCACCCGAATTGTAAAATCAGCAGACGGAAACACCATCTGTGCCATAAGATATGTTGCTTCCATGACAGCAATCGATAAACTTATTTTTACGGCAATTCTGATTTTCTGTGCTATCGGTATTGTTATTATTGCCCTCGTTATTTTATCGGGCACTTATTTCATCCGTTCCATTGTGCGTCCCGTCAGGGTTATCTCTGACACCGCAAAGAAAATTGCCCAAGGCGACTTCAATGCAAAAATCGACAAAATGTACGATGACGAAATTGGTGATCTGTGCGACTCTATAAACGATATGGCAAAAGAGCTTGGTGCATCAGAGCGAATGAAAAACGATTTTATTTCAAGCGTTTCTCACGAACTCAGAACCCCTCTTACCGCTATCAAGGGTTGGGCAGAAACCATGCATGGAACAGAGCTTCCCGACAAGGCTACCTTTGACAAAGGTATGGATATTATCGTTAAGGAATCCACACGCCTTACGGGTATTGTTGAAGAACTCCTTGACTTCTCTCGTATGCAGAACGAGAGTATGATGCTCAGATTTGAAAAACTTGATATTCTTGCAGAGCTTGATGAAGTTATTTATATGCTGCGTGACCGAGCTATAAGCGAACAAAAGCATCTTCTGTATGATGAACCCGAAACTATGCCTGCTGTTATGGCAGACAAAAACAAGCTCAAACAGGTATTTCTCAATATTGTAGACAATGCTCTTAAATATACTCCCGCAGAGGGTGTGGTGGGTATTCAGGTTTTAAGCGAAAACCAGACTGTTCGTGTAATTGTTACCGACACAGGCTGCGGTATTGCTCCCGACGACCTGCCAAGAGTTAAAGATAAATTCTTCAAGGCTAACCAGAGTGTCCGTGGCTCAGGCATCGGACTTGCAATTGCCGACGAAATCGTTTCAAAGCATGGCGGCAGCCTTGATATCGAAAGCGGTATAGGTGTTGGTACAACTGTTACCATTACCCTTCCCATTGCAAACAACTGATAATTTAAGATAAAAGGTATATGAAAAATCAAAGGAAAGAAGGTATTATATGTCCTGCAATAAAGACAATATAAAAGCAAAAAAAATCACCTCTATCGGTGGCAGTGCTCTTATCGAGGGCGTTATGATGCGTGGTCCCAAGACCGTAAACGTATCTGTAAGAACAGGTAAAGACACTATCGAAAGCGAAGAACTTGAATTTAAATCCCTTGCTCAGAAGGGTAAATTCTTCCGACTCCCCCTCATAAGAGGCATTATTGGTATGATTGACTCTTTCAGACTCAGCTATAAATCCCTGATGATTTCTGCTGACAAGGCAATCAATGCTATTGAAACCGATGAAGAAGAAATGAGCAAATTTGAAAAATGGCTTAACGATAAGTTAGGTGAAAAGTTTATGGGTGTTATCATGACCCTTGCTTCCGTTTTGGGTATTGCGTTAGCTTTTGTCCTCTTCTTCTGGCTTCCCACATTCCTCTACAACCTTATTATTTCAATTAATTTCCCCACAGAAGTAAGCAATGTGGTTAATGCAAGACTCACCCAGTCAATCTTTGAAGGTGTTGTTAAAATTCTTCTCTTCGTAGGATACATACTCCTTGTGTCTCAGATGGAAGATATGAAAAGAGTGTTTATGTATCACGGTGCAGAACACAAAACTATCTTCTGCTACGAAGCAGACGAGGAGCTTACCGTTGAGAATGTAAGAAAGCACAAACGCTTCCATCCCCGTTGCGGTACAAGCTTCATTATCATTATGCTTATCCTAGGTATTGTTATCGGTCTTTTTGTTCCTCAGTTTACCGCTTTGGGTGTTTGGGGTACTGTGCTTCGCTCTGCTATCAAGATTCTGCTTCTTCCCATTACCATCGGTGTTGGCTATGAGCTTATCAAAATCTGCGGCAAGCACGATAACAAATTCACACGCATCATTGCAGCTCCCGGTCTTTGGGCACAGCGCATTACAACCCGCGAACCCAGCGATGACATCATCGAGGTAGCAATCGCAGCAATTACACCCGTTATCCCCGATGACGGATCTGACATTATTAATTGTAAGTAAGATATGACTTTAGAACAGATTTACAAAAAGCTTTGTGATGAACTTAAAAAGGCAGGAGCAGATTCTCCTGCCTTTGATACAATATGCCTGATGGAAAGTGTGCTCGGAATCACCCGTCAGGATATTATGGTTTATGGTGACAGACCTGTGTCCGATGAACAAGCTGAAAAGCTTTTGATCTATGCGATAAGAAGAGCCCAAGGTGAACCTCTGCAATACATTATGGGTTACTGGGAATTCTTTGGCAGAAAGTTCTATGTAGGCGAGGGTGTGCTTACCCCGAGGGACGACACAGAGGTTGTGCTGACATCCGTCTTTCCTTTCCTCAACAAAAAGAATAAAAATGAGCCACTCAAAATCCTCGATCTTTGTTCAGGCTCGGGAATACTTGCTATTACTCTCAAGAACGAATATCCCCATGCAGATATAACTGCTGTTGAAATTTCCGACGATGCCGTAGTCTATCTCAGAAAAAACGCAGAATATAATGAGGCAGATATAAACATTATCCACGACGATATTTTCAGTTGTGTTAACGATTTTCCGGACGATGAGTTTGACCTTATCATTTCGAATCCACCTTATGTCAGAACATCCGAAATGCAGGAACTTCAGAAAGAGGTTCGTTTTGAACCTGTACTTGCTCTTGAAGGCGGCGAGGACGGATGTGATTTTTACAGAAAGATTGTCCCCCTGTACACAAGAAAACTCAAACCAGGCGGTATGCTTGCCTTTGAATATGACGGCAATCAGGCAGAGGTTATCGAAGGCCTTATGAAAGCAGAAAACTTTGAGAATATCACCATTTTTGACGATTTAGGTGGTGTGCACAGGGCTATAAATGGGACTCTGCGAAGCGTTTAGAAAATTTGTTCGAACTTTTTTCGCTAAAATTATTGCATTTATTTTCTTAGTATTTTATAATATTATAGGCAGATTTCTTCTGCCTTATCATCGAATATCCACACAAAAGGAGTATTGAATACTATGGCACTTGATAAAAACAAAGCACTTGAGACCGCTTTAGGTCAGATCGAAAAACAGTTTGGTAAAGGCGCAGTTATGCGTCTCGGTCAGAACGAGGCTATGAATGTGGGCAAGGTTTCCACAGGCTCTCTTTCTCTTGATATTGCTCTTGGAATAGGCGGTCTGCCCCGCGGCAGAATCATTGAAATATACGGACCTGAATCCTCAGGTAAAACCACACTTTCACTCCACTGTATTGCAGAAGGACAGAAGGATGGCGGCAACGTTGCATTCATCGATGTTGAGCATGCACTTGACCCTGTTTACGCTTCTGCACTCGGCGTTGATGTTGACTCTCTGCTTGTATCTCAGCCTGACACAGGTGAGGATGCTCTTGAAATTGCAGAAGCACTTATCCGCTCAGGTGCTATTGATGTTATTGTAATCGACTCCGTTGCAGCCCTTGTTCCCAAGGCTGAAATTGAAGGTGAAATGGGCGATAGCCACGTTGGTCTGCAGGCAAGACTTATGTCTCAGGCACTCAGAAAACTTGCAGGTGCTATCTCTAAATCCAACTGTGTTGCCATCTTTATCAACCAGCTTCGCGAGAAGGTTGGTGTGGTTTACGGCAATCCCGAGGTTACTCCCGGTGGTCGTGCACTTAAATTCTACAGCTCTGTTCGTATCGATATCCGTCGTGTTGAAACTCTCAAGGCAAACGGCGAGATGGTAGGCTCCAGAACAAGAGCAAAAGTTGTTAAGAATAAGATTGCTCCTCCCTTCAAAGAGGCAGAGTTTGATATTATGTACGGTCAGGGTATCTCCCGTGTTGGCGAGCTTCTTGACCTTGCAGTAAAAGCAGATGTTGTTCAGAAATCAGGTGCTTGGTTTAACTACGGTGATCAGCGTCTTGGTCAAGGCAGAGATAATGTAAAAGAACTGCTCCGAACAAACACAGAACTTGCTGCACAGATAGAAAAGGAACTCTGGGAAAATATCGAAAAGCTCAACACCCGCACAGGCAAGGCTCCCAAAGCTGCTCCCGTTGTAACACCTGTTGCAACAAAAGCAGAAGCTCCTGCAGCTAAGAACACCTCAAAACTTGATATTTTAGTTGAAGACTAATGAAAATCACAGCTCTTCAGAAAAAGAAGAAGTATCTTACAGCGGTCTATATAGACTCTGAGTACGCTCTCGACCTTGACACACGAGTGCTGGAAGAAAGCAGAATCCTTCCCGACAAAGAAATTGACGACGATAAATTACGCGAACTTATATCACAAAGCGAACATCGTCGTGCAAAAGAAAAGGCTCTGTGGCTTATATCTTTCAGAGACCATTCCTCCAAAGAACTTTTTGTGAAGCTTAAAAGAGATTTCAGCGAAGAAGTAGCCCAAGCTACCGTAGAGCGTATGAGAGAACTCAGGCTTATTGATGATGAGTCTTACGCGAGAAGACTTGCAAGAGACCTTCACGCAAAACACCTCTCCGAGCAAAACATCCGAATGAAGCTCATAGAAAAAGGCATCGACAGAGATTTTGCAGAGAGTGTCGCAGACGAGCTTGAAATTGACCCTGTAGAAGAAATCTCCATACTTATAGAAAAGAAATACTCAAAAAAAATCACAGACGAAACAGGTCGCAGACGCACAGTTGCAGCACTCCAGAGAGCAGGCTACAAATGGAGCGATATCAAATCCGCTCTTCTGCGATTTGACGAATGTTTCGACTAAATATAAAACACACATATACAGGTAGGTACTATGAAAAACATTAAAGTTGCTATGGTTTCTCTCGGTTGTGCAAAAAACCGAGTTGATGCCGAAATGATGCTCTATAAAATTAAAGAAGCAGGATTTACTCTTGAGGAGGACCCTGCAAAAGCAGATGTGGCTATTGTAAACACCTGCGGCTTTATTGAGAGTGCAAAGCAGGAAAGCATAGAAGAAATACTTGAGCTCGGCAAACTCAAAGAAGAAGGCGAGATAAAACACATCGTTGTTACAGGTTGCCTTGCAGAAAGATACAAGGAGCAGATTGCAAAGGAACTTCCCGAAGCAGATGCTGTTATCGGTCTTGGTGCAAACGGCGATATTGTAGAAACAATCAAGGCGGTCCTCGATGGTAACCACACTGAAAGTTTCCCCGATAAAAACCTTATGCCTCTTTCTGATATGAGAATCCAATCCACTCCCCGTCACTATGCATATCTTCGTGTTGCAGACGGATGTGACAACCGTTGTACCTACTGTGCTATCCCTCTTATCCGCGGCAATTTCCGCTCAAGAAAGATGGAAGATATTATCGAGGAAGCAAAATATCTTGCAGAAGGCGGAGTAAAAGAACTCTGTGTTATCGCTCAGGACACAACCCGCTACGGCGAGGATATTTACGGCAAACTTATGCTTCCCCAGCTTCTTACTGAACTGTGCAAAATCGAAGAACTTTGCTGGATTCGTGTACTCTACTGCTACCCCGACAGAATCACCGACGAGCTTATCGACACCATAGCAAAAGAAGATAAGATTGTTAAATATATCGATTTACCTTTACAGCACTGCAACAGCAGAGTGCTCTCAGCTATGAACCGCAGAGGCAACAGAGAGAGCCTTACTGCTCTTATAAACAAAATCCGAGAGCGTATTCCGGGGGTTGTACTTCGTACAACTCTTATCGCAGGCTTCCCCACAGAGACCGAAGAGGAATTTGACGAAGTGGCAGAGTTTGCAAAGGAAATCGGCTTTGAGCGTCTGGGCTGTTTTGCTTACTCAACAGAAGAAGATACTCCTGCCGCAGAAATGGAGCAGGTTGAAGAAGAAGAACGCCGCTACCGAGCAAACGCCATTATGGAGCAACAGCAGTATATTATGGAAAACTTCAACCAAAGCCGTCTTGATACCATAGTAGAAGTGCTTGTTGAGGGTTTTGACAGATATGCAGAATGCTATTTCGGCAGAAGTGCTGCCGATGCTCCCGAAGTTGACCCTAATGTATTCTTCACCGCGGAGCGTAAAGTTATGGCGGGTGAATTTGTAAAAGTAAAAATTACCGATATTCTTGATTGCGATTTGATTGGAGATATGGTAGAATAAGACCATAGACTTAACATATAAGGATCTGATGTTTTGAACTTACCAAACAAACTTACTATACTGAGAATTCTAATAGTGCCTTTTATGATTTTAGCGTTGCTTATAGATTTTCCTCACCACTTCCTTGTTGCAGGACTTCTATTCGGCGCCGCATCCCTTACAGACTTCTTTGACGGTAAAATCGCAAGAGAACGAAATCTGATTACAGACTTCGGTAAATTTGCAGATCCCCTTGCCGACAAGATTATGGTTATCTCCTGTCTTGTTTGCTTTGTGGCTATGAAACTCTGCGATCCCATACTGCTCATTATCGTTCTTTTCAGAGAATTCTCTGTTACATCAATTCGCCTTGTAGCCGCTTCTAATGGTACGGTTATTGCGGCAAATATATGGGGCAAGGTTAAGACCGTTTCTCAGATTATTGCAATTGTTGCTGTTTTTGTTTTTCAGTATTTCCTTGAGCTTTGCAAATTCGGAATTATTCCTCTTAGCAAAGAAATCACAGATACTTTGTCATGCTACCTTAACATCGGCGGTATGGTACTGCTTTGGATAAGCACAATATTTACTATTATTTCCGGTATTATCTACATCAAGGATAACAAAAACTGCATTAAAGACAGGTAACATCTATATACATTTATCCGAAGTTAAATTTTGAATATATAAAACTGTTGCATTTTTCGCAAACTATATATATAATATACTAAAGTTAAAAATCCAAAGGCTTTGAGCGGGAGAAGTAACTGATACGACTTTCAAGAGAGGGCGGCAGGTCTTATTAAGACTTTGCTGTAAGCCGCCTAAAGATACGGTCAGCCAAATGCACCCGTGAGCTACAGTTACGAACAACCTTTAAAAAGGTAAAAGTAGTTTCTGTCGGTTGACTCCGTTAACGGTCTATGAGTGCTGATTTTAAAAATCAGCAGAACTCGGGTGGAACCACGGCTATGAGTCGTCCCAAGATTTTGGGACGGCTTTATTTTTTTGCTTTAAGCTCTACCCTATTTTTCCCTCTTCATATGGAGCTGATACAATATGTTTAAAAATTTAAAGAGCGACCTTGACGCTTTTATGGAGCGAGACCCTGCGGCAAGAAGCAGATTTGAGATTTTCTTTCTCTACGCAGGCTTTAAAGCAATAAGAGCATACCGCAGAGCCAACTGGTTCTATCGCCACAATATGAAATTTATGGCCCGCTGGATTTCTCAAAGCAGCCGCAGACGCACAGGTGTAGAAATTCACCCCGGTGCAACTATCGGCAAAGGGCTTGTAATAGATCACGGTATGGGTGTTGTTATCGGCGAAACTGCCGTAATCGGCGACAACTGTACCATATATCAGAATGTAACCCTCGGCGGTACAGGTAAAGATCAGGGCAAACGCCACCCCACCCTTGGCAACAATGTGCTTGTAGGCTCAGGCGCTAAAGTGCTTGGCCCCTTTAATGTAGGCGATAACGCACGAATAGCCGCCGGTGCTGTTGTACTTTCCGAAGTACCTGCCGACTCAACTGCTGTGGGTGTACCCGCACGAATTGTAAGAATCGGAACACAACGAATCGACATTCTGGACCAGATTCACGTTTCTGACCCTGTTTCTCAGGCACTTTGCAGAATGGAACATGAACTTAATGTACTCAAAAAAGAATTGGAGGAACTTAAAAAATGATTTTATATAATACTCTCGGACAAAAGAAAATGGAGTTTAAAACCCACACAGAAGGCAAGGTTAATATGTACACCTGCGGTCCTACTGTTTACCACTATGCTCATATCGGTAATCTTCGTACCTACATTATGGAGGATGTTCTTGACAAATTCCTCCGCTACGAAGGCTACGAAGTTAACCGCGTTATGAACATAACCGATGTCGGTCACCTTGCAAGCGATGCTGACACAGGCGAGGATAAAATGCTCAAGGGTGCAAAGAGAGAAAAGAAAACCGTTCTTGAAATCGCAGAGTTTTACACAAACGCTTTCTTTGAAGATTGCAAAAAGCTCAACATCAAGCGCCCCGAGGTTGTAGCTCCTGCTACCTGCTGTATCCCCGAATTTATCGAAATGGTTTCTACTCTTCTTGACAAAGGCTATGCATACGAGGCAGGCGGCAATGTTTACTTTGATACATCCAAGCTCGATAAATACTATGTATTCGGAAATCAGACCGAAGATGACCTTGCTGTAGGCGTTCGTGACAGCGTTGAAGAGGACGAGCACAAGAGAAACAAAACCGACTTTGTTCTTTGGTTTACAAAGTCCAAATTCGAGGATCAGGAGCTCAAGTGGGATTCTCCCTGGGGCAACGGCTATCCCGGTTGGCACATTGAGTGCTCTGCAATCAGCATCAAGCACGGCGGCGAATACCTCGACCTGCATTGCGGCGGTGTTGACAATGCATTCCCTCACCACACCAACGAAATCGCACAGTCAGAAGCATACCTCGGCCACGAGTGGTGTCCTCATTGGTTCCATGTTCTCCACCTCCTTGACTCCACAGGCAAGATGAGTAAATCAAAGGGCGAGTTCCTCACCGTTTCTCTCCTTGAGAAGAAAGGTTACGATCCCATTGTTTACAGAATGTTCTGCCTTCAGTCCCATTACCGCAAACCCCTTACATTCACATTTGAGAGCCTTGATAACGCAGTAGTTGCTTACAACAAGCTTATCTCAAGAATCGCCGCTCTTAAAGCAGAGGGTGAAGCAGACACAGAAAAAGCACAGGAATACATCGCAAAATTCAAAGAAGCAGTAGGCAACGACCTTAATACATCCCTCGGTCTTACCTGCCTTTACGATGTACTCAAGGCAGATATTTCCGATGCTACAAAGCTTTATCTTATTGCAGATTTTGACAAAGTTCTCTCTCTGAATCTTATCGAAGCAGCACAGAACCTTGCAAATGCAGAGCCCGAAGACACAGGTGCAACTGCAGAGGAAAGTGCAAAGATCGAAGAGCTTATTGCACAGCGTACAAAGGCAAGAGCCGAAAAGGACTGGGCAACCGCCGACAGAATCCGCGACGAGCTTAAAGCTATGGGCGTAGTACTTGAAGACACAGCACAGGGCATCAAGTGGAAGATTGTCCGCTAAAAAGTTTTATATCTATAACACAAAGCACCGAAACTTAAAAGATTTCGGTGCTTTTTTATTTTACCTCGGCATATATATAACTGAGGTGTACAATATGAAATTTATAACCCTGACAAGAAAAGGTCTTATAATGTTCTTCTGCTGTTTTTTAATGGGTGCAATCGCACTTACAATAACAATCCGTACTGCGTCAAAAGCCATTACTACCGCCGCAGAGCCAAGAGAAATTCCCATTTACTGCGTAGAAACCGAAGAGAAAAAGGTAGCAATCTCCTTTGATGCCGCCTGGGGTAACGAGCAGACAGAAACGCTCCTTAAAATTCTCGAAGAAAAGGGTGTCAAATCCACCTTCTTTCTTGTTGGTGAATGGGCAGAGAAATACCCCGAGTCAGTAAAGCTTATTGCCGAAAAAGGCCACGATGTAGAGAACCACTCAAGCACCCACGCATATATGACCAAACTCTCCACCGAAGATATGATAAAGGAGATAACCGCTTGTAACGAAAAAATTGAAGAACTCACAGGCAAAGCTCCTACCCTCTTCAGACCCCCTTACGGAGATTATAACAACGAGGTTGTCCGTGCCGTAAAGGGCGCAGGTATGTACTGTGTGCAATGGGACATAGATTCTCTCGACTGGAAAGACCCCTCCCCACAGCAGATGGTAGAAAAGATTACCTCCAAGCTCACATCGGGCAGTATCATCCTTATGCACAACGGCGCCAAGAACACCCCCGAGGCTCTGCCTATGATTATTGATGCAGTAAGAGCCGAAGGCTACGAATTCGTGCCTATATCCCAGATTATTTTACAAGGCGAATACACCACCGACCACGAAGGCAGGATGCACCTTTCTGAATAAACTTACAAAAAAGAGATATGAAAGAAAGTTAAATCTCCCATATCTCTTTTATTAGTTATACAAATTGGAATTTGTCAGTTTATTATACCGAGTTTAATTTTGTTATCAAGTTCCCACAAGGCAACCTTATTGCTGTCATATTTCAGTCTTTCTTTTGCTGTAGAATAATCCACCCATTCGAAACATCCATGTTCGTGGGAAATAGAAATATCCTCACATTGCATTTCAACTGCAAAGCAATGTTCGGGAATTACAAGGCAATCTTCTCCCCAAATAGTTCGGGCATTCTTAAAACACTCTGTGGCAATACTGCATTTTGTTTCCAGTTCCGTAAAGTGCATTTGGGAAGATATTCCTGCTTCCTCAAAAGCTTCCCTTTGTGCAGATACAAGAGGTGTTTTGTCCTCGTCTTCTCCACCGCCTGCAATAAATTGCCAGCATTCATCCATATCACTTCTTTTGAAAATGCAATATAAGGTGTCTTTATCGTTCTTCTTATATGGAATTACTAACACTTGGTACTTTGCTCTTGCCATACTATATCCTCCGTCAAATTCTAATTTATCGGCTAGATTATACTACATTTATCCTATAAAGTAAAATATAATTAAACCTCTTTACTTTTGTATCTAATAGTGACAGTCTTGACTGGAAGGACCCCAGTCCTGCAGAAATGGTAAATAAAATAACCTCCAAACTTCAGAACGGAAGCATCATCCTTATGCACAACGGTGCCACCAACACCCCCGAAGCCCTGCCACAAATCATCGACGCAGTAAAAGCCGAGGGATATGAGTTTGTGCCAATCTCCGAACTCCTGCCAAAAGGCGACTATACCACCGACCACGAGGGCAGAATGCACATTTCAGAACCTGACTAACAAAAAAGAGATATGAGAGATTTTATCTTCTCTCATATCTCTTTTATTCACTATACAAATTGGAATTTGTTAGTTACAACTCATTGATTATCATTCAAAAAATCTTTCACAACCTCTATCCACTTCTCCGGTTGGAAAATCGCTTTGTAGCAGTGGACATCTCCCTTAAAGCAAACCACCTCGGTCACAGGATAATACCGCTTCATAAGTTTGGCAGATTTCTTTGATAGCACCTCATTCGATCTTGTTCCATGAACGAAGAGTATTCTACTTTGGTTATCAACATCTTCCATTTTTCCGCCTGCAAAGACCGAGGTTACAATATTTTCTATGGAGGTTTCAGTGATAACATCTACAATTTTCAAATAACTGTTCAAGTACTTTTCGGGAAGGAAATATTTCTTGAATTTCTCGATAACCTTAACATCTCTTTCTTTCGACTTATGTACTATGTTCTTATAATTCTTTATCATAATATTGATTGCAAATTCAGGGCACGATACTAAGGGTGCTCCATCCATAATAAGATTACGGATTTTTAACTTACCACTCTTCCAAACTTCATGAGCAATTTTTCCACCAAGAGATATACCACACAGAACATCTATAGTATCAATATTCTTTGCCTTAAAATACTCCACAATCTCTTCCGATTCTGCCAATACCGAAACAAATTCACTCGCAATCTCTTCAGTGTGTGCATTGAGAGCTATTGCGTAAATGTTATAAGATTCTCTGAATGAATCAATTTGTGGTGTCCACACTTGCCATGGTGTAAGAACTCCATGCACGAAAACCATAATAGGTTTATTTCCATCGATAAATTCATGCACTAGCATAATCTACCCCTCCAAATTCATGCTTATCGGCTAGATTATACTACATTTATTCTATAAAATAAAGTATTTAATTAACCCTCTTTACTTTTGTATCAAGTGTTGATTCTCTCGACTGGCAAGACCCAAGTCCCGCGGAAATGGTGCAGAAGATAACCTCCAAGCTTCAGAACGGAAGCATTATTCTTATGCACAATGGTGCCACAAACACCCCCGAAGCCCTGCCACAGATTATCGACGCAGTAAGAGCCGAGGGATATGAGTTTGTGCCCATATCCGAGCTCATCCCCGAGGGAGAATACACCACCGACCACGAGGGCAGAATGCACTTATCAGAGTAAGAAAAAGCTATGAGAGAAACAAATTTCTCTCATAGCTTTATCATTTATTTTATGTACATATCAGTTACCCATTCTTGGTACAACTCAAAATAAACGGAAGTATAAAATTCACATTCTTCTGTTTCAAAATTCCACCTATATACATAACAATAGCAAGGGTCACCAAGAATGCCTGCACCAAAAATCGATGCCAAATATATGGTTCCGTTATCCTCGAAAGCATGTGAGATATTAAATGCTGTTGAAGACTTTGCTTTTTGAATTTTCTTTCCCTCTTCAAAAGTATCCAAAACAGAACTATCTATTTTCTTAGTAATACCACTTTCATTGTCTGTAATTTCGAGATAATTTCCAAATACTTTTGAGGTGTATGCAAATGAATACCTTGTAGAACGATTGCTATCTACAGAATATTCATAATCATCCGAAATCATATCAGAATCTACAATATTAACCTGCTTTGTATTAATACACCAAGAATAATACATTTGTTGGAATTCGTCAGTATCAGGGTCATCCATTCTAAGCCAAAAACAGTTATCGCCAAAAAAAGAGTTAATTATTTTTGAAGGTAAAATTTCTGCCCCCAAAGAAGTTGTCTCAAAACTTTCATAGAGGGTATACAAGAATTCTACAGAAAGATCATCTTGATTATATACATAAGAGTAAAATCCGTTTTCCTCTAAAAAAACAACATTGCACAGTTGCTCGTTGTATTTAATATCATCCAAGTCATAATGTGTTCCATTCACAACAAGTTCATTGTTGGTTATAAGAATAATATTATCAGATTTATTAAACGAAGCAAACATCAAAGCAATCTCTTGTTCGTTATAAACACACGAAGTTAAAGAGAAAACCATAACAATACAAAAAACAATGAGAAGTAATTTTTTCATTTTGAAAACCTCCTATATATACTTTTGTATCCAATGCTGACAGTCTTGACTGGAAGGACCCTACAGCTGTATTCTTTTCAGCTTCTTTCCTGTATTTTTTGCAGTTCGTTCTCTGTTGCTTCTCTAACTTCTCCAAGGCTTAATTCTTTCGGCAAATACAGGTTTCCTATGCGAATCCTATTCAGTTCCAAAACCTTGGCGTCAAAACATCCGAACATTCTTTTTATCTGATGATATCTTCCTTCGGTAATAGTTACATTTGCCGTATGCTCCCCTGTTATTTGTAACCGGGCTGTCTTGCATTCTCCGTCGTTTAAACTGACACCATTTTTAAACTCTTTTACCATTGTTGATGTTACAGGAATATCAAGCAATACTTCATATTCTTTTTTTACATGTTTTCTGGGTGATAATATATTGTGTGAAAATTCTCCATCATCAGTTATCAGCATAAGACCTGTTGTATCTTTATCAAGTCGTCCTGCAGGAAATAAATTTCTGTATTTATATTTTTGCGGAACAAGGTCTAATACTGTGTTTTGGGATTTGTCTTCTGTTGCTGACACATAACCTTTGGGTTTGTTTAGCAGTAAATATATGTGTTTTCTTATTTCTATTTCTTCTCCGTTTATTGTCAAGTGTATATCCGTTTCATCATATTTACATTCGGGTCTTTTTACTTCTTCTCCATTTACATATACTGCTCTTTGAGAAATCAGCTTTTTAATTTCTTTTCTTGTGTAATGTGTATGTTCGGATATTATTTTATCTATTCTTTCCATATTTAACTATATCCCTCACAGATTTAAGTTTGTCGGTTAGATTATATTACATTTTTCTTATAAAGTAAACTATTATTGGCCCTCTTTAACTTTTGTATCTGATAATGATTATCTTAATAGGAAAGACACCCACCGCAAAAAGCAAAGCGATGGTTTTCTTACACCATCGCTTTTTATGTCAATATAAATCAAAAGTCATTTTATTCATAAGTTTTCGGGCTGGCTTTATGTGCAGAAGTGCAAACAGAAGTCCTGCACCCGACACATTTAGAATAAGGTCGTCAACATCGCAGACTCCGCATCTGAGTATAAGCTGAGTTGTTTCAACCATAATTACCACTCCTGCTGTTAAAAGCAGAAAGGGAATTATTTTTCGCATTTTTTTAAAAAGTATAGGCAAAAAGAATGCGAAAGGCATAAACGCCACCAGATTTCCGCCGATATTAAGCATAGGTTTATAGAGGGAAATCCAGCCCTTACTGTAACCATATATCAAAGAAGAAGTTGATTTAAACGGAATAAAATTAGCCGAAGTCTCTAAATACTCCAAAAACCTTTCTTTTGTCCAAGCTCCCTCAAACTGAGCCGAATCCCTGCCGAAATATCCGTCAAAAAACAGGAATGTTGCAAGCATCGTAAGGTACAGCACAAACATAAATGCAAAGGATATTTTCATCCGTTTCTTTGCTGTTTCTGCATCTGTTCCCTTTGAGCCTGTGTATGTGCCAAAATATATAAACACACAGATAGCAAATAGCAAACCGGCCCTCAAAAAAGGAGATGCGGAAGCTATTCCACAGTAAATATACCACAAAAACAAACCTGCAGCTGCTATATATAAAAATACGGAAAGGTATTTTTTACTCACTTTTTCTTTCATATTTATCCTTAAAACTATGCTGTAAATTTATTTCTTCTTAGGCAGAACTATCTTAAGCGCACCCTCGCAGATTTTAAGCACAGGATTTTTCATGCTGTAAATCTCGCCGTCAACATTAATATCAAGTGGAGTTTCTGCTTCAAAGCCAATGCTCTTGCATCTTTTAAAAGTTATGAACGGCAGTTTGGGATTATCAATATGCTCTCCCTTCTTGTATTTGCCAACCATAAACGCGAACTTTATAACAGATAAGGTGTTGCTATGTACAAAGTCGATAAAGCCGTCACAGAGGTCGGCTTTGGGTGCTGCTTTAAATCCTCCGCCGTAATACTGTCCGTTACCACCAATGGCAAGAAGCGTTGTATTTTTATAGTCAGCCTTCGGAAAAGGCTTCCCGTCAATTGTAATCTTCACCTTATGTTTGCGCTTTGTAAAAAGACAATAGAGGATTGAAAGCTTATACGCAAAGCTTCCGCTTACAAAAGGGAGTCTTTTGAATTTATCCACATTCTTTGCAACTGCTGCATCAAAGCCTACGGAAAACACATTCATACTGTATCTGCCGCCGCACTCCATTACATCAATAGTCTTCTCCTCGCCTTCAATCATATTCTGAAGGCAAAGAAAATCTTCTTTCTCAAAAGGTGCAAGGGCCTTTACAAAGTCATTACCTGAACCCAGAGGGATTATTCCCATTGCACAGTTGCTGTGCCCTGCAACCCCCTCCAAAACCTCGTTTGCAGTACCGTCACCGCCACAGGCATAGATTCTCAACTTATCACCTGCAGAGACTTCTCTTTCTGCTATATGTTTTGCTTCTCCCGCGTGTTTAGTTACAAAAATCTCCACCGCATCTTCGGTTTTAAGGTTATGTATCTGCTGTCTTAAACTTTCAGTAGCACTGGTTTTTCCCGCTGTAGGATTTATAATGAAAATATGTCTCATACTCCACCCCGAAACATTTATTATAAGTCTTTGAGTTCTCGGTAAAGTCTTGCTACGGGCAAACCTACCACATTGAAGTAATCTCCCTCAATACCCTTAACAAACAAAGAGCCTTTATCCTGAATACCGTAAGCACCTGCTTTGTCCATAGGCGAACCGGTGTCTATATAGTCCCATATTTCTTTATCGGTAAGAGTATAAAACTCAACCAGAGTTTCTTCTCGGAATGTATTTTCTTTCCCCGACTCTATAACTGCACAGCCTGTAATCACCTTATGTTTTCTTCCGCTTAGAGTTCTGAGCTTATTATACGCATCTTCTCGTGATGAAGGTTTTGACAGAATTTCGTCATCAAGAATCACCACCGTATCGCAACCGATTACAATACTGTCGGGATAATCCTTTGCAACGCTTTTTGCTTTTAAAAGTGCCAGAAACTGAGCTGTTTCGGATGCACCAATGCCGTCGGGCAAGGTTTCGTCCTCGCCCGACGGCACACATAGCACATCATCAGAAATATACTTTATCAGTTCTCTGCGTCTCGGAGACGCTGATGCCAGAACGATTTTCTTCATTGCGCGATCTTCTCCTCTTGCTTTTAAGCCCCATCGCAAAATCTCCGATCGTGTAATCTATAAGCATTCTGATGATTGCAAAAAGAGCATAAAAAACAAATACAAAAATACAAAAGTTAATCATAATATCTCCTCCTTGTCTATTATTCTACAAGAAGGGGTGTCCGTTAAACAGTACACCTTATTATGATGTAAATTTACTTATTCTCCGTAATTCATAAGAACCTTTTTAAGTTCTTCTTTGTATGCGGCAACGGCATTCTCGGGTGCGATTATCTGCACCTTATCGGAAAGTCCGAATACCCAACCAAAAAACTGTGGGCTGAGTGCTACCTTTATATCTATAACAAAATGACCGTCTTCCTCGGCTTTTATAAAAATATCCTTACCAAAACGGTCTGCAACTACTCCTATCATATCCTCGGTAAAGCGAAGCTTAACATCTGTAAGCTCTCCGCCAAACATACCGAAAACACTCTTGGAATACAGAGCCATATCAAACTCTTCGAAAACCTCTTTGCCGTCTCGTGCTTCTTCAGATAAATCTACCTTCTCCATCTTATCAACCCTGTAGTGACGGATAGCCTGAGCATTGCTGTCGAAAGCAACAAGATAGTAATTTTCATCATCCCAGGTAAGTGCAAAGGGGGATACGCAATAGCGGTTACCATCTCTGCGGCGGCGTTTGTAAATCTTATCCTTACCGCTGCCGATTGCCCACTCAAGATACGCAAAGGTTATCTTTTTATCTTCAGATATTGCACGATGAATACAGTCAACCGCATAGTAAATAGTTTCATTGGGAGTTTTAACTCTGTTAGAAACATAAACCTGACGCTGAAGCTGTCTGCCCTCGTGGATTGATGCCAAAGATTCAACCTTACTTATAAGTTCGTTGGATTTGGAGGCTGTTATGAACTTGGAACTCTGAACAGAATCCACCAAAAGTTTGAGTTCTGCAAGCTGAAAAACTCTGCTTCCTATATAATAGGTAACAGTGTTGGTTTTCTGACGACAAAGTTCAAAACCAAAGCTGTCGCCAAACTGCTCCAGTACCTCTAAGTCATCGTAAACGCTCTTGCGTTCAGCAGGAATTCCCATACTCTCCAACTCTTCAATTATCTGTGCAACCGTGAGTCCGTGATTCTCGTCGGTTCTTTCAATAAGCATTCGCATAATATGCAGAAGCTTCTGTTTTTGACGGGAGCTTTTTGCCATAACTCATTCCTCCTGAAATCCTCAGTATTCGACATATATAATAAGTATATCACAAAAAGAAAGTGTTTTTCAACTAAACATTATATGTATATTTTGCTCATTTATTTTTGTTGCAAAGCACCAATTCAAAGCATACTTTTATGTAACTTATGCCATTCAAGACTATAAAATAGCTAAAAGAGGGCCATTTTTTATGTTATCTATGCATATAAACTTTGATTTGTAAAAGTATTATTTGTCGCAATAGCCGAAATTTATCTTTTCCCTTTGACAACAAAAAAAGAGAATTATATAATAGCAATGTAGGGAAAACCTGCAAAAACACTGTATATTATTGAAAGAGGTATATTATTATGGCAGAAAAGAAGACAACTGCTGCAAAAACAACAAAGGCTGCAGCAACAACAAAAACAACAAAGAAGACTGCTACTAAAGCAGAGACAAAGGCTACTGAGGCTGTAGTAGAAGCTCCTGTTGTAGAGAAAAAAGCTGCTGCTAAAAAGACTACAACAACTAAGAAGACAACTACAAAGAAAACAACTGCTAAGGTTGAGATGTTCATCGAATTCGGTGGCGTTCAGGTTTCCGTTGACGAAATCATCGAGAACGTTAAAAAGGTTAACGGCAAAGATGCAAAGAACTACACAATCTACCTTAAGCCCGAAGACAGCAAGGCTTACTTCGTAGCTGACGGCGAAGAGAAGGAAATGGACGTTTACTTCGCTTAATTTTTAAGTTTATAAGCTCAAAGCTCCCGATACTTTGATATCGGGAGCTTTTTATATTTTTATTCTTTTATCTTTTTTATAAGTAACAAAAGCCCTGTTACATTTGGAATAACAAGCAAGGCATTAATAAAATCTCCCAATGCCCACACACCCTTTAAAGACACAAAAGCCGAAACAAACACCGAAGCTACCCAGAAAACTCTGTATGGCTTTTTGCTTTTTTCTCCGAATATAAATACTGCAAATTTTTCGCCGATTGCAGACCAACCCAGAATTGTGGAAAAAGCAAAAGCAATCATACAGAAAACAAGCACACCTCTGCCTACATAGGGAATTCTACTGAAAGCGGTCATACAAAGCATATCTCCCTGAACTTCTGTCATACCAACAGAAAGCATTGTACTAACCACAACAAGCCCTGTAATAAAGCACATGACAACTGTATCCCAGAAAGTTGCTGTCATTGATATAATTCCTTGCTTTGCAGGTGATTTCGTATTTGCATTAGCACAGATTACCGATGATGTACCAATTCCCGCCTCGTTTGAAAACAAGCCTCGGGAAGCACCATATCTGCACGAAAGCATCAAAGCAGAGCCTGTAAATCCTCCGCTTACACTTTTTAGAGAAAAGGCATCTTTTACAATCAGTACAATGGAATCAAAAACTACTGCTCTGTTAAGAAACAATATCAGAACACAACCCAAAGTATATGCTACAGCCATAAAAGGTACCATAAAACTGCAAACCGATGCTACGGATTTCAGACCTCCAAAAATCACCAATGCCGTAAGCACTGATACTGCAAACCCAACACAAACAGAAACCGCTCTTGTATTATCAAAATTCCCGTTTCTGCTTATTATAGATTCCAGAACAGTTTCTTTAATTGCATTTGTCTGTATTGCAGCTCCTGTTATAAGCCCTCCCACAGCTGCAAGAGAAGCATAAACTTTGCCCAATGTTTTACTGCCCAGTCCGTTTTTCAGAACATACATTGGTCCTCCCTGATATTCACCTTTTGAATCCTTTTCGCGATATTTTAAAGAAAGCACACACTCGCAGTATTGAGTTGCCATTCCAAGCACTCCTGTAAGCCAACACCAAAGCACTGCTCCTGCACCACCCAAAGTTACCGCTGTGCTGACACCGATTATATTACCTGTACCCAATGTGGACGCAAGAGTAGTTGCAAGAGCAGAAAAGGGGCTTATTCCCTCGTTGTCACATTCGTTTTTACAGACAGACAAACGAATACCTTTAAACACATAGCGCTGAACAAAGCCTGTTTTCACACTCATTATTATGTGAGTAGAAAACAAAAAGGCTATCATAGGAAAACCCCATAGATAGCCGTTGATTGTCTCTATAAAGTTACTCATATTTTGCCTCGCAAATTAAAAGTACTTTATCATTCCATATTATTTTTTATAAGCTCCACCGCTTCGTCAAGATCCTCAACAGAAGCGAAAATAAGTTTAGAGAGTTCCTCATCAGGTCCCGATAAATCAGGTACCATAACTGTTTTGCATCCTGCAGAAGATGCTGAACGGACACCATTGGGAGAGTCCTCGAATGCCATACATTCAGAAGGCAAAAGTCCCAAAAGCTCAGCCGCAGCAAGATACACATCCGGAGCAGGCTTACCATTCTTTATGTCTGCCGCACTCTGTACCTTGTCGAAATACTGCCAAAGTCCCAAAGATGTAAGCTGACTTTCTGCAATAGGCAGGGGTGTGCTTGTTGCAAGAGCAAGTTTAAGCCCCTGCTCCTTTGCAAATTCAAGGATATTGTCAGCACCTTTTTTCATAGGTACGCCATACTTATCCATATGCTCACGCATATACTGAAAATGCTTTTCAAAAGAATCTTTAAAATCAAAATCCTCGCCGAAATAGCTTTTGAATTTTTCTTCGCACTTAGGAATAGACAAACTTCTTATAGAAAGAAACTGCTCCATTGTAAGCTCATGGCCTCTCTCCTTACAATCGATAACAAGTGCTTCAAAGGAAAGTCGCTCTGTATCAATGAGCAGACCATCCATATCAAAAATCAAACCCTTAATCGTCATAGAATATCCTTATCTCTCTGAAAGAGGTGTGTACTCCCTCTCTTTTGCAACACTCATATATGCAGGACGGATAATTTTACTTGCATTGATGAGCTCTTCCATACGATGTGCAGACCAACCTGCAATACGAGCAATAGCAAACAGCGGTGTGTAAAGCTCTTTGGGAAGATCCAGCATCTTATACATAAAGCCGCTATAAAAGTCAATGTTTGCAGAAACACCTTTGTAAATCTTCTTTTCTTCTGCAATAACAGAAGGAGCAAGCTGCTCAACTCTTGCATAAAAGTCGAACTCTTCTGTAAGGCCCTTCTCCTGTGCAAGACGCTCTACATATATCTTGAGAGCCTTTGCTCTTGGGTCAGATATAGAGTAAACTGCGTGACCCATACCATAGATAAGACCTGCTTTATCGTAAGCTTCTTTATGGAGGAGTTTACGCAGAAAAGCTTTAATCTGCTCTTCGTCCTTCCAATCCTTAACGTTCTTTTTAAGTTCGGAGAACATACCAACAACCTTTGCATTTGCACCGCCGTGTTTGGGACCCTTAAGTGAAGAAAGTGCTGCTGCAACGGCTGCGTAAGTATCTGTACCGGAAGATGTAACAACTCTTGTTGTAAAGGTAGAGTTGTTACCGCCACCATGCTCTGCGTGAAGAATAAGTGCAATATCCAATACCTGTGCTTCCAAAGCTGTGTACTTCTGATCAGGACGAAGCATCATAAGGATATTCTCTGCAATAGAGAGCTTGGGATCGGGATTATGTATGTAAAGGCTCTTGCCCTTCTGATAGTGATTATATGCGTGATATCCGTAAACAGAAAGCAAGGGGAATACGGAAATAAGCTGTAGGCACTGACGAAGAACATTAGTGTATGCAATATCATTTGCATTACTGTCGTAGCAATAAAGTGTAAGCACACTACGAGCAAGGGTATTCATCATATCGCCGGAGGGAGCCTTCATAATAACATCACGAACAAAGTTCTTGGGCAATGTACGATAAGATGCAAGTAAGGACATAAAGTTCTTAAGCTCTTCTTTATTGGGAAGTTCGCCGAAAAGAAGCAGATAGATAGTTTCTTCGAAACCGAATCTGTTATCTGACGCAAAACCACCGATAAGGTCGTCTATATTAATACCGCGATAGAAAAGCTTACCATCTGTTGGTACAACCTCTCCGTCTACGATTTTGTTCTGACGAATCTCTGAAACTTCTGTAAGACCTGTCAGCACGCCTTTTCCGTTGAGGTCACGAAGACCTCTCTTAACATCAAATTTGGCGTAAAGGTCAGCGTCAATACAAGAATTCTCAATACACTTTGAGCAAAGCTCTTCAATGACAGGAGAATTGTGTGAGTAGGAGTTAAATTTAGGTGTCAATTTAATCACTGCCTTTCCAAATATTTATAATCTGATTGTACTAAAAACAGACTCTTTTTGGGTAAACAAATTTGTAACGAAATGCATCTTATTCGCATACCGCAAATAAACAAAGTGTAAACCTCTTTAATGCTTCTGTAACTTGCAAGAGCCTATTATTTTCCATTATACGATGATTATTACTTTATATTATATTGCAAAAGCAAACGCTTATTATTCTCTTTTGGAATTATGCAGCTTATTTTTGAAATTTTACAACACAGATTATGCAAAATTATCGTGATTTACAATATCATTTTACAAATTCACTCTCAAAACTACCCAAAGTAACTCAAAAATGTAAAAAGAAAACTCCGAAAGCATTGAAAATTACTTTCGGAGTTCCTTTTATTTTGTAAGTTCATCAACCATGTGTTTTTTATTTTCTGCCGAATCAGACTTTGCAAAACTTTCCAATAGAAGCTGTTGTCCCGCACCGGAAAGTCCCGCATAAATATTGATCGCCTTTGCGTTTTCGGCAAGCATCATAAATGTATCAGCAGAAACCTTATCTTTTTTTCGTTTTTTCACTTACTTTCACCTTAGTTATCATCCCCTTTTTAAAGAGGAGTATACACCAAAGGCTTAAAAATTTATTCAATAATCTGTATCATCAACATCTTGCTGTAACCCTCAAAATAGTGAACAGATTCGCATTCATATTCACCCTGAGCCGCTACATTGTCAATGGTCGCACTATAAGTAACACCGCCCATATAAACATTTCCCGCAGTGTAATTCTTATATCGGATATATACCGCACGAAAATCCGTATCTGTAAGGTTTTTGAGTTTAAATTTTCCGTCTTTAAAAGATATGCTGAGTTTATCACTGTTAAGCTCAGGCTCATCAATCTCTTCACATACTGCACTGATATGGAAGATTTTATCTTCTTCCTGCCATACATTTCTGTGAGATTCAAGCACAAGTGCACTTGTGCCTGCAGGCAAGGTTGTAAGCACAAAAGTGTACTCCTTTGCATTTTCTCCCGCCAATACTACCGTTGCATTCTTTATACATTTATTACCTGAATTCTGCACAACAATCGCAGAAATACCGGAAACATAATCGTCTGTGCCGTCTTCGATATAATATCCGCTGTAACTACCTACAGCAATTACCTGAAGAGATGTATCTTTTATTACATAAGGCATTGCCATTGCAGACAAATTCCCATTAACCTCAAAACCGGGAATCTGCCCCACTCTTGCTCCTGTCTCATCGGGAGTTGATGCAACAATTTTTTCGTTTTCGTAGAGCATATCTTCTATATCATCTGCCTGATGTGTGCCACTCTGTGTATCACCACTATTGCAACTGCACAGAAACAAAACACAGAGCACAGAACACAACAGAGTCAAAATACATTTTTTCATATACTACACCTCAAAAAAATGCTCATGATTTCTCACGAGCATTTTATAGTTACATAAATTTAAGGTTTGCTTGTATCCTTTACTTCCTGTAAAAATTTATTCATAAGAGTTTTAATATCATTCTCAAGCTCAGCACGATAAGAGTCACGAATACCCTGAAGTCTTGCAATATCCTCTTCAATCTCCATCTTCTGAGCAGTGCTCTCCATAATCATTCTTTCTGCTTCGGCTTTTGCCTTAGAAATAATCTGCTCAGAAAGCTGCTTAACAATAACAAGTGCCTGAGCTATGGATTCTTCGCGTTTTTCCAGTTCTTTGATACGCTCACGCTTTTCTGCAAGTTCCACAAGGGTTTCGTCAGCATCTGCCGCGATATCCTGCAAAAGTGCATCCACCTGCATCTTGTCGTAGTATTTACCTTTTTTTGCGGGCAACATATAGCCCTCTATCTTTGAACGGGACAAGCTCATAATGAACCTCCAAAAAACGCACAAATTCACAGCGTTAGTTTTTCAAAAATACATACTTCTACTAATAACAGCATTGTATCATACATATTGTGGTTTGTAAACCTTTTTTGTCAATATATTTGACTTTATATCTTACTGAACAAAAAGAGCCGTTCATAAAACGGCTCTTTAAATTTCAACATATTTAATTATTCTTAAAGAAAGCAACCGCTACCGCACCGGGACCTGCGTGAGTTCCGATAATACTGCCGATAGAAGTATATCTCAGTTTATCGTCTTGTCCTTCCCAAAGAGTGCGGCTGTCTTCTACATATTTTCTTAAAAGAGAATCCTCAATACCTGTATAACCAAGAAGAAGTGGCATTGTAAAGTCCACACCACCTGCACTCTCTATCTCTTTAACAAGAAGATTGTTTGCCTGCTTGGAGCCTCTTGCTTTACCAAGGATTTTTACCTCTCCGTTGTCAATACTTACAACCGGCTTTATTGAAAGAAGTTCGCCCGCAAATGCAACGGCACCGGAAATTCTTCCGCCTTTTTTCAGATATTCAAGGGTATTCAGCATAGCAATAACTCTTATATTGTCACGCTTTTGTATAAGAATCTCTGAAATTTCCTTTGCACCCTTTCCTTCCTCTGCAAGTCTTACAGCATATTCTGTAAGTATACCTTCACCAACCGCTACGGAAAGACTGTCTACCACATATACATCTGAGCCGACTTCTTCTTTTGCAATGCAAGCACTTTGATATGTACCCGAAAGTTTGGAAGAAACCGTAATAACCAAAACCTCTTCATCCTGAGCCAAAGCCTCTTTATAAGCTTTTTCAAAAGCCATGGGACCAATCTGACTCGTAGTAGGAATCTCATCACTCTCTATAAGTTTTTCATAAAACTCTTTGTTTGTAATGGTAACACCATCTGTATATTCAGTATCGCCAAAACGCAGAGTCATGGGAAGAACAGTTATTTTGTCTGCAATGCACTCTGCAATATCTGCTGCAGAATCCACAATAATTCTTACCTTTTTATTTTCTGACATAATTTTCTCCTTTATTACATTACATTGATTCAGGCAAACCGTCCTTGCAAATATTCCTCAGATTATATGCAATACGGTCGAGAACGCTGTAAAATACTACTCTTTCTTCTTCACTGAAGCCATCACCTGCAAGCTCAACAGCGGTTGCTGCCCGTTTACCAACATATTCTGCAACCTGCTTGCCTTTCTCGGTAAGCTTTATTGCAGCCCGATATAAATTAGTGCCCACCGCTACACGATATACAAAGCCCTTTTTTTCAAGCTCTGCAACCGCTCTTGAAACAGCCGCCTTATCTTTAAAGCAAACCTCGCTGAGCTTTGATACGGTTATGCCATCTTCGTTTCCGAGCATTACTGCAAGATATTGAGCACATGAGCCATTAAGGCTATACTTTTTCATTTCTTCTGCTTCAATCTTCTGTATACAAGTAGAAACAACTGAAACCGCAGCAGAAAACACTTCGTATCTCTTTATCATATTATTAACCTCCAAAAACGGAATACAAATTAAGAGCATAATCAGTATATCAAAGAGTTGTTGAGGTGTCAACATTTTTGTGAAATTTTGGTATTTACACTATATTTCTCTGAGCTTATTGCAAAACTCTTTTCTATATTTTATAATTTAAGTATAAAATTTTTAATCTTAAAAAACAAATGGATAATGTATTAAGGAGTGAAAAAATGAAAATCGAAGCACTGCAAAAGCTCACCCTTTTAGACTACCCTCAAAAAATGGCTTGTACCATATTTACTCACGGCTGTAACTTCCGTTGTCCTTTCTGTCACAACGCAGGACTGGTAACTGAAGCACAACAGGCAGAGATAACACCCGAAGAAATTCTTAAGTTTTTAAAGTCCCGTCAAGGAATTTTAGAAGGTGTCTGCATCACAGGTGGTGAACCTCTGCTGCAGGAAGGTATAGAGGAATTCATCAAAGCTGTTAAAGATATGGGATTCCTTGTAAAACTTGACACAAACGGCTCATTCCCCGAAAAGCTCAAGGCTCTTTGCAAAAAAGGTCTTATCGACTATGTAGCAATGGACATAAAAAACTCAAAACAGAAATATGCCGTAACAGTGGGCAAAAAGCTCTTTGACCTCAGTTCTGTTTCGGAAAGTGTGGATTTTCTTAAGAAAGGTACTGTTCCCTATGAATTTCGCACCACAGTAACAAAAGATTTCCACACTATGGAAGATCTTCTCGATATAGCAAAATGGCTCTCGGGCTGTGACGCATACTACCTTCAGCAGTTTGTGGACTCGGGTAATCTGATTGATAATAACACCCAAGGACACTCTGACGAAGATCTCAAAACTATGTATAAAGAACTCAAAAAGATACTCCCCTGCACACAACTCAGAGGAGTTAAATAAAAACCGCCCTACTTTAGCCTAATATATTGTTTTGCTTTAGCACACCACAAGATATAGCACTATATATTGGTATTGTGTATTTAAGACACTAAATATTGTGTTATTTTGTAAACATAGCTCAAACACCGATAAACACTGGCTTACGCCCTCTTTTGAGGGCGTTTTATATTCTTTTTTGGCAAATAAAAATAACAACATTGTCACAATATATTGTGGTTTAACTATTGACAAACCACAATTTTTTGTGTATTATTGTGTAGCAACACAAAAATAACAATATTGAGAGGAGAGACAATTATGTATAAAGTAATTAAACGTGACAACAAAATTGTAGATTTCGATCTTTCCAAAATCTCAGCCGCAATTAAGCAGGCTTTTGAAGCTACTAAAAAAGACTTTCACGACTCCGTGATCGACCTTATTGCTCTTAAAGTTACAGCTGATTTTGCACCCAAGGTTGTAGATGGCAAGATCGCAGTTGAAGACATTCAGGACTCCGTTGAGGATGTTCTCATTCAGACCGGCTATGGTGATGTAGCTAAGGCCTACATCCTTTACAGACGTCAGAGAGAAAAGCTCCGTCGTGTTAAGTCCACAATCCTTGACTATAAAGAGATCGTTGACAACTATGTTAACATTAATGACTGGAGAGTTAAAGAAAACTCCACCGTTACCTATTCCGTAGGTGGTCTTATTCTTTCCAACTCCGGCGCTATCACAGCTAACTACTGGCTCAGTGAGGTTTACGATGACGAAATCGCAAATGCTCACCGCCGTGCCGACATTCACATTCACGACCTTTCCATGCTTACAGGCTACTGTGCAGGTTGGTCACTCCGTCAGCTTATTCAGCAGGGTCTCGGCGGCATTACAGGCAAGGTTACATCCTCTCCTGCAAGTCACCTCGCAACCCTCTGCAACCAGATGGTAAACTTCCTGGGTATTATGCAGAACGAGTGGGCAGGTGCTCAGGCTTTCTCTTCCTTTGACACATACCTTGCTCCTTTCGTAAAGGTTGATAACCTTACTTACGGACAGACAAAGAAAGCTCTTGAGTCCTTTATCTTCGGTGTAAACACACCTTCCAGATGGGGTACACAGGCTCCCTTCTCCAACATTACTCTTGACTGGGTAGTTCCTCCGGATCTTGCAGAGCAGCCTGCAATCGTTGGCGGCAAAGAGATGGACTTCAAGTACAAAGATTGTAAAAAAGAAATGGATATGATCAACAAGGCATTCATCGAGATTATGATCGAGGGTGATGCCAACGGCAGAGGCTTCCAGTATCCTATCCCCACATACTCCATCACTCGTGACTTTGACTGGTCCGACACAGAGAACAACCGTCTCCTCTTTGAGATGGCTTCCAAATACGGCACACCTTACTTCTCCAACTACATCAACTCCGATATGGAGCCCAACGATGTTCGTTCAATGTGCTGCCGTCTCCGTCTTGATCTGAGAGAACTCAGAAAGAAATCCGGTGGTTTCTTCGGTTCAGGTGAAAGCACAGGTTCTATCGGTGTTGTTACAATCAATATGCCCAGAATCGCTCACACTGCTAAGGACGAAGCTGATTTCTACAAGCAGCTCGATCATATGATGGACATTGCTGCTCGTTCTCTTAAAATCAAGAGAAACGTTATCACAAAACTTATGGAAGAGGGTCTCTATCCTTACACAAGACATTACCTCGGTACATTCAACAACCACTTCTCTACAATCGGTCTTGTTGGTATGAACGAAGCAGGTCTTAACGCAAAGTGGGTTCAGAAGGATATGACTCATCCCGAGTGCCAGAACTTTACAGAGAGAGTTCTCAACCATATGAGAGAGCGTCTTTCCGATTATCAGGAAATGTACGGCGACCTCTACAACCTTGAAGCTACTCCTGCAGAGTCCACAGCTTTCCGTCTTGCAAAGCACGACCTCAAGTACTATCCCGACATCGTAACAGCAAACGCAGAGTCCGGTGTTCCCTACTACACCAACTCCTCTCACCTGCCTGTTGGCTACACAGAGGATATCTTCTCTGCTCTTGATATTCAGGACAACCTCCAGACACTCTACACCTCCGGTACAGTATTCCACGCATTCCTCGGCGAGAAGCTTCCTACATGGCAGAGTGCTGCAAAACTTGTTCGTACAATTGCTGAGAATTACAAGCTCCCCTACTTCACACTTTCTCCCACATATTCCGTATGTAAGAACCACGGATACATTAAGGGCGAAGAGTATGTTTGCCCTGAGTGTGGCGAAAAGGCAGAGGTTTACAGCCGTATTACAGGTTACTATCGTCCTGTTCAGAATTTCAACGACGGTAAAGCTCAGGAGTTCAAGGACAGAAAGGTTTACAACATCGAAAATTCTGTTCTTCGTCGTGACGGTGTTTCTACAAAGGTAGATACAACTGCAGAAGCTACCGAGTCCGCACTTGCTGACGGTGTTTACCTCTTTGCTACAAAGAGCTGTCCCAACTGCAAGGCTATGGCTCAGCTTTTAGACCGTGCAGGTATCAGCTTTGAGAAGATCTATGTTGAAGACAACGAGGATCTTGCAAGAGCTCTCGGTCTCCGTCAGGCTCCTACTCTTGTAGAGGTTAAAGCAGGCAATGCAGAAAAATTCGTAAACGTAGTTGCAATTAAGACCTACATTCAGAATAAAACTGCACAGACAGGCTAATATATAATAAAACTTATCCGCCGCAAGAGAAAATTTCTTGCGGCGGACTTAAACTTTGTAAAAGGAGTTATTCCTATGACAGATATTATTATCATCGGCGGCGGCCCTGCCGGACTTACAGCCGCAGTTTATGCTCAGAGAGCAGGTAAATCTGCAATGGTCCTTGAAAAAGCAGGTTTTGGCGGACAGATTACCTACTCCCACAAAATCGAAAATTTCCCCTCTGCTGCATCTATCAGCGGAACAGAGCTTGCCGACAAAATGGTAGATCAGGCAATAAATCAGGGTGCTCAGGTTGAGCTTGAAGAAGCACTTAGCATTGTAAAGAACAATGACGGCACCTTTACCGTAACCACCGATTTTTCCAAATACGATTGTAAGGCAGTTATCATTGCCACAGGCGCAAAACACCGCACTCTGGGTGTTGAAGGAGAAGAAACCTTCATCGGCTCGGGTATATCATTCTGTGCAGTTTGCGATGGTGCTTTCTATGCAGGACAAGAGGTTGCTGTTATCGGCGGCGGCAATTCCGCACTTGTAGAAGCAACGCTCCTTGCAGAAACCTGTAAGAAAGTTACTGTTATCCAGAATCTTTCTTACCTTACAGGAGAGAAAAAAGTAGCAGATGCCCTTATTGCCCGTGACAATGTTGAGGTTATTTACTCCACAGTTGTAGAAAAGTTCGAGGGTGAAGGTGAGCTTTCCGCAGTTGTTCTCAAAAACACCGAAACAGGTGAGGAAACCTCTATACATCCCGACGGAGTATTTGTTGCAATAGGACTTGCTCCTGACAACAAAGCTTTCGAAAATATGACAGCTCTTGATAAAGCAGGCTATGTAATCGCAGGTGAAACCTGCACCACCGACACCGAGGGTGTGTTCGTTGCAGGTGACTGCAGAACAAAACAGATTCGCCAGATTACCACAGCGACTGCCGATGGTGCTGTAGCAGCTCTTGCGGCTTGTGCATTTATTGACAGCAAAAAATAAATATATTTTCAATAATACCCCTGTAGGAATCATAAGACTCTGCAGGGGTTTCTTTTTACAAAAAACAGAGGCTGACACCTGAGTGTCAGCCTCTTTAATATTAAAGGGGAATTTTATTTACTGCTTGGTAACTGTAAGCTGTATTTTGCCGCCGGTATAAACTACATAGAACTTATATGTACCGCCTGTTGTTTTGAAAGCAAGGTCAGCTGCGCCATCTGACATTGTCCAACCTGAGCAAGTATCTGTGAATGTACCGCCGTTGCCGTACCACTTAGCTGTAGTTGTGTCATAAACCTTGAGCTTGTGATCTCCTGCAGCAAGAGTATAAGTGATAGATACACCGTTGCCGTCAGGACTCATAACACCACTCTCATCCCAATTGTTCATTGTACCTCTGATAAGGTAAGAACCGGGCTTGGGAGGATTATAAGAGATGTGTTTGGGATTGTTCTTCTTCATTGTCTCGAAAGCAGTAAGAGCAGCGTTAACCTCTGCAGCAGCTGTTGCCTGCTCAGACTCTGCTACATTAGCATCCTTATACTCAGAGTAAACTCTCTTAAGGTCAGCATAAGCTACATAAGAAGCATAGTAGTAATCGTCAGCAAGAGTCTTCTTAGCCTTTGCAAGAGCTTCCTTGAGTTCGGGAGTAGGCTCGGGAACAACATCGGGCTCTGTTGTAGATGTAGGCTGAGTTCCCTCTTCCTCAGTAGTTGTTGTGGGCTCTGTTACTTCTTCCTTAGTAGTTGTTGTGGGCTGAGTTTCAGCTTCCTTTGTAGTTGTGGGATCTGTTACATCTGCCTCACCGGATGTTGTGGGAACTACTACTTCTTCTGTTTTGTACAATACAAGCTGGTCGATGGCATAAAGAACATCAAGACCTGCAATATACTTCTGGATAGCAGTTACGTCCTTAACGTTTACAGAGGAGTTGGAGTCTACATTAGCAGCAAAAATGCCGGGTTCGGTAAGAGCAATAACGCCGTCTGCTTCTGTAAGACCTGCAATATGTTTCTGGATTTCTGTTGCGTCCTTAACGTTTACCTTATCATTCTGGTCAGCGTCACCGAGACGTACATAAATCTCAACAGGCTTGGGCTGTGTTGCTGTTGCCTTTGCTTCGGTAGTTGTAACAATTTCTGCTTCAGTTGTTGCCTCTGCTGTGTTTGTTACGGTTGTAATAACCTCTGCTTCTGTTGTTGTAACAGTTGTAGGTACTTCTGCCTCTGCTTCGGTAGTTGTTGTGGGAACAACCTCATCGATAGTTGTAGCTGTAACTGTTGCTGTTGTTACAACAGCTTCTGTTGTTGTGGTTACCTCAGGAGTGGGAGCTACATAAGTATATGTAACATAAGGCCAGTACTTTGCACCCTTATCCTGGAGATAGAAACCTGTGCCGTCTTCAAACTCTGCACTTGCGATATTGTCTGTACGGTTGTTTGTACCCTTGCTATCGCCGTCGCAGAACTTAATGTAGTCGATATCTGCGGGAATTGTTGCACTGTAAATATCCTGACCAAGACTGTTGGTCTCAACGAATGTCATCTCTGTGCCGGGATATGCACCGAGAGGCTCACCTGTTGCAGTTTCACCTACTACACCGTAGAAGCCGTAGATGTATGCACCGCTCCAACCTCTGTTATTGGTGAAGTAAACTGTAATTGTATCAGCAGGTGCCTCTGCCTCAGCAGTTGTGGTAATCACCTGTGTTGCTGTTGTAGGTACGATAACCTGCTCTTCTGTAGTAATCTCTTCAGCTGTTGTGCCTGTAACAACCTGAGCAGTTGCAGTTGTTTCGGGTGTGGGTTCGGGTTTCTCGTACTGATATGTTACATAGGGCCAGTACTTTGCACCCTTATCCTGAAGGTAGAAGCCTGTGCTGTCTTCAAACTCTGCATTTGTGATGTTATCTGTACGGTTGTTTGTTGCAGCGCCGTCAGAGAACTTGATGTAGTCGATATCTGCGGGAATTGTTGCACTGTAAACATCCTGACCAAGACCGTTGGTCTCAACGAATGTCATCTGTATGCCGGGATATGCGCCAAGAGGCTCACCTGTTGCAGCTTCGCCTACTACGCCATAGAAGCCGTAGATATATGCACCGCTCCAACCTCTGTTATTGGTGAAGTAAACTGTGATTGTATCAGCAGGTGCCTCTGCCTCAGCAGTTGTGGGAACAACAACCTCTTCAGTTGTAGTTGTGGGTACTTCTACCTCTGCCTGAGTAGTTGTTGTGGGAACAACTTCTGCTGCAGGATATGTAACATCGAGCTGTGATGTTTCAAGACCGAAAGCAAATACATAAGTACCTGCTTCTCTTGTAGTAATCTTTGTGTTGTCAGAAACACTTGAGCTGAACACAAGACCGTTAGCATCTTCTGTAATCTGGAGTGTAGTCTTACAGCTGGTCCATGTGCCCTCGCGAACAATCTTGAACTCGTAAGTTGTGTGTGCTTCAAGGTCCAGCTCAACATAAGCTACCTTGTCGCTTGCTGTCTTGAGCTTGAACTCATCTGCTACTGTGCTCCATCCGTTGAAGGAACCAACAAGGTATCTGTCGGTAGAAAGAGCATCAACAGCGGGAACATCAGAGAGAGATGCATACCACTTGCCTGCCTTTACATCAAAGTACTGGCCTGCCTGGAATGTGAGGTCACCTGTCTGTGAGCCGTTGTTATTATTGTTAAAGATAATATTTGTGGGAGCAGCGTCAAGAGTTACGGAGTAAACATCAAAGCCGTTAACTGTCTCGCCTGTCTTTGTCATTGCTGTGCCGGGCCATGTTACATCAGCGCCACCCCAGTAGTATGCGCTCATCTCTGACCACTTTGCAGAGTTGATAGCATATACTGTAACACCTGCACCAACAGAAGCAGGAGCTGCTTTAGTTGATGTTGTCCAGTTCCAGTATTTAGAGCCTTTAGTAGTGATACCGAATGTCACGCCTTCGCCGATATTAGAACCGGGAATGTTATCTGTACGATTGTTTGCAGCTGAACCATCAGAGAACTTGATGTAATCGATATCTGCGGGAACATCATATTTGTATGTGTTGCCGCTAACAAGAGTCATAGCTGCACCGGGATAAGTAGCAGGCCATTCCTTCTCTGCTGTCTGACCAACTACACCGTAGAAGCCATAGATATAAGCACCTGTCCAGCTTGAAGGCTTTTCTAAATAAATTGTAACTGTCTCAACAGGTACATCGGGTACATATTCTGTGCTGGGCTCCTCAACAGGAGGTGTGGGAGTAGAGTTAAGTGTATAGCTGCCTTCAATCTCCTCTGTAATGTAGGGAGCAATATCAAGGTCACCTGTCTGACCTGAGCCGTTATTGAAAATAATCTTGTCGGGGAAATTAGGGATAACTGCTGTGAATGTGCCGTCAGCTTCCTTTGTCATAGCCACACCGGGCCATGCAGCCAGCTCACCGCCTGCAGTATTCCATGCGTAAACATTTACATTTGCCCACTTGTATGTGTTATTAAAAGAAATCTTGTAAGCACCGAGCTTAACTGTGCAGTCAGCAACTGCATATTCTGCAGAGTTGATTGTAAAGCTATTGGTAGCAACAGAGAACTTCATTTTTGTAAACTCTGTGGAAACATTAGCCTTATAAAGACCGTCTGTATCCTTTGTCATTGTAACTGACTTGGAAAGAGTCTCGTCGTCTGCGCCGTAAAGCATTACTTTAACGCTATTTGCATCAAATACACTTGCGTCAACTGTTACAACAACCTTGGGATAGTTTACTTCTTCGCCGCCTTCAACCTCATTCTCGATGAGTTCTTCGCCGGAGTAATCTACAAGATATGTATAAAGGGGAAGAATTTCGTTGCGAACCATATCTGTACCATTGAGTACAACTGCATCCTTATATACATCAACGAAATAACCCTGTGCGCTGTCTGCTTTAGCTGTATAATCAAGACCGCCGGAAGCATTTACTGTTGTAGTAGATGCTGTGGAAGGAACGTGAACGGAGTAAGCGGATGTGCCGTTCTCGTTATCGATGTTGTAGTTGTACTTAAAGTCGATATGTGTGTGACCACTGAACCAAACGATATCCTTATTAGCCTCAAGGAGCTCCTTGAATCTGTAAGTCTGAGGATACAGTTCTGCATCAATAGTCATAGCAGCACCGTAGTGAGGTGTTACCTTGTTGTCACCTGCACCATAACCTGCAAAAGGAGCATGCTCGTAGATAAAGATTTTCTTGCCGTCGTTCTTATATTTGTTAAGAAGTCCTTCAAGCCAATCGATCTGAGCCTTTGTAAAGTTATCAGAAATACCGGGATGATATTTGTTGTTAACAAGCTCAAGAGCCATATAGATGTGGTGGTCGCCGTTGGAAGCTGTTACCTCAAAATAAAGCTCAGGCTGCATCTTTCCGGTTCCTGCATTAAGACCTGTTGCAACCTTGAACTGTTCAAGAGCGTTTGTGTGTGATGTGGAGGGAATCTCACCCTGGTCGTAAGGCTCGTGGTTACCGTTTACTTCGTAAACATAACCTGTGAAGTTGGAGTTAGCAAGAGTATCGAGGTACTGACCCCATTCCTTTGTGTCGTTATAGTTTGTCTGGTCGCCACAAGTAGAAACAAACTCTGCACCTCTGAGCTCTGCAGCATTCAGTGCGCTTGTAAAATGCTCATCAGCATACTGATAAGCTTCGTAACCATCTCTGTGGAAGTGGATATCGGAGAGAGTCTGGAAAGTATATTCCTTTTCGGAATCAGCATACTTGAACTGCTTAGACTCAGGAATATCGTATACTGCATCAGCATCAGCTACTTTGATAGTACCTACTGCAAGTGCGCTCTCAACAGCGATAAGCTTTGTAGCACCTGCAGGGATAGCAGTGTGCTTACCGAAAGTAAAGCTTTTGCTCTGCTGATTAAGATTAAGGGTTGTGATGGGAGCATAACCCTCAAGTACCTTTGTGTCATCTGCCCAGTAAAGAGTATACTTATCGTAGTCCAACTCTGAACCGGCAGTAAGTCTTACTCGGCCTTCTGCATAGCCTGCATTGTCATACTTGAAGCTGTAGCTGAGTGTGGGGCCGTCTGCTGCAGAAACGCCCACCAAGCCAACAACTGTCATAGACAGAAGCATAGCTGCAATTAGAAGAACGGACATAAAACTTCTGAAATATTTTGCCTGTTTCATAAAATTCCTCCTATTTTTTCCTGAGTCACAAGCTTTGACGCAGGATAATTTTACATAATATATGATAGCACTTAAAGGCCTTACTTTCAATTAACAAAACACACATAATTATATACATTAATATGTGCAACTTTGCGTACGAAAGAAAGTCAGAAGTCTTAACCCCAAATTCTCGTTACAGCACTCCTTTTCGTTATTGTCCTTTTATATGTAAAACCTATAAAATATTCCATAAAACAAAAATACGGGCCGCACAAAGCAGTCCGTATTTTTTGTTTTTATCCGATTATTCCGCATCTGAAGGTGCAGAATCTTCTACAAATTCACCCTCGGATAGTTCTGTTTCTGAAACCCCGCTGCAGCAAGGTGTGTTTTTCTTTTTCTTTGCACAAAAAACAGCACCTGCACAAAGCATCACAAAGGCCGCAAGACCTATAACGCTTATTATCACACCTGCTTTAATACCCGGTGTTTTATATTCCAGAAAAATCTCGTGCTCACCCTCAACAAGTTCAAAGGCAATAAAGGTATCGCCAATAGGTTTAATCTCAACCTCTTTACCGTCAACATAAGCCTTCCAGCCATCACAGTAAAGCACAGAAGTGTAGAAAAGACCTGACTCGTTGACATTGATTTTTCCCTTAACACTTGTATCGTTCCACTGGGAAAGCTCCATTGTAGACTGACTGAGCTTTTCTACGCCCTTACGGAGCACATAGTCATTAATTCTTGCCATACGATAAACAACTGTGGAGTTTTTGCCATATTCAGCTTCCATCTCCACCCTTACCTTGTCACCTGCTTTGAGAGTACCTACAGATGCCATACTGGTATATTGCTGATCCATTTCAAAGGCATTTTCTTCGTCGTCGTTTATAATTATTTTTGTCTTTTTGTCAGAGGTAGAGCGGAATGTTCCGTAGTAAGTACCTTCCTTCTCAATCTCGTACTCGACCGTAATCAAGGCACTTTTTTCATCATTATGAGGCTTTACATCTGTAAGCTTATAGGAGTACGAATGAGGGTCCTGTCCGCGTTTTACAAATTTATCTGCAAACTCTACAGAAGCCTCCTCCACAGGCTCAACCTCTATAAATACATCAGGTGCTATGCCCGTTGCTTTAGAAAACATCTCGTTAAGCACCTCTGCAGAAAATCTCCAATCCTCAGAGGTTTTGTAGGTAAGCAGTTCCTTTTGAGCCATAAAACCCATAGGAACATAGGCTGTATTTTCGTAAAGAGTTGCATTTGTATCTTTTTTGATTTCTTTCAGATACTCTGTATCCAAAGCTTTCTGCACCTTGAGTACCTTGTCTCCGTTTTCATCCGTGACCTCATGCTCTCTGCCGATAAGATACTTAATGTTAAGGAAAATATTAGTTACCGGAGAAGTCTCAAAGTAAGCATAACGATTATTTGGCATTGATGCCGCAAGGCCCATATCCTTAAGGGTGTTGGCATAAGAGGAATCAACCATCGAGTTAAAGGTAGTAATACCCCAAACAGAGTTGAGTGCTCCGTCGTTCAGAGTCTGAGGTGCAAGGAATTCTGTTCTGAACATCTCACCCTCGCTCTCTGTATACGCGGTATCAATGAGCGCCTCAACGGATTTTCCGTTCATAGGGTAATTATCCATTTTTGTCGAGCCCACAAAACGAGTTCCGAGGAAGCAGTTAACCGACATATCACAAACCACAATTAAAGTAAGCAGCAACGATAAAGTTCTGAATTTAAGTTTATTCTTCTTATAAAGAACTATAAGTATCATTATAAGCAGAACGCCTACTGCAGTTGCAATAACACTCATTTTCTTCTGAAGGAAGAAAGCTCCTGCAAAGTAAACAACAAGCAACACACAGGAGGCTATCATAGTTTTCTTGCTGATTGAATCCAGAAGAGTAAAGGCTCTGTAAGCAATTACAAGAACCGCAAAAGAGAATATGAAGCTCCAGCGGTAATAAACCATAGCAGGAGTTGCAAATGCATGCCAGATATAGTTGAGCTGATTCACAACAAAACCTGCAAGCAGGAACACAAGAAGAGATATAGAAGTAATCTTTTCTTTAAGTTTTATCTTTTTGGTTACAAAATAGAAGGGTAAAAGTGCAATTGCCAACATACCGCAGGCAATGTTGGGATCACCCTGATCCATTTTAATGGGAGTATCGGCGGAGACCATATTGGTGACTGTTCTTGCAAAAGCAAGTAAAGTACCCTTAACACCATTATCCTTTATGTCATAAGCATAGTTTACTGTATATTCCGAAGGGAATCCGCCCACAGAGCCTGCAGAATCCGAACCGCTCAAGGCCATAAAAACAGGGACGGTAACTATAGCTGTCATCATAACGGCAATCAATGTATAAAGCACCATACAACCTGCATTTTTTAAACTTTTTTTGATGCTTACAAAGGAAACAACAGTATAACAAATGCTGAAAAGAAGAACAAACAAGCATACCATATATCCGATGTAAAAACTAAAAAGAACCGCAAGGCAAAGAGACACTACATACAAAATGCCTTTTCCGTCTCTGAGCACTCCCACTACGCCTGCAATCACCAAGGGCATAAGCGCGAAGGTATCAAGCCACATAGTATTCCAATAATAACCAAGAGCAAAAGCACACAAAGCGTACATTGTGCCAAAAGCTGTAAGAGAAATATCATTTTTTCCGAAAACTTTTCTCAGGAATATGCCGAAGAACATACCTGCAAGGCCGATACGAATAATTACCGTAACAGCAAGGAACAACGGAAGCCAGGGAGTGCCCGAAGGAATTATTGCTGTAAGCAGATACCAAGGACTTGCAATATAGTTTGCAGTAACACCCGAAAAATTAACTCCGCCGCCTATATTCCACGAATACATAGGAGAACGTCCTTCTTTGAGCATCTGCTGATACTCCGAGAGGAACGGATAATACTGATGCCAACCGTCTGATACCATTATCATTCTGTTGCCAAAAGGGAAATAGGCTCGAATAGCAAAAACCACCGCTAAAATAAGTGCAGGAACCAAAAACGCAAGAATTACAAAAAGATTCCTGCGAAAAAATCCATCTGACTTATTATCAGCAAGACTTCTTTTTCTACACAAGGTCATAAATTTCTACCTCCTATATACATAAGAACATTTATATTTTATCATTATACATTTCGCCGTATAAAAAGTCAAAGAATATAAACATATACACCGAACTTTTTTCTATTGACCTGCAAGTCACAAATGTTATAATAATACCATAATCGATTAAATTATATCATCAGATTATAAAGGAGATTTATATGAAAAAAACAGTTTTACGCGAATATGCAAAGCTTCTGGCATTAAAAGGCATTAATGTACAGAAGGGTCAGGAGGTTATTGTTGTTGCCGAGCTTGACCAGCCCGAATTTGTAAAAATGGTAGTCGAAGAATGCTACAAAGCAGGTGCAAGCAAAGTTTCTGTTGAGTGGACATATCAGCCTCTTCGTAAGCTTGATGTAAGATATCAGAAAGAAAAGGTACTCTCAAAAGTAGAGGATTGGGAAATTGAAAAGATTAAGCACAGAGTAAAGACTCTGCCTGCCATGCTTTATCTGGAGAGTGAAGACCCCGACGGACTTCGCGGTATAAATCAGAAGAAGATGTCAAAGTGTCTGGGTATCCGCCGCGGTGTATTCAAGCCTTACAGAGATGAGATGGACAACAAATACCAGTGGTGTATTGCTGCTGTTCCCGGCAAAGCCTGGGCAAAAAAAATCTTCCCCAACGACAGAACATCTGTTGCTGTGGAAAAGCTTTGGGAGGCTATTCTTGCCACCGCAAGAGCACAGGGTGATCCCATTAAAAACTGGGAAGAACACAACGCAGACCTTAAAAAGAGATATGAATATCTCAATTCCCTCTCTATTTCCGAACTTCACTACAAGAGCTCAAACGGCACCGATCTTACAGTAGGTCTTCTTCCCGAGAGTAGATTTATGGGAGGCAGCGACCTGCTTCTTAACTCCGATACAGAATATAACGCAAATATTCCCTCCGAAGAGGTATTTACCGCTCCTGACCGTAACCGAGCTGATGGTATTGTTTACGCTTCTATGCCCCTCTCCTATCAAGGTGCACTTATTGAAGATTTCTACTTTGTTCTCAAGGATGGTAAAATCGTAGAAGCTCACGCAAAAAAAGGCGAAGAACTTCTTAACTCAATTCTTGACACAGACGAGGGTGCCCGTTATCTTGGCGAATGTGCACTTGTCCCCTATGATTCTCCCATCCGCAACAGCGGTATTCTTTTCTACAATACTCTCTTTGACGAAAATGCCGCTTGTCACATTGCTTTTGGCGAAGGCTACAGTTCCTGCGTAAAGGACTACGAAAAATACACCCTCGACGAAATCAGAGAAATGGGTGTAAACGACAGCATTGTCCATGTTGACTTTATGATCGGCACAGAGGATCTTTCAATTACAGCAAAGACCGCAAAAGGTGAAGAGATTCAGATCTTTGAAAACGGCAACTGGGCATTCTGATTAACCCCCGATATCGCTTACAAAGGAGAACATTTATGCAAAAAATAAAAAGACTTATATCTTGCCTTCTCGCAACTCTGATTATTTTTTTCGGGGTAACAAGCACCTGTGCAGCAAAACCCGATCTGCCCAGAATCAACTATGTTGTGCTGGGTGACTCTATTGCATCGGGCTATGGGCTTAAAAATACTCTTGATTGCTATGCCGCTAAAATATCTGCAGAGAAAAAGTATTATCTCTCAAACGACGCTGTGCCCGGTCATACAACCGACGATCTTCTGTGGACAGTGTGCCACAACACAACAGCAATAAATGATATTGAAAAAGCAGACCTTATCTCCATTTCAATCTGCGGTAACGACCTTATTCAGTTCCTGACAAAAGCAGACAGCTTAACCCTTATGGACATCATCCTCAACGGAGTTAACGCAAAAGCGGTTAAAGAGGCTGCAGAAACAGTAAAATTTAATCTGGAAAGCATATGCACCGAGATAAGACTTCTTAACCCCGATGCCCCTGTCATATTCCAGACTCAGTACAATCCTCTTTATGCCAACGACCAATACAGCACCTACGCACCTATGGCTGAAAAACTTGTACCTGTCTTTGACGAAATATTTGAATCTGTTCAAAACGATTTCAGCAACATCTTTATTGCCGATGTACACGATGCCTTTGATAGTTACTACAAAGAAACAAACAGCTATGATGTTATTCAGGCAGACGGAATACACCCTTCAGAAAAAGGTCACTCACTCATTGCAGATGTTATTACAGATGTAATCGACAAGCTCGAAAAAGATGGCCTTGTGCCCAAAACCCCTACCCTCTACTATCTGCTTGGAGATGTAAACGGCGATCAGAAAATTACGGTTTCCGATGCCACATCAATTCAGAAAATCGTCGCAGGACTTCTCACCTTCCAAGGTGACATTGCAAAGCTCTGTCTTGATGCTGACCAGAACAACTCCGTAAACATCAAAGATGCAACTATGATTCAGAAGCACATAGCAGGTCTTGAGGCAAATGCCAATATAGGCACCTATCTCCCCTTTTACGATTAAAGCAAAGAACACCGCTGCAATTTATTTGCAACGGTGTTCTTTTATAAATTCATATTTTACAGCAAAAGCATCATAAGGGGCATTGTAGCTATACTCAGAGTTGTACCCAAAAGCACACATCCTGAGGCTTCCTCCTGTCCTTTGCCGCCGATTTCAGCAAAATTCAATACATTGCTTGCAACAGGGCAGCAGAAAAGTATAAATGAAAGCTGTTTCAGAAACATATCTACAGGCAGAAGACTTACCAATCCGAATATAACGAGTGGTATTACAGTCTGCTTTGCAATTACCACAAGGTACTGCAAGGGACTAAGGAATACAGTTCTGAACTTTGCTGTGGCAAGTCGCATACCGAGAATTGTCATGCAAAGGGGTGTAGAGATTTTAGAGCCCAAAGACACCGCTTCAGAGAGTATTCCGGGAAGTTTAAGAGAAAACACAAAGAGAACAAGTCCCACCAAAAACGCAATTGTTGCAGGATTAAGTATAAGCTGTTTTGCCTTTATATACTTTTTATCCTGAGTTACAATGTAAAGCACCATTGTCCAGCAAAGAAGATTCATCGCAAGAGTAAATACAAGGCAATATGCCGCTGCATCTGCTCTGTCGGGGAATAATCTCTCGACCACAGGAATACCAAAAAAGCCGCAGTTACCGAGGACAAGCGCCATATTCATAATTCTGTATCTTACATTTTCGTGGCTCTTCCTACGAAAAATAAAATAGAAAAGCATCAGAAGGCCGAACTGAGACACAAAAGATATAAGAAAAAACACACCAAGTCCTAATAACAAATCCAAGGAAAAATCCGCTTTATCAAAAGAATAAAAGGTAAGACAAGGCTGACATACATACAGAAGTACTTTTGCAAAAGCAGGAATTGCTCCTTTATCTACAAGCTTTGATTTTACAAGAAGAAATCCGGGCACCGCATACAAAAGCAAAAGTGCCACAGAAGAAAGTGTAGTTGTAAAAACCATTTTTATCACCGTCGGTTATTGTATCACAAAAATCTTTTTAAAACAACAAAATATATCTGTTAAAAACAGAAAAATATGGTATAATAAAGGTAATTATAAATTTTTTAAAATTTTTTTGATTTTTTTGCAACCTTTTAAAACAAAAGTTGTCTTTATAAGTGTAGGCACTTTTGGGAAAGGAGTTCCCTTGGATGACAACAAAATAATAGATTTGTATTTTGACAGGAACCAACTTGCCATAGGCGCTACCGAGAATAAGTATTCGGCTTACTGCAAACAAATATGTATGAACATCTTACACGACGAACAGGACACCGAAGAAATTCTCAGCGACACCTATCTCAAGCTTTGGAATACAATCCCTCCTCAAAAGCCTCAATCGCTTATGGCTTACATAGCAAAGATAGCAAGAAATCTTTCTATTAATAAGCTTAAAGCCAAGAATGCTCAAAAACGCAGTGATGATGAATCCCCTCTTTCTTACGATGAGCTGGATGTATGCACTCCCTCAAATGTAAATGTTGAAAGTGAAGCAGAAGTTAATCTTCTGAGCAAACAAATCTCACAATTTCTTTACACGCAAAAGGAAGACGCAAGAAACATTTTCATCCGCAGATATTTTTACTGCGACAGTATAGAGGTTATCTCCGAAAGATTTTCTTTCAGCATAAGCAAGGTAAAGTCCACCCTTATGCGAACAAGAGAAAAACTGCGAATATATCTTGAGAAGGAGGGATACCATATATGAAAAACGAAGTAATGGCACGAGCTTTTGCCGGTATTGACGATAAGCTTATCGAAGATGCAGAAACATACAAGGGTTTTAAAAGAAATTTTAAACCTGTATATGCTTTATGCGCTGTTGCAGCCTGTCTTGTGCTGGTATTAACCGTTATTTTCAGTTTCCCGAAAAATGCTCCTTCTTCAGCAGACTTACTTTTAAACGGAGAGGTTATTTCCGATTCTCCTATGGAAATCCACATTCCCGCTGCTGTTTCTGCAAGAGAAACAAACAAAGATATAAATCTTTCCCTCTCCCTTAAAATCAGTGAAGATACTAAAATAAGAGTATCTCACGGCAAAATGGATATCGGATCGTCAGATGGTAGTGAAACGATTTTTTCAGGCACAGAGTACGAAACAAACAAGCCTGTAAACATCAGTTGGCACATCGGCGACACAGATATAAATACTGAATACAAACTGACCCTCGGTGACCACATCGTCTACACCATGACTTTCGACGAAAACACATCACTCTGGTCAATCTGTAAACAGTAAAAACTGCAGGCAATAAACTTAAAAACAAAATTTATGGAGGTTTTCAAAATGAAAAGAATTATTGCAGTACTTATGGTAGCATTACTCACATTCGCTCTCGCAGCATGCGGTGCAAAAGACGACAACACAACAACCACAACCGAAGCAACAGAAACTGTAACAACCGTAGCTCCCACAGAAGATGTAACAGCAGGCACAGATGCAGTAGTAGTAACAGACAACGCAGCTCTCAACATTCTGAACACTGTATGGGCAGCATACTCTGAGAACGACCCTAACTTCTTCCCCGCAGCAGGTGGCGATATGCTCACAGAGGCTACAACAAACTGGGAAGGTCCTGCAGCATTCGGCACAACAGGCGAAGCAGCAGAGGCTTTCGAGGCAATGCTCCACTTCCCCAACGCTTCTGTTTCCAAGCTTACATCAGCAGCTTCCATGATGCACGCTATGAACGCTAACACCTTCACTTGCGGTGCATTCCAGGTAGCTGACACAGCTGAGATCGAGGCTCTTACAGCAGAGATCAAGACAACAATCGACGGCACACAGTGGATGTGCGGTTTCCCCGAGAAGGTTCTCATCGTAACTGTTGACGACGTAATCATCGCTTGTGTTGGTAACACACAGCTCGTTGACGACTTTAATGCAAAGCTTGCAACAGCTTACACAAACGCAACAGTTGTTATCGACGAGGCTATTGTAGCTTAAGTTTAATATTCCTTAACTTTATTCAGAACACCTTATAAACTGACAAAAACCTAATAATCAGAGCGGAGCAAGAACTATGTTATTTTCAAGTATCCCCTTTCTATTTTACTTTTTACCAATAGTTTTGGCACTGTATTTTGCAGTACCAAAAAAATTAAAAAACACAGTCTTGCTCCTCTCAAGCCTTTTCTTTTACGGCTGGGGTGAGCCTAAATTCCTCATCTTCATGCTGATATCCATAACACAGGGCTATGTGTTCGGATTACTTATAGAAAAGTATCGAGGCATGAAGCTATCAAAAGTATTTTTGGTAGCTTCTGTTCTTTTAAGCCTTTCTATTCTCGGCTACTACAAATATGCCGATTTCTTCATTGAAAATTTCAATGCACTTACAGGTATGTCTATCCCCCTTCTTAAGATAGCACTACCCATCGGAATCAGCTTCTATACCTTCCAGATTCTCAGCTATGCAGTTGATGTTTACCGCGGAGATACACCTGCACAGCGAAACTACATTAACCTCGCCGCTTATATCTCCATGTTCCCTCAGCTTATTGCAGGTCCTATCGTAAGGTACTCCGATATTGCTCTGCAACTTGAGAATCGAACTCATTCCTTCGAAAAAGCCGCTTTGGGTGTAAGAAGATTTGTTGTGGGTCTTTCAAAGAAGATACTTCTCGCAAACATACTCGGCGAACTTGTTGCAATATTCAAAGCATCAGAAGAACAGTCCGTACTCTTCTTCTGGATGTACGCAATTGCTTATATTCTTCATGTTTACTTTGACTTCTCCGGTTACAGCGATATGGCAATCGGTCTTGGTCATATTTTCGGCTTCGATTTCTTAGAGAACTTCAACTACCCCTATATATCCTCCAGCATCACAGAATTCTGGAGAAGATGGCATATGTCCCTCGGCTCCTGGTTCCGCGATTACCTCTACATTCCTTTAGGCGGTAATCGTGTATCAAAACCCCGATTTTACTTTAACATCTTCGTTGTATGGATGGCTACCGGCTTCTGGCACGGTGCCGCATGGACCTTTATCCTTTGGGGTGTTTACTTCGCTATACTCCTCATCATCGAAAAGGTCTTTCTCCTCAAATTCCTTAAGAAAACTCATGTGCTCAAGCACATTTATGTACTTATATTTGTTCTTATGAGCTTTGTGCTCTTTGATGCCGCTACACCTTCAGAGGCTATCTATCGAATCGGTTCTCTCTTTGGCGCAGGCGGTCATCCTCTTGTTACAACCGAGACAATTTATTATCTCAGAAACTTTGCTGTACTGCTTGTTATCTCTGCAGTCGGTTCAACACCTCTGCCCTCATTTATTTACAAAACCATCTGCAAAAAGAAATTCGGTAACAACATCATAAATATAGCAGAACCCGTTGTTCTTACACTTTTGCTTATCGTTTGTACAGCTTTCCTCATCGACGGTTCATTCAACCCATTTCTTTATTTCCGATTCTAAGGAGGGATACAGATGTCAAAACTTAAAAACATTCTCGCTGTAACCCTCGCAGGTCTTTTTATCTTCGGTTTCTCTATCTGGAGCTTGATCCTCCCCGATAAAGAAATCTCCAAAACCGAACGAAGCAAACTTGAACAATTCCCCGAACTCAGTATGGACACCATTGAGAACGGCGAATTTATGTCTAAGTTTGAAACCTACACACTCGAGCAGTTCCCTCTCCGCGATTTGTTCAGAACCATAAAGGCTACAACTGCTTATTACGCTCTTGGTCAGAAGGATAACAACAAATTCTATCTTATTGACGGATATATCGTTAAGATGGAATATCCTATGAACAAAGAGTCCCTTAAAAACGCAACAGATAAATTTGCAAATATGTACGAAAACTGGCTCAAAGGTACAGATGCAAATATATATCTTTCAATTGTTCCCGATAAAAACTACTTTGCCGGGGGCGAAGGCTATCTCTCTATGGACTACGAAAACTTTGTAGAAACAGTTAAAGCAGATATGCCCTACGCAGAGTATATTGATATATTCCCCACTCTTGAACTTTCTGACTACTACAAAACCGACACTCACTGGCGTCAGGAAAACATTGTAGATACCGCAGAAGTTCTTGCCTCGGGTATGGGTGTTACACTCAATGGTGAGTACGAAATAAAAAAGGCAGATACCGAATTTTACGGCGTGTATCACGGTCACTCCGCACTCTCCTACTTACCTGCGGATGACCTTTACTACCTTACAAACAACACCCTTGAAAATGCAACAGTAATCGATATGGAAAGCTACAAGGAAATTCCCCTTTACGATATGGAAAAACTTTCCAGCGAAGAGGAAACGAAAATTCCCGATGCTTACGAGATGTTCCTTTCAGGTCCTAACCGTAGTATTCTTACTATCGAGAACCCTGATGCCACCACAGACAAGGAGCTTATCATTGTTCGCGACTCATACGCAAACGCACTTGCTCCCTTGCTTGTGGAAGGCTACAAGAAAATCACACTTATTGATATAAGAAAAGTACCCCACGATCGTCTTTCCCGTTTTGTACCCGTAAAGGATCAGGATGTACTTTTCCTTCAGAGTACACTGGTACTCAACGACAGCTCCGAGTTCAAGTAATCATCTTATATAAAAACGGCACAGTCGGTAGATTAACCGATTGTGCCGTTTTGTTTTCAGTTATTCAATTGTGAGTTCTACGGGACAATGGTCAGAGCCGAAAATATCCGAGTGGATCTTTGCACCTTTAAGACGGGGAGCAAGAGAGCCTGATGTAACAAAATAGTCAATACGCCAGCCTGCGTTCTTTGCTCTTGCCTGAAAACGATAACTCCACCAGGAATACGCTCCTTCTAGGTCAGGGTAAAAATGGCGGAAGGTGTCGATATAGCCTGCATCCATAATATTTGTAAACTTTTCTCTTTCCTCGTCGGTAAAGCCTGCGTTCTTGCGGTTTGTCTTTGGGTTTTTAAGATCAATTTCCCTGTGGGCAACATTAAGGTCTCCACAGTAAATCACAGGTTTTTCTTCCTGCAATTTATTGATGTAATTAAGGAAATCATCCTCCCACTTCATTCTGTATTCAAGACGCTTCAGCTCATCCTGAGAATTGGGCACATAGACGGTGATAAAATAGAAGTCCTCATACTCGAGAGTAATGAGTCGACCCTCTTTATCGTGCTCTTCGATTCCCATTCCGAGAGTAACGGAAAGAGGTTCTTTCTTTGTAAAAATCGCAGTACCCGAATAGCCTTTTTTCTCGGCATAGTTCCAGTAGCAGTAATAACCCTCGGGACTGAAATCAATCTGACCCTCCTGAAGTTTTGTTTCCTGCAGGCAGAAAACATCTGCATCCAAAGCATCAAAAATATCTTTAAATCCTTTTTGCATAACGGCACGAAGTCCGTTTACATTCCACGATATAAACTTCATACAGTTCTCCTTTGCATAAAATTACTGTGCATAAGCCTTGTAAAGTTCGCAGTAAATTCCGCCTTTTTTGAGGAGTTCTTCGTGAGTACCCTCTTCGGCAATTCCGTTTTTATTGATTACAAAAATTCTGTCTGCACTCTTTATGGTTGTAAGTCTGTGTGCAACGGTTACAGTGGTTCTGCCCTCTGATAGTTTCTGCAAAGATTTCTGCACAAGATATTCACTCTCGTTATCAAGAGCAGAGGTAGCCTCGTCCAAAAGAAGTATGGGCGGATTCTTAAGAAAAACTCGGGCAATAGAAATTCTCTGTTTCTGACCTCCCGAAAGTTTTACTCCGCGCTCACCCACATAGGTATCGTAACCCTCGGGAAGTTCTTTTATAAAATCGTGAGCACCTGCAAGCTTTGCAGCCTTAATAATTTCTTCTTTGGCAGCACCGGGACAGCCGTACTCAATATTATCGTAAACACTGCCCGAGAAAAGATAAACATCCTGCTGTACAACACCAATGTTTGTTCGCAGTGAATAAAGAGTTGCATCCTTTATATCTGTGCCGTCAATAAGAATACTTCCCTCTTCACACTCGTAAAACCTTGGAATAAGAGAGCATATTGTGGTCTTACCGCCACCGGAAGGACCAACAAGGGCTACATTCTCGCCATTCTTTATAGTAAAGCTTACATTTCTGAGTACATCTTCGTTTTCCTGCGAATATCTGAAGGTAACATTTTTAAACTCAATCTCGCCGCGAATATCCTTAAGTTCAACTGCATCCTCTTTATCTTCAATCTCAGGCTTTGTGTCCATAACCTCAAAGAATCTCTCGATACCTGTCATACCACGCTGGAACTGCTCGGCAAATTCAACTATCTTTCGGATTGTAGCAAAAAGAGTTGTTACATAAAGGAGATATGCTACAAAATCGGGAGCGTCTATCTTACCGTCTATCATAAATAGTGCACCCGCAACCACCACGACAATGTACATAAAGCCCTCAAAGAATCGTGTAAAAGACTGGAACGCACCCATATATTTATAATTCTTTGCCTTAATTTTAAGGAACCTGCTATTTCCTTCGTCGAATTTCTCCTTCTCAAGTTTTTCACCCGCAAAGGAACGTACAACCCGAACACCCAAGAGGCTATCCTCAACCGAAGCATTAAGCTCACCAAGTTCTTTTCTCTGAGCTCTGAAGCCTGCGTGCATTCTGCGGTTAAAGTAGAAGAGCACCAGTACCATCGGCGGAATAACTCCGAAAACAATAAGAGTAAGGGGCACATTCATCGTACAAAGAATTGCAAAGGATGCAACAATCTTGATTCCTGCAATAAAAAACTCCTCGGGACAATGATGTGCAAACTCGGTAACATCAAAAAGATCGTTGGTAATTCGGGACATAAGTGTTCCCACTTTTGTATTATCGTAATACTTAAATGGTAAAAGCTGTAAATGGGCAAAAAGATCTCTTCTCATATCTGTTTCGATAGCAGCACCCATTACATGACCTCGGTTTGCCATATAATAATAAGCCGCCGCATCAATGACCCTGAGTATAAGGTAGGTTGCACCCAATAACAGTACATATTTTACTGTCAGAACCTCGGCACTACCACCTGTACGGGTTGTAATTTCTCTTACAATCAAAGGCAAGAGCAGCTCGCATATTGTAGTAAGCGCCGCACAAAGCAAATCTTTGATCATAATGCCCTTGTAGTTTTTGTAGTAAGGCAAAAACCTCCGAAACCCTGATTTTTTCTTTTCTTTATTCTTCATATACACCTCAAAAGAAACTTATTTCTTTTTGTTTTTGTATTTTGGAGCAGAGTCTTTGCTTTCTTCTTTTTTTGAAAGATACACCATAAGCACCAAAAGTCCGCCAACACCAAGAAATATAATTCCGAGCCACAGCTCTTTATAAATAAAGAACAGGACTGCTATCAGAACACAAACGCCTGCAAGAAAGTAAGAATAACCATTTGCTCTGTCTTCGGACTGCTCTCTTTTTCTTGCATAGTTTTTCTTTATACGTTCCTCGTAAGAACGGTCTTCCATTTTACTTTTAAAATTCTCTTTGAATCCCATAACTCAATACCTTCCCGTATTAATTATTCTGATGCTTCCGAATATTCTGAATGCTTTGCGTAATGACGCAAAATCACCTTTCCCTGCTCAAGATAAAGTTCCTGCAAAGCAGGCGAAAGTGCTCTGAAAATACGAAGCACATCGTCTTCTGCATGTGATTTGGTCTTGCCTGTTCGAAAGTCAAGAAGATAATCTGAGGAAACCTCAAAATACTCGGCGATTCGACGCAAAGTATCAAAATCAGGCTCACTTGTGCCCTGCACATATCCGCCAAGAGTAGACACCGCAATGTGCAAATCCTTTGCAAGCTGTTTCTGTGTAAGTCCTCTTTCTTCAATAAGAAGCCTTAATATATCCGAAAACATCATAAAAAGTCACTCCGTTTAGTAAATATACTTACTTTGTAAATTCCTTTACCATTTCCTTGCAGGAACGGGACATTTCTATACTGAACTCACTGTTGTGCTTTCTGCTCAAAAACTTCTCTACCCAATCCTTAAACTCTTCATCGTTCTTTCCTTCTCTTTCTTTGAGCATAGTGTCAAGATTTCCTGCTTTTTCTCTGTTGTAAGTATCTGTAAAAACTATGTCTTCTGCTTTAAATCTACCGGGCTTTTTTCGTTCTTTCTGCTGTTGAGTAGGGAACCCTAATACCAGCATACAAACGGGCACAACATGCTGAGGTAAAGAGAAAAGCTCTCTGTGTTTTTCAAAATTCTCGGTAATATCTCCTATATAGCAGGAGCCGATTCCCATACTCTCCGCCGCAACCACACAGTTATGTGCCGCAATGGTCGCGTCTACACTTGCAAGCTGCAAATCACCCAAATCAGGCTTTCGCACATCTTGGCAGTAACTTGTAAAAAGATTGTACCAACGGTGAAAATCTGCACAAAACACAAGCACCATAGGTGCCTTTGCAATAAAAGGCTGATTATCACAGGTAACAGCGAGAGTTTCCTTAAGTTCCTTGCTTTGTACATCTATAATTGTGTAAAGGGTCATATTTCCTGCAGAGGGTGCCTGAATTGCCGCATTAAGAATAATTTCTTTTGCATCGCTTGGAATTTCTTTTTCAAGGAAAGCTCTTACAGACTTCCTTTCCCACAAAGATTTTATTATTTCGTTCATAAGCACCCACCATTTTATATCAGATAATCTTTTGAATTATATTATAACACAAAGCATACATGCTTTCTACTGATTTTTATAAAAAAAGATTCCCGACTTTACATCGGGAATCGGCATTTACAATTTATATTTATGTTTAAAATCAAAGGAATTCATGAGCAACATCGTCGTCCATATATTCTCTGCCCACAACACGCTTTGCTTCTCTCTGTTTTTCCACCATTTCAGAAAGGAGATCTCTGATATCCTCGGGATTTTTAACCTTTATAATATCGAACTCAGGTGTGGATTTATCGGCGGAGCAACAATGGATTGTTCCCACCTTGAAGAGTCGCTGTCCTAAAGGGCGGAGCAAAGTAAGGTCCATTACACGATAAAGGCGAATTTCCTCTTCTTTTTTGGAAAGGAAACCTGTCTCAATAAAAAACCTATCCTCTGTAAGCTTATATCTTGTGAAGCTCAGAGGCAAACCAAAAATTGTTCTTTTTTTATCTGTCCACACATAACTGCTGTAATCTTTTTTTGCCATACAAAAACCTCCTTTTGTCTCTTTAATACAAGAATACCACATATATATGATGTTGTCACTATCTTTATTTAAAACCTTATCCAAAATTACATCACTTATATATTTTATACACTTATTTTTGTATGGTAAATTATTTGTAAATGATTTACATTTTATCCTATATCTCTTCTACATAATTCAGCACGATTTTTACCTCATATGCTTGATTTATTCTACAATTTGTGGTATAGTTAGGTTATGTATGAGTTCGGGTACAATTTGTGTTCCTATAAACAGTAACAATGCGCAACGCGTAGGAGTTAGTTATGCAAATTTTCTTTTCTATATTAAGTACACTGGCTACAATAATTTTTATGTACCAGATATTTTATCTTTTTGTTGGTCTTATCTGCAAGCCTAAAACTTTCACCAAATCTGAAAAACATCGTTATGCGGTGCTTATCTCGGCACGAAACGAAGAAACCGTTATAGCACATCTTATCAACAGCATCAAGAGTCAGACCTACCCCACAGAGCTTGTGGATGTTTATGTTGTAGCAGATAACTGCAACGACAAAACTGCTGAAATCGCAAGTAAGAGCGGAGCTATCGTTTACGAAAGATTTGATAAAAAGCATGTGGGCAAAGGCTATGCTCTTGACCATTTGCTAAAAAAAATCAAAGACACTAAAGGCTATGATTTCTACGATGGATTCTTTGTTTTTGACGCAGACAATATTCTTGAGCCTGACTACATTGATCAGATGAACAAAGCTTTCTCCAGCGGATACGACATTGTTACAAGTTACAGAAACTCCAAAAACTACGATACTAACTGGATCACCGCAGGCTATGCATTATGGTTCTTGCGTGAATCCAAATATATGAACAACTCCCGCCAGATTCTTAACACCAGCAGCATTGTTGCAGGTACAGGATTTATGTTCAGCAAAAAGATTCTTAAAGACAGCGACGGTTGGATCTGGCATCTTCTTTCCGAAGATACTCAGTTCACAGCTCACCACATTATCGAGGGCTATAAGGCAGGCTACTGTCACAAAGCTATGTTCTACGATGAGCAACCCGATAACTTTAAGCTTTCCTGGAAGCAGCGACTCCGCTGGGCAAGAGGCTCTTTACAGATCTTCCGTTACTACGGTTGGAGACTCTTTAAAGGTGTTTTCAAGAACAAACACAAAAACCGCTTCTCTCACCTTGATCAGTTCTTTATGACTATCCCGATGATTTTTATGATGATGGCAGCAATCCTCGGTCTTATCTACTCCTTCATCATTGCAATTCCTCAAGGCTCTGCCGCTATTATCGAAAGTTTGCTCGGTATGGCAGGCTTTGTTGGCGGTATGTATATGACCTTCTTCCTTATGGGAATTCTGTCTATCATTACCGAATGGAAGTACATCAACAGCACCAAGTTCAAAAAGATTTTCTATCTTTTCACATTCCCTGTATTTATGCTTACCTGGATTCCCATCGGTCTTGTGGCTGTATTCAAAAAGGTTGAATGGTTCCCCATTCAGCACAACGTTGTCAAGGACATTGACGATATAAAAAATCAGAAATAAGCAAACATAGCAAAAGCCTCCGATTCAAATCGGAGGCTTTCTTTTTATTATTTTAACCCTTTTTCAAAAGTTTCAAATATAAGTTTTATGAGTTCGGGATTAACATCACTGTAAAGACGATGATTTACTGTTTTGTAAAACTCTGCTTTTTCTTCGTATGTGAGCGCTTCGCCTTTGTTTTTCTCCAAGGCTTTAATCTCGCTTTCTACCTGACGGACATAAGCTTCTGATTCAACAGAATGCCATATTCCTGTATGTGTACCCTGATAGCCCTTTCCGTAGTAAAGCTTTATGTTAGGGTTTGTAAGTTCGCCAAGGTGAGCGGTTATAGACTGACCGTCGTGAGCAATTATCTTATCCTCAAGACCCTGTGCAATAAGTATCGGAATATCGGTGGAGTTAATGCCCACAACCGCATTGTACTTTGTATAATCACCAAATAGGTAATTCTGGTATGCATCAAAAATAGGCTTTGCGGTAAGCGCCGCGTCTGCTGCATACTCCTGACTTTTTTCAATCACCATAGCAGGACCGTTCCACATAGGAGCAATGCACACACATGATTTAACCTCTGAGTGTAAGGCAAGTACGGAAGATACCGCATATCCGCCCCAACTGTGACCAATCAAGAGTTTTGGCATAGAAGAGAATCGATAATCATTACCAAGAAAAGTAAGCACATTATCAAGGTCAATGAGCTGTTGGCACATACCCACTCCGTTTTCGCCGCCTGAGGAATAGTTGCCTGTTGCATCATAGGAGAATACAGCGTAACCCCCTTTTACCATTGCCTCAATAAGAGGCAGGTAATCGTCGGCACCCGAGTGAATACCATGGACCACCACTACAAGCCCTTTGGGATTCTTTGCAGGATAGTAATAAGCCGCAAGGTCTGTATCGCCGGATTTAACCGACATAGTCTCTCTCGGGAGAGTACCCTCAAACCGCTCGTAGCAATACATTCCGGGATAAAGAGCATAGTCAGGTCTTTCGTATCGGGTAAATATGGCATCGTAAGCCAGTATGGCCGAGGCTATGGACATAGTGCTGACTCCCGCAATAGAAACCGACAAAAGAAAAGCTATCTTTTTCGCACGGTTGTTCTTAAATACATTCTGAAAAATACTATTCAAATCCAAGACCTGCACCTCTTTTCCGCAAATGCGATAATTTACAACTCTATATTTTCAAAAATTCTGATTTTCTCTGTTGTAGCGGTTGCCACCGAGAGAGAATAGTTTTTTTCTCCAACTATTTTTTCGAAATGTTTATATCCGCCGTCAGCCGTATTAATTGAATCAGGGCTGAAAGAACCTGTTTTAGAAGCCTTGAAAAGTGCTTCCTTTGCTGTCCAAAGCCTGAAGAAATAGCTCTGTTTTTCTTCAATTGGTAAACTCTCAAAAGTCTCGTATTCCGAAGCAGTCATAATCCGCTTTGATACGCCTTCACGGGTTTTGGAATCAATCTCCTCGATATCAACACCTACTGATGCACGAGAGATTGCAACCGCCAATGCACCCTTGCTATGAGAAAGAGAAAAATCTATTTTATCGGTTATATATCTGCCCTCGTCGTTTTTTTTAATATTGAGATCTTTAATCTTAATTCCCAGGCTTCGCTCCAAGCCATACTCAAGAAGCTTCCACACATAATACTTCTCTCGCTTTACTCGGTCATTGGAAACACCCTCAAGCTCCTTCTGTCGAAGTTTGCAGGAAAGAGGTTCCTTAACATCGTCCTCAGGAAGACAAGCCAAATACACATCAACAATGGGCATATTGCGGAACATCTCCCTTACATCGTCTGCCTGATGGCAGATATGCTGACCCGAGATACATTCATTTGCAAAATGTTCGCAATTGTTATAGATAATGTTGTACCCTTTTGTCCCCAGCTTTGAACGAGCATAAGAAACCACCTCGTCGGGTGAACGGTGTTTTTTCCGCTCTCTTCTGTCAAACTCGCAAACCTCCAAAAAGCCTCCTGAAAGAAAAGCGTAAATATCAGAGGAAAGCACTTCTACATCGCAATCACGGACTGCAGCTCGCTGCGAAGGAGCAAGTCCGAACTGGATAACCTCATCATCGGATACATAAATTCCAAAATGATAAATACTGCCCGACTCTACGCGAATCATATCGCCGCGGACGGGCTCTTTCATTACCCATTTCATGCTTCCAGCTTCTTTTCTATATAATCAACAACATCGCCGATTGTTTTGAAATCGGCAAAACCAACATCGTCAAAACGAATGTTGAAAAATTCCTCGATAGCAATAACAATGTAAAGAACGCCGACAGAGGAAAGTCCTAAATCATTAATAAGGTTTGCATCCTCTGTAAGAGTGTTCACATCAATCTCAGATGAGGGCATTGCCATCTGAAGTACATCCTTGAGCTTTACGATAATATCATTTCTTGACATTGCCATTTAAGTTCCTCGCAATCTTCATCGCAGGAGTACGGATAAAGTCCGTATCGCGAATGATAAGTTTATTAATCTTCTCAAAGGAGGGCAGAGTTTCGTTAATCTTGTCTACCTCAGCCTTAATGTGAGCATAAATATCCTCGATACCAAGAGCCTTAATCTTTGTCATTCTGGGAAGAACCTCAAGAACAAGAATCTGTCTGCCGCCTTCTTCCATATCAAAAACAAGGCAATCCTGAATTGTATCGATAGCACAGAACTTAACCTCGAGCTCTGCAGGAGAAACATTCTCGCCTGTAGAAAGCACGATAATTTCTTTAAGTCTGCCTGTTATGTAGAGGAAACCTTCTTCGTCGATTCTTACAAGGTCACCTGTTTTGAAGTATCCGTCCTCGTAAGCTATCTCGTTATCTTCGGGAGTAACATAACCGTCCATCATATTGATGCCCTTGAGCCAGAGCTCACCGTCAACAATCTTATAATCCATACCGTCATAGATAAGACCTACGGACTCGGGCTTTTTGAGGGCTTCGGGGTTACCACTTACAAGGTTTGCAGACTCGGTAAGGCCATAGCCGGGAAGAAGTGTAACACCCAGTTTGTCATACTCTGTTACAAGATAAGGTGCAACAGGAGCCGCACCGCAGATGATTGTCTTAAGGTCAGGACCCCACATATTTCTGCCAAATTGTGCAGAGAGGTTCAGTGCCATTTCTGCCAACGCCGGAACAAGCACCATTATTGTAGGCTTGAAAACAGCAACATCGCGGAACATATCCTTATTATTGCGGCAAATGTAAAGAGCACTGCCTGTGTAGAGGGATGTCATAAGGTTACGGATAAGACCGAAAACATGAGTAAGAGGAAGCACCAAGAGATAACGCTGCTCGAAGATTTCCTTGATACCATAGCAACCGTTCATAGTACCTGCAATAATTGCCTTGTGGCTGAGCTTTGCACCTTTACTCTTGCCTGTTGTGCCGCCTGTAAAAAGGATAGCAGCAGGTGTCTCTGAAGGAACAGGAATTGCAGGGGTCTTCTCCTCGGAAGTCCTGGATGACTGGATAAGCGCTACTGCAGGGTTCTTCTCTCTGAGAATTGCCACCTTCTCTTCAAAAACCTCGTCATAAACAACTGCCTTCATACCAAACTTGGAAGCAATACCGAAAACAGTCATTGCATCCAGGTGACCGGGCATAAGTACTGCAGGAACACCAAAGGTAACCGCAGCAAGATATGCCTTAACAAAGCCGTAAGAGTTGGGACACAGAATGCCAATAAGAGAACCCGGTGCTGCACCGTTCTCTTTAAGAACTGTTCTGAAAGCAGCAACATCCTCGTTGAGCTTACTGAAGGTGTAGCTTTCGCCATCAACTATTGCAACATTGTCTGCATACTCAGATGCACAATGTTCCCACATAGCTGTGAGGTTGGAAAAATCTACAATCTTGGAAAATGTTACCTCATCGGTATATTTTTTGAATTTCTCGTTCATATTTTATCCACCCTTTACAAATTTATGTTAATCCGAAGATCATTTTATTTTTTTAGTATTTCTGACTCATAGTAGTTTTTAAGCTCTTTTTCTTTATCTCTTAAAATCTCGGTAACTTTATTCATCTCTTCCATTGTAGGCATCTTACCCATAATACTTGCAATATCCACAGGCTGACCCATTACTATATGCTGACGCTGATACCACTTGTCTTTCTTGACAATATACATAGGCAGTATGGGGACAGCCGCTCTGTGAGCCATAAGCACCGCGCCTGATTTAAAGGCGAGTAATGGCTTACTGTCTGAGTCCCTGTTAACTCTTCCTTCAGGGAAAATCACAACTATCTTTCCCTGCTGAAGTCTGCCTACAACCTCGTGAAAAGAGCTTAAACTAAAATTTTCTTTATCTACAATAATGCAGTGACCTACCTCAAAGAACATTCTTCTGATCTTGGTTGCACAAAGGTCTTTTGTTGCCACGCAGTAAAGCCTGCGGGCAGGAAATGCCACATGCACAATTATGGGATCTAAGAAAGTGGGATGATTGGAAATCACCATAAATCCGCCCTTCTTAGAAGTTTTACCAAAGGGATAATGCATTTTGGGACGCATCCACAAAAGTGCGGAAGGTGCTCCTGTGATTTTTATAAAATCATAAAGGAAGTTATGAAAAAAAGGAATTTCTTTTTTATTCTTTACATTCTTCTTCGAGTTTTTCTGAGAGCTCAATAATCTTACTCCTTACATAAGAGGTTATGTTTTTTATATTTTCCTTTTCAGAGAGGTTGTTGTCATACAAAGAAGCTGCGTCAATGGGTTTTCCAATCATTAATCTTTCCCGTTTGTTTGAAAATATCTCTGCATTACTGTAAACAGGAATTATGGGAGCACCTGATTCCAACGCAAGATAAACAAAGCTTGGCTTAAACTCAAGGGGTGTGGGCTCATCTTTTCTCGGGAGTCTTGCTTCGGGATAAATCTCAACTACTCCCCCACGCTTAAGAATTTTCTTCATCTTCTCAAGGAAGCTGAAATCATAGCTTTCTCGTTCAACTCTGATGCAACCTAAAAGTTTAAGAAACAGTTTCATAAAAATGTTCTTGTCGTAGGTTATCTCTGCTACCGCACAACGAAGGGTACGGAAAGGAAAAGCAAAAAGCAGAACCGCAAAATCAAACAAACAGTGATGATTACAAACCACTATGGCTTTCGAGCGTATGTGCCGTCCCTGCACAGCTTTATCCTCGTAATGAATCTTCATCCGAAAGACAATCTTCTGAGGGATATATCCCGTAATCTTCACAAACCAATTAAAAATGGTATATATCATCTTTTACTTATCCTCGTGTTCGTAAATTCTGTTCATTCCACGCTGAAGGATAGCAAGTGAAATAACATTTGTGAAAAGAACAGGGAAAATCAAAGCAGGAAGAACAAGAATGGCAGAAGAAATCTTTATATCCGCACCCTTTTCCTTTGCAATATCAAGAATAGTTTTTCTCATCTTAAGCAAGAATATAATCTGAACAAAAGGAACAATGCATGAAAGGAAGAATGCAGGAATCCATTTAAAAGCTTTTTTCATTTTCTTTATGGACTTCATAAGGAGTCCGCTCCAGATAAAGCCAAAAATAAATCCTGAAAGCACAGAAAGACCAATCTGAACAAAGATAATCTCGGAGCGTTCTTCTTTTACCTCGTCTTCTTCAATCATACTGATGTCAAGCGTGGGATCCATTGCCTTGAATTCTTTCGCAAGAGTTCCGGGAGTAAAGTTTTTGGGCATCTTCTTTGCAATGAAGAAACCTGCAAGGCAAGTTATCATAACAATAAAGGGTACAAGCAGATTACCAAAGTTAAAAACGGAAGATGCAACCTCTGTTTCAGTTCCCGTATTACCAAAGAAATGGCGATATGCTACCTCGGAAGCAGAAAGAGAACCCTCTGCCTCTGCCCATACAAGACCCTTGCCTTTTGCAATAAAGATATTCTTGATGTACTCATAAACAAGGTTACCGGAAATAGCACCAACAATAGATGTTGTAACTGCATTTCCTGCAAAATACATAGCAGAGTGATTTCTGCCTGTGAGCCTTTCTTCTACGCTTGAAATCTGTGAGGGTGCAAGGTAAGGCATCATAAAGAAAGCACCGATTGCCCAACTTCCGCAAAGACCGCCTATAATACCGATTATCATTTTTGTTGTCATATTTCCGTCACCCAGCACATAGCGGGAAGCAAGGAAGAAAGACATAATGGATATAGCAAAGGACAAAAGACAGCTCTGATATGTAGCACGGATACCGAATCTTGCTTTTGACTTATTGAAAAGATACAGCATTACAGGAACAGGTCCGAATGCACAAGTATTGAGCATTGCCATCTGAAAGCCGTTCATACCCATACCGCCGATAATCAGACCATTCATAGAAGAAAGGAACATCTGCAAACCAAAGAAGGTACAGCAGTTAACATAAAGCCAACGGCGGAAAACTCTGTTTTTAAAGGTAAGAACAAGGCTTTCTTTCATTGTTACCTTTTCTTCCTTTAATCCTTCGTTTTCGGGATAACCGTATTTTTCACCCTCTTTTATGAGGAAGAGAGGGATAATCATTGTAAACATAAGGGGAACGCAGAGAAAAACAAGCTTATCAATCTGCATCTGTGTTCCTGAAAGAATAACGGGCACAAGTGCATAAACAAGACAATATGAGATAGTATCAAAGAATGCCTTATAGCCCGAAACTCTGAGTCTCTGAGGCTCTGAGGTGCATACTGCCGAAAAAGAGCCGTAGAAAGCAATCAGGCACATTGTGTATGCTGCAAAGAAAATAATACTGAATCCTGCTGTCCACAAGGTGTTGAGGAGCTTACCATCAGCTCCGCCTACGGGAATCCAACAAAGCACATAGCTTACAAGCATAGGCACAAAGCAAACCGCAATTGCAGGACGGCGTCTGCCCCATCTTGTAGAGAGTGTATCTGTAATGTGGGCAAAGGGAATATCAATCAGGCCGTCAAATATTTTACCAAGTGCAAAAAGTATGGGGAAAAGTGCAGGTAAAATATAGCAGACTCCGGGCATAATTGCCTGAAACTGCTCTCCCATCTCCAATGAAGAGGGATTGAGTGCATCAGAATAATAGGAACCCATCATAATCATCAGAAGATTCGGACCAAACCCTGAAAAAGCAAACAGAAACTCTTTCCATTTTTTATTAAGTGAGTGTGTCATATTAAAATCCACCCTTTCAAACACTTCAATATGATTTATCACAATAATATATTATTTATTTTGCAGATACTCTGCAAATTCACTTACCGTTGAAAGTTTAACACCGTCAGAATTTACAACCTCAACTCCAAGTCGCTCTCTGATTGTACCAAGCAAGGAATAGTAATCTATGCTTGTACCCTCAAGATCTCGAAAAAAATGGCTGGTTTTGCTGATTTGAGAGGGATCTTTCGAAAGTACCTGAGCAAAGCATTCCTGCAGGTCCTTTTCAAGTCCTTCAAGCAACTCCTCTGTACGTTCCTCAAGATTCGCAGGGTCAAAAACCTTTATCTGACCTAAATTTATTCTGGAAGCAATCTTTTTACGAGCAAGTTTTATTTCGTCGTTTTTAAGCAAAGATTCATTGGTAAAATATATACGGGCAATAACTCTGTCAAGCTTAGCCTCGGCAATTGCCTGCGACAAAGCCTCGTGTAATGCACTTAAACGATTTTTTACATAGCAACCGGGAACAGATGCAACAACCGCTACTTTTTTGTCTGTATCGGCAAATACACAAATTTTGTCAATGCCCTCAACACGTAATGCCGATTCTGTGATGCATGGATTTAAGTTTTCTCCGTCTTCGCAGATAATAAGGTCATCGGCTCTGCCCTGAGCATAATATCTGCCGTTTTCGCAGTACATTCTGTCCCCTGTTGAGAACCATTCATCATCAGGAGTAATAGTTTCTTTTCCGTCACAAAGGATTCGGGATGCACGGGTTTTGCCCCTTACAAGCAAAGTACCCTTTTCATCAAGCGAATACTCGGTATAGCCAAAAGGTGCACCGATTGATGCGGAGTTCAGAATTCTTTTGTTTCTTGCTTTTTCCACCGAGGTAATGCCAATTTCGGTCATACCGTAGCCATTTGCAAGATGGTAACCGATTCCGTTGAAAAATCCGAGGGTACTACCGTTTATTTCGCTTCCACCGCTTATCATAAAGGTGATACTGTCACCAAACAGTCCCTCTCTAACCTCAGAAAGCAGATGCTTTGCAATGGTATCTCCAAACTTCCCGAGGGAGTTGACAATTCCTGTTACTCTCTTGAATTTATTATAAGTTTTGTCGCCTCTGGCTTTTATCTTGGAAAGTGCCGCCTTTGCAACAGCCTCCCATACCATAGGCACTGCAAAAATATGAGTAACCTTGTGCTTCTTTACTGTACGCTGAATGGTAGAAGGATTCAGATCACGAGGAAACACAAAAGTACGGGAGAAAAATCCGAACCAAAGATAAACAGCAATAAATCCGAAAACATGGCAAAGAGGTAAAAGCATAAGTTGTTTAAGCTCACCCTCGTAATGATTTCGTATATCAGGGCAGGTAGACACAATGTTTGCACTGTCGCAAACCTGATAGTAGAAATTCTCGCCTGTGTATGCACAGAGTTTAACATGCTCTGATGTACCCGAAGACATAAAGAAAACTTCCTTGCCAAAGGGTACGGGAATGTATTCCTCGTCAGAAGGCACAAGGGCATCCTCTTTCATAACTGTTTTTACAGCAAAGGTCTTGCCGTCAGAGATAACACCCTTAACAGAATATTCTGAAAGAATAGAATTAAGCACCTCGTCAGAGAGTCTTGTATTCATTAAAAGAGGGCGATATCCTGCCACAAGAATCGCCCAGAAAGCTGCAATCCATTCGGGTGAGTTTCCCATATAAAGACCTACTACCTCACCTTTGGGCAAATCAGAGAAAGCTTTTGCTACTGTTGGCACGATGCGTAAAATCTGCTTTTTAAACTCTCCGTAGGTTACTTTGTTTATTCTGTAACCATCGGTAGTCTCCACCATTATGTTATCGGTTTCATCAAACATAAATTCAAAGAGCGTCTCAAAGGTTTTATCTTTTTTTGAGTAAAGAGATAACTTGTAGCGAACATATTCATCAATTGTGGCAAAGCCGTGAATATTTTGAAGCTTCATATAAAAAATCCTTTGTCGAAATTTGTAGATTTATTAATAAACAATTTATAATTTGTCAATTTAATATTGTATCATACACAGCCTCTTTTTTCAATAGAATAAGGACAAAAAGTCCAGGAAAATTTTATCTCGATAAACTATTTTTGCTTTTCAATAACAAAAAAGAAGACACTCGGATGGGTGTCTTCTTATAAATACATTATGCTTTTGTTTCGATTCCCGCATCAAACACAGGCATAAGCTGAAGCTTAAAAAGATTTGCCTTGTGCTTTCTGTCAATAATCTCTTTTTTGTCTTTATCTTCAATAACACCTGTGCGGATGTACTTATCAAGCTCTGCATAGGTAAAGCCTAAATTTTCTTCATCACTCTTGCCGCAAAGTCCGTCAATGGGAGTTTTATCAACAAGTGCAGAGGGCAACCCAAGTACGCGACCAATCTCCTTAACTTCGGTAACAGTAAGATTAGACATAGGGCTGAAGTCACCCACAGAATCGCCATAGCGGGTAGAATAACCTACCCAATCCTCAGAAAGATTACAGGTATTGCAAACTCTTCCGTTAACACTCTGAGATACTGCATAAAGAGTAGACATTCTGATTCGGGGTGGTAAATTCTGCAAAGACTGTGCAGTAAGCTCCAAATCCTTGGGAAGATTATTTTTAAGTGCATCCACTGCATCTTTAATATTCACAACATAGTGCTTAATTCCAAGGTGATTTACAAGCATAAATGCCATATCAATATCGTGCTGCTCACCCTGAGGCATCAATACACCGATAACTCTGTCCTTACCAAGAGATTCTACGCACAGAGCCGCTGCAACAGAGCTGTCTTTACCGCCTGAGATACCCACAACAGCATTGCAATCTTTACCGTTTTTCTCAAAGAAATCTCTTATCCACTGTACACACAAATCTTTTACTTTTTTTGCATCAAACATTTTACTTAACCTCTTTTATGTTTACTTTCAAACAACATCAATCTGACACATCTTCATAGTTTCAAGGGCTGCCTGATGGCTCTCGGGAGTTACTCCTGCACAGCAACGGCTGTCTACTTTAACCGAAGCCTCGGGAAACATAGCCTTGATAATAAGGGCATTGGAAACCACACAAATATCCGTACAAAGCCCCACAAGCTCTACATCATAAAGTTCTTCTTCATCCCAGCCGATGTAACCAAAAGTTGGCTTATCGATAATCTTTGAGCCTTCCTTATATAAGCCGTCTGCAATCTCCCAACCCTTTGTACCTTTAATACAATGGGGTACGGGAAGCTTTTTGCCCTCGGGAGTATCCAGATAATTTTCAAAATGAGTATCGCGGGTATAAATAATCTCGTCGTCGTTTTTCTTGTACTCCTCGATTTTCTCACGAACAAAGGGTACGATTGCCACAGCTTCTTTTGTACCCAGAGCCATATCTATAAAGTCATTCTGCATATCGATAACTATAAGTGTCTTCTTCATAACAAAGCTCCCTTGTATCATATTCTTTACTTATTTTACTCCATTTAAAAATATAATACAAGCAGAACTTAAAATTCCACGCAAAAAGCTCCACAGCAACTATACTGCGGAGCTTTAATCATTCTATTTTATTTGAGATAAAATTATTCTGTCTTTGTAAGCACAGAACCTGTGTAGGGATGAACCTCACCGTCAACATTCTCAAGAAGAGTGATTGTTGTGCCATCGAAGTCATACTTAAACTCACTGCTTATGCCTAAGTCTTCTTCTGTACCCATCTCGATAAGGAGATAGTCTTCACCGATCTCATACCAACCACGCTTCTCATCGAACTCTCCGAAAAGCTCCTCTACATTCACGCTTGTCTTAATCTGCTCTGCCATTACAGCATAGTAATCCTCCATGGTCAAGCCCTGCTGTGCAAGAGCTTCTTCGAACTCTTCCATCGAAATCTCTGCACCCTGAAGAGCAAGCATATCCTCTAATCCGCCATTCTTCAGATAATTAATAATGTTATCGCTCAGACTGCTAACCATTTCTTCCATTTTCTCTTCGTTTAAGGTAATAACATATTTATTGACAGACTTAAACTCTATATCAAAATGCATTTTAACGCCCTCAAACATAGGCTCCAGAATATCAAGATATGCACCTAATGCCTGCTTTTCTTCATCGCCTATAACAGCCTCTGTGTCCATTGCATAAGTAAACAAATCAAGCATATCTACGGACATGTCCCATTTACCCTTGAGGTATTCATATCTGAGAGTGTTTACAACAGGAGCTTCGGTTGTTGTTACGGGAATAGTGACAACAACAGCATTATCGTTCTGGGTGTTTACAGGTGTGCCGGTTGCAGTAGTTGTGTCTGATTTCTTTTCGCCGCAAGCTGCGAGCACACTCACTGCCATAAGCACAACGAGGATTAAAGCCAATAATTTTTTCATAATAAATTCCTCCAAATATTGTTTGAAATCCGAAGATTTACAAAGAGAAAAGCTCTGCCCTGTTTTAAAAGGTCAGGTTGCCGCGTCTTTTATTGTAATTTTATCACAAAACATCAAAAAATACAATAAAAACATTAATCTTCATAAAGATTATATGCAGTTCGTCATATTTGTCAACCGTTAATATGACATAATGTCATTAGGTGATAGTATGAAAACCCGATTAAAAGAACTTCGCAAAAGCAAAAAACTCACTCAGGTTTCCCTGCAAATGCATACAGGTATAGAGCAGGCTCTGCTCTCAAAATTCGAGAACGAAGAACGCATTCCTCCAACAGAAACGCTCTTGCGTTTGGCCGAGTTTTACAATGTAAGCATAGATTATATTCTATGCCGTACAGACAATCCAAAAGTCAATAAATAAATCATAAAAAGCGTTGCAGACGAAGTTTTTTCTTTATCTGCAACGCTTATCTTTTCGGATTTTTACTATTCTATTCTGTTATCTAACTTTATCATTATTTTCAGTACTAATTTTCGGAATACTGAAGCCTGTTACATAATCAACTTTATTTACAAAGTGAAAGCCCCGACAGTTACCTGTCAGGGCTTTCTTTATATTAGGGACTTAATCCTTAACATATTATGTTTTGATTCATACGAATCAGGGAGCGGGCTTGTAAACCTCTATCTCGTCAGAGTAAACAGTTACTGTATTACCTGAAGCATCTGTGTACTGGAGCCACATTGCTGCTACATAAGTATGGTCGTATACACTGCCTGTCTTTGTTGCAGAATACTCACCACTCTGTGCAACTCTGTTTGAGAACGCTCTGTCGAATACCTTTGCATCGGTTGTGCCGTGAACAAAGGTGTCTTCGTTATAATCAGCCTTGTCAACGATGATGATACCAAGTGCTGTTACTGTACCTACTGCACTCTTATCTACATCCCATGCAAGAATGTATGTAATCTTCTCGCCTTCTGTTGTGGGATTAGCAGCCAGTGTTACGATAGGTGTAACCACTACTGTCTCGTCATCTGCTACA
>JAZRMA010000026.1:0-20034 GCA_045647135.1 Ruminococcus sp. | reverse complement strand
AGAGTAATTCACAATCTGTTCGGCAAATTGCGGTGTCGTACTCGACTTTTTCGGGCTGCGGTGCTCGGCGATTCTATGTCACGCCTCGTTCACCTACGCTGATCCTCGATTTTCAACGTACTCCCGATAAATGCTTATGCGGATTTTTGAGGTTTTAAATCCGCATTGTTCAGCAATTCTCGGCTCGTACTCGAAAATCTCGGGCTTCGGTGCTCGGCGCTTCTATGTAGGTTAATTAATTTTACATATACTCAAAATCAAATTAACTAAATTTTTCTTGAAAAGGGGAAACGGTTATGTATTTTCACGGAAAAGACATCAAAATTTTTGCAGGTAATTCAAACCCCACAGTAGCACAGGGTATTGCAGGCTGTCTGGGTTTACCTCTCGGCAAGTCAACTTGTCAGAAATTCTCTGACGGCGAGATCGCAGTTTCTCTCCACGAGTCTGTTCGTGGTAGCGAGTGCTTTATCGTTCAGTCTACTTGCACACCTGTAAACGACAATCTTATGGAACTGCTCATTATGATTGATGCTATGAAGAGAGCTTCTGCAGCATGTATCACAGCAGTTATTCCTTACTTCGGTTATGCTCGTCAGGACCGCAAGGCTAAGGCAAGAGATCCGATTTCAGCTAAGCTTTGTGCTGACCTCATTACAGCAGCAGGTGCAGACAGAGTTCTTACAATGGACCTCCACGCAAATCAGATTCAGGGCTTCTTCAACATCCCTGTTGACCACCTTGTTGGTGCACCTATGCTTGCAAACCACATCAAGAAGCAGATTGGTAAGAATGCTGATGACTATGTAGTTGTTTCTCCTGATCTCGGTTCTGTTACAAGAGCAAGAAATTTTGCAGCTAAGCTCGGCTGCCCCATTGCTATTATCGACAAGAGAAGACCTAAGGCAAATGTTTCTGAGGTTATGAACATCATTGGTGATGTTGTTGGTAAGAAGGCTATTATTCTCGACGATATGATTGACACAGCAGGTACACTCTGCAACGCTGCTCAGGCTATTATTGACGCAGGCAGCACAGAGGTTACAGCTTGTGCTACTCACGCAGTTCTCTCCGGTCCTGCTATCGAGAGACTCCAGAAGAGCGTTATCAAGGAGCTTATCCTCCTCGATACAGTTACAATTCCCGAGGACAAGATGCTGGATAAGTTCACAATTCTTCCCACAGCAGGTGTTTTTGCTGAGGCTATTGAAAGAATTTATGCAGACAAGCCTATGTCTAACCTTAACGCATAATTTACGGAACAAATTTATAAACTCAGGGCTCTTTTTAAGAGTGATAATGCTAAAAGAACAGGGGGCAGCTATATGCTGTTCCCTGTGTTTTGCGTTTTAGTTATATTTTAAATTCTGCATATTATGGGCAATTCCTTATTAGAATTAGTATGGGCGATTGCCGAAATGCTTTGTGCAGAGGGAAAATATGAGCTGAAGTGTAAGGTGTTGCGTAGGGGGGAATATTATTTTCCCGAGAAGGTTTGGGTAGAGGTAGTGACTCCCTCACCGTCTACGACGGAGGTTACGGGCAATATCTGCCCATACGCGAGAGGGAGTCTTGTTTAGCGGTTTGCGGATTTTTTATTGCGACCCTACGCGAGTGTTGTGACTTAATGCGGACGATTGATAATCGCCCCTGCGCGTGTGGTTTGTTTTTGAGTAAAGGTCGCTCAGAGGACAATATTATCGTCCCGAAAACAATTGCTAAGATCGGCACAGTTGAGCGGGGCGTGGAATAAAAAAGGTTGCACAATAGCGAATAGTATCTGTTTTTTAATACAGGAGAAAGAATATGTTTAATAAGACAAAAAAGTTTACAAACTCTTCTATTGACTACATTATTGTAGGCTTGGGAAATCCAGGCAGAGAGTACGAAAATACAAGACACAACTGCGGTTTTGATGCTGTGGACAAACTGGCGGATAAGTATTCCTGCGATATGAGGAAACTGCGGTTCAAGTCACTTACAGGTGAGTGCAGAATCGGTTCTTCCAAGTGCCTTCTTATGAAGCCTTCCACATATATGAACCTTTCGGGTCAGGCTGTGGTTGAGGCTATGAATTTTTACAAGATTGAGCCTGAGAGAGTTATCGTTGTTTTTGACGATATTTCTCTTGATGTGGGCAAGATGCGTATTCGGGCAAAGGGTAGTGACGGAGGTCACAACGGTATGAAGAATATTATTTACCTTGCAGGCTCGGATGTGTTTCCCAGAATTAAGGTGGGTGTGGGCAAAAAACCTCATCCCGACTACGATTTAAAGGATTGGGTGCTTGGTAAATTTTCGGCATCCGACAGAAAAACTATCGAGACTGTACTTGATAATACAGTAGAGGCTCTTGAACTTATGGTATCGGATAAAATATCAGAGGCTATGCAGAAATTCAACTGACTTTAAGCCTTTGGCTTTTCATAATACTTCGATGATATTATTCTAAGGAGGAAATATGAGGTTTCTCTCTCAGGTGCTTTCCGAATCTCAGGATTATAAGAAAATCTATGAGGCGGTGGCAAAAAATCAAAATGTTTGTGTGTCGGGACTGACCGCGGTACATAAGGCTGTTATGATATACACGCTCTGCTCTTTAAAGAAAAGCAGGGCTTTTTGTCTTGCCTCTGACGAGAGAGAAGCGGCTGTAATCTGCGATGACCTGAATGCTATGGGAATGAGGGCTGCAGTGTATCCTTACAGAGATTTTACCTTCCTCGGATTAGAGGGTAAGTCCAGGGAATACGAACATCAGCGCCTGTCGGTTCTCCTTAAGATTTTGTCCCACGATATTGATTGTGTTATTGCTTGCTGTGATGCGGCGGCTCAGTATACAATTCCTAAAAACGCTCTTGATTCTGCAACCCTTGCAATTGAAGCAGGTGCAGAAGTTTCTCCCGAAAAGTGCGTGTCGGCTCTGACTCTGCTTGGTTACGAGAGATGTGAGCAGGTTGAGGGTGTGGGTCAGTTTTCTCTTCGCGGAGGAATACTTGATTTTTATCCTCCTGACAGCGAATCACCTATCAGAGCGGAATTCTGGGGTGACGAGATTGACACGCTTTCTTATTTTGATGTGCTTACTCAGCGCAGAGGAGATGCAGCAGAAGCTATAACACTTTCTCCTTCGGCGGAAATTTTTATTTCTGATAGAGAAGAATTAGCCACTAAAATCGAGAAGAAAGCCTCTGTTCTTCGCAGTGAAAAATCTATGAAGGCAAAAGAGATGCTTGTAAGTGATGCAAACAATATAAGACACGGTCTGCACATCTCGAGCCTTGACAAATATATAAGCCTTATCTACGGAGAAACAGCTACTCTTTTTGATTATATCGACGAGGAATTTACTACTTTCGTTCTTGAGGAGTCTGCAATCAGCGACAGAATGGCAGAGGCAGAATTCCGTTATAAAGAGGACCTTATTGAGTTCTTTAAAGACGGTGTGCTTTGCCGCGGACTCGATAAATTTGCGCTTACAATGGCAGAGATTAAAGATATTCTGATTTCTTCCTCTGCGGTGTATCTTGAAAACTTTACTTACGGAAGTCACGATGTGCCTCTTGGGGCTTTGGTGAATTTTTCTGCAAGACAGCTTCCTGCTCTTTCGGGTACTGTTAAGGAGCTTTCGGATGAGATAAAGCTTGGTGACATAAAAAACCATATAACAGTTATTCTTGCAGGTACAGAGAAAGGTGCAAAGAATGTAGCGGAAACCCTTTGCGAGTACGAGCTGCCTGCAGGTTTTACAAGCGGTAAAGAAAAGCTTCAGAAGGGCAGAATCTATGTTATGCAGGGAAGCCTTTCTGCTTCCTTTGAATTTACAAGAGAGCACTTTACTCTTTATGCTCATTCACACACACAAGCCCTGCCCGAAAAGAAGCGAAAGCTTCCCAAAAACGGACAGGAGATTTATTCTCTTTCTGATTTATCGGTGGGAGATTATGTTGTTCATACTGTTCATGGTATCGGTGTTTTTCAGGGCATTAACAAGATTGATGCTCACGGTATTGTGAAGGATTACATTAAGATTGCTTATGCCAAAGGCGATGTGCTGTATGTTCCCGTAACACAGCTTGACCTTGTGGCTAAATATATAGGACCAAAAGAAAATACTCACGTTAAGCTCAACCGTTTGGGCGGTACAGAGTGGCAGAAATCAAAGGCAAAGGTAAAAACTGCCGTGAAGGATATGGCAAAGGAGCTTATAGCCCTTTATAGTGCAAGAATGACAGCCGAGGGCTTTGCGTTTTCTCCTGACAACGAGTGGCAGAGAGATTTTGAGTCGGGTTTTGAATTTGAAGAAACCGAAGACCAGCTTCGTTGCATTAGCGAGATTAAATACGATATGGAACGTCTTGCGCCTATGGACAGACTTCTGTGCGGTGATGTGGGCTTTGGTAAAACCGAGGTGGCGCTCAGAGCGGCATTCAAGTGTGTAAGCGACTCCAAGCAGTGTGCTCTGCTGTGTCCCACAACTATCCTTGCCTGGCAGCATTATCAGACGGTATGCCGACGCTTTGAGGGTTATCCCATAAGGATTGAACTTCTGTCCCGTTTCAAGAAACCCAAAGAGCAGGAGGATATTATAAAGCGTCTTAAAAGAGGCGAGGTGGATATGGTAGTCGGTACTCACCGCCTTGTGCAAAAGGATGTTAAATTCCGCGACTTAGGACTTGTTATCATCGACGAAGAACAGCGTTTCGGTGTTGCTCACAAAGAAAAATTCAAAGAACTTTGCAAGAATGTGGATGTGCTTACACTTTCTGCAACTCCTATTCCCAGAACTTTAAATATGGCACTCAGCGGAATAAGAGATTTGTCGGTGCTGGAGGAAGCTCCTCAGAATCGTTATCCTGTACAGACTTATGTACTTGAGTACGATACTGCCATTATAAACGAGGCTATAAAGAAGGAACTTCGTCGTGGCGGTCAGGTGTTTTATCTGCATAATAACACGGAAACAATTGATGCAAAGGCGGCTCGTATTCAGCACGATATTCCCGACGCAAAGGTTGGTGTGGGTCACGGCAAAATGACCGAGCAGCAGCTCTCTGCTGTTTGGAGAGATATGATAGAGCAGAAGATAAATGTTCTTGTTTGCACTACCATTATCGAAACAGGTGTTGATATTCCAAACGCCAATACACTTATTATTGAAAACGCAGACCATTTTGGTCTTTCTCAGCTTCATCAGATAAGGGGAAGAGTGGGCAGAAGCACCCGTCGTGCATGGGCTTATCTTACTTTTACAAAGGGCAAGAGCCTTTCGGATATATCTACAAAGCGTCTTAATGCTATCCGTGAATTTACCGAATTCGGCTCGGGTATGAAGATTGCAATGCGAGATCTGGAACTTCGCGGTGCAGGTTCGGTGCTTGGCGGCAGTCAGCACGGCCATATGGAAGATGTTGGCTATGATATGTACCTGAAGCTTCTTGACGCTGCGGTTAAAGAGGAAAGAGGCGAGAAACCCCAGAGCAGAGAAGAGAAGGACTGCCTTGTGGATATTGCCATTGTAGCACACATTCCCGAAAGCTATATTGAGGGACTTTCCCTGCGACTTGATGCGTACAGACTTATTGCGGATATTCGCAATAAAGAACAGGCTTCTGAGGTTATCGACGAGCTTATCGACCGCTTCGGTGATGTTCCCAGATCTGTTATGGGACTTATAGACGTGGCTCTTATCCGTAACCTTGCGGCTGCGGTAGGTATTTACGAAATCAAGCAGAACGACAAGACGCTTCTGCTTTATATTAACGATGCAAAGGACGAGGGGCTTATATCACTTGTGGCAAAAGCAAAGGGCGAAGCACTGCTTTCGGCAGGTAAGAAGCCTTATATTGCTCTCAGACTCAAAAACAGCGCGGATTCTCTTGAAATGCTTAAAAAATTCTTTTACTAATATATACAAATGTTAATTTTTTTGAATATTCTTGAAATTTCTTGTAGGTTTGTGTATAATTATTTAATGGATTATTTTTTGTGGGATGGTGATTCCTGTGAAAAACTTGAAAAAGATAATGGCTTTTCTGCTGTGCGTGATGCTTGTATTCTTGCTTACTGCCTGTGCACCAAAGGGTGCAACTGCCCATAAAGAGTGGGGTTTCAGGGCAAACGGCAAGGAGTATGGGGTTGGTGCTTACCTTTTGCCCTTGGCAGATGCTTACGAGTCTGTTTATGGTTATCTTTCTGCGTATTACGAGGGGTTTGACCCTGATGCATCCATGCTTGGATTAGAGTCTACTTTTGACGAAACAGGTAAATCCTATGTTGTAAGAGACTGGATTTTAAAACAGGCAAGTGACTACATCAACTATATGGTTGCTGTGGATATGCTTATGGCTGAATACGATATAAAGCTTCAGGACGGCAGAGAGTATGAGGTTCTGGAACAAGCAAGATGCGATTGGTTTCTTGGCAAGGATTATCAGAATGTAATGGGCGGCTATGCTGAGGCATATCCTCTCAAGGATAAATACGAGCCTCTCGGTATTTCGGTTGAAAGCTACTGCGAAGCTGCTTATATGCTGGATGTAAGGTACGATGCAATTTTTGCAAGGCTTTACTCAAAGGGCGGAGAGCGTGAGGTTACTGACAAAGAGCTTAACGAATATTTCGAAAAAGAATATGTGGATTACTCTTACTTTATCGTAAGACTTTACGAGACTTCTGAAGATGAGGTTACGGGCGAACTGATAAACGTACCTTATAACGATACAATGAAAAAAGAAGTCCTTGACAAGCTCAATGCCTATCCCGAAATGGCAAAGAAGGGTATGAGCCTTTCTGATATAAAAAACAAGCACAAAGAAAACTTTGGAATACAAGCCGATGACTTTATGCTGGAAAGAACAGAGAAGTTGGAGGATGTCGCTGTTTCTGTTTCTGAAGAGGTAGCGGATGTTCTGAAGGAAATCGGCGAATCTGAGGCAAAGGTTCAGGTTATTGGTCAGAGCAACACACCCGTTGCACTTGTGGTTTACAAGTCTCCTGTTAAGGCTGCGGCAAAGAGATATATAGCCGACGACATAAATTACAGAGCTATGGTAGCAGACCTTAAGGGTCAGGAGTTCTTTGATTTTCTTGCTTCTTATGCAAAAAAGGTTGAGGTTGAAATAAACTGGGATGTGCTTGAAGCATTCTCTCTTGAGTTTATAGAGGAAAACTTCAAAAACTACATAAAGATATATGAGTATTAATTAATTTAGTCCTGTGTACCCGCTTAAGCGGTGAGGAGGTTTTATTGTGAGTAAAAAAAGAATTGTATGCATTATACTTGCGGCTTTGAATCTTATATGTTTCAGTATGATTTGTGTAATGGCAAATCCTGAAGGGGATTCAGATGGTGACATCCCTGTGGTTTCTCAGCCTGCAACCTCTCAGGTTATTCCTCCTGAGTCAAGTGAGCCTGTATCTGAGCCTTCTTCTGCAGGCGGTGAGGTAGACCCTTCTTATTCTGTTGACCCCTCTGCCTCTACAGTGCCCTCAAGTGAGCCTGTGTCCGGTACAGATTATTCTTCCGATTTTTCTACGGAAGTGCCCTCTACCCCCAGACCCACAGAGTTTTTGGAAAAACCAAGTCAGGACTTTAATATTCAGACACCTCAGCTTGTAAGACCTGACGATAACAAGGATAACTCTGCTAAGGATTGGGAAAATATCGACGAGAACGAACTTCTGGGCGATAAAAATAACAATCTGTCTCTAAAAGACGATGGCGGCAACGGTGGCGGTTTCGGCTTTGATAAGGGTTCTGTGTCTCTTTCGGACGAAAAAGACACTACACTTGCGTGGATAAGCGTTGCTTTCTGGGTTATTTCTTTGGGACTTCTTACCCTTGCGATTTTCTTGCGTCCCTCAAAGAAAATATCCGCTAAGAAGGTATCTGCTTCCGAAACTCAGAAGCCTGCTCAGAAGGGCGTAAAGGGTGTACGATACTCAAACAAAAAGTAAAATAAAACACAGAAGGCTTCCGAAAGGGAGCCTTTCTTTTTTTAGGCAACAGATAATAGCGAAGAGGTGTGGCGGGGGAGTGTTGTATTTGCTCGGTTTTAACCTTGAAAACTAAAAAATCTTAAGTATTTTTCGGTATATTTCTGTAAAAGGTTGTAAAAGTAGGATTGCTTGTGGTATAATAACTTTGAATTTGCGTATTTTATATGTAATGAAATCTTTTAAGGTGGTAATTAAGTGAAACGAATACTCGGCTTTGTGCTGGTACTTATACTCACTCTTGTGCCTGTGTCTGTATGTGCAAAGAGAGTGGTATCGGAAGAAGCACAGGTGCAAAGTGTTTCTGATATATCAAATGTTCCTTCTGTGGCGGCCGAAACAGGATATACACCAAGACTCACAGCACCCTCTAAATCAAACAGTTATTATTACAGCAATAAGAATATTTTTTATTCCATCGGCTATGGTATGCCCAACTGCACGGCTTATGCATGGGGCAGAGCATATGAGCTTCTGGGTACTGCCCCAAAACTTTCGGTAGACAGTGCTCATTACTGGTGGAACTTCAACAAAACCAATAACCACTATCCTTCAGGACAGACTCCAAAGGTTGGCGCTATTGCTTGTTGGAATAATCCTTACGGCGGTCATGTTGCAGTGGTTGAAAAAATCACAGATACAACGGTTACTCTTTCTCATTCCGAGTGGGGTGGCAGAACATTCTATCTTACCGAATTTCCCGTAGGGGATAAAAACGGCGGAGTTTATTCAAGCGGTTGGAAATTTTACGGTTACATCTACATCCTTGACGGAGAAATTCTTCCTGACGGCGATGTTTACAGAGTTGATTCTTCCAACGGTGTGAATCTGCGAAAAGGAGCAGGGACAAGCTATCAGACCCTGACAGCAATCCCCGATAATACCGAAATCGTTGTGAAAGAAACAAAGAAAGCAGGCGGTTACACCTGGGGTAAAACAACCTATGCAGGCTTTACAGGTTGGTGTGTGCTTGATTTCTGCGAGCTTATTTTTGAGCTTCCCGATGCCGAGGTTAATCCCCCTGCAGAAAATACTCCTCCGACAGAGGACAACCCTCCTGCAGAAGCACCGCCCATGTTCTCTCCTGCACCTCCTTCATCGGACGATATTCCAAACACAAACCTGCCCGATTTTTCGCATCCTCCTGTGTCAAGTAACGACGAAGAAACTCCCTCTACTCCCGACACAGCACCCTTGCCCGATACATCTACCCCTGATGAAGAAAATGTATGGGCAGATGTAAACGGCGACTCAAAGGTGACTATTGCAGATGTTACTGCTTTGCAGAAGCATCTGGCGGGAATGAATGTTAACATTATCCATGAGAATTCCGATATAAACGGTGACGGAAAAGCGACTGTTGCAGATGCAACTTACATACAAAAGGTGCTGGCAGGCATTAACTCGAAAAAATCTGCCAATAATAATATTTTAGATTAATTTTAAGTAGATATATAGGAAAGGAAGATTACTATGGAACACATTGATATTAAATGCATACTTGAAAGTGCAGAGTATTTAGGTAAAGAAGTTACCATCTGTGGCTGGGTAAGAACATCCAGAGAGTCAAAGAATATGGCTTTTGCCGAGATTAACGACGGCACATCCCTCACACATATTCAGATTGTTATTGACAGAACAAATCTTGAGTATCCTGCAACTGCTCTTAAGCTTGGCACAGCACTCAAGGTTGTGGGTGATGTTGTAGAGGCAAGACAGGGCTCTGTTGAGATTAACGTAAAGGCTATCGAAATCCTCGGCGAGTGTCCTCCCGAGTATCCTCTTCAGAAAAAGAGACATACTCTTGAGTTCCTTCGTACAATGCCTCATCTTCGTGTTCGTACAAACACCTTTAACGCTGTGTTCAGAGTTCGCTCTGTAATGGCTGGTGCTATCCACAACTACTTCCAGTCAAGAAACTATACTTATGTTAACCCACCTCTTATTACAGGCTCTGACTGTGAGGGTGCAGGCGAGATGTTCAAGGTTACAACAATCGGCTACTCCACAGATTACAAGACTGAGGAAGAGTACTATGCAGACGATTTCTTCGGCAAGAAGGCAGGTCTTTCTGTTTCTGCACAGCTTGAGGGTGAGGTTGCTGCTATGGCATTCGGCAAGATTTACACCTTCGGTCCTTCTTTCAGAGCTGAAAACAGTAACACTCCCAGACACGTTGCAGAGTTCTGGCATGTTGAACCCGAGGTTGCTTTTGCAGACCTTTTCGATATTATCGGCATTGCTGAGGATATGATCAAGACTGTTATCAAAGAGGTTATGGAGAAGTGTCCTGCTGAACTTGCATTCTTTGAGAAGCACTTTGAAGCAGGACTCCTTGAAAAACTCACAGGCATCGTTGAGAATAAGTTTGAGATTCTTGATTATACAAAGGCTATCGAGCTCCTTAAAGAGAGCGGCAAGGATTTTGTATATCCTGTTGAGTGGGGTTGCGATCTGCAGACAGAGCACGAGAGATACATTACAGAAGAAGTGTTCAAAAAGCCTGTTTTCGTTATTAACTATCCCAAGGATATCAAGTCCTTCTATATGAAGCAGAATCCCGACGGCAAGACTGTTGCTGCAACAGACCTTCTTGTGCCCGGCGTTGGCGAGATTATCGGTTGTTCCGAGCGTGAGGCTGACCTTGAGAAGCTTCTTGACGCTATGAAGGTAAGAGGTATGAACGAAGAGGATTATGCAGATTACCTTGATCTTCGCAGATTCGGTTCTGTACCTCACTCCGGTTTCGGCCTTGGTTTTGAGAGAATCCTTATGTACGTTACAGGTATCAGCAACATCCGCGACGTTATCCTTTATCCCCGAACTGTCGGCTGCGTAAGATAACAGAATATTTTTACAAAAGTAAAGCCTCGATGATTTTAGTCATCGAGGCTTTTGTTGTGTGTTTTACAGGTTTTGTGCGGATGGTACTTACTCACCGTCTTCGACGGAGGTTACGGGCGGATAATATCCGCCCCTACGCGAGAGGGAGCCTTTGTTAGCGGTTTGCAGATTTGTATTGACCCCTATGCGAAAGGGAATGGAGTTTTATAATAAACGCATAGGGGACGATATTATCGTACCGAAAAATTAAATGTACTCATAGATTACGTTGCCGATTATGTTATCGAACTCAATACCTGCTATGAATTTCTGGATTGCGGTTGCATCCTTAACATTAACACTCAAGTTTCTGTCGGCATCTGCTGCAAGATATTCCTTTTGTGAAAAATTTGTAAGTGATGCTATGAATTTCTGAATATGAGTAGCGTCTTTTACATTAACTTTACCACTAAGGTCTGCATCGCCCACAAGGTAAACAACAGGGTCGGGGAGTTGTTCGAATTCTGTGGTGGTTGTGGGGTCAGAGTTGGAAGAAACGCTCTGAGTAGAGGTGGGAGTTGTTGTTGCATCTTCGCTTGTGACCTCAGCAGAAGATGTGGGAGGTGTGGAAATCTCGGCGGAAGAAGGTTCGGTAGAGAAGGTGGGAATAGTGGGGAACTCTTCGGAAGATGAGGCTATGACAGATGTGGGATTTGTTGGGATTTCTTCGGAAGAAGGCACTGTTGTAGTTGTCTGGGTTGTGGGGATTTCCTGAGAGTTTTCTGTGAGAGCCTTAATAACAAATGTACCGCCGATTGTGTCCTGATAGTCCTTTTTGTAGAAATCCATAAGGTCGCGGATTCTGCCGTTTTGCATATAATAGCTCATACCGAATTTTGCCTGAGGCATAAAGATAAGGTTTCCCCCTGAGGTAAGCCACTCGGAAACACCGATGGAATTACGAGTGAAGTTTTTGTGGTCTTCGCGGTAAGTTCTTTCGTTGCTGATTTTAATGCCGATAGCACCCTTGCCTGCAGGGATTTCTGTGTTTTCAAAGTCGGCACAGAGGTAACCCGAGTAGGTGACAGTACCCTTTGCAAGTTCTGTCCAACGGCTTGTGTCGGGGGTAGGAATGCCTTCGTTTACGGGAATATAGTAAACTGTGTAGTCAGAGCCTTTTGAGGTGGTCTCGAAAACTACCTTGTCAAGAGTGCGGTTGTCTTCCTCAAAATCAAATACATTCATATATGTGATGATGTCATAGGGATGTGAGGAATTGGCGCTGAAGTAGTCGCATTCGAAGGTTGCACCGTCAATTTCGTTCTGATAGATTTTGCTGTTTTCACAAAGCTTCTTATAGCCTGTGAAAGCGTAAGAGTGGCCAAATTTCTGGTCGAAAATCCAGACATCTTCAAAAGAGATGTAGTAGTAACCCTCGTCACCTGCGTTCTGACCCCAACTGTTTTTGATTATCCATGCACCGTCGCTCTGAGGCATACCCGAGAAACTCTGGGCAAAATTTTCTTTGGGGTAATTATCGTCCCAACCTACAACAGATACACAGTGACCTGATGCGCTGAGAGTAGCAGTGGAAAAGCTGTGGTCGTTGCAATAGTAAGAGTCACCGTTTGAAAGATATCGGGAGTTTGAATAGAAGTTACCGATAACTGCACCATAGGTGTAGATAAGTTCTTTTATAGCTTCTGTGGAGGAAGCATTATTGAAGAAGATTGCCTCTGTAAGTGCGTAATCGGGAGATTTTGTGAAGTTTTTGTAGTCGCTTTTTGTGGAGTGTTCGGGAAAATCTGCATCTGCCACAGGACCCGACTGACTTGTCAGATATCCCAGAGGAATGTAGGAGTATCCTGATGAATATTCTCCTCTCTGCCAGCCTGTGCCGTCAGCTCTCTTTGTGCCCCAAAGGTTTGCGTGCTGAGGCGAGAAGGTGGTAACATCTTCGCCGTTTTTCAGAAGCATTGTTTCAAAGGTGGAGAGTGCACCGAATGCCCAGCAAGTGCTGTCTTTTTGCACCCTTACAGGAAGTACATAGCCGTGGTCCTTTGAGTTGTACTTTGCAGGAAGCTCGTCGGAAGAACTCTCAAGTTCAGAGATAGGCTGCTGTGCGCCGATTGCTTCAAGTCCTGTCATAGCGCTTATGGAGGCAGTTTCTTTATCTGCTGCCAAAGGGCTTGTAATGGTAAGACCTATGCAGATTGCTACCACAAGGCAAAGGGATATAAGTCTTGCTTTGAATTTCATAAAAAATCCTCCTTTGAGGTGTTCATACTTATATTAAGTATATCATCCTGAAGGGCGTTATGTAAAGAATAATATTGTGTAAATTCGGAATAATACTGTGTGAATATAAAACGAGGATGAGAGTATGGAACTTAGAACAGATCTGGCAGTTGAGGAGCATGAATCATACAGTGAGGATTTAAAGGGGGTAGACTACAAAAGCGAGGAGATAAAAGGGCTTTTTGTAGAGCGGCTTCACATTAAAACAAACAGGGCAGGTCAGCTTCTTCGAAAAGATGCAGGCAGATATGTAACTATAACTTTGCCGCCTCTTACGGATAATATGAGGGACACGGACGAAAGACTGCAGGTAATAGCAAAAGAAATAAGAAGGCTTTTGCCCGTGAACGGTACTGTGCTTGTTGCAGGACTCGGAAACCGCGAGATAACTCCTGACGCATTAGGACCTAAGAGTATAGACAGAGTACTTGCCACAAGACATATTTCAGGAGAAATTGCAAGGAGTACAGGTCTTGACCGACTTCGCTCGGTTGCCACTATTTCGGCAGGAGTAACAGGGCAGACGGGTATTGAGACAGGTGAGCTTATTCTTAGTGTTGTAAATAAAATAAAGCCCACAGCCGTAGTGGTTGTGGACGCTTTGGCATCCAGAAAACTTGCTCGTCTGGGATGCACTTTGCAGATTTCCGATACGGGAATATCTCCCGGTGCGGGAGTAGGAAATCACCGCACAAAGCTCTCAAAAGAAACTCTCGGAGTACCTGTTATAGCTTTGGGAGTACCCACTGTGGTGGATGCTCTGACCCTTATGTGTGACCTTGTGTGCAGTGAGGACGAAAGTGTCTGCCAAGGCCTTAAGGAGCAGGTGTCACCAAAGGGCAGAGCGATGGTGGTAACACCAAGAGAGGTGGATTTGCTTGTGGACAGAGCAGCAAAGCTCATATCCCTTTCCATTAATATGGCTCTGCATTCGGGATTGGAAACCGAGGAACTTCTGTCACTTATATAAAGAAAACACAGTTCCCGAAAATAAGGGAGCTGTGTTTTTTGTACTTTTATTTAAGTTCTACGATTGTAACACCTGCTTCACCTTCGCCAAAGGTGCCGAGGCGGAAGCCTTTGACGGCTTTGTGGTGACGGAGGAAGGCCTGGATCTCTTTGCGGAGTACTCCTGTGCCTTTGCCATGGATAATTGTAAGGTTGCGTACATTTGTAAGCACGGCGGTGTCGATTACCTTGTCGACCTCCATAACAGCCTCGTCGGCGGTGTAGCCTCGCACATCCACCTCGGTTATGGGTCTTGTGTCGATTCGGCTTATGCGCTGATTGTTTCGGATTGGTTTGCCTGACATAGAAACCTTTGTGTCTTCTACAAGCCGCAGGTTCTTAACAGGTGTTCGGGTTTTAATGATACCTGCCTGCACAAGTACGGAAGAAGCATTGGCGGCGGGAGTTTCCATAACCGTTGCTTTTTTGTCGATGTCCACCATAAGCACTGTGTCACCTTGTTTTAAGGGACGGGGCAGGGTGTAGTTATCTTGCTTCTTTGCTTCTTTAATGGGATCGGCATCGTCTTCCATTTTGCGAATGGTCTGACGGAGCTTTGCTTTTTCTTCGGCAGTAAGAGAGTTTTCTTTCTTTGCTTTTTCCAGCTCTTCGATAACGGCTTCTGCCTGAGCTTTTGTTCGAGCAAGGAGCAGTGAGGCCTCGTGCTTTGCACGCTCAAGCTCACGTTCTGCTTGTTTTTTTACCTTTTCCAGCTCTTCTTCTGCTTTCTTTGCAGCATCACGGGCTTTTATGTTCTGCTCCTGAGCGGATTTAAGCTCCTGCTCAAGCTGTTGACGGCGATTATCAAGATTCTTTACAACATCCTCAAACTGACGACTCTCTTCGGAAACAAGAGTGGAAGCTCTGTCTACAATATCCTGCTCCATTCCGAGACGGGAGGAAATTGCAAAAGCATTGCTTCGGCCCGGTACACCGATAAGGAGTTTGTAGGTGGGTCGAAGAGTCTGTACATCAAATTCACAGCATCCGTTTTCTACACCCTTTGTTTTAAGAGCAAATTCTTTAAGTTCTGCATAGTGGGTTGTAGAGGCAATCTTTGCTCCTTTTAAGCGGAGTTTCTCAAGAATTGCCACAGCAAGTGCCGCACCTTCAACAGGGTCTGTACCTGCACCAAGCTCGTCGATGAGTACTAAAGAGGAACGGTTTGCTTCCTTAAGAATGGACACGATGTTTGTCATATGGGCAGAGAAGGTAGATAGTGACTGCTCGATGCTCTGCTCGTCGCCGATGTCTACAAGCACCTTTGAGAATATGGAAATCTCTGAATTGTCAGAAGCAGGTACCATAAGTCCGCACATAGCCATAAGGGTAAGAAGACCGATGGTTTTGATAGATACGGTCTTACCGCCTGTGTTGGGACCTGTAATAACAAGGGTATCAAATTCTTTGCCCAGATTAATGCTTGTAGGCACTGCTTTCTTCGGGTCAAGAAGAGGATGACGGGCGTTCTTTAAGTCGATCTGACCTTTGTCGTTAATAAGAGGAATGGTGGCTTTCATTTTATAGCCGAGACTTGCCTTTGCAAAAATAAGGGAAAGCTCCACAAGGGCGTTGTAACTTTCGCAGGCGGTGTCTGCGTGAGCACCTGCCTCAACAGAAAGTTCGTAGAGAATACGTTCAATCTCGGCTGCTTCTTTTGATTCTAGCACACGGATATCGTTGTTAGCCTGAACAACACCCATAGGCTCGATGAACACGGTAGCACCCGAGGAGGATGTGTCGTGTACAAGTCCCGGTACACTGCCGCGGCATTCAGCCTTAACGGGTACTACGAATCTGCCGCTGCGCTGAGTGATTATAGCATCCTGCAGGTATTTCTGATATGTACTTGAACGAACGATTTTGTCGAGGATTTCTCTTGCCTTCTGTGAAGCAATACGCATCTTGCGGCGGATATCGTAAAGAGCAGGGGATGCGTTGTCGGCAAGTTCTTCTTCGCTTATAATGCAGGATGTGATTTTTTCTTCGAGATACTTATTGTCTGCAAGACGCTCAAAAAGAAGGTCAAGAGAGGTTTCGATTGAGTTGCACTTTGAACGCCAACTCCGTACACCTCGGGCGATTCTGAGTATCTGTGCAATGCCTAAAAGCTCAGATGTGCTCAGCACACCTCCTGCTTGTGCACGACGAAAAGCACCTGCCATATTTTTGATGCCGCCAAAAGAGGGTGCACCAAAACGACCCGAAAGCATATATGCGTCCGAGGTTTGTCTGAGTGCTTCTTCAATTTCGAATTTACCGCAGAGGGGCTCTATCAGAAGAGCCTGCTCTCTTGCATCCTCACAGGCACACTCTTTTGAGAGCATTGTAAGGATTTTATCAAGTTCTAAGGCTTTGTGATGTTTGTTCATTTTGTTTACCTTTAATTTATGACTTTATAGTCTTGTAAAAATGCAGGGTGGAGAAGTCTTTTTCTGTCACCGAGCAAACATAGTTTTCGGTTATGTAGTTAAGGTTTTTGAGTCCTTCGGCAGAGAGCGAGAAGGAAAAAACCTTTTTGTCTTCGGAAAAAACAATGTGACGCATTGCGTGCAGAAGCCCCGAAACAAGTGGGATTGACTGGGCTGTGGGCTTTTTTTTGAAACAATCTGCACATACAATGGAGTTTAACTTTGGCAGAAAGAGCATTGGGTCAGCCTCGTAAACCCCGCAACCTTTGCACATAACAAGGTCGGGCATATAGCCTGCAAGGGATGTGAGTCTCAGCTCAACACAAGTCTTTACGAGGTCGGGATTTCTGTCGGTATCGCATAGAAGATACAGAGCGTTAAGGATGAGGGAAAGTTGTTTTTCCGCCTCTTGCTCCTGAGGACAGATTGTCAGTGCCAGTTCGCAGAAGTACTGAGCAAGTGACATTTTTTCGATGTCTTTTCGCAAGTCGAAAAACACCTTTATAACCGATGCTTCGTCTATGGAGTAGGCATCCTTTCCTTTGTAAAGAGAAATATCGGAGTAAGAGAGAAGAGAGGTTGCGGCGCTCTTTGGATTCTTTATGTTTTTAGCACCTCTTACAAAGGCACGGATTACGCCCAAATCCTTTGTAAGCATCCACACGAGTCTGTCTTGCTCACCAATATTCTGTTGTTTCAGCACAAGGCCCGTGGTTTTTGTTTTCATCTTTTTGTCCGTTTTCCGATTGTTCTTTCTCGATTTTCTTAAAGCTCAGATAATCTGCAACAGAGCCTGTGACAGAGAAAATATTCCAAGCCTCTTGTTTGTTCATAATATCACCCCGCACTAAAAGTATAGCTCATATAAAGGGTGATATAGAGGGGAATTTGTAGATGTTAAAAATTTACATCTTGGAGCTAGTGATACAGGTGGATAGTTTCTTTTCTGACTTTGTTATCAGTTAAAATCCGAGGAATCGAAGCCGAAGTTACGAAGGAGTCCGTCGCGGTTTCTCCAGTCCTCTTTAACCTTTACCCATGTCTGCAGATTTACCTTGCAGTCAAAGAAGCTCTCCATATCGGCTCTTGCCTTGGAGCTTACCTTCTTGAGCATAGAGCCGCCCTTGCCGATGATGATACCCTTGTGGGAGTCACGCTCACAGTAGATAGTGGCTTCGATGTCAAGGATTCCATCGTCGCGCTGACGCATTTTTTCGATAACCACAGCAGTGCCGTGGGGGATTTCTTTGTCAAGAGATAAGAGGAGCTTTTCGCGGAGCATTTCTGCGGCAAGCTGACGCTCGGGCTGGTCGGTGAGAGTGTCTGCATCGAAGAAATGACCGCCCTCGTTTGTAAGCTTTTTAAGCTCCTCTACAAGTTCACTGATGCCTTCACCCTTCTTTGCAGAAACGGGTACTACAGCCTCAAAATCATAAAGCTGAGTGTAGTCGAGGATAACCTTCATAATTGCACTTTTCTCTTTAACTGTGTCGGTTTTGTTGATTGCAAGGACACAGGGAAGAGACATTACCTTCATACGCTCAATAAGGTCACGCTCGGTGTCGCTTACTTCTTCCAGAGCGTCAACAACAAGCAGGCAGGCATCTGCACCGCTAACTGTTTCGGTGACGGATTTTACCATATATTTGCCGAGAGAGGTTCTTGCCTTGTGCATACCGGGAGTGTCGGTGAATACAAGCTGATGTTCGCCTTCTGTGAGTACACCCATAATGCGTGTACGGGTGGTCTGAGGTTTGTTTGTGACAATGGCAATTTTTTCGCCTAAAATTTTGTTGAGGATTGAGGACTTGCCCACATTGGGTCTGCCTACGATTGCAATAAATGCACTGCGGTCGTTCTGATTCATAAATTTATCCTTTCGGTTATGTAACTTAAATAAAAGTTATTCTTATAAAATGTCACACCACAGATGTGATGTGACAGATGTGAAGTTTATGTTATTTTTGCTTTTTGCATTTGCCGAAAAAAACTACAAATAAAACAGAGAGTACTGCGGATACTCCCAAAGGTATAAACCACAAGGGAGCTTCTGTGAGTTTATTGAGAGCTGTGCAGAGGTTTCCGCTTACAAGAAAGAGAAATACTGCTGATGCAACTGCACCCAGTGAGAGTATAAGTACAGCTCCTGCGGATATGTCTTTGATGCGTTTTATATGGATGTTAAATTCCTTTGAGTAAAGGTCGCATACTTCCTCTAAAGCAGTGTTTACAAGCTCTGCGAATATTACAAGACAAACCGTAATAACGAGGGCTGTCCACTCTGAAGAAGAAAATTCACCCAAAGCAGCAAAGAGGAAAACATAGAATGCCGCTATAAAGTGAAAACGCAGATGAGACTCTGTTTTTATGGCAGAAAAAATTCCCTCAAATGCAAATTTAAAGCTTCGTATCTGTTTTTTCATCAGTCTTCGGGAGCAATGTAACTGGAGGATGCGGGAAGACCAAGCATATCCATAACTGCTTCTTCTTTTTCTCTCATACGGATACGCTCTAAGTTGTTGTCCTCGTGGTCGTATCCGAGAAGATGAAGAACACTGTGACAGGTGAGGTAGCCTACTTCTCTCTGGAGGGAGTGGCCGTAGATGTCTGCCTGCTCCATAGCTTTTTCCATAGAAATAACCACATCGCCGAGAATCTGTGCACCTGTCTGGGGGTCGATGTCGTACTTGCCGTCTTCACCGCTCATACCGAAGGAGAGAACATCTGTCTCGATGTCCTTGTTTCTGTACTGAGCGTTGAGTTCTTTAATCTGCTCGTTGTTTACAAAGGAAACGCTTACCTCTGCAGCACCTTCGAATTTTTCCATATGGAGAACTGCAGTGCAGCAGCGGCGGACAAGCATTCTGAGTCCTGTGGGGATGGGGACATCCTTCTGTCTGTTTGTAATAATTACTTTAATTTTATCTTTTGCCATCTTTATAATACCTGCTTTCGTCGTATTTTCTATCGTCAAATCGTTTGTCGCTTCTTTCTTCGCGACGGCGTTCTTCCTGCTTTTTTTCGTCAAGCTTTGCATAAGCTTTTATGATGTCCTGCACAAGTCGGTGACGGACAACGTCCTTTTCTGAGAAAGTGCAACTTGCGATGTCGTCAATGCCCTTAAGCACTTTTATACATTCCTTAAGACCCGACCTTGCACCGTTCGGAAGGTCAATCTGTGTGATGTCGCCTGTGATTACCATTTTGGAGTTAAAGCCAAGACGGGTAAGGAACATCTTCATTTGTTCTGTTGTGGTGTTCTGTGCTTCGTCAAGGATGATGAAAGAATCGTCAAGTGTACGGCCTCTCATATAAGCAAGTGGTGCAACCTCAATGTTGCCACGCTCAAGGTATTTCTGATAAGTTTCAGCACCCAGCATATCAAAAAGTGCATCGTAAAGTGGTCGCAGATACGGGTCAACCTTGCTTTGTAAATCACCTGGAAGAAAACCGAGTTTTTCGCCCGCTTCAACTGCAGGACGTGTAAGTATGATTCGGT
>JAZRMA010000025.1:0-43108 GCA_045647135.1 Ruminococcus sp. | reverse complement strand
CCCACGGGACCCATTTATGGGTAGTAAGTAATAGTTGCATGGCTGGCAGGCCAATAAAAAGCGCACTTGTGCGCAGCCAGTAATATTAGGGCTATGCCCGAAAATGAAATACCCCCCGTTTTACGGGGGGATATTTATTTGATTAAATTAAAGTTTGTTTTCCTCAAGATACTTTCTTACCTTGTGGATAATTCTGCGATCGTTGTCGTAGGTACAGCCTTTTTCTGCCTCTTTAAGCAGGACCCAGTGGTAGCTGTCGATTTCGCTTTCCTGAATCTTTATGTGGTTGCTTTTACTTGTTGCCAGGAAGAACACAACTCTTTTGCGGATTTTGCCGAAAGGACAGTAGTCGCTGACTTCTCTGAATCCGTCAAGGATGCGTACATCCAGATTTGTTTCTTCTTTAACCTCTCTTATTGCGGTCTGCTTTTCGCTTTCGTGAAGCTCAACATGACCTTTCGGAAAACTGTAAAAGCGGCCGTTGTGGTTTTTTACAAGCAGTACCATATATTCGTTTGTAGATTTGTCTTTGTAGAGAATAACTGCACCGCAGGACTTTTCGTATAAACAATTGAGTTTTGTAAGTTTCTGATTACGCAGAACTCCCATTTTTTCTCTGATCTCGGGTTCGTACATAATCTCGTTTTTTTGTGCTATAATCGGTTTTTCTGTACCATCCTCAAAGAAAGCAACTGCAGTTACAATGCCATTAAAGCTGTCCTCCACAGGTTTTCTTGATACGATGTAAGCACTCTGGTCGGCAATTCCTTTGCCGTTTACGTAACCGGAGTACAGATTATCGGATAATGCTCCGTAAACTGTAACATTTACTTCGGTTGAAATCATTCTGTTTTCCCTCCTCGCATAATACTTCTGAGCTGTTTAGCTCAAAGCGTTCTTCATACCTGCAACCTGCGAGGCGCTGTTGGCAGACATGGTATTGTTGAGGAACAGAACTTCGTCAATTCCGTTTTGTTTTAAGTAAGAGTTAAGGTCACCGCTGTAGTATCTGTAGTCAATAAGATGAACCTCGTCATAATGAGCGGTAAGATAGGGTGCAAATGCATTGCCATAGGAATCCTTTACAACAGCAATCTTCTTGCCTGTACCTGCATCAGAAGTAATCTTGAACTGTGCGGTATCACCCCAGCAGAACACACCATAGGTAAGGGAGCCTGAGGTGGAAGCAGGATAGTAAACATCACAGTAGATTGTCTGAGAACCCATGCGCTCTTTCATCTGTGCTGAAGTTTTGTTGGGCAGAGTGTAGTAAACAACTGTGTCGGAGTTGTTGTAGAGAGAACTGCTGCCGGAAAGAGTATAGAAAGAACCGGTAAATCCATCAATGGAGTTTTTCTGAAGCTTTGAGAGATCCAAGGGAGTCTTGCCGGTTTGCTCACAGAATGCGGTGTAAGCATAGTAAGCACCGAGGCTTGTCCAGTGATGGTCTGTGTTGTAGTAGATATACTCGTCGTTGTGAGCAGCCAGAGCATTGTAGCAGTTTATGCTCTTGATTTTGCTGCCGAGGTTTTTGTTGATAGTTTTGATGTTGTCCGCCTGTGATGTACAGCCAATGTCAGTCTTGATTCGCTGAGGAAGACCGAACTCGGTGTGGTTGGGTACTACCATATTGTAGACAGTAACCTTTTTGTCCAGCTTCTTGACAATACCGTTAAGGGTTGTGGCATAGTTTTTTGCAACTTTGTCCGTGCTGCCGAAAAGGTTGAAACCCTTGTTCTTCCACAAATAAAGGGTGCTGGAGTAAAGTGTGCCGTCCTTGCCGTCGTCTTTTACCACAGGAGTTATAAATTCCTCGGGGCTTACAGGCTCGGGCTCTGTGGGTGCAATGGTTGTGGGCACTGTAGTGGGAGCCTGTGTGGTTGTGGGCGGTACAGTTGTGGGAGTTTCGGTTACAGCTTGTGCTGTGGTAGTAACCTGTACTATCATTTCGTCAATTGTTGCTTCATCTGCCGTTGCCTCGTCTGCAGTTGCAGAAGCAGAGCCTTTTGAGTTTAACAGATTGCTTACTGCGGGCACAATGCAGAAATAAGTAATCGCACCCAATCCTGCAAGAAGAATACAGCAAAGAGCAATTACAAGGCCTCTGCGGAGGATGAGTTGTCTTTGGCGTTTTCTTCTTCTTTTTGAGTATTTCTTGTTGGCACCTGAACCGTAAACCATGCCAATGAAATAATCTCCGTTTCTTCGTTTCACGTTTTTTCGCCTCCATACAAAAATTTATGGACTAAAAATAATTTTACATAATAGAGTATAATACAGATGAAAGTCAAAGGCAATAAAAGTAAAGAAATTGTGATGAAACTTGAGATTAATTGTAATATTTTAGGGTGAAAATATTTAAGATATGTTACATTATAAAAGAAAAGAGCGTAAATTTATTGCACAAAAGAAAGTTTTGTGATAACATAAAAATATATAGCCTATTTAAAAGAAAGCGTGATAACTATGAATTATACATTTGCAAACAGAATCTGTGGACTTAAACCCTCTGCTATCAGAGAAATTTTTAAGTATGCAGCAGACCCCGAGGTTGTATCTCTTTCTGCGGGTAACCCTGCTCCCGATGCTTTTCCTGCAAAGGAACTCTCGGAGATTTCCGAACGACTTATGAAGGAAAATCCCGTACTTGCACTTCAGTACGGACTTACCGAAGGTTACCTTCCTTTAAGAGAAGAACTTAAAAAGTATATGAAGGAAGACTATAACATCGGCAGAGATTTTGATGATCTTATCATTACTTCCGGTGCACAGCAGGTTATGGACCTTCTTACAAAATCTCTTGTTAACGAAGGTGACGAGATTGTTTGCGAGGCTCCTTCCTTTATCGGTTCTCTCAATACCTTCCGCTCTTATGGTGCTAAGCTTCTGGGTGTGCCTATGGACGATGACGGTATGAATATGGAGGCTCTCGAGGAAACCCTCAAAAACCACGACAAAGTAAGATTTATTTATACAATTCCCACTTTCCAGAATCCTTCGGGCATCACAATGAGTCTGGAGAAGAGAAAGAAGCTCTACGAAATCGCAAAGAAATACGGTGTGCTTATCCTTGAGGATAACCCCTATGGAGAGCTTCGTTACAGAGGCGAGACTCTGCCCACAATCAAGTCTATGGACGAGGACGGCATTGTTGTTTATGCAGGCTCTTTCTCCAAGGTTATCTCTCCCGGTATGCGTGTAGGTTGGTTTGTGGCACCTAAAGAAGTTGCACAGAAGATGGTTGTTTGTAAGCAGGGCAGTGATGTTCACTCTAATATGTGGTCACAGGTGCTGTGCTACGAGTTTATGACAAAATATGACTTTAAGGGTCATCTTGAATATTTAAGACAGCTTTACTCAAAAAAGGCAGAGTATACAATGAACCTGCTTCGCGAGAATCTTTCCGATAAAATCACCTTCGGCGAGATTGACGGCGGACTCTTTATCTGGTGTACACTCCCCGAGGATGTGGATATGCCTCAGTTTTGTATGGATGCAGTAAAGAACAAGGTTTGCGTTGTTCCCGGCACAGCATTCCTCGCAGACGAAAACGGAGTATCCCACAACTTCAGAATCAATTTCTCAACTCCTACCGACGAACAGCTCAAAAAGGGCATCGAGATTCTCGGCAGACTTTCCAAAACACTTTGATTTAAACTCTTAAGGAGATATTAATATGGAACAGACAGTAGAAAAAAAGAAAATAGTTTACAGTGCAATTCAGCCTTCGGGCACTATCACTTTGGGTAATTACCTCGGTGCTCTTCGCAACTGGGTAATTATGCAGAACGAAGAGGATAAGAATTGCATCTACACTCTTGCAGACCTGCACACAATTACAGTTCGTCAGGAACCTGCAACAATGAGAAAGAATGTTCTGGAGGCTTATGCTTCCATTCTTGCTTGCGGTGTTGACCCCGAAAAGAGCATATTCTTCATTCAGAGCCACGTTCCCGCACACGCACAGATGGCTTGGATTCTTAACTGCTACACCCAGTTTGGTGAGCTTTCCAGAATGACTCAGTTTAAGGATAAATCTGCAAAACACGCAGACAATATTAATGCAGGTCTTTTTACATATCCTACACTTATGGCGGCTGATATTCTTCTTTATCAGGCAGACCTTGTTCCCGTGGGTGCAGATCAGAAACAGCACCTTGAGCTTGCTCGTGATATTGCAGAGCGTTTTAACGGCAGATACTCAAATGTATTCACTGTTCCCGAGGGCTTTATTCCCACAAACGGTGCAAGAGTTATGAGCCTTCAGGACCCCACAAGAAAGATGAGCAAGTCCGACGAAAATGTAAATGCTTGTGTATCTCTTCTTGATGATGCAGACACAATTATGCGTAAATTCAAAAGAGCTGTTACCGACAGCGAAGCAAAGGTTTGCATTGGCGAGGGCAAAGATGGTGTAAATAACCTTATCGGTATCTATTCCGCTGTAACAGGCAAAACTGCAGACGAGATTACAGCTGAGTTTGAGGGCAAAGGCTATGGCGACTTTAAGGTAGCAGTAGGTGAGGCTGTTGTTGAAGAACTCAGACCCATAAGAGAAAAGTACGAGAAGCTTATTGCCGACAAAGCATTCCTTGAGGAATCTTACCGTGCAGCAGCACAGACAGCAGACCGCTTTGCTCAGCGTACTCTGGACAAAGCAATGAAAAAAATCGGATTTATCCACAGATAATCTAAGTATCCCTTGTGAAAAAACACAGGGGATACTTTTGCTTTTTGTAAGAGAATAAAATTATTTATAAAAATTTTCAAAAAACCTGTGAGGTTTATGTTCTCTGTATCGTCAAAGTGGTGAAGAGGGAAAATTTGAAAGGAGTATGTCAATGGATAACGGTGCTTGTAGCTACCGCCGTTTCCTTGACGGAGATGATGACGGCTTTGTGGAAATTATCAGGGACTACAAAGACGGTTTACAAATTTATCTTTGTTCTATAACAGGAAATGTGTTTGTGGCAGAGGATATTACAGAAGAAACTTTTGTAAAAATTATTACTAAAAAACCTCGTTTTTCGGGGAAATCAAGTTTTAAAACATGGCTGTATACAATCGGAAGAAATACAGCTATAGATTTCCTGCGCAAAAATTCACGCAAAGAGGAAGTTCCGTTGGATGAGATTACTGAGCTTCGCAGCGAAGAGAAACTCTTGGAAGAAGCCTACATAAAAGACGAGGAAAAACGAGAACTTCACAAAGCTATCAAAAAGCTCCCTGCGATATATCGACAAGCCTTGTGGCTTACATATTTTGAGGATCTTTCAAATAAAGAAACAGCGGGTATTATGAAAAAATCGGTACATAATGTAGAGACCATACTCTACAGAGCACGAATTGCGCTCAAAGAAGAACTGGAGAAGGAGGGATTTGTATATGAAGGATTATAACGAGATGGCAAAATCGGTATTCGAAAGACGCGACGAATATCTGACAGCTCGAAAGAAAAAGAGAACCATGCTTTTTAAAGCGGGTATTCCTCTTTGCTCTTTGGTGCTTGTAACAATGATGAGCCTCCTTTTGTGGCAGGCAAAACTTCCCGAAATGCCAAAGAAACCCGAAGAGTCTACAGTGAATATAACAGAACAAACAAATCCTGATGATACATCAGAAGGTGCAATAAATTCTCAGGTTGGCGAGATTACAGGTGTACAGCACAGCAGTGTTCAGGCGATGCAGTCACAGGGGACAAATGTAGGCGGCAACGAATATATCCCAAAACCTACACAACCATACACCCAGAAATATACAGGAGATTTACCTCAGAGTCAGGGCGGTAAGCCGATAAATCCTCAGCCCAATACGGGTGGTGTGGTTCATCCCGATAGTCCCGACAAGCCTGTTGTTCCGGGAGTAATGGGCAAGCCTGACCCTACCAATTGCACTATGTCGGAGGATTTCGTACCACCTACCTATGTGCCCGAAGAACCCCCTGCTACCCTGCCGGGAGAAGAAATGACCCTTCCTGCTCTTCCGAACGAGGGACGTCCTAACGAGTATCCTTTTGTGACAGAGAGTGTGGTTTTAACTACAGAACCTGCGGTTATGCCTACAACATCTTCGGTACCTGAGCCTACAGGTCCTTTGGAAATAACTGTTGCAGACAAAACCTATGTTGCACAGGTAGGCGATAAGGTAACCTACACTTTGGAGCTTAAAGCTCAGGAACAATTTGAGAATATTCAGCTCAGATTGTCTTATGGTAAAGATAACCTGTCTGTCGCTCTTCCGAAAGATGTGGACGGAGAAACCATTTGCGAAGAGGTTGTTCCGAATCTTGCTGCGCCGTATGTAAATGCAGGTTACGGAAAAGTGAAGATGAATGCCTCAAATAACTCACAGTATACCAAATTCGATTTCAGAGAGAAAAAGGTTCTTTTGACGATGGATTTTATGGTAACTCATTCCGGAAAGACAGAAATTATTAAATATATTGATGAGATACTCATATCTTCTGAAAAATTTGAGGGCGGATGGATTGATGGCGTGCACCATAACGAATACACAACTTATAGGTACTATTACCAAGGTGACAAACAGATTATTGAAGGCACAGAGTTTGAGGAATATCTTACTGTTACTCCTGCAAAAGAAATATTACCGCCCGAAAAGCCGAAGCCCGAAGAAACACCTGATTTTGTATATCCCGAAGAAAATACAGACGGGGATTTGCTTATTCATTGTAACGACAGAGTGTACTCTGCGGATGTGGGTCAGAGAATAACCTACATTGTAGAGCTTGAGGCGGCAGAAAGATTTGAGAATTTCTTTGTTCATGTGCAGTATGATGGTGAAATGCTCGATATATTGCCACCGGAATACTTGTCGGAAGATGATATTCCGCCCGAGGAAGTAACAATGCCTAATACCTCGGGTGTGGTAATAAATTATCACTATAAAAAGCAAGCTCACATTGTTGCAAGCGGGTCATGGCTCGGAAAATACAATTTTAAAAATCGTAAGGTTTTCCTTACCCTTGATTTTATTGTTAAAAGCGAGGGTGAGGTTAATATGGATTTCTGGGTGGATGATATGTGTATTTCCAGTGACCGCGAGTATTTCTGGTTAGGTGAAGCGGTAATTACCGAAGGTATTGAATTTTACGAATATGTTGTTGTAAACTGAGTTTTGTGTTAAAATAAATGTGAAGGAGTGAGTTTATGAAGAAGATATTATCTGTAGTAATGGTGATTTGTATACTTTTTGCTCTTTGTTCGGTGAGTGCATCGGCAAAGATTGCTCCCGATTGTCTTAACGGATCAACACTTTCTGCAATGGATGACAACAAAATAGTTTATGGTGCAATAGAATATGTGCCTTGCGAAAATCTTGCTACCTATGAGTTTTCTTACTGGGTAGAGGTTAACTACCTTTGTGATACAGCAGATTGGGATTTGGTAAGGGACGGAGAAATGTTCCTTGCAGAGTACAAGAAATATATTGAATCTCAGCACGAAGCAGTGCTCTCTGCAGGCGAAGCTTTCTTTGAGAAATATTTTGATTCAAGTGCAGACGAACTTGTGCTTAACTCTGACCAAAGACCGATGATTGCCGTTAAAACTACGGCAAAGAAATTAAAAGTTCTTAAGGATGCAGGGGATTGCAGCATCTTTGCAATAGGCTCTTTTGAGCAAGTAGAGTATAATTTTGAGGTGCGCGATCGTTCAGAACTTGTGCCTTCGGACGATGCGGTTAACAATTTGTCTTCCGAAGAACTTATATATGCTTTGCATTTTTACAAAAATTATGAAAGCATAAGATACTGGGATGAAGATTACACCGATTATTTTTATTGTCCCTTGTATTCTCACTATCCGATGGTAACAGATGATGAGGCAACTGCAGATGAACCCGATTACCTTTTGGTATCGGCGGGTAGTAACATGATCAGAGGAGCCACCTGCGCGGATGGATTTGGTGACAAATATATGGTTGAAACCGGTAGTCTTTACTCTCCGTATGGCTTGGGATATTATGTTATTGCGTTGTCCGATGCTCCTGTATATAAGGTCTATACTCTTCGCGAAGCATGGAATATGAATCTTGCAGGTATAGAAGATGTGTTTACTGACTATGGCTTGGGAGAAATCCGAGGCGACTCTGACGGCGACAAAAAGATAACCGTAAAGGATGCGACCTTTGTGCAGAAGTGTCTTGCGGGAATCGATAATTTTGACGACAGAGAGCAGTTAGCAGGTATTAACGAAAACGATAGCGGAAGTTTTTGTGACAGAGTTTCCGATATGAATATGGACGGCGAGGTTGATGTTAAGGACGCAACTGCAATCCAGAAATATGTTGCAGGTCTTGAGTATAAATAATTACGATTTTGCACAGACAAGATAGGAGTGATTTTATGAAGAAGATATTATCGTTTTTGATTGCGGTTATACTGATTTGCTCCTGTTTATCTGTGCCTGTTTCGGCAAAAGAGGATAAGCTGGAGGTGCTGTTTAGGGATTACTGCAAAGAACGACTTGATATGAACGTTTCGGACGATGTGAGAATAATCGATACCTATGATTATCACATGGATGTAACATATTTTACAGCTACAAGCTGGGTTGAACCTGCAGATATGGAAACCTTTGAGGTTATCGGCAAACATTGCGTACACTCAAGTGCAACCTATTATCCCTATGCTCTGGGTGTTTATGTTGCTACAAACGATGAGGTTTACAGCCTTGCAGATGCTTTTGATGAGGGTTTGATTCCAAATGCCTACGGGGCTTTTCAGCTTGACGGCATTGTGATGCACGAAGCAGGTGAGGATGTGGATCTTACCCATAAATGTATGGATGCCTTTGCCCGATATAAAAAGTTTACACCCGAAAAGGATGATTATATTGAATGTGAGGTTTACGGCGAGGTTGAGGACGCTGTTGTTTTCCGAGCTGAAATAACCAATAAGGGTGCGATGTATCCTTGTGTATGTTCTCAGCAACGAATCGGCGGGTATGTTTTTACTTATGGTTATGTAATCGGCCCGGATGATAATCCCACAGGACTGTATATCCTTAAAGACGGCAAGGTTATGTCTGCAATAGATGCTTATGAAAATCGCGATATTTCAATAAATGGTCTTTTAAGTGTTGTAGGATCAGAGGAAGATCCTTATAACATACGAGATAAAGTAGCCGAAAAACTTGGCTACCCTGTAAAAGGACATCTGGATTGGGAGCCACCATATCTTTACAGAGAGCAGTATGCCTACTATAGTAGTCCTTCACCAGTCTCTGCATACGATCTCGACTATGCACTTGTGTTTGCGGTAGACGGCCCCGGTGCTCCTGCTGCTCCTGTTGATGTCTATGGAAATTATGTCGTAGGTTCTTATGAGTGGTACAGTGATTACCGCCACGGATATTATATTTATGTTCCCGAAACAGATACGCTTTACACCTTGGAAGAAGCCGTAGAGGCAAATGTTGAAGGTATTGAAAATGCCTTTTTGCATCTCGGTAAGCAGGGCGGAATCAGAGGTGACGCAGACAAGGACGGAACAATAACCGTAAAGGATGCTACATTTATTCAGAAAAAGCTTGCAGGTATTAAAGTGCCTATGCTTTATAACGATAATTTATGGGGTGTGATTGAAGATTTCGACGCGGATACCCATATAACTGTAAAAGATGCAACTGCAATTCAGAAGTTTGTTGCAGGAATTGAGTTTTCCAAAGATGATGTGTAAGCGATAATTACGTTTACAAAAACTAAACAGCTACTCCTGTTTTCCCCTCATAACGAAAGCGGACACATACATTGTATGTGTCCGCTTTCTTTTTTATATTTTATGAAGTTCAATTACAGGAATTTCGGGAGGGTTCAAAAATCTTACGGGGAATTGGGAGTTTCCTACTCCGCGGCTAATAAAAAGAGTGGTGTCTTTTTCTTTGAAGAAGCCTGAGTCATATTTAGGCAAAAAGCCCTGATTGGGTGCAAAAAGACCGCCGATAAAGGGGAGCTTAATCTGTCCGCCGTGGGTGTGCCCTGTAAGTGCTAAATCTATGTTGTTCTCTGCATAAACCTTAATGTGCTCAGGTCTGTGGCAGAGTAAAACAGTAAAGTCAGAATGATTTTGTTTTAAAAGTTCTTTTAGGGTTTTTAAAAGAATCTCGGAGTTTGGCTCTTCGGTTTCTCTTCTTGTCACATAGGGGTCTTCTGCACCAATAAGGGCTATTGAATCACTGTTTTTCTTAATGGTGATAACCTCGTTCTGCATTGTGTGTACTCCTGCTTTTTTGAGCTTTTTCAGCAGGACAGCATATTCGTCGGGCATTCGTGCTTCGTGGTTTCCGCAAACATAGTAGCAGGGTGCAATTTTTACGGCGTTTTTTGCAAAATCTACGGCAACATCTATCTTTGTGTGACGGCTGTCTATCATATCGCCCGTAATAACTATAATATTTGGTTGTGCTTTTTTTAACAGCTCTAAAGTCTTTAAGTTGCATTTTCCTTGTTCGCAGTTGTGCAGATCGGAAATCTGAGCAATTTTGAAGCCATCAAATTCTTTTGGGAGTTTTTTTGATGAGACTTTATAGATATTTGCCTTTAAATTTCTGTTACAGTAAATTCCCATAAGCAGAAAAATAAGCATAAGACTTATAATGAAAATAATTGCAATAATCATAAATTCACCTGAGTTATAAGCAGTTTTTGAGGGAGTGGATGTCCTCTATCTTAAAAGAGTTTTTGTAATAGCTTATTATCTTTTCACTTTGCATTCGCGACAGTTCGCGGGAGAGTGCGCTACGGTTTGCACCAAGCAGGGATGCGAGTTCTTCTCTGTTATAGGGCACACTAAAGGTGCTTTGGTTCAACTCTTTTTGTGTGTCGAGTAAAAACATTGCAATGCGTGAGCGGAGAGACTTGCAGGAAAGATATGCGATTTTTCGGTTTAAAAGCCAGAATTTGTGGGCTATTCCGTGTAGCATATTTGCAAGGGCTTTTCGGCATATGGGATTGCAAGCATTTGCTGTCAGTTTCTCGAAGTCTATAAATACCACTTTTGAGTCTTCTTTTGCAATAACGCTTACGGGAGTGGGGTGGTTTGCGGAGGACATAAGCACATCAGCAAATACGCTTCCTTTTGTGTGTGTCTGAATAAGTCTGCGTTCACCCGAGTAGGATACGCTTTCGGCGTTTATGGTGCCTTCAAGGAGGAGTCCCGCTTTCTCAACCGTATCACCCTGACTGAAAATAACAGAGCCTTTTGCAAAGCTTGTAACAGAAAGTTCAAGTGTGCTTTCGATATATTCAATTTCCACGGTGGAGAATCCCTCGAAGAGAGAAGTTTTTTTTAGAAGCTCGTAGTAGTTTTTCATTTGTTAAGTCCTGCTTTTTTAGTTTGGTTGCCATAGCAACGAATTAATAAGGAAAATTATACTATAATATGTATGAAAAATCAACAGGAGGTATGACAAATGAAAAAGTTTGTATCCGTAATTTCACTTATTCTTGCAGTGTTTATGCTGATGTCCTTTGCAGGATGTGCAGAAAATACCAATGATGACACAAAGACAACAACAGTCGCAACCGGTAACACAGGAGCGGATGTAACCGAGCCTGTTAATAACGACACCGAACTTCCCGAGGGCGAGGTTGCTGATGTTTATACCCTTAAAGGACCCACAGGTATGGGTATGGCTCAGCTTATCGACGAGGATAAAAAAGACGATGAGCCCGACTATAACTTTACGGTTGTAGCAGCTCCAGAAGAAATTACAGCAGCTCTCATCAATGGTGATGCTGATATTGCTGCTTGTCCTGTAAACCTTGCTTCTGTACTTTACAATAGAACAAAGGGCGGAGTTAAGATTCTTGCTCTTAACACACTCGGTGTTACTTATATTGTAACAAACGGCGTAGAGGTTAACTCTATCGAGGATTTAAGAGGTAAGACTATTGTTACAGCAGGTCAGGGTGCAACTCCCGAATATATCCTCAATAAACTTCTTACAGACAGCGGTCTTACAGTAGGCGAGGATGTTTTTGTAGAGTTCAGAACAGAACACGCTGATGTAGCTTCTCTTGTAGCAAGCGGTATGGCAGATATTGTTCTCCTGCCCGAGCCTCAGGTAACATCAACTCTTGCTCAGAATCCCGACCTTAAAGTTGCACTGGATCTTACAGAAGTTTGGGAATCAAAGTATGGCACAAAACTTGTGCAGGGCTGTGTAGTTGCAAGAAGCGAATTTGTAGATAATTATCCCGGTACAGTAAACGATTTCCTTGATGATTACAAAGAAAGCGTAGACTTTATCAATACAGCAACAGACGAGGCGGCTCAGATGATTGTTGACGCAGGAATCATTCCCAAGGCACCTCTTGCAAAGAAAGCAATTCCCACAAGCTATATTACATTTATCACCGGCGATACTATGAAGAGCCTTGTAAAAGAAAACCTGCAGGTGCTCTTTGATGCGAATCCTAAATCCGTAGGAGGAACACTCCCCGATGAAAATTTCTACTATAATTACATCGAAAACTAAAGATGTAAAAGAAAAACTCACACCAAAACAAATTATTCTGAAAATACTTGTAAAAGCCTCCATTTTCGTGGGGGTTTTTGCCTTTTGGATTCTTATATGGCAGCTTATTTATAATCGTGTCGGCAAGGATGTAATTGTGCCCTCACCCTATAATACCTGGCTTAAAGTAAAAGAACTTGTTGTTACAAAGGAGTTCTGGGAGATAACCTGTGACTCGGTCAAAAGAATTCTGTTGGGTTATCTTTGCGGTGTGGGAATTGGCCTTTTACTTTCGGTAGTTACATACATTTCTAAATTTTTGTATGTGCTTTTAAAGCCGCTCATCAGTATTGCAAGGGCTACCCCCGTAGCATCTCTTACCATTATTCTTATTGTTTGGGTAACAAACCAGAAGGTGCCGCTGTTCATCGTGGGGCTTATGGTTTTTCCGATAATATGGGCAAATACTTACGAAGGTATTAAGAATACTGACAAAAAGCTTTTGGAGATGTCCAGGTGCTTTTCTGTAAGTGTGTTTAAAAGGCTTTTTCATATCTATTTCCCGTCGGTGTATCCTTATTTTATAGCAGGTGCATCCACAGCATTGGGTCTTGCCTGGAAGTCGGGTATTGCTGCAGAGATATTAGGCTCTACACAAAACTCTATGGGTCAACAGATTAACGATGCTAAGGTTATGCTTGACTCGGAAGGTAAATTTGCATGGACGATAGTGGTTGTTATTCTGAGCATTATTTTTGAGCGGGTGCTCGTTTCTTTTTTGAAACGCACATCCTTGCGTATACCCTTGAGGTCAAAGGATGCTCATGACAGTCATCGTTGTGAGCATAGTGACACATTCCTGAAAGCAGAGAATATTCATAAATCCTATGGCAAAAATTCTGTACTCAGGGGTGTGGATTTATCGGTTTCAAAGGGAGAAGTACTTGCACTTATGGGTGCATCGGGGGCAGGAAAGACCACTCTGCTTATGATACTTTCATCTCTTATAAAAAAAGATAAGGGTGAGGTAGAAAAATCGGGAAAAATCAGTTTTCTTTTTCAGGAGGACAGATTGCTTCCTTGGCTTACCGTAAAGGAAAATATTCTGTTTGTAAATAATCAGGCGGATGTCAAGGGACTTTTGGAGCTTGTTTCTCTTGAAGAGTGCGAAAATATGTATCCCGACGAGCTATCGGGAGGTATGAAACGCCGTCTTGCAATTGCCCGTACCCTTGCGGGTAAAGGAGAAATTGTGTTTCTTGACGAGCCTTTTACGGGACTCGACGAGGAACTGAGAGAAGAAACAGCAAAAAAAGTTTTTGATTACATTAAAAACAGAGCGGTTATACTTATAACTCACGATAGTGAAGAAGCAAAACGGTTTGCAACAAAAGAACTTTATATTGAATAAAAAAGAAGCCTGTTGAGTTTTTTGCTCAACAGGCCTTGTTTTAACAGCTTAAGATTTGCGAAGAGTAAGGGGACAGTGTAATTTCAAAATGTCTTGAGTTGTAATCTGCACAAAGTGTCTTTGCGTCGGAAGAAATGTTTATAAAAATCAGTTTGCATTCTTCCTTGGATTTGCGGGCAAAGATATAAGATTCACTTTGAACATCTATCTCTTCAAATTCGCCAAACTTAAGAGCCGCGGAGTTTTGACGGATTTCTGCCAGCTTTTGCAGGTGATCCATAAGGGAGTGGTCGATAATCTGAGGATTCTTTACGTCAATTGCAGGTCGGAGAGCGGCATCGCTTTTGTGCTCTTTTTTGCCTTCAATTGCCCATTCACTTCCATAATAAATAGCAGGAGTGCCCGGAATTGTGTACATAAGGGTGTAAAGATTCTTAAGGTTGTTTCGAGATTTAAGTGTACTTGCAATACGATTTACATCGTGATTGTCAAGGAAATTGTACAGTACATAGTCTTTGTAAATTCCGCAAGGGCCAAACTGACGATTGAGGATTCGTGCAATCTCAGACATATTCTTTGTGTTTACGCTGGAGTAGAATCCTGTGTAGGCTTCGTAGTTGGTAATGGAGTGGAGCATTTTGTCGTTCATCCACTCGCGGTAATCGTCTGAATCTGTTATCTCACCCATAAGCCAGAAGTCCGGTTTCTTTGCTTTTGTGCGTTTTCTGAGTTCGCGGAAGAAATCGGGATCAATGCAATCGGCGGCATCAAGTCGCAGACCTGAAATATGGAATTTATCTATCCACATTTCTACTGCCTCAAGAAGCATATTTTTTACTTTTTCGTTTCTAAGATTAAGTTTAACAAGCATTTCGTGACCTGCCCAGCAATCGTAGCTGAGTTTGTCACCATATTTGTTGTCTTTGTCAAATCTAAGATTTGAAAAATAATCGCAGTAAGGTGAAGCTTCTCTGTTTTTCAGCACATCCTCAAAGGGTCCGAATCCTCTGCCAACATGGTTGAAGACGCCGTCAAGGATAATATGTATTCCGTTTTCTCTGAGGGCGTTGCAAACTTCTGTAAAATTCTCGTTGCTGCCGAGTCTGGAGTCGATGAGGGTATAGTCGTGTGTGTCGTATCCGTGGCGACCGGATTCAAAAACAGGACCGATATACAGAGCGCTTATTCCAAGTGCTTTAAGGTGCGGAATCCATTCCTTTACAGTTTTTATTCGATTTGATACAGGCTCCGATGTGTTGACTTTTGGAGCATCGCAGAAACCTAAGGGATATATATGATAAAAAATACATTCTCTCGGGTCAAATTTAAGCATAAGTCCTCCCATTATATATAGGTATAAGAAAATAGTATGTTACAAAGTTTATCATACGTAATGTGTTTTGTAAAGAAAGGTTGTATTGGTAACTTTGACAAAAGAGGGAGCTTACTTTCGACTTATTCGTACAAATAAAGTTACATATCTGTTTCTTTTGTTGATTATTTGAGGGTACTTGGAGTATAATACAATATACTAAAATAATAGCGTGAATAAGTAGGGCTTGTGCTATTATGTGATAATCCCTTTTTGTTTCAAATATACTGTTATGTAATATAATGATTTTTTGATAGGAGGTTCCGAAGTTTATGGCAATCATAGAAGATAAAAGCAAACTGGATATTCTGAGCAAAATGATTGTTCTGGAAGAACAGAATATTGAAAAGTTTTATTTTGATTTGGGAAAAGCTTATTTTGAACTACATAGTGAAGATGCAGATGATGTTCTTCAGCCTCAGATTTCAGGAATCAAAAACAGCAAGGCAAAAATTGCAGATTTTACCCAGCAGATAAAAGAACTCAGGGGTATTATTTCCTGCAAGGGATGTGGTGCTGATGTTTACAAGACAGCAGCATTTTGTACTGTATGCGGTACAAGAATAGCACCTGAGCCTGTACCTGCACCTGCACCTGTTCCTGCTCCTGTTGCACAGGGTGCTAAGTGTGTAAACTGTGGTGCAAATGTTCCCGAAGGCTCCGCATTCTGTACTACCTGTGGAACAAAGGTAAGTGCTTTTGTACCAGCTCCTGCACCTGTACAGAGAACCATGTGTGTAAACTGTGGTGCAGTAGTACCTGAAGGCTCTGCGTTCTGTACAACCTGTGGCACAAAGGTAGGTACTCCCGCACCCGCTCCTGCTCCTATGCCCGAGCCTGTAGCGGCAGCACCTGCTCCCGCACCTGTTGCAGTGGGCACCAAGTGTGTAAACTGTGGTGCAGTAATACCCGAAGGCTCTGCATTCTGTACAACCTGTGGCACAAAGGTAAGTACTCCCGCACCCGCTCCTGCTCCTATGCCCGAGCCTGTAGCGGCAGCACCCGCTCCCGCACCTGTTGCAGATGCTCCCAGGTGTGTAAACTGCGGTGCAGATATTCCCGAAGACTCCGCATTTTGTATTGTGTGTGGTACAAGGGTAAGTACACCTGCTCTCGAAGAGGTTAAAGCAGAAGAGCCTCAGATTCAGTCCAATGCACAGAATCTTTGCAAATACTGTGCAAAAGAAATAGAACCTGATGCAAAGTTCTGTATCTACTGCGGCAAAAAGCAGTAATTATTAATTGGTATATTAAACTGTCAGAAAGCAGTTAAATATAATTTTAAAAAACGGAGGTTTTTATTATGGCAAAATTTTGTAGCAAATGCGGCGCACAGATGGACGATAATCTGATGTTCTGCGGCAACTGTGGTGCAAAAGCTGACGCTCAGCCCGTAGCAGCACCCGTAACAGCTCCTGTTAAAAAGGCAGGCGGCCTTGATTTTGTAGGCATTCTCACAGGTAAGGGTAACGAGTTTATCAATTGGATTGTAACACTTGGTTTCCAGGCACTTACAATCATTCTCTTCTTCCTTCCCCTTTTCAGAACAATGTACAAAGTTAAAGCAACTGCTTATACTCCTAAGAGCGTAAACAGAGATAGCTGGGGCTTCCTTAACGAGAAGTACGAGGGCACCGGCGTTAGAATTTTTGCAGTTCTCCTTATCATCTACGGTCTCCTTATGGTTGGTTACATTCTTATTTCTCTTCTTATGAAGCATAAGGTTAATCCCGTAGCAGGTATTGCAATGTTCATTATCCAGTCCACAATGTATCTTTCTGTTCTTTTCTACACATTCAAGATCGGTGATGTTGAGAGAACAGAGTTCTTTGTTTCCAAGATTGGTATCGGTTTCTGCGGTTGGCTCTATCTCTTCACAGGTGCAGCTGCTCTCTATTTCCTCGTTGTAAACATTCTTGCAAAGAAGAAGGAGCTTATCTGATTTAATCAGTAGCACATAATTGCTCAGGCTGATGTTTCGTCGGCGTGAACTAAAAAATTAAATGTCATTACCTTCAAAGCTCTGAGGGTAATGACATTTTTGTTTATTTGTGTTATTATTATTTTAATTCTGTTAGGGAGGGGTTTGTATGTCCCTTTTATGTAAAAACTGCGGTGCACAGGCAGAGGAGGATAAATCCTTTTGTATGGTGTGCGGTGCAAAGCTTCAGAGTGAATCGGATGTAAAGGGAAAACCTTCTGCTTTTAAGGGCACTCCCCTTTGCAGAAAAAACAAAAAGCCCCTTTGGATTGTTGCGGTGCTTGCTCAGCTTCTTTGCGTTATTATGTTCTTTTTGCCCACTGTAAGAGTTACGGTAACTGTTCCCGCACAGTATGCAGACAAGATTCCTTCGTATTCGGATTTTCTTAAAGGTGAAAAGTCCGAAGATGAGGGTGTGAATAGATTTTTCTCCGAAGAAAAGGAAGAAAAAACTTACGAAGATGTTGATGTTTTAGAGGGCGATTTCAGACTTATGAATGTTATCGATTTCTTCGGCACAGAAGCCTATCAGACCATGTGTCTGACTTTGGTTTTAATTTCTTTTGCACTTTTTGTTGCACCTTTAATCAGAGGAAAAGAGCTCAAAGCACACAATGCACTCCTTGCTCTTTTTACGCAAGTGCTGTTTTTTGTTGTGAATATAGCAACGCTGCTTTCGTTGAAGGACGAGCCTGTTTCCTCTGTAAGAAAATTTGCAGATATGATTGTATATGCTAAAATACCTGAGTTTATTGTAGACTGGCTGTGCGAAAGCATAGGTAGCTTTTACAGCTATAAGTTCAATGTCTGGGGTTGGGCATATGTTGTGTTCAGCGTTATTGCAATTGCAGTACTTTGTAAGTTGGTTATCGACAATCGTAAAGAGTTTAAACGAGAATGATAAAAATATGGAAAATAAAAAGGTTGTATCTTTGGCAAAAAGATACAACCTTTTTATTTTGGAGCTGGTAACGTGACTTGAACACGCGACCTGCTGATTACGAATCAGCTGCTCTACCGACTGAGCTATACCAGCAATTAATAACCACTATATTATAAATGAAAAAGAAAAGAAATTCAATAAGAAAAAGAGAAGAATAAAAAATCAAAAACCTTCGTGAAGGTATTTCACAAAAAGTGGAAGTGGTAAAAATTCACAGGCATAATGTAATAAGAAACCATACATTTTAATAATGTATGCCGATGGGGTGGATGTTATGTCGAAGGATTTGGGCATAGTTCTGAAGTACTTTCGTATGCGCTGTGAGCTTACTCAACAGCAGGTTGCGGATGTGTTGCATATAGATCGTTCTACCTATGCGTATTATGAGAGCGGAGCCACAGAGCCGGATCTGAAAAGTATAAGCAAAATTTCGAAGGTTTTTAATGTTCCCGTTGAGTACTTGTTGCCTCAGGAGGACGGCAGGATGAAGCTTTCTGTTGCTGATCCGATAAACGATGATAAAGATAAGGAAGATTTTTCTAAGGGAGATTTACCTGAATTTATAGACGAGAAGATTTATTCACTCTCAAAAGAGGAGAGGGGTTTTGTTGCGTGGATGAGAACTCTGACTCCCGATCAGAAGGCAAAACTCAAAAATGTGTTTGAAGAGGTAGACTGATAATGCTTGCAAAGCTCAGTAGCTTTGCACGAAAATATATAGCAAAAGCGTAATAAAACACTTTACATTTAGAAAACCTTGTGCTATAATGTCTGTGTTTGGCCCCTTACACGGGTTTAGGAGTATGCCGCAAAGCGGATTCACCGTCCTTTTTCTGTGTTTGAGGGTAATATTTAAAAAAGGTGGTTTACACAATGCTTAAAGAAGAAAAGATTGCTATTATCAACGAGTATGCTCTCCACGAGGGTGACACAGGTTCTCCCGAGGTTCAGATCGCTCTCCTTACAAAGAGAATCAACGATCTCACCGAGCACCTCAAGGAGCACAAGAAGGATCATCACAGCCGTAGAGGCCTTCTTCAGATGGTAGGTCAGAGAAGAGCTCTTCTCGCATATCTCACAAAGGTTGACATTGAGAGATATCGTTCTATCATTGCAAGACTTGGTATTCGTAAATAATTCCAAAAAGCAGAGGGGCAGACGGCAGAATACGCCGTTTGCCCTATATTCCGTTTATTACAGGGTTTTTATTGCTTCAGTTTAGCACTAAAACGAATTGTTTCCCTGCGTTGAGATTTTATCTTCTTCGTGTGGGTGACGGTTGGTTTTATTGCTAAATAGGCGTAAAGCCCTGTGAAATATATTTTATTTTTACAGGAGGAAAAATTATGGCAAACAAAGTTATGACATTCGACAACTACAAAGTGTTTGAAACCGAGTTCGCAGGCAGACCCCTTGTTGTTGAAACAGGTAAGACAACCCAGCTTGCAAATGGTGCTTGTCTTGTTCACTACGGTGAGACTGTAGTTCATGTTGCAGTTACAGGTGCAGCAAAGCCCAGAGAGGGTATCGATTTCTTCCCTCTTTCCGTAGACTTCGAAGAGAAGCTCTATTCCGTAGGCAAAATCCCCGGCAGCTTCTTAAAGCGTGAGGGCAGACCTTCCGAGAAGGCTATCCTTACAAGCCGTGTTATCGACAGACCCATCCGTCCTCTCTTCCCCAAGGATATGAGAAACGATGTTTCCGTTGTATGTACAGTTATGGCTGTAGATCCCGACTGTCAGCCCGAAATCGTTGCAATGGTAGGTACATCTATTGCTATCTCCATCTCCGATATTCCCTGGAATGGTCCTATCTCCGGTGTTTCTGTAGGTTATGTTGACGGCGAATATGTTATCAACCCCACACTTGAGCAGAGAGAAAAGTCCGAGATGGCAACAACAGTTGCTTCCACAGACAGTCGCATTGCTATGATTGAAGCAGGTGCTAACTGCGTAAGCGACGAGGTTATGTACAACGCTATTATGGCAGGCCACGAGGCTAACCAGCAGCTCATCGAGTTCATCAAGGGTATTCAGGCAGAGATCGGTAAAGAGAAATTCTCTTACCCCTCCAACGAGCCCGACGAAGAGATGTTCCAGGCAATCAAGGAGTTCTCCGAGGCAGATATCAAGGTTGCTATGGATACAGACGATAAGACTGTTCGCGACGCAAGACTCCAGCCCATCTACGAGGCTGTTCACGCAAAATTTGACGAAATTTATCCCGATGCACAGGGTAAGATCGACGAGTGTCTCTACAAAGTACAGAAGTACATCGTTCGCCGCTGGCTCCTTGACGAGCAGAAGCGTGTTGACGGCAGAGGTATGAACGATATCAGACCTCTTGCTTCTGAGGTAGCAGTGCTTCCCAGAGTTCACGGCTCAGGTCTTTTCACCCGTGGTCAGACTCAGGTTCTTACAATTGCAACTCTTGGTACAGTTGCTGAGGGTCAGCTTCTTGACGGTATCGACGAGGAAGAGACCAAGCGTTATATGCACCACTACAACTTCCCCAGCTACTCTGTTGGTGAGACAAGACCCAGCAGAGGCCCCGGCAGAAGAGAAATCGGTCACGGTGCTCTTGCAGAGAGAGCTCTCGTTCCCGTAATTCCTCCTGTTGAGGAGTTCCCCTATTCCATCAGACTTGTATCCGAGGTTCTTTCCTCTAACGGTTCCACATCTCAGGGTTCTGTTTGCGGCTCCACACTGGCTCTTATGGATGCAGGTGTTCCCATCAAGGCTCCCGTTGCAGGTATCTCCTGTGGTCTTATCACAGAGGGTGACCGCTGGATGACAATGGTTGACATTCAGGGTGTTGAGGACTTCTTCGGCGATATGGACTTTAAGGTAGCAGGTACACACGACGGTATCACAGCTATCCAGATGGACCTCAAGATCTCCGGTCTTACACCTGAGATGGTAAAAGAGGCTCTTGAGAAGACTCACGTTGCAAGAAATTACATTCTCGACGAGATTATGCTCAAGGCTATCGAGGCTCCCAGAGCAGAGCTTTCCAAGTATGCTCCCAAGATGCTTACAACAACAATTCCTGCTGACAAGATTTCCGAGGTTATCGGTAAGGGCGGCAAGGTTATCAAAGAGATTCAGGCTCAGTGCGAGGTTAAGATTGACATTGAGGAAGATGGCGAGAACGGTCAGGTATTCGTTTCCGGTATCGACATCGAGAAGTGCCGCAGAGCTCTTTCTATTGTTGAGACTATTGCTATTGATCCCGAGCCCGGTGCAATGTACCTCGGTAAAGTAACACGCATTATGGACTTTGGTGCATTCGTTGAGATTGCTCCCGGTAAAGAAGGTCTTGTTCACATTTCTCAGCTCGACGTTAAGCGTACTGATAAGGTAACAGATGTTGTTAATGTTGGTGATGTTATTCGCGTTAAGGTTATGGAGATTGATGATAAGGGCAGACTCAACCTTTCTCGCAGAGATGTGCTCATCGAGGTTGACGGACTTACACCTGAAAACGATGTAAATGCTGACAGACCCCGCAGAGATAACAAAGGCGGCAGAGACAACCGTCGTCCCCGCAGAAATTGATTTGACTGACAGGGCTTCGGCAAAAAAAGATAAGTAATAACTTAACTCCGACTCTTTTAAAGGGTCGGAGTTGTTTTATTCCCTCTGAGAATTATGCGACAAAAAGAGCCTGAAATTTAAGCTTTATTAAAATGATGCAGGGAAGATAACAAGACTTAGTGATAATTTATTTAGCGTGTTACAAAATATCGTGTTTTTTATTCGATTTATGTCAATTTGCTTGTATCATTTTTGTTTAGTGAAGAGGATTTTGTTAAAATTTGCCCGAAAATAATATCGTTTCCAAAACGATTATCTCGTAATTCAATCCATTAAGGGCCATTCTTTAGTATAATGTATGAATAAAATTGTGCACAGGTGTGCCCTGTGAAATAAATTAACAAGGAACGATAGCGTATGGACAAAAAATTTCTGTTTTATCTTTTAAAGAGAGTGTTGCTCGCAATAGTTACCATTGCTTTGGTTATTACTATTACTTTCTTTATTATGAACTTTATTCCCGGCGGACCTTTCCAGAGTGAAAAAGCCGTTAAACCCGAGACTCTGGCAGCTCTTAATGCCAAGTTCGGTCTGGACAAACCTCTTGGTGAACAGTATGTAAATTATCTCAAGGGTGCATTAACCTTTGATTTTGGTCCTTCTATGAAGCTTGATGGCAGAGAGGTTACAGACGTAATCTTTGAAGGTTTTTCTGTCAGTGCAAAAACAGGTCTTATTGCAGCCGGATGTGCTCTTGTATTGGGTATGATTTTCGGCTCATTGGCAGCAGTTTATCACAATAAGATTATAGATAGAATTATCATGGTTGTTTCAACCGCTCTGGTAGCTATGCCATCGTTTATTGTGGCGACGATTCTGTTGTGGCTGTTCTGTATAGAACTTCAGTTGTTACCTCCCAACGGACAGTCAGCCGGTGGTCTTGTTCTGCCTATTATTTCCCTTATGCTCTATCCTATGGCTTATGTTATTCGTCTTACCCGTTCCAGTATGCTGGATGTTCTGGGTCAGGATTATATCCGTACCGCTAAGGCTAAGGGTGTTTCCGGTACAAAGGTACTCTTCAAGCATGCACTTCGTAACGCAGTTACTCCCGTAATCACATACGCCGGTCCTATGATCGCATTTATCATTACAGGTTCACTTGTTGTAGAGAAAATCTTTGCAGTTCCCGGCCTTGGTAAGTACTTTGTTTCCAGTATTCAGAACCGTGATTATTCAATGGTAATGGGTACAACTATTTTCCTTGCAATCCTTGTTGTTGTTATGATGCTTCTGTCGGATATTCTCTATAAGATATTCGATCCCAGAGTAGATTTGTCTTAAGGAGGTCTGTGTAAAAATGAGTAAAAAAGTTGATACAAGTCTTCCTGTGAAAAATCCTATGAGTTTTCAGCTGGATATTTCTAAGTGGGAGAAAGCTTCTTCTGCAGAAAAAGAGCAGCAGATAGTTGAAAGAGAAAGCGTTACCTTTTTCCGCGACGGTCTTAGACGCCTCTGGAAGAACAAGGTAGCAATTACATGTGCTTTTCTCCTTATTCTTATTATTTTAGCAGTTATTATTATTCCTATGGTATATCCCTATTCTTATGATCAGCAGCTCAGCGTTGCTGAAAGAGGTAAGGTTCCGGATGCTACCTACAACAACCTTCAGCCTATGGAATACAGCAAAACAGAGCTTAAGATGATTGAAAAAGGCGAAAAAGTATTTCCTCACATCTTAGGTACTGACTCCTTAGGACGAGATTACTTTATCCGTGTAGTTTACGGTACAAGAATTTCTCTTTCTGTTGGTTTGTTTGCTTCTATTATTGTTCTTATTATCGGTACACTTTACGGATCCGTTTCGGGTTACTTCGGCGGCAAGGTTGACCTTGTTATGATGAGATTTGTTGATATCATCTACTCCTTGCCCGATATGCTGATGGTTGTTCTTTTCTCGGTTGTTTTCAACCGTACTCTTGAGCCTATGATAGAAGGTACCTTCCTTGCAAAGCTGGGTACAGGTATGATCAGTATCTTTATTGTATTTGCTCTTCTTTACTGGGTATCTATGGCACGACTCATTCGTGGTCAGATTCTTACAATCAAGCAGCAGGAATTTGTTCTTACAGCAAAGGCACTTGGTGCAAAGCCTGCAAGAATTATCAGAAAACACCTGCTTCCCAACTGTATCAGTGTTATTGTTATTTCAACAGCACTCCAGATTCCCAATGCTATCTTTACAGAAAGCTTCCTGAGCTTCTTAGGTCTTGGTGTATCTATCCCCATGCCTTCTCTTGGTTCTCTTGCTAATGAGAATCTCGGTTATATGATAGTAGATCCCGAGCAGGCATACAGACTGCTCGTTCCTGCATTAGTTATTTGCGTTATCGTTCTCAGCCTTAACCTTTTCGGTGACGGTCTCAGAGATGCGTTCGACCCCAAGCAGAAAAAGTAAGGAGGAAACATAATGAGCTTATTATCAGTTAAAGACCTTAGAACTTCCTTCTTTACACCTGCAGGCGAGGTTAAAGCAGTAAACGGTATTTCTTACGAGGTTGAAAGAGGCAAGACTCTGGGTATTGTTGGTGAGTCCGGTTCAGGTAAGAGTGTATCCGCTTATTCTGTTCTGCAGATTCTTGCAAGTGCAGGTAAGATTGTAGGCGGAAGCATTAAACTTGAGGACGAGGAACTTGTTGGAATTAAGGAAAAGGGTATGGCAAAGATCAGAGGTAACAAAATCTCTATCATCTTCCAGGATCCTATGACAAGCCTTAATCCCGTATTCACAATCGGAAATCAGCTTATCGAAGCGATTATGCTTCACACAAACAGAAATCATGCTCAGGCTAAAGAAAGAGCAATTGAAATGCTCCGTCTTGTTGGTGTTAACGAGCCTGAGAGACGTATAAAACAGTATCCCCACCAGTTTTCAGGTGGTATGCGTCAGCGTGTTATGATTGCTATGGCTCTTGCTTGTGAGCCTGACATTCTCATTGCTGACGAGCCCACAACTGCTCTTGATGTTACAATTCAGGCACAGATTCTTGATCTGATGAAGGATCTTCAGAAGCAGCTGGGTATGGCAATTATCCTTATTACTCACGATCTTGGTGTTGTTGCAGAAATGTGTGACGAGGTTATCGTTATGTATGCAGGTCAGGTTTGCGAGAAAGGTACTGCTGAAGAAATTTTCTACAATCCCAAGCATGAGTACACACTGGGACTTATGCGTTCTATTCCCACAGTAAGCGATGAGCATACTAAACTTCAGCCCATCGGCGGTTCTGCAGTTGACCTGCTTAACCTGCCTGCAGGCTGTCCCTTTGCACCTCGTTGCGATGCAGCTATGAAGGTGTGCCTTGAGACCAATCCTGCCCTTATTTGCGAGGGTGGCAGTCATTATGTACGTTGCTGGAATCATGTTAAAGAAGTGCTTGATGCCGGCAGAATGACTACTCAGGAGATTGAGTCTCTCTACAATAATCCGGAGGAGATGAAAGCTGATGAGTGATGAGAATAAGTATTTACTTGAAGTCCGCGACTTAAAACAGCACTTCAACATTCCCAGCGGACTTTTCTCAAGCAAAAAGCTCAAGGCTGTAGATGGTGTTTCTTTTGCTATTAAAGAAGGCGAAACACTCGGTCTTGTAGGCGAATCCGGTTGCGGTAAGACAACCGTCGGCAGAAGTATACTTCATCTTTATGAGCCTACTTCCGGCGAGGTTTACTATGACGGTCAGCTTATCAAGGGCAAAAAAGCTGTTAACGAGATGCGTAAAAAGGTTCAGATGGTTTTCCAGGATCCCTACTCATCTCTTGACCCCAGAATGACAGTTGCCGATATTATCGGTGAGCCTCTTGATATTCACAAACTTTACAAAACCAAGGCAGAAAGAGACGAAAGAATCAAGGAGCTCCTTAAGATTGTTGGTCTTAATACAGAGCATGCTTCCCGTTATGCCCACGAATTTTCCGGCGGTCAGCGTCAGAGAATCGGCATTGCAAGAGCTCTTGCTGTTAATCCCAAGTGCATAATCTGTGACGAGCCTGTTTCAGCTCTTGACGTTTCAATTCAGGCACAGATTATCAATATGTTCGAAGAACTTCAGGAAACTCTGGGTCTTACTTATCTGTTTATTGCTCACGACCTGTTGGTTGTTAAGCATATTTCTGACAGAATTGCAGTTATGTATCTGGGTCATATTGTTGAGATGGGTCCCGCTAACGAGATTTATAACCATCCCACACATCCCTACTCCATTTCTCTTCTTTCTGCAGTTCCCATTCCTGATCCCGATTACGCAAAGAATCACAAGCGTATCGTGCTTGAGGGCGACGTACCTTCTCCCCTCAATATGCCTTCAGGCTGTCCCTTCAGAACCCGTTGCCCCAGAGCAACAGAAAAGTGTGCACAGGAGCTGCCTCCTCTTAAGGAAATCGCACCTGAGCATCTTTGTGCTTGCTGGAATCTGTAATGTATTCTCTGTTTATAAAGAAAAATACGGATTTTAGTAAATTAATTTAAAATCAATAAACTTGATTTATATTCAGTTCGGTTTTGTCTGGTTGCAGATAAAACACAAAATTTGACAGGAGGAATTTCCATGAAAAAGACACTTGCGTTAATTCTTGCACTTGTTATGGTGCTCTGCCTTGCTCTTGCAGGCTGTTCACCCAAGTCTGGCGATGACACCGCTACAACAGGCACAAAGGCTAATCTCAACGATGGCAATTACTTTGGTGCTTCCGACGATGAGGTTGTTACAAGACCCGCTATTAACGGTAATGTTGCAGAGTCTATGACAATCTGTGTTGGTCCTTATCCCGACACAATCGACCCCGCACTCAACTCCGCAGTTGACGGTGCAACTTATGTTATCCATGCTTTCTCCGGCCTTGTTGGCTATGAGCAGACTGTAAACGGTGCTCTCAAGCTCGTTCCTGACTGCGCAAAAGAGCTTCCCACAGTAGAAGCTAGAGAAGATGGTATGTATCAGTACACATTCGAGCTTAAAGATGACCTTAAGTGGTCCGATGGTTCTGCACTTACAGCAGCAGACTTCGTTTGGGCTTGGAACAGAGCAGTTGCTCCCGAGACAGCAGCAGACTACGGCTACATGTTCGATGTAATCGATGGTTACGAAGCAGCTGCAGCAGGCGAGGGTCAGCTTAATGTTACAGCTTCTGAGGATGGCAAGTCCATCACAATCGTTCTCAAGAACGATGTTCCTTATTTCTTTGAGCTTCTTGCATTCCCCACATACATGCCTGTTAAGAAGGATGTAGTTGACGGTAACACTGCTTGGGCTACAAAGGCAGAAACATACATCGGTAATGGTCCTTACAAGGTAACTGAGTTTACACAGGGCCAGATGGTTATGGTTAAGAACGACAACTATCACAACGCTGATGCAGTTGCAACAAAGAAGATTGTATGGCCCTTCAACGAGGACGACAACTCTCTCTATGTAAACTACAAGAGCGGCGACTACCTCTTCATCGACTCTGTTCCCAACGATCAGATCGATACAATCAAGGCAGATTATCCCACAGAGTACAAAGTAACAGGCCAGCTTGGTACTTACTATGTATCTTTCAATGTTAACGATCCCACATTTGATGCATTCACAGAGACAGAGAAAGTTTCCATCCGTAAGGCTCTTGGTCTCCTCCTCGAGAGAAACTACATCTGCGAAGAAATTGGTAAGGCTGACCAGAAGCCTGCTAACACATTCGTTCCCATGGGTCTCTCCGATGCAGACGGTGTTACAGAGTTTATGGCAACCGCTAACGGTGGTGCAGGCTACTTCAGCGTAAATGTTGAAGATTACGAGGCTAACTGTAACGAGGCTATTGAGCTTCTCAAGGCTGTTGCTAAGTCTTCCGGTAAGTTCAGTGTTTCCGATGATGGTACAGTTTCCGGCTTCCCCACACTTAAGTACATCACAAACGAGGGTACAGGTCACGAGCAGCTCGCTACTTATATGCAGGGTCAGTATGCACTCTATGGCATCGATATGAAGATCGAGGTTCAGGAGTGGGGTACATTCCTTGACACACGTAAGGCTGGCGACTATTCCTTCGCTCGTAACGGTTGGCTCTCCGACTACAACGATCCTATCTCCTTCCTCGATATGTGGATCACAGAGTCCGGTAACAATGACTGCCAGTTTGGTAAGGATGCTCATGCAACATATGCAGGCTACTCTTACAACGGCCAGGATAATCTTACATGGGCAGAGTCCTATGACAAGATTATCGCTCAGGTAAAGGCAAGCAAAGATCCCGCTGAGAGATTTGCACTTATGCACCAGGCAGAGGATATCCTTATGTCCACAGGCGCAATTTGCCCCATTTACTACTACACAGATCAGTTTATGTGTGACGAGAGCATCGAAGGCGCATTTGTAAGCCCCCTCGGCTACAAGTACTTCATGTACGCATACATTGCTGAGTAATTTATTCTGTGAATCTACACAACCAGAAAACTGACTGACGGATACGCCGCTTCTCTTTTCAGAGAGGCGGCGTTTTTGTTGTGCAAATTTTATTTAGAACAATAGAATCGAATATAATTGATATTGTTGTGTTTCACCCTCTTGAAAATACAAAATATTTGTTGTAAAATGTAAAATAATGAATAATAGTTTATTATGTTTATAAGGAGAAGATAAAATGAGAAGTTTACGGAAATGTCTGTCTTTAGTACTCGCGATTATGCTTATAATCAGTTGCATTTGTATGACTATGGGCTCTGTAAGCGCAGCTAAAATTACAGAAAACGGAGTTGTTTATTCAACAAATACCGACACTAAAACAGCAAAGGTAATTGCTTATAACAGCATTAGCTCCGCTGACGAGGTTGTTGTTCCTGCAGAGATTGGCGGATGCAAGGTAACTGCAATCGGTCAGTCTGCTTTCAGATTTAATACGGATATTGTATCGGTAGACTTGCCCGAGACTTTGAAATATATCGAGGGATTTGCTTTTGATGGTTGTGAAAACCTTGAAACAGTTAATATAACAAGTGAAATAAAATCAATAGGAACCGCAGCGTTCAGATTGTGCGGTAAGCTTGAGGAGATTAATATAGGCAACAGCATTGAGACTATAGGTGGCACAGCTTTTAAAGAAAGTGGCATAAAGTCGCTGGTTATCCCCGATACCTGTACCTCTCTTGGCGGCTCGGTATTTTACGGATGTGTAAATCTTGAGAGTGTTACCTTATCAAACAATATCACAATCATTGAGGATAGCTTGTTTAACAGATGCTCAAGCCTTAAAGAAGTTTTAATTCCCGAGAATGTTACCGCTATAGGTCAGGATGCATTTAACAGATGTAAAGCTCTTGAAACTATTAAAATGGGTGAGAAGGTTGAAAAGATTGGGCTCCGTGCTTTTTATGGATGTACCTCTCTTAAGTATATAAATCTTTCAGATGCTCTTACAGGTATCGGTGTAAATGTGTTCTGGGATTGTGATTCGCTGGAAGAGATTAATATTCCTGCGAATGTTGAGTCTCTTGAGTTCCAGGCTTTCCGTGGATGTGATAATCTTACAACGGTTTATTTCTCTGAGGGAGTTAAGAATATTAACGAGAGAGTGTTTATGAATTGCGAATCTATAAAAAACATCGTAATCCCTCCTTCTGTAACAAGCATTTCTCCTTTTGCTTTTTCTATGTGTAAAGATGTAACTATTTATGGAGCAAGGGACTCTTTTGCTCACAAATACGCAAAGGATTACGGGTTTGACTTTATAGGTTTTGAAATCGACGAAAAAGGCGATGCCGTGATTACAGCATATGAATGTCCCGGCAGAGTGGATGTTACTATTCCTGCAACACTTTCAGGGGCGGTAGTTAAAACTATCGGCACAGATGCATTCAGAGGTAACGAGGAGATTAAAACTGTTACTCTCGCATCAGAGGTTTCGTTGATTTCCGACTATGCTTTTGAAGGCTGTACTGCTCTTGAGAGCGTTTACTTTAAAGCTGACAGTACCCATATCGGCAAATACGCATTTGTTGATTGTACCGCTATCGGCAGTGTTTGTCTTCCTGATGAAGTTGCAACAATTGATGAGTGTGCATTCGGCTTTGTATCTTCCGGCGATGAGTATGTGTGCGCAGAGGATTTTGCAATCTATGCAAGTATCTATTCCAAAGGATATGATTACTGTAATGACAATGGCGTTCAGTTCAAATTCGGTCTTTTGAAGGAAGTTGCAACAGGCGACATAGTAATGGGTATGAATTACCAGGAGAATACATACAAAGAAGGCGACAAATACTGGCTTGTAAATGTTCTTGGCGATGTGAACTCAGACGGCTTTGTAAATGTTAAGGACGCTACCCATATTCAGAAGGTTTGTGCTTCTCTTGCAGAGTTTGATAAAGCAACAGAACACCTGGCAGATACCACTCTTGACGGCAGATATAACGTAAAAGATGCTACCCAGATTCAGAAATTTGTGGCAAGCCTTATAGATAGCTTCTATAAATAAGCCTCAATGCAGGGCAATATAGCCAAAACTCAGTAAAACACTTGTATTTTTAAAACTTGTGTGTTATACTAATTATGCTTGAATATCGTATTAAGGTAAGGAGTGGGTCGAAAGGCCCGCTCCTCACTTGTTATGGAGGGATAATTTTGGCAAAAGACAATAAATCGAAGGGTAGCACAGTGTGTGAAACGGTCAGAGCTATTGCTGAGCCTGTGGCACAAGAGTGCGGTGTAAATATCTGGGATGTCAGATATGTTAAAGAAGGCGCCGAATGGTATCTGAGAATTTTCATCGACAAAGAAGAAGGTATTTCTATTGAGGACTGCGAGGCGGTTTCCCGAGCACTTGATGAACCTTTAGAGAAAAACGATCCCATAAAGGATGCATATATTCTTGAGGTAAGCTCTCCCGGTATAGAGCGTGAGCTTGTAAGAATGGAGCATTTTGACCGCTTTATCGGTGCAGATATTATGGTGCATCTTATTCGTCCTATGGAAGTTTTGGGTAGAGATTTCAAGGGTGTTCTTTCTTCTCACGACAAAGAAACGGTTACCATAACAGATCACTCCGGTGAAAATCAGGTGACAATCAATAAAAAAGATGCTGCTTGGATTAAACTGGACGATTTTGATTTGTGATTATAACTAAGTAAGCAATAAATTTATATACAGTAAGGAAAGGAATGGTTAATAAAAATGGTTAACAAGGAATTATTCGAGGCACTTGCTCTTCTGGAAAAAGAAAAGGGTATTCCCGTAGAGTATATGATTGATCAGATTAAGAGAGCAATTGTTGTTGCTTGTAAGAATCTTTATGCTAACGAGAATGTAGAAATCGTTATGGATGCAGAAAAGAACACATTTACAGTTAAACTTATCAAGATGGTTGTTGCAGAGGTGGAGAACGAAGCAACAGAGATTTCCCTTGAGGATGCAAAGATTATCAGCAAGCGTGCAGCAGTAGGCAAGGAGATTGGAATATCCCTTGATCCCAGAAAGTTCGGCAGAATTGCTGTAAGCGCTTCCAAGAACGTTATCCACGGCGGTATCCGTGACGGCGAAAAGGGTCAGGTGCTCAGAGAGTTTCAGTCTAAGTATAAGGAAATTCTAACAGCCACTGTTGAGAGAATTGACCCCAAAACAGGTAATGCAACTCTTAAGTTTGGCAAAGCGGAGGCAGTTCTTCCCAAGACAGAGCAGATTGGCGACGAGGAACTCCACGAGGGTGACAATGTTAAGGTATATGTTGTTGATGTTAAGGTTGGTGACAGAGGTCCTAAGGCTATCATCTCCCGTACACATCCCGATTTTGTAAGAAAGATGTTCGAAACAGAAGTTCCCGAAATCTTTGATGGTATTGTAGAAATTAAGTCAATTTCCCGTGAGGCAGGCTCAAGAACAAAGATGGCTGTTATCTCCAACGATCCCGAAATCGATGCAGTTGGTTCTTGTATCGGTACAAGAGGTGCTCGTGTTAACACAATCGTTGAAGAGCTTTGCGGTGAGAAGATTGACATTATCGTTTATGACGAAGATCCCGAGAAGTATATTGCAGCTTCCCTTGCTCCTGCAACCGTAGTTAAGGTTGAGCTCAGCGAGGATGGCTCCAAGAGCTGTAAGGTAACAGTTCCCGATGGTCAGCTTTCTCTTGCCATTGGTAACAAGGGTCAGAACGCAAGACTCGCAGCTAAGCTCACAGGTTGGAAGATTGACATCCGTCCCGAGAGCGGTTTCTTTGGCGAAGACACTGAGGACTGATATTTTCCTGAATATTCAGTCGTTAATATATATAAAAGGAGGGACATTTTATGAAGCAGAGAAAAGTACCTATGAGAAAATGCACCGGCTGTAAAGAAATGAAGCCCAAAATGGAACTTATCCGTGTGGTTAAAGCTCCCGATGTTACAAACGAACAGGGCGAGGTTTTGGAACAAGGTCAGGTTAGTTTGGATTTAACCTCCAAAAAATCCGGCAGAGGCGCATATGTTTGCAGAAGTATAGATTGTTTCAATGCGGCAAGAAAAACAAGAGGCTTTGAAAGAGCACTCAGTTGTCAGATCCCTTCAGAAGTTTACGATTCTATGGAGGAGGAACTGAGACAAAATGAATGACCGACTCTTATCCTTTATGGGTATTTGCCGTCGTGCAGGAAAAATTGTCATCGGTAATGATCCCGTAAAGGAATCCGTAGAGACCGACAAGGCATTGCTTATACTTATCGCTTCTGATATTTCACAGAATACGCTAAAAAAAATAAAGCCCGTTATCGAGGAAAGCAAGGTGCCCTGTTTTCAGATAGGACGCACAAAAGACGAAATAAGCTTTAGTCTTGGTAAGACTTGTGCAATACTTGCGGTTACAGACAAAGGCTTTGCAGATAAGTTTATGGAGCTTATAAAGGCAGAGCAGAAAAAGGAGGATACTATATGAAATATAAAGTACATGAGATAGCCAAGGATCTTGGTGTTCAGAGCAAAGCGGTTTCCGATGTTGTAGAAAAATACTGCGGCAGCGTTAAAAAGTCCATGACAACTCTTGAGGAAGACGAACTCAATGTTGTTTTTGATTATTTCACTCAGCAGAATTCAATGGAAAATCTGAATTCTTACTTTGCTGTAAGAGATAAAGTTATCGATGAGAAAACAGAAACTCCTGTAAAGGAAGATGTTGCTCCCAAAGAAGAGACCAAGAATGCAGACGATAAGAAGGAAGAGCCTAAGAATAAAGTTCAGAAGTCTGCGCAGAACAATACACAAGCTCAGAAAAAGCCTGCACAGAACAATGCTCCTGCAAAGAAGGAAGAGTCAGTAGAGGTTTCTACAGGAGCAATCAAGTCAAAGCGTGGCGAAGGCAAGGTTGTAGATACCAGAGCAGGCTACGTTGATGTTGAGCGTTATAACGAAAAATACGACCGTATGGCTTACGACAAGGGTCGTTCCGATAACAATATGTCTACTCAGAAGCAGAAGCTTCGTCAGCGTTCACAGCAAAAAGGTAAGCATCGCTCAGGTAAGCGCGAGACAGAGCAGCAGAGAATTGACCGTATTGCACAAGAGAGAAAGGCAAAGCCCCTTACAATCAAGGTTCCCGATGAGATTACAATTCAGGAACTTGCACTCAGACTTAAGGCTACTGCTAAAGAGGTTATCACCAAGGCATTCCTTATGGGTATGATGGTAACAATCAACGATACTGTTGATTTTGATACAGCTTCTCTTATTGCTATGGAGTTCCACGCAAAAGTAGAGAAGGAAATCGTTGTTACAATCGAGGAGCGTATCATCGACGACAGCGAGGATAACGACGAGAACCTCAGAGACCGTGCACCCATCGTTGTTGTTATGGGTCACGTTGACCACGGTAAGACATCACTCCTTGACTATATTCGTCATGCAAACGTTACTGCTTCCGAGGCAGGCGGTATCACTCAGCACATCGGTGCTTACAGAGTAGATGTTGAGGGTCGCGAGATTACCTTCCTTGATACACCCGGTCACGAAGCTTTCACAACTATGCGTGCAAGAGGTGCACAGGTAACAGATATTGCAATCCTTGTTGTTGCAGCAGACGATGGTATTATGCCCCAGACAATCGAGGCTATCAACCATGCAAAAGCAGCGGGTGTTTCTGTTATCGTTGCTATCAATAAGATGGATAAGATTGCGGCTAACCCCGAGAGAGTTATGCAGCAGCTTACAGAGCACGAGATTATCCCTGAGGAGTGGGGCGGTGACACACCTTGTATTCCTATTTCTGCAAAGACAGGTATGGGCATCGACGATCTTCTTGAGATGGTAACTCTCGTTGCTGATATGAAAGAACTCAAGGCTAACCCTGACCGTGCTGCAAAGGGTACAGTTGTTGAGGCTCGTCTTGACAAGGGCAGAGGTCCCATCGCAACAATCCTCGTTCAGAACGGTACACTCCGACTTGGCGATATTGTTGTTGCGGGCACAGCTGTTGGTCGTGTTCGTGCTATGACAAACGAGCGTGGCGAAAAGGTAACAGAGGCAGGTCCTTCTGTACCTGTTGAGATTACAGGTCTTGCAGAAGTTCCTGAAGGCGGCGATGTATTCAATGCTGTTTCCGACGAGCGTCTGGCAAGAGAGCTTGTTGAGCAGAGAAAAGAGAAGAAGAAGGAAGAACTCTTCAACTCCAGAACAAAGGTTAACCTTGATAACCTCTTCGACCAGATGAAGCTGGGCGAAATCAAAGAACTCAAGATTATTGTTAAGGCTGATGTACAGGGCTCTGTTGAGGCTGTAAGACAGTCACTTGAGAAACTTTCCAACGAAGAAGTTCGTGTTGCAGTTATTCACTGCGGTGTTGGTGCTGTTAATGAGTCTGACGTAATGCTTGCAAATGCTTCCAATGCTATTATTGTAGGCTTCAATGTTCGTCCTGACTCCGTTGCCGCTACAAACGCAGAGCGTGACGGCGTAGATATGAGAATGTATACAATCATCTACGACTGTATCGAAGAGATTGAAGCTGCTATGAAGGGTATGCTTGCTCCCAAGAAGCGTGAAGTTCAGCTCGGTTGGGCAGAGTGCCGTAACGTTATCAAGATCAAGAGTGTTGGTACAATCGCAGGTTCTTATGTTAAGAATGGTAAGATTACCCGTAATGCTCTTATCCGTGTTGTTCGTGACGGTATCATTATCGCAGAAGACTCAGTAGCATCTCTCCAGAGATTCAAGGACTCTGTTAAGGAAGTTGCAGAAGGCTACGAGTGCGGTATCGGTCTTGAAAGATTCTCTGACCTTAAGGAAGGCGATGTCTTTGAGGCATATATCATAGAGGAATACCGCGAAGACTGATAACTTCGGCTTTTGCAAATAATAAATAGGATTTCCGTTTTTACACCCACTGTCGCAAGGATGATAGTGGGTGTAAGTTAAAAAGGAGGAAATATAAATTGGCTAATCATAAATTATCAAGAACTACAGAAGATATAAAGAGAGAGCTTACAGCAATTTTTCGTGAGCTTAAAGACCCCAGAGTACAGGGTGCGTTTATCTCTATCATTCGTGTAGAGGTTACAAACGATTTAAGCTACTGCACAGTATATATCAGTGCCATTGAGGGCATGGAAAGAGCAAACGAGGCAGTGAAGGGTCTTAAATCCGCCGCAGGATTTATCCGTTCGGAATTAGCAAGAAGACTCAGTATCCGCCATGTGCCTTCGCTTATCTTCAAGGCTACCGATTCTATCGAGTACAGCGCAAATATCTCTAAAATTCTCCACGATTTAGATGCTAAAAAGCCCTCTAATGAATCAGAGGAGGCCTAAAAGCCTATGATGAATTTATTATCAGTAGCACAGATTCTCAGAGAAAAAGACAATATCGAAATACTCACTCACCACTATCCCGATGGAGATACTCTGGGCAGTGCCTATGCGCTGTGCCTTATGCTGCAGTCTATGGGCAAATGTGCTCGGGTAATCACAAGCGGCACTCCGGCACAGAAGTATGATTTCCTTAAAAATGGTGTTATTGAGCAGGACTTTGAGCGTGAGTTTGTGGTGAGCGTTGATGTGGCAGCACCCTCGCTTCTGGGTGAAAATCAGGCGGAGTACGAGAATATAATCGACCTGTGCATCGACCACCACAGAATAAACAGCATAGAGGCAAAGGAAAAGTTTGTGGATGCAGACTCCGCCTCTGCCAGCGAGATAATATTCAGACTCTCAAAGGCGATGGAGATTGCGTTAACCGCAGATATGGCGACTTGTATCTACACAGGTGTGTCTACCGATACAGGTTGCTTCCGCTATTCAAACACAACTCCTGAAACCCTGCGAATCGCCGCAGAGCTTATGGAGCTCACTCCCGATTGGCATAAAATAAACACTGTGATGTTCGAACTTAAGTCAAAGGAAAAACTCAGACTTGAGCGAATGGTATATAAAACTCTTGAATATTTCTGCGATGGCAAGGGTGCTCTTATCTACACAACTCTCGAAATGCAGTCTGAGTCAGGTGTGCCTGACGGAGAGTTGGAAGGACTTGCTTCCATTCCCAGACAGATTGAGGGTGTGCTCCTTGGCATCACTATGAAAGAAAAAGAAGAGGGCATATTCAAGGTTTCTGTTCGCACAAACGAAGGCGTCGATGCGGCAGAATTCTGTGCCCGTTTCGGAGGTGGCGGACATAATGCTGCTGCAGGTTGCACAGTAGAAGGCACATTGGAAGAAGCAAAGGAAAAGCTTATTAAAGCGGCAGAAAAAGTATTATGAATGGTGTAATTGTTGTAAACAAGCCGGAGGATTTTACCTCTTTTGATGTGGTTGCGGTAATGCGAAAAATCTGTAACGAGCGTAAAATCGGACATTGCGGAACCCTTGACCCTAATGCTACGGGAGTACTTCCCGTGCTTTTGGGCAGAGCGGCAAAAGCTCAGGACATCCTGCCCAATCACGACAAATCCTATATTGCCGAGTTTGTGCTTGGCAAGGCTACCGATACCCTTGATGTTTGGGGTCAGGTGCAAAGCGAGGAGAAAACCTCGGTTAAAAAAGAAGAATTCATCTCTGTATTTTCCGAATTTACAGGCGAGATAGAGCAGATTCCCCCTATGTTTTCTGCGGTGCAGGTGAACGGTCAAAGACTCTACGATTTAGCCCGAAAAGGCATAGAGGTGGAGCGAAAGCCGAGAAAAATTACGGTGTATTCCCTTGAGCTTCTTGATTTTGACGAGGAGAGTCAGAGCGGAAAACTCCGAGTTTCCTGCTCCAAGGGTACATATATCCGCACTCTTATCGACGATATTGCAAAGAAATTCTGCATTGGCGGATGTATGACATCTCTTGTAAGAGACAGTGCCTGCGGATTTTCTATCGATGAGGCTTATACCCTCGACGAGCTGAGAGTCTTGTCCGAAAATGACGAAGTAGAAAAGGCACTCCTTTCCACAGAGAGCCTTTTTGTAAGATACGAGGAATTTTTTCTATCCGACGCTCAGGCAAAACGCTTTGCAAACGGCGGAGCACTTGACGTTAACCGCATACGCAAAAAGCCAGAAACCCTGGCAGACGGCGGCATATACCGCATAAAATCCCAGAATAACACCTTTATGGGACTCGGTATCTACAAAGCTGAAACGCAGGAAATAAAAGTCTATAAACAATTTGCAGACTACTCAGAGTTTAATTAAGATTACTCAATATAAATAGTAAAACCCGACTGATTTTCTCAGTCGGGTTTTACTTTTGTAAATTTACATTTATTCTTCTGTTTTTTCCTCTTCAGCGGGAGGGGTGATTTTTGCTAAAAACTGTAAATCCCTCTCGATTGCGTCTTTACTGTTTCCCCAGTCTGCATCACGGTTGCGGTAGTCGAACATATTGCAAAAGTGGGTGGTGTCGGCAATAAGAGTTTCAAGGTGTTTTTTTACAAGGTTTGCGGTGGCTTCGTGGAAGTCGGCAAGCACCTTGCCCGATACTCCTTTAATACTTGCTTCGCTCACCATTCTGTAATGGTCAAGGCAGATGAACTCCTGCTCGCTGTAAAGCTTTCGGAATTCGGGATTTATCTCCCACTCCTTGAATACAGTACGCAGAAAATGCTCTGTATCGTGTTTTATTCTGTCGCATACATAGCAGGTGTGTAGCATATCATCAAGGCTTTGCAGAGATTTTTTGTCGGGTTTGCAGTGAGTTTTCCCCGAGAAATAGTCGTCGTAGATTTTTTGCAGGTGAGTCTGCAGAATGAGTGCATTGGGAAGTCGCTTGCCAACCTGGGAAATTTTGCGGAAGTGCCTTTCGCAAAAGCCTTTTTCGTTGGTCTGTACTCTTGTTTCGGGGTCCATCATAGCGGCACCTGTAATGAATTCAGAGTACTGCTCCTCCAGCATATCGTACATTCGGCAGAAAGGGCAACCCTTTTTCTCTGCCCAAAGGTCATTTATGGGTATGGTACAAATCGTTTCTTTCATTCTAACACCTGTTTTCCAAGTTTTTTCTATTTATATCATAGCATATCTTTAAAAAATATGCTATCATAAATATGAATTTATTTTGGGTGGACGATAATATGGAATATAAGATTGAGGATAATAAGATTATTGTTAAAACCGCAGGAGATATGTCCCTTCGGGATACTCTTTGCTGTGGTCAGAGCTTTCGCTGGAGAGAACTGGCAGACGGAAGCTTTAAAGGTACTGCCTTTGGTAGAACTGTAATCGTCAGTACAAAGGGTAGTGAGCTTATTATTGAGGGTGCAGACGTTCAGGATTTTGAAGGAATCTGGAAGGATTATTTTGACCTGGAGTTTGACTATGTGGCTCTGAAAGAAAATTTAAGCAAAAAGCACCCTGTGCTCTCTAAGGCGGCAAAGTTTGCACCGGGCATACATATTCTCCGTCAGGAGCCTTTTGAGGCTCTTATATCCTTTATTATTTCCCAGAATAACAACATAAAACGTATTGAGGGAATTGTGCAGAGGCTCTGCGAGACTTTTGGAGAAAAACTTCCGAGCGGGGAATATTCTTTTCCTACAGCAGAAAAACTTGCAAACCTTACAGAAGAAGATTTAAAGCCCCTGCGTGCAGGGTTTCGAAACAGATATATCCTCGATGCCGCAAAGAAGGTTCACTCGGGTGAGGTCTCTTTGGAAAGTTTGAGTAAACTTTCATTTGAAGATGCAAAGAAAAAACTTATGACCATTGTGGGTGTAGGCTCGAAGGTGGCAGATTGTGTGCTTCTTTATGGTCTGCACAGAACAGAAGCTTTTCCCATGGATGTGTGGATGAAACGTGCAATGAGTGCCTTATTCCCCGATACAGAGCCAACGTTTTTTGGAGAATACGCAGGAATTGCCCAGCAGTACATTTTCCACTATTCAAGGATGAATCCCCAGCTTTTTGAGTGATATATTCCTTGTAATATTCTGCTTATTGGTGTATTATAGTAATCGTAATAAAATAAATTCAGGTGAGTATATGAAGAAAATAAAAGTATTTTTTGCCGTTTTAATGTGCAAATGTATCCGCTTTGTTGCAAAGCTTATGGGCAGGGGAAGCAGTTTGCCCGGTCAGATAACTCTCAAGTTTTTTTCCGATATTTTAAAGTATATTAAACTGCCCTCAAAGGTTATTGCCGTAACAGGCAGTAACGGCAAAACTTCAACTTTAGAGATGATTGCTCATGTGCTCAAAAGCGCAGGGCTTAAGGTTGCATACAACAAAGAAGGCTCAAATCAGATAGAGGGCGTTACCACTTTTCTGCTTTCTTCCTGCAGTCTCGGTGGTAAGGTTAAGAGCGATATTGTAATTATGGAGTCTGACGAGCGTTTTGCCCGTCATACCTTCAAGCATTTTAAGCCAAATCATCTTATTATCACCAACCTTTATCGCGACCAGCTCACAAGAAACGGACATCCTGAGTGGGTTTACGACGTAATTTCCGAGTGTATGGACGATAGTATGGAGCTTATCCTCAATGCCGATGATCCTCTTGTTTCCAAATTCGGCAAAGGTAGGGACAAGGTGCGTTATTTCGGCGCAGACAAGCTTTCTTTTGACGAAGAAGAAAACACCTCTGTTTATCACGACGGTAAGTACTGCCCTTGCTGTAAAGCTCCTATGGAGTACGAGTATTACCACTATAACCACATCGGAAAGTACGAGTGTAAAAACTGCGGACATAAACGCAACGATACAGTATGGACAATAACAGACGCAAGCCTTGAAGAAGGCTATGTTGTTGTCAACGGCAAGTATAAAATCGAGATTTCTTTCTCTTCAATATACCATTGTTACAATACTCTTGCGGCCTTTGCGGCGGCAGATATTGCAGGGGTTCCTTTAGATACAGCCGCAAAAGCACTTTCAAATTATGATTTAGCATCCGGCAGAATAGTGGACTTTAAACTGGGTCAAAGAGAAGGCACACTGCTTGTGTCAAAGCACGAAAATTCAATCTCTTATGACCAGTCAATCCGAGTTGCAAAGGCGGATAAGCGTGGCTCGTCTGTAATGATTATCGTGGATGCTATCAGCCGTAAGTATGATACCTACGAGACCTCTTGGCTTTGGGATATTGATTTTGAGATGCTCAAATCTGAGAATGTAAAAGAGATTGTACTTGCAGGTAAGTATGTTGAGGATTTAAAGACCCGCTTCTCGTTTACAAACATCGACGATAATATTATTAAGTGCTTTAAGGATATTCCCGAGGCGGCAGAGTACCTTAAATCGGGGGATGGCTTTATTTATGTTATCACCTGCTTCTCCGATAAACACAAGCTTTTAGAGCTTACAGAGGGAGGTAAAGCATAATGGCAAAGATACTTTACTTATACTATGATATTATGAACCTCTACGGCGAAAACGGTAACATCCGAATGATTGAGCGAGTGCTTAAAAATAGAGGCGTAGAGGTAGTGTGTGATCGCAAAACCATCACAGATACAGACATTGACTTTACACAGTACGATTTTATCTACTGCGGTGCAGGTACAGAGCTTTCCAGAGATGCTTGCCTTAAACATTTGAAGCAGTTTGGCGAGAGCCTAAAATCAGCCTTTGAAAATGACACAGTAATGCTCTTTACAGGCAACTCCTACGAGATGCTCGGCAAGAGTATTCACACAGCTTCAGATGAGGATGTAGAGGGACTTAATGTCTTTGACTTTACAGTAGAGGAGCAGAAGAAAAACCGCTACTCAGGTGATGTAAAGCTTACATCAAAGCTTTGCGACAAAACTTTTATTGGTTATATAAACAAGTGCAGTAAGGTGGAGGGAATAAAAAATCCTCTCTTCAAAGTTGAGGTTATGGCAGGAAGTCTTCAGTGCACAGAGGATGGTATAAGAGAACGTAACTTTTTCGGCACACAGGTTACAGGTCCCATAATGGTAAAAAATCCGGAGTTTTCGGAGTATATTGCAAATTTGATTCTTGCGTAAGTTAATATTAACAGATAAAAGAAAGCGACTTAAACAACGAAGTTTAAGTCGCTTTTTTATCTGTAAAAGATAATCCGTGGCTCCCCTTGTCAGGGGAGCTGTCACCTAAGGTGACTGAGGGGTAGTTTGAATTTGTTACTTATTCGGAATTCTCTCTCCTTCCGTCAAAATCTTACGATTTTGCCACCTCCCTCATCAGAGGGAGACAAGGGGCTTTTATGAAGGAAGTATAATTTTATTCGACTATGATTTTTGCGCTTACAGTGCCGTTTGAAAGTGTGTAACTATGATTGGCGTTTGCTGAATCGGAAGACTTTACTTCTATGGGAGTATAGTAAAGCTGAAGTTTCTTTGTTTCTGTTGAGCCGTCGTACTTGGTGACAGTCACATCAATTGTAATTTCATCTATAAGTCTTTTGAAAATAGAGTTTTGATAATTGTAAAAGCCGGTCATATCGTCTGCGTATATATATGCTTGGAGCTTTTCAATTTCTTCTAAGGTTGCAAGAGGAGCGCTGTCATCTTTGTATCCGTAGGCAATAGGGTCAGGGGTTTCTTCGGTTTTGAGTTCCTTGTATGTTGTCACTTCGCCTGTATCTGCTAATACGAAATAATTAGTGTTGCGGTAATAAAAATCATCATTAGGATGAGAAGGGTTAATTGCAAAAGTCCAATTGTCCTGTTCGTCATAGTTTATGGTAAACTTAGTAGATGATTTGCTATAGGTGTTCTTAATTTGCGTTATAGAGCCGCCGTCGTCAGTCGGGGTGTAGTTGTATGCACTTAAAGAGCCTTTATTGATTTTATAGGTGATAGTATCAATATCTTCGCCTACAACTTTAAGATCAAGAGTTTTTTCGAATGAATAGAAAAGATATTTCTTTGTGATGTCTGTAGAATGAGCTTTTTCGTTTAAAATGTAATTAAAATTGAATTTGATATAGTTAGATTCATCGCTGTTTATAACGGCAAAATCATCACTGGAAAGTTCCTTTGCACCTGCGGTAATAATAAATCCATTATTTGATGGGTTGTTAGGATTGGATGGGGTAAAGCATATACCGAATAATAGTATAAGAACAATTGCTGCAGCGGCAAAACGTGGGATATATGATATCCGTGGCTTTTTTTGTCTGGATTTTGAGATTATCTGACTGCTGGATTGAGCAGTGGTAATGTGGTTAAGTTCTTTGTTTAGAGTTTCTTTAAAGTTAATCATAAATAATGTCCTCCTTTAGTGTGTTTTTCAGAATTTCTTTGGCTTTCAGCAATTTATAGTTTACTGTAGTTTCAGGTGACTTTGTGATTTTGACAATATCTTTTATACTTAAGTCACGATAATATCTAAGCAGTATAACCGTTCTTAAATCTAAAGGCAGATTTTTCACAGCAAGACTAAGAGATATTGAGATGTCTTTGTCGGTATACTGTGTATCAGTAAGTTCTGAGATTTCGTCTAAAGATATGGGGTTGTTAAAATCTTTTTTTCTCATTATGTTTTTACAGGTGTTTATAGCAATTGAAGAAAGCCAAGTGTTTATTGATGATTTGTGGTTGAATGAACTAAGTTTTCGGTATGCTTTGATGAAAGTTTCTTGTGTGGCATCTTCGGCAAGAGAATGGTCTTTTAGATATAAATAGCAAAGTCGAAGTATACTTTCGGCATTTTCCCGATAAAGATTATCAAATTGTATAGTTTTGTTTTTTGTCGACAAAGGCGGTTACCTCCTTTCACTTTATTAGACACACCAAGGGAACTTTTCCATAGTTGTTTGTGAAATTTATATTTAAAGCATTTGCATGTAACTATAAAAACGCCCCACCAAACTGCACAGGTCCGTAAAAAACGGACAATAGAAAAGAAGAGCCCCCTATGGTAGAATTAAGAAAACTACCATAGGGGGATTTTGTATGCCAAGAGAATACCGACACATACAAGAATACGAGAATGAGATTTTGGGATTAAGGA
>JAZRMA010000024.1:0-1648 GCA_045647135.1 Ruminococcus sp. | reverse complement strand
AACTCCTTGGCTCACAGAACGACATGGCTACGATCCGACTTGGTATGATAAATTTAGAGCGAACCCGTTTACGGGTGGCAAGTAACAATTGCATGGCTGGCAGGCCAATCTAAAACGCACTTGTGCGTAGCCAGTAGTGTTTAGGGCTATGCCCGAAAATGAAATACCCCCCGTTTTTGTTGTGCTCCAAATTATACGGACAGCACAAAAACACCCCTGTGGTAGGCAATATTAGATTTTAAGCGACAAACTGACTTCGTTTTTCAAGCGGGGTCAGTTTTGTTTTGATTTGGATACGATCGTTGTTGTAGAAGCGAATGTACTCACCTATGAGGAGGCGAGCCTCCTCGTAGGTTTTCAACTTCGTGCGATAAATGCATTCTGTTTTAAGGATAGAGAAGAAATTTTCCGCCATTGCGTTGTCATAAGGATTTCCCTTACTTGACATTGACGGCGTAATGTGGTATGCTTGTGTTAGCTTAAAATATCCGTGTGAGGTATATTGAAAGCCTTGGTCACTGTGGAGTTGCAGCTCTGCAGTGACCCTCTCTTTTCTTTTAGCTGCTCTTATGGTATCCAAAACCAAATTTACCGTTTGCTGAGTACCGGTCTTGTATGCGACTATGCTATTGTCATACAAATCTCTGATAATCGAAAGATACAGCACACCTTGCTTCGTATGGATATATGAAATATCAGTTGCCCATTTTTGATTAGGTCGATCTGCTTGGAAGTCCTGCTTCCAAAGATTATCGTATTTGTGTAAGTACTCTCCGTATTTGTAGAATCTGCGTCTTCTGATTACCGACAGCAAATTGTACTTTTGCATTACTCGCAGAACGGTTTTCGGGTTTTTATGTATGCCGTTTCGCTCCAGCCAAATATGTACGCGGCGATAGCCGTATGTCTTTCCGCATTTATCCTGGCATTCCTTGATCTTCTCTGCAAGCGGCAGATCCCAAGCCGGAACGGCCATTCTTTTAACATAGTCATAGTAGCCGCTTCTTGATACCTCGAAGAACCGGCACATCTCGCTAATCGAATATTTCTCCTTATGACGGTAAATTACCATGTATTTTACGCTTGTTCTCACTTCCTTTCTGTGAGCGAGAGAAAATCCCGCATCAATTCGTTCTCCATCTCTAATTGCTTGATCCTGGCATCTTTCCGGGCAAGCTTGTAGCGCAGATCGGCAAGCTTGTCATTTTCGGTCACGGGGCAATCTTTTGTAGGTCTGCCTTTCTTCTTAAGGACAATTCCTGCGGCAAGTTTACGTTGCTTATTGTTATGACGAGAGATGAAATTATGGATTTGCTCTTCGCTGAAGCCCAGCTTTGCTCCTATTTCTGCTCTCGTTTTGCCTTCTGATTTTAACCGCAGTATCTCTTCTGTATATTGTTCAATGTGGCGGTATTGTCTGGGCATAAAAAATCCTCCTATGGTAGATGTTTTTATTCTACCATAGGAGGGTGTTTTTTTCAATTGTCCGTTTTTAACGGACTTGTGCACGGTATAATAAGAAAAACCATAGGAGGGTGTTTTTTATGCCAAAAGAATATCGACATATAAATCAACTCTACATGCGGAATTTTTCGGTGACATGATTTTCATTTGTATACAGCTGTACCGTCCAACAAGAAGTCGGATC
>JAZRMA010000023.1:0-1521 GCA_045647135.1 Ruminococcus sp. | reverse complement strand
TAAGGTATTGTGTGTTTGGCTTAGTGTGTCATAGAAAGGTGATTAATCTATGATAGCAATTTATGCCAGACAATCGGTAGAAAAAGAAGACAGTATTTCAATCGAATCTCAGATTGAAATGTGTGAGTATGAAGCACGTGGTGAGGAATATGTAGTATATAAGGATAAAGGTTTTAGCGGTAAAGATACCAACCGTCCCGAGTTCCAGAAAATGATGAAGGATATTAAATCGGGTAAAAAAGGTATCACAAAAGTTATAGTTTATAAGCTTGACAGAATCAGCAGAAGTATCCTTGACTTCTCAACTATGATGGATACCTTCAGTAAATTAAAAGTCGAGTTCTCTTCGGCAACCGAAAGATTTGATACAAGTACACCTATGGGTAGAGCAATGCTTAATATCTGTATTACCTTTGCTCAGCTTGAGAGAGAAACTACTCAGCAACGTGTTCGTGATAACTACATAGCACGTTCACAAAAAGGTTTTTATATGGGTGGACCTGTACCAATGGGATTTAAAAGAGTTGATGTAACCATAGACGGAATTAAAACTGCAATGTATGAACAGATTCCTGAAGAGGTAGAAGTAGTTAAAAAGATCTATGAAATGTATTCAAGTGTGAATAACTCTTGTTACGATATTGCAGAAGCTGTTCGTAATATGCCAGCTTCATCAGTAAGAAAAAGAGTAGTAACACGTGCAAGAGTACAGGATTTTATCAAGAATCCCATTTATGTAAAAGCCGATATGAATATATATAATTTCTATAAATCAAAGGGTACAAAAATTATAAATCCGCCTGAAGATTTTATCGGTACAAACGGTTGTTATTTATACAGAGGAGATAAAGACACAAGTAAGCAAACAGATTTATCAAATGCAGTTCTGGTTATTGCACCTCACGAAGGTTTCATTGATTCTGATTTGTGGATTGCTTGTCGTGAAAGAGCATTAGCTCAACAACAAATCAAGCGTAACCCTAAAGCGAAGAACACTTGGCTTGCAGGTCTTATTAAATGTGGTAACTGTGGCTATGCAATTGTTAAGAAAACCTATGAAGCAAAGAATGTAAGTTACTTCTTATGCTCACGGAAAATGAATGACAAATTGTGTAGTGGTGCTGGAACAATTCATTCAGATGAATTCGAAAATGCTATTTACGAAAAGATGAAAGAAAAGTTGTCAGCATATAAAGAGATTGAACAGAAAGTTGATTTGCAATCTGACCACAGAATTGAAGAACTGAAATTAAGAATTGCTGAAATTGACGAAGAGATTCTTGAAATAGTCAAAGGTGTTAAAGATGCAAGTGCAACGGTTATGAAATACATAAATCAAAATGTTGAAGAATTGGAAACTGAAAAGAAACGAATAGAAGCTGATATCCAGAGATTAAGCAATAACAATTCATCGACACAAGAAAAAGTTATATGTGATTTCGAGAAGTTTAATGAGCTCTCTTTTGAACGAAAAAGAGAGATTGCAAATGCCATTATAAAGCGAATTTATGTGACAAAAGA
>JAZRMA010000022.1:0-1943 GCA_045647135.1 Ruminococcus sp. | reverse complement strand
TGGACTGCCCCAAATTGTGCGGACAGAACAAAAAGCACCCCTATGGTAGGAAATATTAAATATTAAGCAACATACTGGCTCCGAAATTCCAACGGAGTCAGTTTTGTTTTAAGTTGAATACGTTGATTGTTGTAGAAATGGATGTATTGACCTATGAGGAGGCGAGCCACCTCATAGGTCTGCAGCTTGACCCGATAAATACACTCAGTCTTGAGAATTGAAAAGAAATTTTCAGCCATTGCATTGTCATATGGATTACCACGTCTTGACATTGAAGGCGTAATGTTGTATTCTTGAGTTAGCTTAAAATACCCGTGTGAAGTGTATTGAAAGCCTTGGTCACTGTGGAGCTGCAACTCTGCAGTGACCTTCTCTCTTTTCTTTGCTTCTCTGATCGTGCTCAAAACAAGATTTACATTCTGCTTGGTACCGGTCTTGTAGGCAATGATACTGTTATCGTACAGATCTCTGATGACGGACAGATACAATACGCCTTGCTTTGTGTGTACATATGAAATATCCGTAACCCATTTTTGATTAGGTCTATCGGCCGTGAAATCTCTGTTGAGCAGATTAGGATACTTATGCAGATATTCACCGTAATTACGATATTTCTTTCTTCTGATTATTGATAGCAACCCGTATTTCTGCATTACTCGCAGAACTGTCTTAGGATTGCGGTAGATACCTTTTCTCTCCAACCATGTATGAACTCTGCGGTAACCGTAAGTTTTACCGCATTCGTCCTGGCATTCTCGGATCTTTTCAGCCAACGGCAGATCCCATGCAGGCTTACCCATTCGTGACACATATCCATAGTATCCGCTTCTTGACACACCGAAAAATCGGCACATTTCGCTGACGGAATACTTGTCGCGGTGTCGATAAATCACCATATATTTTACACTTGTTCTCACTTCCTTTCGGTGAGCGAGAGAAAATCCCGCATCAATTCATTTTCCATTTCTAAACTCTTTATCTTCGCTTCTTTGCGTGCAAGGATATATTTTAGCTCTGCAACTTTCGTATTTTCGCTCACGATGTAATTCTTTGGTGGCCTGCCTTTCCTTTTGGGCATTATTCCGTGGGCTTCTTTTTCTTCCCTTCGTCTTTTCCTCTGCAATACCCCTTTTACTTGATCAATGCTTATTCCTAATCTCTCTCCTATTTCTCTTTTGGTTAAACCCTTTTCTTTCAGTTCTATTATCTTTTCTTCATAATGTTTTACATGTCTGTACTCTCTTGCCATACAAAATCCCCCTTTACGGTAGTTTCTTAATTCTACCATAAAGGGGGACTTTTTTCTATTGTCCGTTTTTACTGGACTTGTGCAATAACTCGGGGGATTTTTTTATACCTATATATAATAAAGAAAGCGGACAGCCGAAGCTGTCCTCTTATTTTAGTAAGCTATTTAATCAACTGATTAGTTGAATCTCTTACGTCTGAAGATTACGATAGCAGCGCCAGCGAAGAGAGCAACTGTAAGAGCGATTACGATGAAGATCATGTTATCGCCAGTTACAGGAGCCTCAGGCTTCTTATCCTCAGCACCATCGCCGCATACGGAGCATACGCCATCCTTGTAGTCGTGGCCTGCAGCGGGGATTGTGAGGTTCTTTCTGTTTGTACGCTGTGTACCCTCAGCATCAGCAAATACTGCATCGCACTCCTCACAGTACCAGTACTCGTTAGCACCGTTCTCTGTGCAAGTTGCCTTAACAGCATCAACGTGGATGAGGTCACAGTCAGCTTCAACTGTAAGATTCTTTCTGTTTGTTACCTGTGTAGCAGCTGCGTCAGCAAATACTGTCTCACACTCAGGGCAGAACCAGTACTCGAGAGTGCCGTTTACGTGGCAAGCCTCTGCTGCAGGAACATATGCAAGCTCGTTAAGAGCAGGAACGATAACGTTCTTTCTGTTGGAGAGGTACTTGCCTTCT
>JAZRMA010000021.1:0-1670 GCA_045647135.1 Ruminococcus sp. | reverse complement strand
GTCTAGTTTACTCTTGCAACGAGGTCTGGATAAAGATGTGTTATAGTGGCCTTATCGATTGCTATCTGCTGGAAGGAGCAGATATGAATTACTATAGCAAACAATCACAAATGACATTATCAGATCGACTTGCAATAGAAGTTGGTATTGAGAGAAAGGAATCTTTTAAGACGATTGCCAAGCGATTGAACAGACACCCATCAACAATTGCTCATGAGGTAAAAGAAAACCGTACATTTATACATGGTAATTATCCTGGAGGAAATGATTGTAAATTTGCCAGGCAGTGTGCAGTACAACATATATGTGGTGAGGATGATTTCTGTAACTATCGGTGTCGCCTATGCAAAGCAAGGAATTGTCATGATTATTGTGAAAGATATGTCTCTGTTAAATGTAACAAATGGGAATCTGTACCATATGTATGTAATACCTGCCATCAAAAGAGAATTTGCTGGAAAGATAAATACATTTATACAGCAAAATATGCTGATGCTGCGGTCAAAAGACGCAGGTCAGAAAGCAGACAGGGCATACGCATAGATGAAAATGATAAAAAGATACTTGATGAACTTATCACAAAACTGGTACGTAAGGGGCAACCTTTAACACACATTTATGCTGAGCATGAAAAAGAAATGCCGGTATCACTTAGAAGTCTTTACAACTATATCGACGCAGGGGAATTAACCATAAAAAACATTGATCTGAGAAGAAAAACATCTTATAAGCAACGAAGACAGAATAAAAAAGGTATTTCAGAAGGTTTTGCGAATCAAGAATACCGTCAGTGCAGAACCTATGAAGATTTTGAACTTCTTATGAAGTTTGTAGATGATGACTTAATTGTTGAAATGGATACAGTAAAAGGCGTCAGGGAGAAAGGGAAACGCTTACTCACAATGATATTTAGAAAGAATAGTGTGATGTTACTGTTTCTTATGCCAGATGGTACAGCAGCATCTGTAAAAAGAGTTTTCGATTATTTGGAAATAGGTTTGGGGCTGGAAACTTTTCAAAGACTGTTTCCATATATGCTGACAGATAATGGTAGTGAATTTAAAAAGGTTGATAAGCTGGAGTTGACAGAAACATATGAATACAGAACGCATTTATATTACTGCGATCCGATGTCATCTTGGCAGAAACCGCATATCGAGAAAAATCACGAATATATAAGATATGCAATACCTAAGAAGAAGAGCTTAAATCCTTATACGCAAGAAGATATGACTTTGTTAATGAATCATATCAACAGTACGAAGAGACCAGGGCTTGGAAATAGAAGTCCTTATGAGTTGTTACTTGAAGATGAAGAGAATGAGGATTTTATACTGTTGTGGCAACTATTAAAAATGGACCTCATCCCGCCAGATGAAGTCCACTTAATGCCAGACCTGTTTAAGTTCAACTTGTAAATTAGATTTTATATGCAGATAGTAATCGATTTGTCAATAGGGTTTAAAAGGCGGGTCGCATTTACTTTTGCATAAGGTATAGCCAGTCGCCTGTTTGCTATGTACAAATGTGATTACATTTTGTCTGGAATGAGCTAATTATAGCACTATTGGATAAGAAATACACCTTTTAAAAAGTCAAATTTGGGGTCAAAAACAGAGTTTGTGTAATTAGGCGAGATTTCAGTTGTGGTTTAGTTTTGCATTCAAGGG
>JAZRMA010000020.1:0-5374 GCA_045647135.1 Ruminococcus sp. | reverse complement strand
CATCTGCCTTACAAGCAGAGGGTCACAGGTTCGAGCCCTGTTGTTCCCACCAAAATAAGAGTTCCGAATTTTTCGGGGCTCTTATTTTTATATCAATCAAGGGCTCGAACCTTGAGGAAGGTGAGCAGCGTAAAGAAAACAATTCGGTGAACTGTTTTTAGCTGTGAAGCCCGCAGGCGGGTACCGAATGCGAAAGCATTGGGTCGCCAAAGGTGAAAGACTTGCTTTGCAAGGCTTTGCCCTGTTGTTCCCACCAAAAAGCACTGAAGTGATTTAATCACTTCAGTGCTTTTTCTTTTGCTTATTTCATTGTTTACTGCAGATCAGATTTTGACTGCACTGTTTATGGTACAGATGGTGTGATATATTTATTATGAAATAATGTAAACTCATTTTATGTTGTATGTAAGAATATCAAGTGATATAATGAATTTGAAGGAGGTTATGATATGATAAATACAACGAATATGACAAAGAAAAGCAGATACCTCTATGAAACTATGTGGGGAAACCTAAAGTCCGAGTTTCCTGTTGTAACCACTAATGGTAATAGCATAAACTCGTACTCCTTTTCCAACACATCTACAACTTGCGAAAACATTTGCAGTAGCAGGCTGATTGAGCTATTTGAGATTACCGATAAGGATTTATTCAAAGAGAAATTTCACCAGAGCTGTGGCGGTAGCGGTAATGAAATCACAAGAATTTCAACGCTCCATTCCTCTGCTCTGTGTGCCTTGCTGTTCTTTTACAATGTAACTGATAAGCATCCTCTGAAACTGACTATCAACGGCAGAGATTGTATTTTTATCCATTCACGATTTGAGTTCAAGAATCCTGTTATAAAGAATCCGTCAAATATGGATGTTACTTTAGTAGGCAGATATGCCGATTCAGGCAATCCTGTTATTCTCTTTCTTGAATCCAAATTCTCGGAGTATATGGAGAGAACAGATGATAAACTTGAAATTTCTGCCGCATATCTTGACAACAAAATCTCAAATTCTATCTACGAAAGTAACTGGTCATCATTAGGGATTACCCACACAAAAGCTAAAACAGTAGAAAAGACTATCAAAAAAGATAACAAAGAAAAGAAAGTCGCTGTCCGGGTTTTCAACATCGAGAGCGATGAGCCCTGCTATCTTGAGGGTATCAAGCAGATGATCTCACATTTTATCGGAGTTAATAATTTTATAGATAAAGGTCCTGTTACATACGACCCTTTGGTTTCCTTTGTCCGCAAGGATGCTGACATATATCTCGGCGCAATTCTTTTTGACAAAGGAATAGGCGACTTTGAAAACAGCAAGGGTGTGTCCTGCTACGAATCCTACAAAACTAAATACGAAAAGCTTGTCGATATACTGAACGGACAATGCACTCCTGTAACAGTAATTAAAGAGTTATTCTCATACTCTATGTTTGAAAATTCAGACTTTATAACAGAAGATAAAATCAAAGAATTCTATTTTGAACTTGGCAAATAAAGGAGGATAAAAATGAACGGATTCACTGACAAACCTGTAGAAACATTAAAAGCTGATATATTTGATGTGAAACCCTATATCGATGGTCTTTGCTCTTTCATCACAGAATGTAACACACCTATGACAATCGCCATTCAGGGCGACTGGGGTTCAGGTAAAACATCCATGATGAATATGATTAAAGAGCAGATTAAGGATCAAGTTGCTACCTCCTGGTTCAACACCTGGCAGTACTCTCAGTTCAATATGGATGATACCCTGACAGTATCTTTGCTTTCAAGGCTTATCACAGACCTTGACACCAAAGATAAAGCGAAAAACGAACGAGCTAAGAAAGCACTCCGATTTATACTTAAATGCGCTAAAACAGGTGGTGTTATGGTTACAAATGCACTTATCGGAGATGCCAGCTCAGAAGCTATTAACAACAATTTTCAAAACGAATCAGAGGAAATGGATATGCCTCAGGCTATCCATGATTTAAAAGAGCAGTTTCAATCCGCCGTTAACGCCAAAATTGAGCATAGTGGTGTGGATAGGGTTGTTATCTTTATTGATGACCTTGACAGATTGCATCCGGGCAAGGCTGTGGAACTTCTGGAGGTTCTCAAGCTTTTCCTTGATTGCGATAACTGCGTCTTTATCCTTGCCATTGACTATGCCGTTGTTTCTCAGGGTGTAAAGCAGAAATATGGTGAACTTATCGGTGAAGAAAAGGGCAAGAGTTTCTTTGATAAAATCATTCAGGTGCCTTTCAAAATGCCCGTGGCACAGTACAATGTACATAGTTATGTCAATACCTCTTTAGAATCAATGGGAATCAACTTAACTGTATCCGAAGCCGATACTTTCGTAAAGCTCATTCAGACCTCTATCGGATGTAATCCCAGGGCAATGAAGCGACTTTTCAATGCTTTTCTGCTACTTAGCAAAGTAACAGGAGTTAACTCCTCAAATGTAGCGGAAATGAAAATCCTGTTCGCTATACTCTGCTTACAGCTGTCTTTCGAGTCAATATACAATTATATTGTTAATAACCCTGCTGAATGTTATGACGGCACACTACTGAAAAATCTTTCAAATGTAGATACATACGATTCGGACAGCACAGGTAATCTTTCCGTAGAACTTAACCTTACCACTGATGCTGAAGTTGTAAAGGCTGTTGAGTTTATGACTGTTTTCAACGCAGTTATAGACACAGACGGTAACAAGAAATTCTCTGAAGAAGAAATCTCTGATTTCATCCGAATCTTAGGTTTTTCCACAATAACTGCAAGCACTTCTTCTGAAACAGTTTCAAAAGAGTCTCCTGAAAGTCATTACAGATATTTCAATCGTAATATTATCAAGAATACGCTGCCTGTAATCAACTCTCACTGCAACGCAAACTTCAATGTATACCAGGCAAAAGCAGACAGAGAAAACTGGACTAAGTATTATGCCGCAGGCAAAGGTTATCTTCCATGTACTATCGGTAACTCTAAAGGCAAGGTCGGTATAGACTATAAGATCGCAACCGATCTGCAGACAAAAGAATCCACCCTCAGTATATGGATATACCCTGTAGACAGACTTAATCCTATTCTGTTCAAAGAAAAATTTGTTCCCTGGAACGATACTCAGAATTTCGGTCTTGTGTATCTCGAAGATGATTATGGCTTCTGGTTGGATAGCAAAAAACTCCCCAGCGATTCCAAAGCAGAAATCAGCAGATATTTTCTTGACATAGTACCTGATATTGTAAACTCTCTTGAAAGTTATCTTAATGAGGCGTAATTATGATTAACCCCGAATTTAACCGAGAGATAAATAGGAAGTTGCAAAAACTTTATTTAAGTTATAGCGATGCTTATCTCAAAGCTTACATAGAAGCTTTCAAGGACTCTGCACCCCCACCGAGGATAAATGAGTTCGGCATTGTTGATGTTACCAGATATGATGCCGACAAAGGCATATTGTTTATCGCCAAAGAAACCAACGGTTGGGATAACGAAACTTTCACCAAGGAGATTTTTTTCAGAGACTGGATGCACGGCATTTCTACAGAGGGTGTTTCTTGCAAAGGACATGTGCAGAAGCACCCCACTATGTGGTACAACCTCGGTCGTTGGGCGATGCTTCTAAGCAACCCTAAGCTTGACCTCGAATATATCAGGTCTTGCAAAAGCGAAGCATTAAAAGCAATAGGCGAAATTGCATTTACCAACATAAATAAAGTCAGAGGTAAAAATCAGTCCGAGGACGAGTATTACACGCTTGCCTACGCAGATATAAGCGGCGAGATTTTACGAAAAGAGCTTGAGATAATCAAGCCGAAAGTTATCGTCTGTTGCGGCACATATAATGAAGTAATCCATCACGCTCCTGATTGTCAGCATATAGCAATAAAAATGCCTCACCCCGGTGCAAGGATGAGTGCAGTAAAAATGCTTGATAAAATAGTTGACTTTATGTAATTTCTTAGCTAACATACAAACGAAAAATAACTCCCTGAGGGCGAGCGTGTTAAAACGCTCAAATCTCTCGGGGAGTTTTCTTTGTTTGTTTACAGTGGTGCAGAATTTGATATGGTAAATCCCTTGACTTAAATATTTATTAGAGTTAACATAAAGGTAAGATAAAAGAGGGGGTTTATTATGCTTGAACTAAAACAATGTTGCAAAGTTCCGTTTCCTGAAAAACTTTTTGAACAGTATGAAGTTAGAGAAACTGCAATTTATGCTAACGTCAACACATCTAAAATTCTTGAAATGATGAAGCGTTTTATAGAGATGCACGATGAACCGCTGTTCTTTATTTTAGAGTTGCCTTGCCAGGAATATGACGGTATTACAGAAGAAAAAACTTTGGTAAATACAACCAACGACTATGATGTATATTTCATAGACGGACTTAATGGTGACCAAGCAAAGCATATGGTTGATGCACTCGGAAAGTTTCTCATTAAAGATGGTATGAACACATTTGGAATCGGTGGTCACAACTCTCACGAAGAAATTCTTTTTGGCAAGTACAATGTAACAACAATCTATACCAAAAATGCTGAATCATACTATGATATTCTAAATGAATTCGACATTAAAAAAACCGATAACCTTGTAACAGCGTGGGACACCTTCGACCCTGTACACGGCGGAGAATGTAAGCTGTACGTATCAGAAGAAACAGGTAATACTATTTACAAAATTCCTGAAATATACAAGGAATACGGAATGTATCTGTACGAATCTCGTAAAGAGTACGATGAAAAATCCGAAAAAGAAATCACCTTTGATGAGTTAATTGGCAAAGTGATTTTAGTAGGCATAACATACTACACTCACGACAATGAATTCATCGGACAAAAACAGTTTTACGGAATAGTTACACAAGCGGATGAAAATATTATCCGCATCAAAGAAAAAGACGGAACAGAACACACATTGCCTCCTGATTTGAGTTCAACCAAAAGAGCCAGAGAAGGAGAATATAAGCTTCGTTCCACAGGAGAAGTTGTTGTCAATCCTGATTTCTTCGCAACCTGGAATGTAACAAAACCTATAAATAATTAAAACAACTCCCTGAGGGTGGGCATTTGGATATGCCGAAATCCTCAGGGAGTTTTTGCGACCACATGTATTCCACAGTGGGGTTCGGAGTGTATGGATTAAGCGGAGGAAAGAGTGCCAGAGAGGGTGTTTTACCGTACTCTACACCACTATATGTAGTGAAAAGCACCAGATAAGACAACAATATAGGCGTTTGGGAGCAGGATGCCGCAGGTTCAAGTCCTGTCATCCCGACCAAATGGGAGCATAGCTCAGCTGGGAGAGCATCTGCCTTACAAGCAGAGGGTCACAGGTTCGAGCCCTGTTGTTCCCACCAAAATAAGAGTTCCGAAT
>JAZRMA010000019.1:0-123559 GCA_045647135.1 Ruminococcus sp. | reverse complement strand
CATGGCTACGATCCGACTTATATTGCTGCGTGGTCTTCTTCATTTACCTCTACCTCAGGAGCTATGCTTCTCATAAACTTTACAAGATAATCATAACTGTCTGCAAAAGTAGGACACGCGTCACCAACATAAAAAGTCTGTTTTACATTTGGAATTCTGTCGCAGATTTCTTCAACTCTGCCAATAAATTCTGGTCCAAATACAAGCACGTCTGATTCAGAAAGTTCAAGACAGTACTTTATTTCATCTGCGGTATATCTATAGTTAAGCGGTACAGCCAAAGCACCTGCCTTGAGCGCACCAAAATATATCGGCAACCATTCCATACAGTTCATCAAAAGTATTGCAACCTTGTCGCCTTTTTTGATTCCTCTCTCCATAAGAGCGTTTGCAAAGCGGTTTGCTTTTTCGTTGAAAACGCTCCATGAGATTTCTCTGCGAAAGTATTTTTTCTCGGTTTCCTGCACAAGATCGTAGTCACGCCAGGTAAGGCGTCTTGTTTCGGGCTGACCCGGATTAATTTCTACAAGGGCGGTGTCTGATGCAAATTCCCTCGCGTTTTTCTCTAGCATATCAATAATAGTCATAGGATAATCTCCCTCGGATAAAATAAAAAAGCCCCAAAAGCACATTGTGAAAAGTGCTTTTGAGGACGAATAAATCGTGGTACCACCTCAATTTGCCACAGCCTTACGGCAGTGACCTCTGTGAGTAAAATTATACCCTGCCCGTGATAACGGTGGGCGACCCGTTGCAACCTACTTATCGAAATTATGTCGATGTTCAGAGCACCACTCTCGGAATGTATTGGGCAAAGGTTTGTTTATCGGCTCGCACCGGCCGCCGACTCTCTGAAAACTGCACCAAAGCTTACTTGTTTCCGGTCAATGTGTTTGTGCTTTTGAAGATTAAAATAAATTATAGCATTTTAAACAGTTGTTGTCAATAATACAAAATATCTGTTTGAATAATATCTTTATTATCGAAGATTGTATTTGTTTACAAGATAGGTGATATATTCGCTTTGTTTGTAATAATACTGAAGATTGCCTTTGAAGTGTACCTGGGGAACATAGTTGACTTCTATAATATATGGGTTGAGGGTTTCGTAGTCAAAGCCTACGTCAATGCCCAAAGAAAGCATATTACAAGCAGAGGCTTCTTCTACAATAGGCGGAAGTTTGGTGGCAATTCGGTTTAACTGGGCTCGTACTTTTTCGGCGTTTTCGCCGTAATCTGCGTTGAGCGTGGGTAAAAGCTCGCTTGCATAACCGCCGTTTGAGATGTTTGAAACAATAGAACCTCTGGAGGTACGGGGAAGGATAAAAATTGTTTCCCACTCGCCCTTGCCGTTTTTGCTGACATTGACGCGGAAATCCATAATGTATCCGTCTTTGTTTGTGAAGTTCATCCGAGGTTGCACGATGACAGGCTTTTTGTCAGTATATAAATTTTCTAAAAACTCGATTGCCTCTTGCTGTGTAAAAACTCCGAGTTCTTTTTGTTTGTCTGTGAAGACATAGTTGCCGTTGGCATTTAGTCTTACACTGATGATACCTTCGCCTCTTGCACCTTTAAGCGGTTTTACAATGGTTTCTTTCCACATCATAGAAAAATTCAGAACTTTCTGTGAGATAGCGGTGCATAAGGAGGGAATAACGGTGTTTGCAAATTCGGTATTGAGAAGCAGGTCGTTTATGGCTTTTTTTGAGAGATTAAAGTCGTCGATGATAGTTGAGTTTTCCCGAAAAAATTTTCTGTATTCCACTCCTGTTCCGTACTCAAGAAGAACGGGCAGTTGTGTAACTTCACGCTTCAGACCGTCTTTAGTCCATAAATAAGCATTTATTGTTTTGTTTTCAAAATCAGTATCGTTTTTGCAAAAACAAACAGCATCAATTCCGTTTGCGTAGCAAAGCTTAAGTCTTAACAGTTCTAAATTAGAAATGTGATCTTTTTCGGCTTCTACAAAAAATCCGAAAGCAGGTTTACGCATAAAACCTCACCTTTCCATAGGGGTGTGTTGTATAAATCAGGTTGTGTAGGGTCTGTCAATCATTACAACCGCAAAGCAGTTTTCGCATTTTGTTTCTATAAGATTACAGATTGAGCTTTTGATTTGCTCGTTACTTTCTTTAACGTCAAAGGGAATTACTGCGTCAAAAATGAGGTTTGTGTGTGTACGACCCGGCACCATACGAAAATCGTGGATTGTAGCATCTTTGTGTATGTTTTTGATTAGTTCTACAACCTGATGTTTATATTTGTTTGTAACCTCGTTATCGGTTTCGATGGGATCCATATGGATTACTGCTTCACAGCCGAATTTTTTGCGAAGTTCGTTTTCAATAACATCAATTTCATCATGGAGTTCATATATGTCGCCCTTGCCGTCAACCTCGGCGTGAAGTGACATCATCAGTCTGCCGGGGCCGTAGTCGTGGACAATCATATCGTGAATACCCAGCACTAAGCTGTGGCTCATAACAGTTGCCTCTACATCTTTAACAAAATCTTCTTCGGGAGGAGTACCGAGAAGAGGCTGAATTGTTTCGATAGCAGATCGGAAACCTGCAAAAAGTACAAAGAGTGAAACAGCGGCACCAAACCAACCATCAATATTTGCACCTGTAATTGCAGAAATTACAACAGAAATAAGTACAACAAAAGTGGCGGCACAGTCGCTGATGGAGTCAAAAGCGGTTGCCTTCATACCTGCGGAGTCAATTTCTTTACCGACTTTGTGATTATAGAAGAACATATATCCTTTAATAAGGATGGAAGCCACCAATATTGCTATGGAAACAGGGAAGTTTCCTGCAAGAGCTTCGGGAGTTTTTATCTTCTGAATTGACGAGATGAGAAGCTCAAAGCCTACGATAACAATGATGAAGGATACCACAAGCCCCGATATGTATTCGATTCTTCCGTGACCGAAGGGGTGCTTTGTGTCAGGCTTCATACCTGCAAACTTGAAACCGATAAGGGTTATTACAGACGAGCCTGCATCGGAAAGATTGTTGAAAGCATCTGCCGTAATTGCAATAGAGCCTGAGAGTGTACCTGCAAGAAGCTTTGCTGCAAAGAGAACGATGTTAAGACCTATGCCGAGAAGACTGCAGAGCATACCGTAAAGTCGTCGGCCTGTTTCTGATGTTTTATCGACACCCTTTAAAAAAATAGAAGATAGAATTTTTACCATATTATCACCTTTATGAGTCGGTATGTGAAAAGTATCGTTTCTGACTCTAAGGGAGTATAACACAAAAAAACAAAAAATGCAAACTTTCTTGAAAATGGTTGGATTTTATATCAAAAAATCAGGATGTACTTTTTAGGGTACACCCTGATTTGCTTTAAGGTCTGAGCATTAATATCTGACCCGGATATATGATGTTGGGATTGCTTAAATTGTTGAGTCTTGCAAGGTCGTTTATATTAAGATTATAACGCTTTGCAATCTCAAACAATGTGTCGTCGGGTCGCACGGCGTAGTATCTTGGTGACCTTGTTTTATCTACGGGAATTTTAAGAACCTGATCAGGATAAATCAGGTCGGGTTCCTTTAAATTGTTAAGTTTTATTATTTCATCGGTGCTTGTGCCGAAAAAGTTTGCTATACCCCAAAGAGTGTTTCCCGGCAAAACCGTATAGAGCACAGGTTCCAATTATGAAACCTCCTTTCTACTTTATATTATACCGAAGGCTGAGGTTGTGTTCGGGAATATTTTTACACGTACGGATGATAATAAGTAAAAAGGAGGAATATTATGAACCCCACAATTAAAGAAATCAAAGCAAGAGAGGTGCTGGATTCCCGAGGTTTTCCCACTGTTCAGTGTGATGTTACACTTACATCAGGTGATGTGGGCAGTGCAATTGTGCCTTCGGGTGCTTCAACAGGACAGTATGAAGCGGTGGAACTTCGTGATAATAACAGCAGATTTTTCGGCAAAGGAGTGCTTGGCGCAGTAGAAAATATCAATAGTATAATTGCACCTGCACTTTTGGGTATGTCTGCTCTTGACCAGACAGGAATTGATCAGCTTATGCTCAGAATGGACTACACCGATAACAAGAGTAAGCTTGGTGCTAATGCTACTTTGGCGGTATCGTTGGCTTCGGCAAAAGCGGGAGCAAATTACCTTAAGCTTCCTCTTTACAGATATTTGGGAAATCCTTTTGTGAACCGTATGCCCGTACCTATGATGAATATTCTTAATGGTGGTAAACACGCTTCAAACAATATCGATATTCAGGAATTTATGATTATGCCCACGGGTGCTAAGAATTTCTCTGAAGGGCTTCGACAGTGCTGTGAGATTTATCATTCTCTCAAAGATATTCTCAAGAGTTTGGGCAAGTCAACAGCAGTAGGCGATGAGGGTGGATTTGCACCTGACCTTGACAGCGATGAACAAGCAATAGAGGTTATTCTTAAGGCAATCAAGAAGGCAGGCTACAGCGAAAAGGACACAAAGATTGCATTGGATGCGGCGGCGTCCGAATGGTATGAAAACGGAGAATACAGACTTCCGAAACGAAACGCGGTAAAATCTACCGACGACCTTATTGCTTATTTTGACGGCCTTTGTGCCAAATATCCTATTGTATCAATTGAAGACCCTCTTTCAGAGAATGACTGGCAGGGATTTACAAGACTCACCGAAAAACTTGGCGGCAAGGTTCAGATAGTGGGTGACGATCTCTTTGTTACCAACGAAAAACGTCTTAAGCAGGGAATAGATCTGAAGGCGGCAAATTCCATTCTGATCAAAGTTAATCAGATCGGTACTCTTACCGAGACCTTTGCGGCAATAGAAAGGGCCCACAGAGCAGGTTACACCTCGGTTATTTCTCACCGCTCAGGCGAGAGCGAGGATACCACAATTGCAGATATTGCGGTGGCGGTATCTGCAGGTCAGATAAAGACGGGTGCACCTTGCAGAGCAGAGCGTACTGCAAAGTACAATCGGCTTTTAAAGATAGAAGAGGAATTGTCGGAAATTGCTGAGTATTCATTCTGATGTTGTTTATAAGATAAATTTTAACATTCTTGTAAAAAATATTATTTTATTGTCCTAAATATCTTTACACAAAATAAATATATATGTTATAATACACGAGTATGTATCATGGAGAATATTTATTATTAAGGGATTCTCCGGACTTTACGAGGGGTATTTATGAACAATTACAAGCACATTTTAGAAAATTCCGGCATTAAGCTCGATAAGTATTACTTTGACGGTGAGCTGGGAGCAATTTATAATAAAGGATGTACAGAATTCAGACTTTGGTCGCCTACTGCTACCGATGTAAAGGTTAAGTTTTACACAACAGGCAGTGATGAGGAGGCGGGTGCAAAGTACCTCGGCATCCATCAGATGATAAAAAACCACGATACAGGTGTTTGGAGCTATATTGCGGCAGGTGACCTTTGCGGTATCTACTACACCTATGTTGTTACTCACCCTGAACTGGGTCAGAGAGAAACAGGCGATATATATGCTAAGGCTGCAGGTGTTAACGGCAATCGTTCTATGGTTATTAATCTGCACGACACCAATCCTGAGGGTTGGGAAGATGATAAGAGGGTGCTTTTTGACCGTCCCACAGATGCTATCATCTGGGAGGTACAGGTAAGAGACTTTTCTTATTGCGAGTCCTCAGGTGTTTCCGAGAAACATCGCGGTAAGTTTATGGCATTTACTGAGCATACAACTCTTCATGGTAAAGAGGGTGCTCCTGCAACTTGTGTTGATTACCTCAAGGAGCTTGGTGTCAACTGCGTTCAGATTAATCCCTTCTATGATTTTGGCTCAGTTGATGAGGCTTCAGCAGAAGAACAGTATAACTGGGGTTATGACCCTAAAAACTACAATCTGCCCGAAGGAAGCTTTTCTACCAATCCCTTTGACGGCAAGGTAAGAATCAAAGAATGTAAAGAAATGATAAAGGCACTCCACGACGCAGGTATTGCTGTTGTTATGGATGTTGTTTATAACCACACCTATGCAAGCTGGGATTCATGGTTCGATATTTCAGTTCCCGGCTACTATTACAGATACAATCAGGACGGTACCTGGTCAAACGGCTCAGGTTGCGGTAACGATACTGCTTCCGAGCACAAGATGTACCGCAAGTTTATGATTGACTCCATTATGTACTGGGCAAAGGAATATCACCTTGACGGCTTCCGATTTGACCTTATGGGTCTCCACGATATAGTAACAATCAGAGAAATCAGAGAAGCTCTCAATACCCTTGAAAACGGCGAAAAGCTTCTGATGTACGGTGAGGCATGGGATATGTTCACCGCTTGTCAGCCCGGCACAATTATGGCAAATCAGCACAATATGCATCATCTTCCCGATAATGTAGGTGCTTTCTGCGATAATATCCGCGATGCTATCAAGGGCAATGAGTTTGAAGCAAGAAGCTGCGGATTCGTTCAGAACGGTTCAAAGCGTAATCAGGTTTTCCGCGGTGTTCGTGCAGATACAGACTTCTGGGCAAGAACTCCTTCTCAGGCAGTAAACTACTGCTCTTGCCATGATGGCAGAACAATGTACGATAAGCTCTGCGTTTCTGTTCATCATGAGGCTCCTCAGTACGAAAAGCGTCACGAGGACATTATCCGTATGAACAAACTTGCCGCTGCAATTAACCTTACAAGTCAGGGTATTCCCTTTATGCTTGCAGGCGAAGAAATGGCAAGAACAAAGCTTGGTGAACACAATACCTATAAGTCTCCTTCTAAGCTTAATCGTATTGATTGGACCAGAATTGAGGAGTATAAGGATCTTGTGGATTATTATAAGGGACTTATCAGACTTCGTAAAACCTTTGAGCCCTTCCGTGATCATACTCAGGATACAATCCATAAGGGTATGTGGCTCTTTACCGATAATCCCTGTGGTGTAGGCTTTACTCTTGAGGGTGACGCTTACGGCAAGTGGAGAAAGATGCTTCTCCTCTTCAACGGCTCCAAAGACCCCGCTTGCTTTGACCTTGCAGCTCACGACCTTAAGGGTTGGTGGGATGCTCTGGTGAATGCAGAGGAAGCAGGTACAGAGTTTATTGGCGAATACAGCCGTACAATCTGTGTTCCCGGTACAAGTGCACTTATTCTTGTAGAGCAGGATGAGATTAAACCCTGATAATTATTGAATTTAATATTATGCAGAGGACAGTTTTATATTGTCCTCTGTATTTTTTTGTAAAAAATTCTAACTATTTTCTTAATAGTATGGAAATTTTTATTATTATGTAATATAATATATGTGTATATTTTTCTGTTCTGAGAGTTCTCAGGCAGACTTTATAAACAAGGAGGATTATTATGTCAGCAAAAAGAATTTTGTCGGCACTTCTGGCTCTTCTTATGCTGTGCTCACTTTTTACAGGCACAGTATTTACAGCAGGCGCAGAAGAAACAACAGCTACATTGAATTTAACTGCAGGTGATGCGGCTTCAGACGATGAGCCCGAAGTACCCTTAGAGCCTGTAAATCCCTTTACAGAGGCTGCTCAGGCTCTTGATAAAGAGTATGCTTATGCAGGTGATGACTTAGGTGCAACCTATACACCTACTGCTACAACCTTCAAGGTTTGGGCACCTACAGCACAGGAAATTGCTGTTAAGCTTTACACAACAGGTAACAATACCGAAGAGGGCGCAGCATCTCTCGGCACATACGCTATGCATAAGGATATGGATGGCGACAAGTGGACAGGTTGCTGGGTTGTTACAATCGATGGTGACCTGCTTAATGTTTACTATACATATCTTGTAACAAGTGCAGCACTTGTTACAGGTATCGCAAGAACCTACGAGGCAGTTGACCCCTACGCAAAGGCAGTTGGTGTTAACGGTAAGCGCGGTATGGTAGTTGATCTTGACGCTACAGACCCCGAAGGTTGGGATGAGGACAAGCATGTTCTTGTTGAAACTCAGACAGATGCAGTTGTATGGGAGCTTGTTGTCCGCGACTTCTCTGCAAGTGAAACATCAGGTGTTTCTGAAGCAAACAGAGGTAAGTTCCTTGCTTTTACAGAAGAGGGCACAACCTTAAATGGTGAGGGTAATATTGCTACTTGTGTAGATTACCTCAAGAGCCTCGGAATTACACATGTTCAGCTCAATCCTATCTTCGACTTTGCAACAGTTAACGAAACAAAGCCTCTTGATGATCAGTATAACTGGGGTTATGACCCTGAGAACTATAATGTTCCCGATGGCAGTTATTCTTCTAACCCCTATGATGGTAATGTAAGAATCAACGAGTGCAAACAGATGATTAAGGCTCTCCACGATGCAGGTATCGGCGTTATTATGGACGTTGTATATAACCATACCTACTTTGGCGGTCAGTCCAACTTCCAGCAGCTCGTTCCCAACTACTACTATCGTCTTTACGATAAGGGTGCTTGGTCAAGTGCTTCAGGTTGCGGTAATGACCTTGCTTCCGAAAGAGCTATGTTCCGTAAGTTTATGATTGACTCCATTATGTATTGGGCTCAGGAGTATCACATCGACGGCTTCCGTTTTGACCTTATGGGTGTTCACGATGTTGAGACTATGAACCTTATTCGTCAGGAGCTTGATACAATCGACCCCCGTATTATTATGTATGGTGAGGGTTGGAAGGCAAGTAACACTGCAATCACAGACAAAACAACCTGCACAGGTGCAGAAACCATTAGTGCAGTGCAGGCAAATGCAGGTCTTCTTAATGACAGAATTGCTTGTTTCAATGACGAAATCCGTAACGCAGTAAAGGGCGAGGTATTCCTCCTTGCTGATAAGGGTTACGTACAGGGCAACGGCACAGATTATATCGGTATCGTTGACGGTGTAAGAGCAAACACAACAGGTGACGAGTGCAAGTGGTATGCAACAGCACCTTCTCAGACAGTTACATATTCAAGCTGTCACGATAACCACACACTCTACGACAGACTTGTTAGCTCTGTTTATGGTGCAAGTGCAGGTTACAGAAACAGATTCGAAGATCTTATTGCTATGAATAAAATGGCTGCAGGTATGGTGCTTACATCTCAGGGTATTCCCTTTATCCTTGCAGGCGAAGAGATGGGTCGTTCCAAAGACGGTGACGATAACAGCTACAAATCCGCTGTAGAGCTCAACGCTATCGACTGGTCACTCATTACAAAGAACGCAGACCTTGTTTCTTACTACAAAGGTCTTATGGATATCAGAAAGGTGTTCTCTCCCTTTAACGAGAGTACCAATAAATATCAGAACAACTACACCTTCTATACAAACGAGGTAGAGGTAGAGAATCCTGCTTCCACCTCCTCTGCAGATGAGTTTATTCTTTCTTCCGACTATGTTGCATTCACAGTAGAGAACGACACAGAGGGCGAGTGGAAAACTCTTGCAGTCCTCTTTAATGTATCTTCAAAGTCACAGAAAATCACTCTGGACACAGATGTAACCGATTGGACAGTTATTGCAAATGCTGAGGCTGCAGGCGTTGATGGACTTGGCGGCGTAAATGGTAACGAAATCACAGTTCCTGCAGGTACAATGATGATTCTTGTAGATTCTGAAAGCTTTGAGTCTGCAAACATTATTTCCGGCAAAGGCAGAGTTTTCATTAATCATATTTTGAAGGGTACAGGTCAGGTTCTTGCAACAGATACAATCACAGGTACTATTGGAAGCGGCTACGAGGTAGCACTTCCTGCAAAGACTTTTGCAAGATATGATTTCTGCGAGGTAGCAGGCCCTGTTACAGGCAACTTTACAGAAGAGGATATTGTTGTTACATATCTTTACGATAAATATGTAGCACCTTCTCTTCTTAATGCAGACGTTGACTCTAACGGCAAGGTTAATATTGCTGATGTAACCGCAATTCAGAAGCATCTTGTTTCCATAATCACACTCAGCGATGTACAACTGGAGCTTGGCGATGTTGATTACAGCGGCACAACAAACATCAAGGATGCTACAATGATTCAGAAACACCTTGCAGGTTTTGATGTGAGCTTCGGCTGGATGACCGTTAATCATCACAAGGTCCATGAAACAGGCGAAGTTGAGATTGTTTCATCCGAAACAGTTGAGTACAGAGTGGGTGCTGAGTACAGCATTAAGCCAATAAAGATTACACGCTATGTTCTTAATAAAGAGATTTCTGATAGTGCAAAGGGTGTAATGCCCGCAGGTAGTCTTGTTGTTGATTTCTATTATGAATACGCAACAGATGGTGTAACAATCTATGCGGCACATCTTGACCCCGAAGCAACATGGGCACCTTGCCTCTGGGCTTGGTCCTCTAAGGGTAATGCATTCTCATCCTGGCCCGGTGCAAAAATGGAAGTAGGGGAGAATGGTTGGTTCTTTGTTGATACAGAGCTTCCCACAGATAACTTCTCTATCATCATTTCCAACAACGGTACACCCCAGACAGCAGACTATGCAAATCTTTCGGGCAGCGAGCTCTGGATTGTAATCGACGATTACAATGTTGCAAACAAGGGTAACTTTATCACAATTTATGATGAAGAGCCCGACCTTGCAGCTTTAAGAGCGGCAAAACAATAAGAGTAGTTTTGTTGGAATAATATAAAATAGCAAAAGCGGTCAGAACTTTATGGTTCTGACCGCTTGTTTTATTGCGTTGGGAAAATATCATTTTCCCGAAAAAGTTTTGGGTAGAGTAGAGGCTTACGAGCGGATAATACTTCCTCGCTGTCTTCGATGGAGGTGACGGGCGGATGGTATCAGCCCCGACTTTTTCGGGCTACGAGCCTCGGCGCTTCTTGCAAAGTAAAAAGCCCTTCGTGTGAACGAAGGGCTGATTTACATACCGTTTTAAGTTTTTAGATGCAGGATTAAACTGCTCTCTGAACCTTACCTGAACGTAAGCAACGGGTGCAAGCATAAACGTGCTTGGGTGTGCCATTAACAACAGCCTTTACTCTCTGAACATTGGGCTTCCAAGTTCTGTTGGAGCGTCTGTGAGAGTGAGATACCTTAATTCCGAACTTAACGTCTTTTCCGCAGAATTCACATTTTGCCATGCTTTACGCACCTCCTTAAATGACATAGTAGCATTTGTAACTCTGTTATCATAACAGAAATCATTACAAAATGCAAGTGTTTTTTTGAAAAACTTTTCTTGTTTTTTTATTTGACTTATTATATAATAAAATGGATATAGTATATATAATGGAAAAAACTGTGTTTTTTTACATTTTCGGAGGTTTTTTACTTTGTATAGAATTGTTCAATTATCAGGAAAATATGAAGGATTTTCACAATTTTATGTTGCGTTGATTATTGGCGCTGTGTTATCAATTGCAGTTTTTACTCTGCTTGTTAATCCTCTGCATAATTTTGTGAAATATACTTTAATAAATAAGTTTGGCGACAGAACTGCTGTAAAGGACGGATTTCGTTCTATAAAACCTAAGTATAATGTACACTTTGTAGGGCTTTTAATGACGATTCTTCTTAATATGGGATTTTCTGCTCCGTCTTATTTCGACACTAAAGATTTTAAAAGACCGAGGCTCCAGGCTTTTATAGTTTCAATTTCCGGTGTTTTTTCTTATCTCTTTTGTTTTGGTGTATTTTACTTTATTTATTCTACGCTTAAAATTAACAATGTATATGATATAGCTTCTCCCACATTTCTTGCGGATAACAATAATACAGGCGGGTATATATACTATGCTTTTTATTCCATGATTTATTATCTGGCAATTACTTGCGTATATTCTGCATTGCTTAATCTTATCCCCGTGTTTCCACTGGATATGGGTGATGCTCTTTATGACTGGCTGCCTCTTAATTGGCAGGATGCTTTAAGAAATAACGAGCTGTTTCTTTCTTTGGGTATTTTTGTTGTTTCCTTCGTCTTTTTAGGAAAGAGCGGCGGACTTATCCCGAATTTTGCTACCACTATTATGAATTCCGTCTACTCGATTTTCAGCAGTTTGTATGGTGCTTAATTTTTCAGACAATAATTTTATTAAACGCTTTGGAGGCGTATAAAATGCTTTTGGATTTAATCAAAACAATTACAAGCGGCAGCAAAGTTGATTTTACTGCTGTGGTTATTCAGTTAGCTGTTCTGGCGCTGATGATTCTACTTATCCTTCCTGTTCACGAATTTGCACACGCAGGTGTGGCATATATTTTAGGCGATAAGGATATTAAGAGACGAGGCAGATTATCGCTTAATCCTCTTGTGCACATTGACCCTCTGGGTGCTTTGTGTATGCTTCTTTTTGGTTTCGGTTGGGCAAAGCCCGTACCTGTAAACCCTTACAGATTCAAGCATCCTAAGCTTTATATGGGAATATGTGCTTTTGCAGGACCTCTTTCCAACATTCTCTGCGGTATGCTTGGCGGAGGAATACTTCTTTTGCTTGCAGAAACAGCACCCGAGTTTCTTCTTGTTAATGAAGTCGGCGGCTATGTCTGGCTGTTTTTGAGCTACTATATTTTAATCAATGCATCCTTGGCAGTATTTAATCTTCTTCCTGTACCACCTCTTGACGGAAGCAAGATTCTCTTTATCTTTCTGCCCGACAGAATTGTAAACTTCTTTTACAAATATCAGCAGATTACATCCATTGTTATCTTTGCACTTCTTTATATGGGCGCTCTTGACGGTATTCTTGGTGCAGGCAGAGATTTTGTATTGGATTTATGTTTCTTTTTCCGTACTTGATATTTTTTACAAAAGGAGGTTTACCTCATGCAGAACAATACACAGCTTCAGTACAAGCTCCCTGTTTTTGAGGGACCCCTTGACTTGCTGCTTTTACTTATTTCAAAAAATAAAATAGATATTTACGACATAGAGATTTCTCTGCTTCTGGAGCAATATATGGAGCAGATTAACGCTATGCAGGAAGCGGATATGGATGTTGCTTCTGATTTTCTTGAGATGGCGTCAAGGCTTGTTTACATCAAGTCTGTAATGCTCCTGCCAAAATATGAGGAAGAGGCAGAACAGCTTAAATCTGAGCTTCAGGGTCAGCTTATTGAGTATCAGCTTTGCCGTCAGGTTGCGGCTATGCTTATGCCTATGGTAAGCTTTGATAAATTCCAACGAGAGCCTTCTCCTGTTGAATTTGACCTTACATATAATCGAATCCATCCGCCTGCAGATATTGCAAAAGCCTACATCAATGCAGTGGGCAGAGGTAAGAGAAAGCTTCCTCCGAAGCGAGAGGCGTTTTCGGGCATTGTGGAAACAAAGATTATCTCTGTCAGCTCCCGTATTATCCGAGTTATGCGTAACCTCTGGCACAAAAAGAATGTGCGATACAGCGAACTTTTTGAGGCTTGCAATGGTAAAAGCGACTTGGTTGCAACCTTCCTTGCGGTGCTTGAACTTGTAAAGGGCAAACGAGTTATTATCGACGGTGATGGTGACGAAGCAACTGTTACAATGTTGGAGGAAAATAAACGATGAGTGAACTTAATATAAAAAATGCAGTAGAGGCTATTCTTTTTGCAAGCGGTGCTTCTGTACCTGTTTCAAGAATGGCTACTGCACTTGAAATTTCCGAAAAAGAAACAAAAAAACATCTTGAAGCACTCGTGAAGGAATACGAAGAGAAAAACGGTGGCATAATTATCATAAGACTTGACGACGCATATCAGATGGTGTCTGCAGAAGAATATGCTCCTCAAATCCGAACTGTTATGGATTTACGCCGTAACACTCCGCTTTCTCAGGCGGCTATGGAGGTTCTGGCAGTTATTGCATACAACCAGCCTGTTACAAAAGCTTTTATTGAGCAGGTAAGAGGTGTTGATTGTTCCGGTGTTATTGGCAGCCTTACAGCTAAAGATCTTATTGAAGAAAAAGGCAGACTTGAGCTTCCCGGCAGACCTCTTATCTATGGAACAACCGAGAATTTCCTTCGTTGCTTCAGCATTTCTGATCTCTCTGAGCTTCCCGAGATTCCTTCAAGTGAGCCTAAGACCGAAGCTTCTGAAGAAGGTGAGGGTGATGATTCTCAGCTCAGCATCTTTCAGAGCGATGTTGCAGGGGAAGAAACTGCAAATGAAGAAGATGTGCAGGATGAGACTGATGCAATGATTGCTATGGAAGTTGGAGAAATCATCGAGGCGGCAACAAAGGATTTTTAAATCTAAATCAAATCGGTTTAAGGGGGTAGACCCTTGATATATGTATTGCAAGTATTTCTTGTAATTGTGGCTTTGATTACACTTGTTATAATCTTGCTTAACATCAACATAAAGGTTTTTTTGCATTACGATGACGAAAATCAGCTTAAGTGTTTGGTTAAATATCTTTTTCTTAAGAAGGTGCTTATTCCTCAGAGTGAAAAGAGTAAACGCAAAAAAGCAAAGAAACGAATTAAAAAGGGAAGGTCTCCTGATGAGGTTATATCACTTTCTGAGCTTTACGACGAAAGTGACGGGCTCAGGGGCTTTATAAAAAGCCTTGCGGAAATTGTTAAGAGCCTTTGGTCTTTGCTTAAAGCAATTCTGAATAATGCGACTCTGAAAAAACTTGAATTTAAGATGAATGTTGCCTCTGAGGATGCGGCAGATACAGCAGTAACCTACGGCTATGCAAATGCGGTTGTTTATCCCATTGTGGGTGCAGTGCTTGAGAATGTTATGTCTTTTGATGATTATAGCGTGGAAATCACTCCCGATTTTTCGGAGGGAGCTGTGCCTTCTGCAGAATTTGAATTTAATCTAAATATAAAGCTTCTGCATCTTTTAAAAGCTTTGATTGACAATATGGTGGCAACAGAAGCAATTCTTAAATATACACAGTAATTTTTAATATAAAAGGAGAAATAAAAATGAGCGAACATCCTATTAACGGACTTATGGATACAACTCTGGATAAAATCAAGAGCATGGTGGATGTGGATACAATTATCGGTACACCCATTACATCACCTGACGGTACAGTTATTATTCCTGTTTCCAAGGTAAGCTACGGCTTTGCATCAGGTGGCTCTGATATCCGTGCAAAGAAAGAAAATCAGGCTCCAAATTTCGGCGGCGGTACAGGTGCAGGTGTTACTATCAACCCTGTGGGATTCCTTTCTGTTTTTAAGGGCGATGTAAAGTTTATTCCCATTACAAAGTACGATGGTCCCGCAGACAGAATTGTTGGTATGGTACCTGAACTTTTTGACAAGGTTAAGGGCCTTTTTAACAAAGAAAAAAAGTCCGGTGCTGAGGTTGGCGACGACGAAACTTTTTAATGAATAACCCACACTCCCCGAGCATAGCAATGTATCGGGGTGTGTCTTTATGAAACGATTATTATGTTTTCTTTTTTCTTTGGTGCTGATGCTTCTTTGCGTGTTTTCTGTTTGGGCAGAAAATGATGTAAAAGGGGTGGGTGTATCGGCAGAGGCCTTTGTGCTTTATTGCCCCGATAACGGTGAGGTACTTCTTGGCAGAGGTCAGAATACCCCTGCGGGTATGGCAAGTACCACCAAGATTATGACAGCTCTTCTTGCACTTGAGTACGCAGAGAAAAATGATAAAACCGTTGAGTTTACATCTTCTATGCAGGCTGAAGGCAGTTCTATGTATCTGAAAGCAGGTGACAGAGTAAAGCTTTCTGACCTGGCAGTCGGAATGATGACTGTTTCGGGTAACGATGCGGCAAATGCTGCGGCTGTGGCTGTGGCGGGAGATTCCGATGAATTTGCAGAGCTGATGAACAAAAGAGCAAAAGAGATAGGAATGAAGAACACCTCTTTTAAAAATCCCAGCGGACTCAGTGACGAGGAGCATTTTTCTACTCCCTACGATATGGCACTTCTTATGGCAGAAGCTATGGCAAACAGGGCTTTTTGTGAGCTTACATCAAAGAAAAGTGTAGTTGTGGATTTTGTAAAACCTGCGGGTCAAAGAGCTACATATAATAATCACAACCGTCTTTTGCAAAGATACGAGTACTGCATTGGCGGAAAAACCGGCTTTACAAAGGCAAGCGGCAGGTGTCTTGTTACCTGCAGCGAAAAGGATGATTTGCGTCTTATTGCTGTCACCTTTAATGCTCCGAGCGATTGGCAGGACCATATAAATCTATACGATTACGGATTTGAAAAATTATCCGCTCTTAAGGTGGGAAGCAAGGAAGAAACCTTTAATGTGAATGTTATGGGGTCTTCTGCAATGCAGATTAAAGCAGGGTTTACAGAGAGTCGAAAATTTGTAGCAGAAAAAGGTGCTGTTGCAAAATTCAAGACAAGAGTTTATGTTTTGCCTGTGCTTTTTGCTCCTGTTAAAAAGGGAGATATAATAGGTAAGGCTGTGTGCACTCTTGAGGGCAAAACAGTAATGGAAAACAATATTGTGGCACTTGAAGATGCCGAATATATTAATATATCATTTTTTCTGCGATTTTTACGCAGTTTATTCAGATAAAATAATCAGTAGAAAATACAGGGAAGGTTCAGAAGGTATTATTTATGGCTAACAGTAATTATGTGCGTCTGCAGAAAATGCTTGCAGACTGTGGAGTTGCCTCCAGACGAAAGGCAGAGGACCTGATTCGTGCAGGTTCTGTAAAGGTAAACGGAGTGGTAGCCGAGATTGGCGACAAGGTTAATCCTTACAAGGATAAGGTAATGGTAAACGGAAGACGCATTACAGGTAACGCAAGACCCCGTCACCGCTATATTATGCTTAATAAACCCCGTGGTTATGTTACTACAATGAGTGACGAAAAGGGCAGAAAATGCGTTGCAGAACTGGTTGCGGATATTCCCGAGCGAGTGTATCCCGTAGGTCGTCTTGACCGTGACAGCGAGGGTATGCTCCTCTTTACCAATGACGGCGATTTTGCAAACAAGATTATGCATCCTAAAAAGGACATCTATAAGGTGTATCGTGTTACGGTTCGCCCTGCAGTTACCGACGAAATGATTGCAGAGTTTGAGTGTGGTATGATGCTTGACGGCAGAAAAACAGCTCCTGCAGAAGTGCGTGTTATCACTCGTCAGGAGGGCAGAGTAGTCCTCGAGATTCTTCTTCGTGAAGGCAGAAACCGTCAGATAAGACGTATGTGCGAAATGCTCGGCCTTGAGGTTGCAAGACTCAGACGTACTGCTATCGGACAGGTTAAGCTTGGTATGCTCAAAAAGGGCGATTGGAGAGATCTCACAGAAGAAGAGGTTAAGAAACTTATGGCAGATCCCAACCCCTCTCGTCATATTCAGTAAGGGGGATTTTATTTATGTTTTCAATTTTTCCCTGCAAAGATGAAGAAAAACTCTCAGTTTTTCCGCAGGGGACAACCCTGCTTATTTATAAGGAGGATGGCAAAGAGCGCGGCCACATAGCTTACATTCGCAATAAATCCGCTATTGAACTTTTGTCTGTGGATACAGGCGTAAAGCTCTGTGAAGACGGAAGTGTTTCAAAAGAAATGTTCCTGCACGCAGATGCTTTGATTCGTTCTGTGGGTGCTATTGCTCTAGGTGAGGGAGTCCTTACACTTTGCACAAAAGACATAAGCCTTGAACCCTTGTGGAATAAATTCGGATTTTTTAAGCACAACGAGTACTACACACTCTATCTTTCAAAGCTGTTTGCAAAGGGTTGTTCGGGGTGTGAAGGATGCAGTGGTTGCAAATAAAAGGAACTATAAAAAAAGTTCTTGAATTTTGCATAGTTTTTCTTGTATTTCGATTTAGTTAAATGTATAATGTACATTAGGTACTTTTATGTACATATAAAGCATAAGGAGGAATCTTATGAGCGGTTCAAAAAATGCAAAAGTTTTACCCGAAAAGCTTTTTGCACTGTTGTTTGATGACGGAATTTACACAGAGCTTCTGCCAATGATGAGCCTTAACGGAAATTCTTCGGAGGTTATGGCTGTTAGTGGTAAGGTCTGCGGACAGAATATATATGCATACTCTCAGTGTGACGAGGGTGCAGGCGGTGCTATGAGCGTAGCTCAGGCTGAAAAACTCAAAAAAGTATATGCAATGGCACTTAAAACAGGTTCTCCTGTTGTCAGTTTTTATACAGACAGCAAAGCTAAGGTAGCAGAGGGTAATATGCTTCTTGACGCTCTTGGAGATCTGCTCGCAAGTTCTATGCGCCTTTCCGGTGTTGTTCCTCGTATATCTGTTGTTATGGGTGACTGTGTTGCATCCAACGCAATGCTTGCCGCAAGTTCAGATTTTGTTATTATGACCGAGGATGCAAAGCTTACACTTTCTGTTGATTGTGATTGCAAAGGGCTGAGCAAAGCTGCTTTTGTTGCAGAAGATGCACAGCAGGCGGTAGATAAGGTGGCAGAGCTTATCTCTTATCTTCCTGCAAACAATCTTTCACAGGCTCCCTATGCGGAAGCTTGTGACGGTGTTTTGTTTGATGCAGACAGTGAACTTAAACTTTATGACAATAATAACGACAAAGTGGCTGTATCCCTTGCAAGAATCAGTGGCAGAGTAGTGGGCAGTGTAGAAGTAGCCTGCGACGAAATCGACTCAAAGGCTTCGAAGAAGATTGCTTCCTTTGTTCGTTTCTGTGATGCTTTTTCGATTCCCGTTATCACTCAGGTTGATGCCGCAGAATTCTGCTGTATCGGTAGTGCCAACAGAGTACTCTCAGCTTATGCAGAGGCTACAACAGTTAAAATTTCTGTTATTAAGGGTACAGCAGTCGGTGCTGTGTATATGGCACTTGCAGGTAAAGCAGGCAGAATGGATGCAGTTATCGGTATGGAGGGTGCAGTCATTTCTCCCATAAAGGCAGAGGCTGCTGCTTACATAGCACTGGGGGATAATCTTTCCGGCACAGTTTCGGTACAGGATGCAATCATCAAGGAATATATCGAAGCAAATCTTTCTGCAGATAATGCCGCAAAGAACGGATTTATTGATGATATTGCAGACGGCACAACTATCAGAACAAAGCTTATAAATTATCTTGATATTCTTGAGAGTAAGCGTGAAACCGCTATGCCCAAGAAACATTCAACTATATAATCAGGAGGGTAATAAAATGAAAAATCTACGTATTACAGTTAATGGTGTGGCATATGATGTACAGGTAGAAGAACTTGGTGAGGGCGCAGCTCCCGCAGTAGCAGCTCCTGTTCCCGCAGCAGCTCCCAAAGCCGCTCCTAAGGCAGCATCTGCAGCAGGCGGCACAAAGGTAACTGCTCCTATGCCCGGTACAATCCTCGCTGTGAATGTTTCTGTTGGTCAGAAGGTAGAGGAAGGACAGGCTGTTGTTGTGCTCGAGGCTATGAAGATGGAAAACGAAATTCCTGCACCCGCTTCAGGCACAGTTGCTTCTATAAATGTTGAGAAGGGTGCTTCTGTTGAGACAGGTGCTGTTCTCATCACATTAAACTAAGGTGACCAAAATGGCAAAACAGATTAAAATTACGGAAACAGCACTGCGTGATGCTCATCAGTCACTGCTTGCTACAAGAATGCCTACCTCCGATATGCTTCCTATTCTTGAGAAGATGGATAAAATCGGTTTCTACTCTCTTGAGTGCTGGGGTGGTGCAACATTCGATTCTTGCCTTCGATTCTTAAACGAAGACCCTTGGGTAAGACTTCGTACCATTAAGGATAAATGCAAGAATACAAAACTTCAGATGCTCTTCAGAGGGCAGAATATGCTTGGTTATCGCCATTATGCAGACGATGTGCTCGAGTATTTTGTAGAGCGCAGTGTTGCAAACGGTATTGATATTCTCCGTATTTTTGATGCTCTTAATGACATCAAGAATCTTCAGAGTGCAATCAAAGCTGCAAAAAAAGAGGGCGCAGAGGTTCAGGTAGCAATCAGCTACACCACAGGTCCTGTTTTTACAGACGAGTATTATGTTGACTATGCAAAGCGTATTGCCGAGGCTGGTGCTGATACTATCTGCATCAAGGATATGGCGGCACTCCTTACACCTTACAAGACAGAAGCTCTTGTTAAGGCAATAAAGGGTGCAGTAGACCTTCCTGTTCAGATTCACACTCACTATACATCGGGTCTTGCTTCAATGTGCCTCTTAAAAGGTATTGAGGCAGGTGCAGATATGATTGATACTGCTATAAGTCCCTTGGCTCTTGGTACATCCCACGCTCCTACAGAGTCTATGGTAGCTGCACTCCAGGGTACAGAGTACGACACAGGCCTTGACCTTGTGGCTCTTACCGAAATCCGTGATTATTTTATGACTCTCAGAGATAAGTATATTAAATCAGGTCTTATTGATCCTCAGATGCTTGCAACCGACGCAAACGCACTTATCTATCAGGTTCCCGGCGGTATGCTTTCTAACCTTCTTTCTCAGCTCAAGCAGGCAGGCAAAGAGGATAAGCTTACTGAGGTGCTTATGGAAGTTCCCCGTGTTCGCGAAGATTCGGGCTATCCGCCTCTTGTTACTCCTACATCCCAGATTGTTGGTACTCAGGCTGTTTTCAATGTTATTGCAGGCGAGCGCTACAAGATGTGCACAAACGAGTTCAAGGATATGGTAGCAGGTAAATACGGCACAACTCCCATGCCTATTTCCGATGACTTCAGAAAGAAGATTATCGGTGACGCAAAGCCCGTAACCTGCAGACCTGCAGATCTGATTGCTCCTGAACTTGAGAAGCTTAAAGCAGAAGCTGCACAGTATGTTCAGCAGGAAGAGGATGTACTCTCCTACGCTATGTTCCCCAAGGTATCTGTTGACTTCTTTGAGAAGAGAAGACAGGCTCAGGTAGGGTTGAATCCTGCGTATCTTGACAAGAACAAGGGTACATATCCTGTTTGATTATCAATAAAATATTCCGTATAAAAATTAAACCTCCCTATTTTGTAGGGAGGTTTTATGCTGTGTTCAGAAGTGTAAAATTATTTGCTTGTGTTTTAGGTGTGTGTACTATACTGAACATAATATATAATTTGGAGATGTTAGTATGAAAAGAATAGCTGCGTTATTTATGGTGCTGCTTCTTGTTTTGTCATTTGCAGGATGTTCTGAATCACAGAAAGACACAAAGAAAAATAACGAGAAAGATACCACAACCCTTAATACAGAATCTGATGATAATCTTAATTTATATGTGAATATTTCTGATCTTGCTGATTTTACTTTTAATCCTGATATGATGGTTAAACCTATCGTGGGCTTTTTCGAGAATATTGAGTATGGCGAAGTAGTTTACACTTCTGATTTAGATGTGCCGATTTCCAACGAATCTGTACCCGCTGGAACGATAAACAACAATGTGTATCATAGCGATTTTTCAGGTCTAACCATTACTTTTGGTGAGGATATGGTTGTAGGGAACGGTATAGAGTTGATGATGAAAGCAGGGGGATATACTGATCTTAAAGATCTTTATATAGGACAAACAGAATATGATAAAACTCTTGAGACTTGCTACGATGCTCTGAATAACGGTGATTTAAAGCCTTTTATTGAATTTGTATATTTTTGTGTTAACGGAGTGGTTACGGAATATGCTATGGGGCAAGAGGATTCGAATGGCTTCATTGAGATTGGTTACTCAAATGCAAAAGCGGCAGACAACAACGGTATGACAATGGAGGATTTTTTAAAGAAATATGCGTTGATGTTCACAACTTATGAGAATTTTACTGAAAGCACTGTGACCTTAGGTGGTAATGAGTATTACTGTTTGACCTATGATCATTTTCAAGACATAAGCGGATGGCTTATCTGTCGTCGTATCGGTGATGTATATGTAGTAGTTTGTGTTGTAGCACCCGACGAGGAAATGCAGGACTATATAGCTATGATTGAGTAATAAAAATCAAACCTCCCTGTGTGAAGCAGGGAGGTTTTTGTGTATACAGAACTTAAAGTTTTATAATGCCGTTTGTAAAATCCTGTCCGCAGGGGGTGGGGGATTTTTCAAATACTGTGCGGATGTCGGTGGCTTTTATGTCGATTGAGAGAATTTCTTTAGCATAGCTTCCGAGGTTATCCATATCCTTTGCCACATTGATAACAAGGGGGAGTTTTGCGGTGGAGTTTATCTTCTTTACAAGCTGAGCACCCTTTTGAGAAAAACCTAAAATGCGAATGTAGGGTACACCTTCTTTATAATGTTCGTTCTTTATTCCGAGGAGTGTGCAGATAAGGATTCTGCGAAGGCGGGAGTGGGTGTATCGTTTTGTTTTAATCTCACTTAAAATTTCTTCTGTGGAATTATACCCCTTTGCTGCCGAGAGAATACGGTTTTCGAGTCCTTCGGTAACATCTGCTGTGTCTTTTAAGGTTTCCTCACTCATTTCGCGGAGTTTAAGGAGTATTGCTCTTTCGCCATATTCAATAAATGCAGGGTTGGAATTTTCTGTGCTTTGGGGAATAAAGGAATCATAGGCTGAATTATCCGAAATCAGTTTTCGGATTTTTGAGGCACTTGCTATGGTGTCGGTTGTGGTTTCGCTGTCGTGTGAAACACCTGTGCGTTTTATGGTGCGTATCTCAATACCGCTGTCTTTTAATGCTTTAATGTATTCTATGCCAAGAGTGTTGTTAGGGCAGGAGAGGATATCTGCATATTCTTTGCCGAAAATATCAGTTACAGCTTTTCTGAGGGCTACGGGGTAGTAGTCACCTGAGCTCATACATTCCTTAACTTTTTCGTTTACATACGGATTATCGGTGGCATCAGCTACGGCTTTGAGCAGGGAAATATCTCCGCATTCCGAGCCGAAATAAACCCTGTCAACACATCCGAGTGCTTTGATAATATCACATCCGCCCTTTGCAAAACGCTGTGCAGAAGATACTGCCCAGACAGCAGGAAGCTCAATTACCAAATCGGCACCGCCTTTTAAGGCTTCGTAAGTTCTTGTGAATTTAGAAAAAACTGCAACATCGCCACGCTGAGTAAAGCTTCCGCTCATAACTGCAATGATATGCTCACAACCGTCTTTACGCATTTCTTCAAGCATATATTTATGTCCGTTATGAAAGGGATTGTACTCACAAATTAAAGCTCCGACAGACAAAAAACTCACCCCTGTAAAAAAGTACTTGAAACTTTTAAAATATTGTACTATTATATTATAGGTTAAATTATTGACGAATTCAAGAAATGGAGGAAGATTTATGAAAATTCTTGTAATTAACGCAGGTAGCTCTTCTCTTAAATATCAGCTTATCGATATGGACAACGAGCAGGTACTTGCAAAAGGTAACTGTGAAAGAATCGGTGATCCCAATTCTTTTATCGGTCACAAAACTGAAGATGGCAGAACAATGAGAAAAGAAATTCTTTTGCCTGACCATAAGGCTGCATTTATGCAGGTTAAGGAAGCACTTACAAGCGAAGAGTGCGGTGTAATCAAAGAGCTTTCCGAGGTTGCTGCTATTGGTCACAGAATCGTTCAGGGCGGTGCTATTTTCAGCGAGTCTGTACTCGTTGACGAAAAGGTTATCGAGGGTATCGAGAGCCTTATTCCCCTTGCACCTCTTCACAATCCCGGTCATGTTCAGGCTATCAGAGCTTGTCGTGAGGTTTTCGGTGAGGAAGTTCCCGAGGTTGTTGTATTTGATACAGCATTCCACTCCACAATGCCCCAGAAGGCATATATGTATGCTGTTCCTTACGAGTATTATACCAAGTATCAGGTTCGTCGTTACGGCTTCCATGGTACATCCCACAGATATGTAAGCGGCGAAATGGCAAAGAATATGGGTCGTGACATCAAAGACCTCAAGCTTATTACTTGCCACATCGGTAACGGTTCTTCCATTACTGCTATTGACGGCGGTAAGGTTATCGATACATCAATGGGTCTTACACCTCTTGACGGTTTCCTTATGGGTTCCCGTTCCGGTAGCCTCGATCCCTCTGTTGTTACATTTATCGCAGAGAAAGAGGGCATGGATCCCACACAGATGAGCGAGATGCTCAACAAGAAGAGTGGTCTTCTTGGTATTTCCGGTGTTAACTCCGATGACCGCGATGTTACTGCAGCAGAGAAAAATGGTAACGAGCGTGCAAAGCTTGCTCACGATATGCTCTACTATCAGATTGCAAAGTTCATCGGCGGTTATGTTGCAGCTCTCGGCGGCTGTGACGGTATTGTATTCTGTGCAGGTCTTGGCGAGAATCAGGCTCAGCTTCGTGCAAAGGTTTGTGAGTACCTCACATTCTTCGGTGTTAAGCTTGACGACGAAGCAAACGATGCAACTAGAGGTAAGACAGGCAGAATTTCTGCAGCAGATTCCAAAATTGATGTTTGGGTTATTTCTACTAACGAAGAACTTGTTATTGCAAGAGATACAAAGGCTCTTGTTGAGAAGAACGCATAATTAAAAAGCAGAATCTGTAAAATAAAATCGGGCGATAGCTTTTGCTATCGCCCTTTTATATTCTTTAAATGCCGTCGCCTGTAAGTTCGCCTTTATCGGGTGTTCTGGTAACAGCGTGTTCTCTGAAAAGAAAAGTGATGCACCAAAGAGCACAAAGTCCTACAAGCGCGTAAACAATTCTGGAAACAACGCTTGTCTGACCGCCGCAAATCCAGGCAACGATGTCAAATTGGAACAGACCTACGCTGCCCCAGTTGATTCCGCCAATGATAAGAAGCGTCAAAGCTAATTTATCGAGCATATAAAAACCTCCTATTTATATTTGCTCTATTAGTTTTGACAAGCTTTTTTAAATTATTCAAATTAATGTTAAAGCAAAAATAAGTGTACCGATACCGATTGCAAGGAGTATAAATCCAAAATATCTTGTAAGTTTTACTGCCTTCTGAAGCTTGTGTTTTTTTATCATATTGTCGGTAGGTGCAGGTAACAAAGTGGTGATAAGTCCTACCAAAATGGCACCGACAGCAATCATTATTTCACCAATAATAGTTGGCATAGCGCATATAAAAATTCCAAGTGCAATGGAGCAGGTGCCCAAAATGTTCGTAGCAGAAATAAGCTTTTGAAATTTTGTGCGTTTAGCAAAATAAGCTTCGTGTTTTTGCTGACATATATCACAGCAGTACATTTCGTGGTAGCTTATCTCTTTTGCACAGTATTCGCAGGTTTTCATTGTGTTCAACTCCGTTTGATAGTATTTAAAAAGTATATCACAGACACGCTTGTATTTCAATGATAAATATGTAAATAGTACATATAAGACTATATAATCGGATATTATCATTTTTTTATTAAGTTTACATCAAAACGACTTGCACCTTAGCGAGTTGTTTTGATGTGATTATAATTAGCTTTTTTGTGTGCAAATATTATCTTTTGATGTTTTCTTCCGTTTTTCTCACCTTTTATAAAAAAAGGGAGAATTATGGCAAAAAACTGTTGTCTTTTTTTTGTTGTTATAGTATAATAATGCTGTATGAAAAGGTGGGGTATTATACCTTGCTGCTTGTCTGCGTAGTCTTGCGCAGATGGGGTACAAAATATTTTTTATGGAGGCTTTTTACGATGAAAGCAAAAAGATTACTTAGCGTAGTTCTCGCTGTAATGGTAGTTCTTTCTTGCGTATGTTTCGCTACTGCATCTGCAGAAGAGACAAGCTACAGCACATACGCACAGTTCGAAGAGTCCATTAAGCCCGAGAACAACTACGGTCTTACTGACACTGTAAACGAAGGTAAGATTCTCCAGGCTTGGAACTGGTCTTATGAAAACGCAATTGCTTTGATGCCCAAGGTTGCAGAGCAGGGCTTCACAACAATGCAGATTTCTCCTCCCAACGAGATCAAGATGCCCACAAAGGGTGTAGCTGTTTGTGCTGCTCCTGTTGATGGTATCGCTCCCAACGGTTGGTGGATGTTCTACCAGCCCGCAGGCTTCCAGCTTAACGAGTCCGAGGACAATGCTCTTGGTACAAAGGCTGAGTTCGTTGAGATGTGTGCAGAAGCTAAGAAGTACGGCATCAAGATCCTTGTTGACGCAGTTATCAACCACATGGGTACTGATGACGACCACGTTGGCAAATACGACAACGACTCTGTAGATCCTATGGATCACGTTAACCCCAGAGCAGCTGAGTTCGAGCCCGAGCTCCTTGCAGCAAAGGCTTTCCACTCTCCTTGGAAAGATATGACTTATGTTGAAAACATGGGTCAGGCTATGAGACTTTACGATGCAGAAGGCAAGCCCATCCCCAAGACAGACTCTAAGGGTAACATCATCTACAATGCACAGGGCTATCCCGAGTATAAGACAGGCGGCAAGGCTACTGCAAAAGACATCGAAGAGTCTTTGACACAGCACTGTACTTCCGGTCTTCCCGACCTTGCAACAGAGACACAGCTCGTTCAGGATACAATCTATGATTACCTTGAGGAGCTTATTCTTGCAGGTGCAGACGGCTTCCGTTTTGACGCTGCAAAGCACATCGAGACAGTTCACGATACATACTTCCCCTCTGATTTCTGGGAGGATACACTCCAGAAACTCAGAAAGAACTATCCCGACGTTGAGTGCTTCGCATACGGCGAAATCCTCAACAAGTGCGGTGACGAGAGACCCTTCTCCGAGTACACAGAGCTTATGGATGTTACAGATTCCAGCTCTTTCTGGGGCATCAAGGACGCTGTTTGCAACAACGGTAACGGCGGTAACCCCACACCCAAATACCCCAACGCTAACTTCACAAAAGAGAACGTAATCCAGTGGAATGAGTCCCACGATACATACATCGATGGCGGCACATCCTACTTCACAGTTCAGCAGAGAAACAAGATCTGGGCTCTCACAGCTGCTCGTCAGGAGATCACAGGCGTTTACTTTGCACGTCCCGATGACAGAACAGGTTCCAACCGTGCTGCTATCGAGAAGATCTGCGAAAACATCATCCTCGGTGATGCAAACGTAACATCTTGGGCAAACCCCGAGGTTCAGGCTGTTAACCAGTTTGATAACTTCTTCGGCTCTGCTGAGGAGTTCTGCAGAACAAAGGATAAGGTTACACTTATCGAGCGTTTTGACAAAGAGACACTTGTTGCAGGTGCAACACTTGTAAACCTTTCCGGTACATCCAAGAACGCTTCCATCACAGTTAGAAACCTCCCCGATGGTTCCTACATTGATGCTCTTACAGGCAACGAGTTCACAGTTGCAAACGGCACACTCACAGGTCAGATCGGCTCCACAGGTATTGCTTGCGTATATTATGCAGACGATGCAGAGCCCACATTCCCTGAGATCGACGATAGCCTTGTAACAATGGATCAGCTCTATGTTGGTATGGCTAACTGGGATGCTTCCACAGGCGAATATCCCATCGTTCCCGGTGCAAACACAATCGTATTCTCTGCTCAGTCTTCCTGGAAAAAGGCTTATGTTTATGCTTGGATGAACGGCACAGAGGACAACCTCGGCTCATGGCCCGGCAATGAGATGACATTTGCTCTTACAAACGATTATGGTGAGAACCAGTTCTACACAATGATTCCCGTTGAGTATGACTGCTACATCATCAACAATGGTAGCGGCTCACAGACTGTTGACCTCGATGTAACAGAGAGCACAGGTATGTACATGTCCACAATGAGTGGCGGCAAGTACACAATCGGTACTTGGACTCCCAACTTCACAGAGCTCACAGTTAAGGAGTTCGTTGGTGGCGACGACACAACAACTACTACAACTGAGGAAGCTACAACTACAACTCCCGGTGCAGTTGTTGATCCCGAACTCAAGCTTGGCGACGCTGACGGCGACGGTCAGGTTAATGTTAAGGACGCAACAGCTATCCAGAAGGTAGTTGCAGGTCTTGAGGTTGCTACTTACAACGAGGCAGTTGCAGACGCAGACGAGAACGGCAGCGTTAACGTTAAGGACGCAACAGCTATTCAGAAGTGGGTTGCAGGTCTTATCACAGACAGCAATATCGGTAAGTAATCCAATAGTAAATCATCTGATTTATTTAAAGATTATCCATAAATAGAATTCACCCCCGAGTAATATCGGGGGTGTTTTTTTGCATTGGAATTTGTGTGTTACTTATTTGTATTGTGTTATATGTAAAATGATGAGATGTATTTTTGTTAATTGTGTTCAGTTAAATTCATTTGACTTTAATCTGTTGTTAATATACAATAATATTGTAAAATGAATAGGTGGCAGAAGGCTAATCTTTGCACTTATTCATGCTTCTTTTTTGCTGTAAGCATAAAGAAGAAACTATTTTTACAGGAGGCATATACAATGAAAGCAAAAAAACTTTTAAGTGTTATTCTTGCACTTATGGCTGTTATTTCCTGCTGTGTTGTAATTTCTGCTGTACCTGCGACTTCGGCAGCTTCAGTATCCGAATACAACACATATGCAAAGTATCTTGAAGCCATCAAGCCTGAGAATAACTACGGCCTTGAAGATACCGTTAACGATGGTAAAATCATTCAGGCTTGGAACTGGTCCTACAAGAATGCGACAGCTCTTATGAAGACTGTTGCAGAGCAGGGCTTTACAACACTTCAGATTTCACCTCCCAATGAAATCAAGATGCCCACAAAGGGTGTGGCTGTTTGTGCAAAACCCGTAGATGGTATTGCTCCTAATGGTTGGTGGATGTTCTATCAGCCTGCAGGCTTCCAGCTTAACGAGTCCGAGGATAACGCTCTCGGTACAAAGGCTGAATTTATTGAGATGTGCAAGGAAGCAAAGAAATACGGCGTTAAGATTATTGTTGACGCAGTTATCAACCACATGGGTACAGACGATGACCATGTTGGTGTTTACGATAATGCATCTACAGATCCCATGAAGCACGTTAACCCCAGAGCAGCTCAGTTCGAGCCCGAGCTCCTTGCTGCAAAAGCATTCCACAGCCCTTGGGTTAATATGACATATAAAGAGAACTACTGGGACGGTTACTCCGATTACGATATCGAAGAGGATCTTACTCAGCACTGTACATCAGGTCTTCCCGACCTTGCAACAGAGACACAGCTCGTTCAGGATACAATCTATGATTACTTTGTAGAGCTTATTGAAGCAGGTGCAGACGGTTTCCGTTTTGACGCTGCAAAGCATATCGAAACAAGCCACGATACATACTTTGCATCTGACTTCTGGGAGGATACACTCCAGAAGCTCAGAAAGAATTACCCCGATGTTGAGTGCTACGCATACGGCGAAATCCTCAACAAGTGCGGCGACGGCAGACCCTTCTCTGAGTACACAGAGCTTATGGATGTTACAGATTCCAGCTCTTACTGGGGCATTAAGGATGCTATCTGCAACAATGGTAACTCCGGTAACTCTATTCCTTACTATCCCAACGATAACTTCACAAAAGAGAATGTTATTCAGTGGAACGAAAGCCACGATACATATATCGACGGCGGCACATCTTCTCTGACAATTCAGCAGAGAAACAAGATATGGGCTGTTACTGCAGCTCGTCAGACAATCACAGGCATCTACTTTGCTCGTCCTGATGACAGAACAGGTCAGAACAGAGCAGCTATCGAGAAGATTTGCGAAAATATTCTTCTTGGTGATGCTAACAAGACCTCCTGGGCACTTCCTGAGGTTCAGGCTGTAAACCGTTTTGATAACTTCTTCGGCGATGCATCCGAGTACAACTCTGTACAGAACAAGGTTACATTTATTGAGCGTGCAGGCGATGTTGACTTTGGCGCAACTCTTGTTAACCTTTCCGGTACATCCAAGAGCGTTTCTATGACAACTCATATTCTTGCAGAAGGCAAGTACATCGATTCTCTTACAGGTAACGAGTTTACAGTAGAGGGTACAACACTCAAGGGTCAGATCGGCTCCAAAGGTATTGCTTGTATCTATTATGCACAGGACACACAGGGCGAAGTACCCTATGTTGAGCCTTCAATCTGGGATGTAGATGTAGCAAACGGTCAGTTCCCCTGCAACGATAAATACACAACAATCGTATTCTCCACAAAGTGGAGCAATGCAGGTATATATGCTTGGGATGATAGTCTCAATGCTATGTCCGAATGGCCCGGCGCAGGTATGAAGTTTGCTCTTGTAAATGATTACGGTGAGAATCAGTTTGTAGCTTATATTCCTGCAGAGTATACACACTTTATTATTAACGATAACGGTGGCAGTCAGCAGACTATCGACCTTGATATTTCTGACAACTGCGGTGTGTATATGGCAAATATGGTTGACGGTAAGTACACAGTAGGTTATTGGGATCCCTCGTTCTATACCTGGACACCTCCCGCACCTCCCACAAAGCCCACAACCACTGCAGAGCCTACAACACAGCCTACATCAACTGAGATTACAACTGTAACCGAAACAGTTACAGAAACAGTAACAGCTTCAATTCCCGGTATGGACACTACTTATCAGGGTAAGCTGGGTGACGCAAACGGCGATGAGCAGGTTAATGTTAAGGATGCAACAGCTATCCAGAAGGTAGTTGCAGGTCTTGAGGTTGCTTCTTATAACAAGGCAGTTGCAGACGCAGACGAGAACGGCAGCGTTAACGTTAAGGACGCAACAGCAATTCAGAAGTGGGTTGCAGGTATCCTTACAGACAGCAAAATCGGCGAAGATTTTTATATGTACATCTGATTAATTGATTTAAAAACACCTCCGAGAATCCTCGGGGGTGTTTTTTGCGTTGAATATGGAAAAAATGTGGCTTATTGAAGTATTTTTTGCAAATTTTAATTGACATATTTTTTAAGATAATGTAATATTTGTATATGATTAAATGATAAGGAGTGATTACTGTGAAGCGTCTGCCTTGGGGAATATATTTTTTCTCTGCAGGTCTTTTGCTGCTTCTTATGCAGTTTTTTGTAATACTCTTTGGTTATGTTAATAATGATTACGGCGTTACAACCGAACAGTTTGCTATTTTGGAAGAAATCACTTTTATGGATGTAATGAGGGATATCTGGTCGGGTATTGCAGGAATTCTGCTTCTGATTTTCCTTTTTGTTCGCAGATTTGTTAAAGGCCCCGATACCCTTATGATGCTTGTGGGCATAATGCTCTGGGTGATTCAGATTCTTACACTTCGTGATCAGAATGCGGCAATAACCGAAATGCTTATGAAATACATTCTTGGTATTGCAGGTCTTGTTTTGGTGCTTGTTGCAACCCTTGTTGATGTTTATGTGCAGAAAAACGCTTCTGATGAAGAAGATAATAAATAACGTAGTGTGTACATACACCCTGTCGGCGTAAATGTCGGCAGGGATTTTTATTTAATTAAAATGTAACAATTCTTAAAAAATAGTAACTTGTAATTCCTAAATATTGTGTTATAATTTTTGTATAGAATAATATATACAATATATGGAGTGGTATGTATGAAATGTCCTTTTTGCGGTTTTGAAGAAAGTAAGGTAATCGATTCCCGCCCTGCAGATGACGGCGAACGTATCCGCAGACGCAGAGAGTGCTTAAGCTGTGCAAAAAGATTTACAACTCACGAGGTTATCGAAACAGTTCCCATTGTTGTTGTAAAAAGAGATAAATCAAGAGAAGTTTTTAATCGCTCAAAGCTTATGGCAGGCTTCCTTCGTGCTTGCGAAAAGCGTCCCATCTCTATGGATCAGGTTGAGAATATGATCAACACTATAGAGGCAAAACTCCAGAGCAATTACGACAGAGAGGTTACATCTCAGCATATCGGCGAGCTTGTTATGGAACTTCTCAAAGATGTAGACAAGGTTGCATACATACGTTTTGCTTCTGTTTACAAGAATTTTGAGGATGCAGACACCTTTATGGAGGAGCTGGACAGACTCAGAAAGAATCAGGCTTGATTCTGTGTATTAATTTTGAATATGTGATTCCTTCGGATGATAAGGAATTGGATTATACTGCCTCTGCTGACCTACAGAGGCAGTATTTTTTTGAAGTAATAAGTAAAAGTTAATAGGAATAGGTACAAGAAACCCTCCCGCAGTAAAACTGTGGGAGGGTTAGTGTTTAAATATGCTGTTTTCTTTTGATTAAAGGTCGCAGCCGCAGCCGTGGTCGTGGTCGCACTCTTTGATTTCGCCTACTATGGGTGTGGGGTCAACGCCGAGACGGGTGTAGTAGTCGGAGAGGGCTGCTTTGATTGCCTGCTCTGCAAGTACAGAGCAATGTACCTTAACGGGAGGAAGTCCGTCAAGAGCTTCCATAACTGCTTTGTTTGTGAGCTTGAGAGCTTCGTCAATGGTCTTGCCCTTTATGAGCTCTGTTGCCATTGAGCTTGTTGCAATTGCTGCACCGCAACCGAAGGTTTTGAACTTGCAATCGGTGATTACATTGCCCTCAACCTTGATGTACATTCTCATAATATCGCCGCACTTGGAGTTGCCAACTTCGCCAACGCCATCGGCATCGGGGATTTCGCCAACATTGCGGGGATTTGCAAAATGGTCCATAACCTTTTCTGAATATGCCATTTTTCTATACCTCCTGATTAATTTTCTTCACTCTTTATCTTATCCCAAAGGGGAGAGAAACTGCGCAGATATTCCACTGTTTCGGGAATTACCTTGAGCAGATAATCGATTTCATCTTCTGTGTTTGCGTCGCTGAAAGAAAGTCGCAGACTTCCGTGAGCGATTTCGTGGGGAAGACCTAAGGAAAGCAATACGTGGCTTGGGTCAAGACTGCCTGATGTACAAGCAGAGCCTGAGGATGCGCTGACACCCTTAATGTCGAGCATAAGCAGTAAGCTTTCGCCCTCGATACCCTCAAAGCACATATTAATGTTACCGGGGAGTCGGCTGTCTTTGTCGCCGTTTAAACGGCTTCTCTCGATTTTAAGGAGTCCGTCAATAAGGCGGTTACGCATTTTTGTGAGTTTTTCTCTACGTTCTTCCATAGAACTTATTGCAAGTTCAAGTGCAGTAGCAAGACCTACGATACCTGCAACATTTTCTGTGCCTGCTCTGCGGGAACGCTCCTGTGCACCGCCTTCGATAAGGCTCTTTATGCGAACACCGCGACGGATGTAAAGGGCACCGCAACCCTTGGGGCCGTGGAATTTGTGACCTGTAAGGGAGAGGAGGTCTATGCATTCTTCCTGCACATTGATGGGAACATTACCCATAGCCTGAACTGCGTCGGTGTGGAAGAGCACACCTGCCTCGCGGCATATTTTACCGATTTCGGCAATAGGCTGTATTGTGCCGATTTCGTTGTTAGCGTACATAATTGTAACGAGTGCGGTATTCTCTTTGATTGCGTTTTTTACATCTTCGGGTTTAACAATACCGTTCTCGTAAACATCAAGATATGTTACCTCGAATCCTTCATTTTGGAGAGATTCGCAAACATGAAGAACAGCGTGATGTTCAAATTTAGTTGTGATGATGTGGTTTTTGCCTTTATCTTTAAGAATTCTGCAAACACCCTTGATTGCCCAGTTGTCAGCTTCACTACCGCCTGAGGTAAAGAAAATCTCAGCGCCGTCTTTTGCACCGATAAGATTTGCAATCTTTGCCCTTGATTCTTCAACAGCTTCCTTTGCGGCAGCACCGATTCTGTAAAGGCTGGAGGGATTACCGTAGATCTCGGTGAGGTAAGGTGTCATAGCCTCTAAAACCTTAGGGGAAAGGGAAGTGGTTGCAGCGTTATCTGCATAAATCTGCATATATATTTCTCCTTGTGTAAGACTTTATTTTAAATATTTCTGATACTCAGCCACAGCAAGTCTGTCACATCTTTCGTTTTCGGGATGACCTGCATGACCGCGTACCCATACGATGTTTACTTTGTGAATATCGTAAAGCTTTAAAAGTTCCTCCCACAAATCAGGGTTGAGGGCAGGCTCTTTTTTGTTGCGCATCCAACCGTTTTTCTGCCAGTTCTTTGCCCAGCCTCGCTCCAATGCGTTGCATACATACTGAGAATCGGAGCAGAGCGTAACTTCGCAGGGTTCTTTTAAAAGCCTGAGTGCATTTATTACCGCCAATAGCTCCATACGGTTATTGGTGGTGTTTGCTTCTCCGCCTGAGATTTCTTTTTCTGTACCTTTGTAGCGGAGTATTGCACCCCAACCGCCCGGACCGGGATTGCCGGAGCAGGCTCCGTCGGTGAAAATTTCAACTTGTTTCATTTTGGAGCACCTCCGATGAATGCTTCTTGGAAAACTTTTGTAACGGATTTTTACTATAATGTTAATAAACCCACAGTTTACCAAATTATATTATACCACCGAAAATTTCTTTTGCAACTGTTTGAGTGATTATTTTATTACTTTCTGTTAAAAATAAGATTACCAAAAAACCTTTTTAAATTCTTTTTCTTACCTTGACACAAGTGACAGAAAAGGGTACAATAAATTGAATAACTATATTAGGTACATATATCCATTTTTGGATATACTATTAATATGTAAATATTAAAGTGTAATTGATAACACTTTAAATACAATCTTCACATAATAAAAAAATTGCTGATTACGGATATTTTTGTTTACGGCACTACTTAAGAAATGGAGGATAAATGTGAGCCAGAATAATAATTCTAACTACAAAAAGAAGGCTAAGAAGAACAATTATCATAAAGATAACGGACAGATGAGCAACGGTAATAAGTCTGCCCAGAAGAATTCTTATGCAAAGAAATCATCAAAGAATCACGGCAAGGCACAGAATTCTTACAATAAAAACAGAAAGGCTTATAATCATAAGCCTGTTAAGAAGGCACCGAAACCGTCTGTTAAGGTAATGTTTTTGGGTGGACTTAACGAGATAGGCAAGAATATGACCCTCTTTGAATGTATGGGTGAGATGGTGCTTATCGATTGCGGTATGGCATTCCCTGACGGAGAAATGCTTGGCGTTGACCTTGTTATTCCCGACTTCACTTATGTTGAACAGAATAAAGAAAAAATCAAGGGCATTATCATTACTCATGCCCACGAAGACCATATAGGCGGTCTTCCATATCTTCTTTCCAAGATAAATGTTCCTATCTATTCATCGGACCTTACCTGTGGTCTGATTGAAAACAAACTGAAGGAGCACAGTCTTCCCAAACCTACGGAGTTTGTAACTGTTAAGCCTAACGAGAGAATCAAGCTGGGTTCAATGGAGATTGAATTTATTCATGTAAATCACTCTATTCCCGCGGCTATGGCTGTGGCTCTTCACACGGCGGCAGGTACGATTATTCATACCGGTGATTTCAAGGTTGACTATACTCCCACATGGGGAGGTCCTATTGACCTTTCTGCTTTTGCAAGGCTCGGCAGTGAGGGTGTGCTTTGCCTTATGGCTGACAGCACAAATGCTTCCCGACCCGGAAGTACACCCACAGAGCAGACGGTTTCCGAAAGCTTTGATAACCTGTTCAAGAAGGCTATCAACAAGCGAATAATCATTGCAACTTTTGCTTCCAATGTAGGCAGAGTTCAGTCAATTATCAACTGTGCTCATAAGTATGGCAGAAAGGTTGCTTTCTCCGGCAGAAGCATGGTTAACTATATGTCTGTTGCGGCTTCTCTCGGTTACCTTACAATTCCCGAAGGCATCCTTATTGATATTGATATGCTCTCAAGATATTCTCCCGAGCAGGTTGTTCTTATTACCACGGGCAGTCAGGGTGAGCCTATGTCTGCACTTTCCAGAATGGCTTACTCCGATCATCGCAAGGTGTCGGTTGGTGAGGGAGATTGCATTATTATTTCCGCAAATCCCATTCCCGGTAATGAGCGTACAGTCGGCAATGTTGTTGACGAGCTTTTAAAAAGAGGCTGTGAGGTTATTTATGAATCTATGTACGAGGTTCATGTTTCAGGTCACGCTTGTCAGGAAGAGCTCAAGATTATCCATTGCCTTACCAAGCCCAAGTATTTTATTCCCGTACACGGTGAGCAGAAGCATCTGAGAAAGAGCCGCGATCTTGCAGTTTCGATGGGTATGCCCAAAGAGAATGTATATATCGGTGATGTTGGCAGTTGTGTAGAACTTCATGAGGACTATATGAAAGAGGCAGAGCCTGTTCAGGCAGGCAAGGTATTTGTTGATGGTCTTGGAGTTGGCGATGTTGGAAGCATAGTTCTTCGTGACAGACGCCATCTTGCTCAGGACGGACTCATTATCATTGTTGCTTCTCTTGATGTTTACGACGGCCATGTAATAAGCGGTCCCGATATTGTTTCCCGAGGCTTTGTTTATGTAAAAGAGAGCGAGTCTCTTCTTGAGGAAGTTAAACAGATAGCTCTGGAGGTTCTGGAGGATTGTGCCGACAGAAACATTCACGAGTGGGGCGTTATTAAAAATAGAATCAAGGATGCGGTGTCTCGTCATATCAGCAATGTGACCCGTCGTTATCCCATGATTTTACCAATCCTTATGGAAGTTTGATTTTTTATATGCTTTTGCACAGAGCTTATTTCGACTTTCAACGGACGGAGGAATGAGTATGAAGAAAAAAGTAACAACAGCTTTGCCCTTTGCTGTTTTGTTTTCTGCGGTTATGTTGGTGTTTGCCTTCATTTCTTTGACTTTCAGCAGGGTACTGTTTTTTGTTGAACTTACAATCGCACTTTTAGGAATTATAGCTTGTCTTATAGTTTATCTGCGTTACGCAAAGTATGTAATGTCAGTTGTAAGGACTACTGTTTCAAAGACTAAGGGTGTTGACAAAAAGTATCTTGAGCGGTTTGGTTTTCCTGTGGCGACTGTTGGCTCGGATAAAGAAATTTTGTGGTACAACTCTGAATTTGCAAAGGTATTCTGCAAAGATGTTCAGGTGCATGGTGTGCCTGCTACTGCATTGCTTGGTGGCCACGATGTAGAAGAACTTTGTGTAAACGAGGGCTGTAACATTGAGATGGCCGACAGAAAGTTTACTGCTTATGCAAATACCCTTGAGCGTGGCTATGTTTTATATTTCTTTGACGATACAGAGCTAAAAGATATTGAGCGCGAGTACTACGATTCCCGTTTGTCTCTGGCACTTGTTGTACTTGATAATGACGATGCCTTTGAGGATGACGACGAGGATGAACTCACAAGAATCGTTGTTGAGGTTGAAAGCACACTCAATAAATGGGCAGCAGAATACAACGGCCTTTACAGAAAACTGGGTACAGGTCGTTATATGATTATTTTTGAAGAGCGTGACCTTGTAAATATTGTTGAGAATAAGTTTGATATTCTTGCAAAGATAAGAGAGATAAGCTCAGGCGACACGGGAGCAACTATTTCTATCGGTATAGGCAGAGGAGAGAGTTCTCTTCGTAAGAGTCAGGCTTCTGCAAAGAGAGCTCTTGATATGGCTCTTGGTCGTGGCGGCGATCAGGTTGCTATCCTTTGTGACGGTGACTTCCAGTTTTTTGGAGGTAAGTCCACAGGTGTTGAACAGCATAGCAGAGTTCGTGTTCGTGTTATTGCAAAGTCTATTATGGATGCTATTGCTGATTGCGACAAGGTTATGGTTATGGGACACAAGTTCTCTGACCTTGACTGTATAGGCTCCGCAATCGGTCTTTACGGCGGTATTACAGCGGCTTTTGCAAAAGATACATATATCGTTGCAGATTACGAAACATCAATGGCTAAATCTCTTATTGATAATTATAAGGTGTATTGCAAAGAGGGTGTGTTCATTTCTCCGAAAGAGGCACTTTCTCTTGCAACCGATAAAACTCTCCTTATAATTGTTGATACCCAGTCAGAAAGCAGAATCGAGAGTAAAGCACTCCTTGATGCTTGTCAGCAGGTTATTGTTATAGATCACCACAGAATGAGCGTGGATCATCTTAGTAATACCCTTGTATTCTTCCATGAGCCCAATGCTTCTTCCGCTTCGGAGATGTGCGTTGAACTTCTTGATAATATGCCTGATGTTAATCTTAAAAAAGCAGAGGCAGAGGCACTGCTTTCGGGTATTATTCTTGATACAAAGAACTTTGTTATTAATTCAGGTGCCCGTACCTTTGAGGCTGCAGCATACCTTAAAAAGCATGGCGCAGATACAGTATCTGTTCGTCAGCTTTTTGCAGACTCCATTGAAATTTACAGAAATAAATATCAGCTGGTTTCTACAGCAAGAATTTATAAAAAATGTGCTATTGTTCTTGCAGAAGAAAATATGAAGGATATAAGACTCATTGCTTCCAAAGCAGCAGACGAGCTGTTGGGGCTTAAGGGTGTTAACGCTTCTTTTGTTATCTTCCGCTCTGACGAAAACACAGTTAATATTTCTGCACGCAGCTTCGGTAAACGAAATGTGCAGATTGTTATGGAAAAATTGGGTGGTGGCGGACATCACTCAATGGCAGCAGCTCAGATTAAAGATAAGAGCTTTGAAGCTGTTATGAGAAATCTAGTTGAGGCTATCGACAGCGAAAGCGACTGATAACCTACCATACCACTAACACATAAAGAAAAGAGGATGTATATGAAATTAGTACTTTTACAGGATGTTAAAGCTTTAGGCAAAAAAGGTCAACTTGTTAATGCTTCTGACGGTTATGCAAGAAACTTTCTTATTCCTAAAGGACTTGCAAAGGAAGCAAATGCTCAGGCTATGAACGAGTATAAGAATGCAGAAAATTCCAAGAAATACAAGCAGGAGCAGGAGATTGCAGCCGCTAATAATGCAAAAGCAATCCTTGACGGTAAGACTCTTGAGATCAAGACAAAAGCAGGTAAGAGCGGTAAGCTTTTTGGTGCTGTTACCACTAAGGATGTTTCTCTTAACATTAAACAGCAGTTCTCACTTGACATAGACAAGCACAAGATTTCTATGAACGATATTAAGGATTTGGGCACATACAGTGCAAAAATCAAGCTTTATACAGGTATTACTGCAGAAATTAACGTTACAGTATCCGAGCTTTGATTTCTTATGCTTTAAGGAGCTGATTTTATGCAACAGACTACTCCTAAAATTGAATACGGAATGAATCTGCCGTACAGCTCGGAGTCTGAGCAGGCAGTTCTCGGTGCTGTTATCTATGATTCGGAATGTATCGGCAGAGTGGCAGAGATACTGCCATCTCCCGACTTTTTTCACATTGCTTTGCATCGCCTTATCTACAGCGCAATGCTTGGGATGTTTACTCACGGAAGAAGCATTGACTTTGTTACTCTTTACGAAGAGCTTCGTCACGAAAAGGATTTTGACGAAACCGAGGGTAAGAATTACCTTGTAGGTCTTGTGGATAACTGTCCGTCTATTTCTAATGTAGAGATTTATGCAAAGATTGTAAGGGATAAGTATGATATTCGTCAGCTTATCTATGCAGGTCACCAGATTATCGATACCGCCACAGCAGGTGAGCAGGAATCCGATATGCTTGTTGACAGTGCAGAACAGCTTATCTTTGATATCCGCAGAGGTAAGAATATTCAGGGGCTTCAGCGTCTTGACGAGGTTATTATGCAAACCTTTGACAGACTTGATGCGCTTAATAAAGACGATCCCACCTTAAAACCTGTTTCAACAGGTATCGGGGATCTTGACAGGGTTATTACAGGACTTAACCGCTCTGACCTTATTCTGCTTGCTGCTCGACCCGGTATGGGTAAAACCAGCTTTGCACTGAATATTGCAAAGAGTGTTGCGGGTCCTCAGAAGGCAACAGTTGCTTTCTTCTCCCTTGAAATGTCCAAGGAACAGCTGGCCTCCAGACTTCTTTCCACCGAAGCTCTTGTTGAGGGTACAAAGCTCAGAACAGGTAAGCTTTCTGACGAAGAGTGGCAGAGAATCATTACAGCAGGCGATATCCTTACAAAAATGGACATGTACCTTGATGATACTCCCGGTATTACAGTACCTGCTATGAAGGCAAAACTCAGAAGACTCAGAAAACTCGACCTGGTAGTTATCGACTACCTTCAGCTTATGTCATCGGGCAGACGTTCTGACGGCAACAGAGTTCAGGAAATCTCTGAGATTACAAGAAACCTTAAGATTATGGCTAAAGAGCTTAATGTTCCCGTAATCTGTCTTTCACAGCTTTCCCGAGCAAGTGAACAGCGTACAGATCACAGACCCCAGCTTTCTGACCTTCGAGATTCAGGTTCTATCGAGCAGGATGCCGATATTGTACTGTTCCTCTATCGTGAGGGTTATTATTCAAAAGAGGGTACCCCCGAGGCTTCTCCCACAGCAGACCAGAATTCTGCTGAGTGCCTTGTTGCTAAAAACCGTCATGGTGAGGCAAAGCCTGTAAAACTTCATTGGCAGGGTCAGTTTATGCGATTCACCGGTGTGGAGGCAGGTCGTGAATAATATTGTTTACCGCACTCTTTGTGAAAAGTGCGGTGTTACGGGTAAAGAAAGAATCATTGTTGCACTTTCGGGAGGAGCAGATTCCTCTGCTCTTTTTGATGTGCTTCTGAAGATTCGGGATGAGTATGGAAACATTGAGGTTTTTGCGGCTCACATAAACCACAATCTTCGTGGTGAAGAGTCTCAAAGAGACGAGGCTTTTGTAAGATCTCTTTGCAATAGTAAGGGCGTTGAGCTTTTTGTTCTGAGTCGGGATGTTTACTCGCTCTCAAAAGAAAGAGGGCAGAGTGTAGAACTTTGTGCAAGAGAAGTGAGATATGCTTTTTTTGAGGAACTTTCAAAGAAACTTTGTGCAAAGGTTGCTACTGCCCATACTCTCAGCGACAGTGAAGAAACAATGATTTACAATATATGTAGGGGTGCGTCACTTCACGGACTCTGTTCAATTCCTTATAAAAGGGATTATATTATCCGTCCGCTTTTAGATGTTACCCGTCTGCAAGTGGAGGAATACTGCAAAAAGAACAACCTGTCTTTTGTGCAGGATAGTACAAATATGGATGAGGATATGTGTAAGCGTAATAAAATCCGCTTGGCAGTTATGCCTCATTTAAAAGAAGTAAACGAAGGCTTTGATAAAAACTTTTATCGTTTAAGAGAAAATCTGCTTAGTACCGATGAGTTTATGCTCACACAAGCAGAGAATGCATTGGAGTCTGCAAGAATTGAGTTCGGATTCAGTGCAGATAAGCTTTGCGATAGCCACACAGCAGTGCTTCGTTATGCACTCTCGATTCTTTTGAGAAAAGAAGGCGTGGAGCCCGATTTTACCCGCATTACACTTTGTGAAGATATTCTCAGGAATGGCGGTGCGGTTGAACTTTCCAAAGATGTGTTTGCTTTGTGTAAGCAGAGAATATTTCGCTTAACAAATTCAGCAGATACTGTGATTGAGTATGAACTTCCCTTTGAAGTGGATTCGGAATTTGTGTTCAGAGGAAAAAAATACATTTCAAAAGTTTTGGATAAAACTCAGATTGTTAACAGAAAGTTAGCAAGTTTTTGTTTAGGTTATGATAAAATAGGTGACGGTGTACTGATTCGTACAAGAAAATCAGGAGATACTTTTGCACCTCTTCACAGGGGTGTTACAAAATCCTTGAGAAAGCTTCAGAATGAGCTGAAGATACCTTGGGAAAAAAGAGATGCGTCGCTTCTTGTTGCAAAGGGTAATGTGATTCTTTGGGCAGAATACATTGGAGTATCTGCCGACGGAATTATGGACAGCACCCAGACACAAGGCGTTTATCTGAAAACCGAGGAAATTTAAAACAGGTTATATTATTATGATTTTTACAGAGATTCTTTACATATTATAGGACTATGTATTATATCGCTGTTTACTCATAATTAAATAAATTCACATCATACTATTTAAGGAGTGAAAGGCTTGAAGAAAAAATCATCAGGTAAAAAATTATTATTCTACTTAGGCATTCCGGTGCTTGTTATCCTTATTGTATCTTTTGTTTTCAGTATGGGCAACAAAAAGAAAGATTACAAATACTCTGATATTATCGGATTTTTCGAGGATCAGCAGGTTGTAAGCTTTTCTGTTGATGCAGGTACAGGTAACCTTAAGATGCAAGTTCTTGAGGAAGCTCTTGACGATAAGACTCCCGCTGCAACAGCAGATGAGGCAGAAAACGGCAAGAAGCCAACAAAAGAGATTGAGTATGAACTTGCAAGTGTCGATATGTTCTATATGGATACAGAGGAGTATATCCGCGAGTATAACGAAACTCACGAAACCCGTATGGAACGTGACTATGAACCCGCAAAAGATAATTCCTTCATTATGGAGCTTATCCCCATAATTCTGCTTATTGTTGTCGGTATTGTATTCTGGGTACTGATTATGAAGAAGATGGGCGGCGGAATGGGCGGAAAAGAGTTCCAGTTCGGCAAAGCCAAGTTTAAGGATACAAACGACGAAAAACGCAAGACTACATTTGACGATGTAGCAGGTGCAGACGAAGAGAAAGAGGAACTTGAAGAAATTGTAGAATTCCTCAAGAATCCCGGTAAATATAATGATTTAGGCGCAAAGATTCCTAAGGGTGTGCTCCTTGTAGGCCCTCCCGGAACAGGTAAAACACTTCTTGCCCGTGCAGTTGCAGGCGAGGCAGGTGTGCCCTTCTTCTCAATTTCAGGTTCTGATTTTGTTGAGATGTTCGTTGGTGTCGGTGCTTCACGAGTTCGTGACCTTTTTGAACATGCAAAGAAGCACTCTCCCTGTATTATCTTTATCGACGAAATCGATGCAGTAGGCAGACAGCGTGGCACAGGTCTCGGCGGCGGTCATGATGAAAGAGAACAGACTCTCAACCAGATGCTCGTTGAGATGGACGGCTTCGGTGCAAACGAGGGTGTTATCGTAATTGCGGCTACTAACCGTCCCGATATTCTTGATCCTGCACTTCTTCGTCCCGGTAGATTTGACCGCCAGGTTACTGTAGGTTATCCCGATGTTACCGGCCGTGAGGCTATCCTTAAAGTTCACGCAAGAAAGAAGCCTCTTGCACCCGATGTTAAGCTGAAGGTAATCGCAAAGACTACTGCAGGCTTTACAGGTGCAGACCTGGCAAACCTTCTTAACGAGGCAGCTCTCCTTGCAGCAAGAAAGGGTAAGAAGGCTATAACAATGGCAGAAATCGAGGAAGCTACAATCAAGGTTGTAGTTGGTACTGAGAAAAAATCCAGGGTTATGTCTGATAAAGACAGAAAGCTCACAGCATATCATGAGGCTGGCCACGCAATCGCATTCCATGTTTGTGAGACACAGGATCCCGTTCATCAGATTTCTATTATTCCCAGAGGTATGGCAGGCGGCTATACAATGCCTCTGCCCTCAGAGGATCAGTCTTACAGCTCCAGAAACGAGATGTTGGAGGACATTATCGTCGGACTTGCTGGCCGTGTTGCAGAGGCTCTTGTCCTCGGTGATATTTCCACAGGTGCTTCCAACGATATTGAGCGTGTAACATCAAAGGCTAAGGCGATGGTTACAAAGTACGGTATGTCCGATCTTCTCGGTTGTATCAATTATGGTTCAGGCGGAACAGAGGTGTTCATTGGCAGAGATATGGGTCAGGTTAAGGATTATTCCGATGAAACTGCTTCCAAGATTGATGCTGAAATTCACCGTATCGTTTCCGAGAGTTATGCTAAGTGTGAGAAGATTCTCAGTGATAATATGCAGAAGCTTCACGAGGTTGCGGCTTACCTTATGAAGCACGAAAAAATGTCAGGCGCAGACTTTGCGGCTATGATGGAGGGTACCTTCACAGAGCCCGAGATTCAGGACGAAGAATCTGAGGAAAGCACTCAGTAAAAATTTTAAGGCGGATAGCAGATGTTATCCGCCTTTGTAAACCGAATTATTTAGCAATTCCTTGCCTCCCTCTGATGAGGGAGGTGGCTTTGCCTTTGGGCAAAGTAAGAAGTGAAGCAAAACACTTGTGTTTATATATAGAATTACGGGGTGTATTAATGACCGACGAAAGAATTAAAGAACTTATGGAAGAAAAATTCAGTAGTTGGAAGGGAAACGGCGAAGCGTGTAAGGGGTGCATTTTCTCTAAGGGTTCTACACCTTTTGATGATGCTCCGGATAAGTGTAGTTGTGCTATATACACATATCCTAGAGTAAAACCTGACGCAGTGTTTTTAGAGGGCGGCAAATGTAAATATTACAGATAATATAAGTTTTTTGAAGGGAGTGTGTATGAAATGAGTGAAAAATTCCTTTCAGTCAGAGGTGCAAGAGAGCATAACCTTAAGGATATAAATGTTGATATTCCAAGAGACAAGCTTGTTGTTATAACAGGTCTTTCGGGGTCGGGTAAATCATCTCTTGCCTTTGATACTATTTATGCGGAGGGTCAGAGAAGATACGTGGAGTCTTTGTCCTCTTATGCAAGAATGTTTTTGGGTCAGATGGACAAGCCCGATGTGGACTCTATTGACGGACTTTCTCCTGCTATTTCAATCGACCAGAAAACTACATCGAAAAATCCCCGTTCCACAGTGGGAACGGTAACAGAAATATACGATTACCTCAGACTTCTTTTTGCAAGACTGGGTGTACCGCATTGCCCTGTTTGCGGCAGAGAAATTACCCAACAGACCGTTGATCAGATTGTTGATAAGGTTATGGAACTGCCCGAAGGTAAGAAAATTCAGATTATGGCGCCTGTGGTACGAGCTCGTAAGGGTGAACATACAAAAGAGCTGGAGTCTGCTGCAAAAGGTGGATTTGCTAGAGTTCGTGTTGACGGAATTATATATGACCTTTCCGAAGAAATTAAGCTTGAGAAGAACAAGAAACACAGTGTTGAAGTTATTGTAGACAGACTTGTTGTAAAGGATAGTATCCGTTCAAGACTTGCAGACAGTGTTGAGACAGCCTCTAAGCTTTCTTCAGGTTTGATTCTGGTTGCAGTACAGGACGAGGAAGATATTCTCTTCTCCCAGAACTACGCTTGTCCCGAGCATGGATGCAGCATTGACGAGATGAGTCCCAGAATGTTCTCTTTCAATGCTCCTCAGGGTGCTTGTCCCAAGTGTACGGGTCTTGGTGTGTTTATGAGGATAGATCCCGATAAAGTGATTCCCGACAGAAACAAGTCTGTTTCAGAAGGCGGTATCAAAGCAGGCGGTTGGGCAATGGAAGGAAATACAATTGCCACTATGTACTACAATGGTCTTTCAAAGCATTACGGCTTTTCCCTTGATACTCCCATTAAGGATTTGCCCGATGAGATTGTAGACATTCTGCTTTACGGCACAAAGGGAGAAAACATCAAACTTGTTCGTGGCGGAGTTTTTTCAGGTAGCGAATATGAAGCAACTTTTGAGGGCGTTATCAATAATTTGGAGCGTCGCTTCAGCCAGACTAATAGCAACTGGATAAAAGAAGAAATAGAGACCTTTATGTCTGCGATACCTTGTGATGAATGTGGTGGCAAACGACTTTCAAAGATGTCTTTGGCAGTTACTTTTGGGGGTCTTAATATATCGGAAATCTGCGATATGTCTGTTAAAAATGCTTTGGAGTTTATAGAAAATTACGAGCTTTCAGAGCGTGAACAGATAATAGGCGGCCCTATTATCAAAGAGATTAAAGAGCGTCTCGGATTCCTTACAAGTGTTGGTCTGGGTTACCTTACACTATCTCGTAGTGCAGGTACACTTTCCGGCGGCGAGAGTCAGCGTATCCGACTTGCAACCCAGATTGGTTCATCCCTTATGGGTGTGCTCTACATTCTTGATGAGCCCAGTATCGGACTGCATCAGCGAGATAACGAGAAACTTTTGGGTACGCTCAAACATCTTCGCGATCTGGGTAATACTGTTATTGTTGTTGAGCACGATACAGACACCATGATGGCTGCTGACCATATTATTGATATCGGGCCCGGTGCAGGTGTGCACGGCGGTCATGTTGTTGCTCAGGGTACTGTGCAGGAGATTATGCTTTCTCCTGATTCTGTTACAGGCAAGTATTTAAGCGGTGAGCTTATGGTTTCGGTGCCTAAAAGACGCAGAAAAGGTAACGGCAACTTCCTTGAAATTATAGGAGCATCACAGAACAACCTTAAAAATGTGGATGTAAAAATTCCTTTGGGCGAATTTGTTTGTGTTACCGGTGTTTCGGGTTCGGGCAAGTCGTCCCTTGTAAACGAGATACTGTATAAGAAACTTGCAAGAGACCTCAATGGTGCAAAGTTCCAGCCCGGTAAGCACGAAAGAATAGAGGGAATTGAACATCTTGACAAGATAATCAGCATAGACCAGAGTCCTATCGGCAGAACTCCCCGTTCTAACCCTGCAACTTATACGGGGATGTTTACGGATATCCGTGATCTTTTTGCAAAGACTCAGGAGGCTAAACTCAAAGGCTTCAATTCGGGCAGATTTTCTTTTAATGTAAAGGGCGGCAGATGTGAGGCTTGTGAGGGCGGAGGTATCGTTAAAATCGAGATGCACTTCTTGCCCGATGTTTATGTACCCTGCGAAGTGTGCAAGGGCAGACGATATAACCGTGAAACCCTTGAGGTTAAGTACAAGGGCAAGTCTATTTATGACGTGCTTGAGATGACCGTTGAAGAGGGACTTGAATTTTTCTCGAACATACCGAAAATTCAGCGTAAACTTCAGACACTCTTTGATGTTGGTCTTGGCTATATTAAGATTGGTCAGTCGGCTACAACGCTCTCGGGCGGTGAGGCTCAGAGGGTTAAACTTGCCACTGAACTTTCCAAACGCTCAACAGGCAAGACTATCTATGTTCTCGACGAGCCTACAACGGGTCTTCATACAGCCGATGTGCACAGACTTACCGAGGTGCTTCAGGAGCTTGTGAATAAGGGCAATAGCGTAGTGGTTATTGAGCATAATCTTGACCTAATTAAAACAGCAGACCATATTATAGATTTGGGACCCGAGGGCGGTGACGGTGGCGGTGAGATACTCGCACAGGGTACTCCCGAAGAGATTGCTTTGTGCAAGGATTCTTACACAGGTCATTTCTTGAAACCCTTGCTTTTAATAAAATAATTTTTACTTTTTAAAGAGAAATTGCATTCTTTTGTGCAATTTCTCTTTTCTTTTGTACTAATGTTGGAGGTGGTAATCAATGATTACTATTTTGAATGGAAAACTTACCATTCCCGAGTGTCGTAGATTTATCGGTTTTGCAGGGGATAATCTTTCGACCACTATTGAATTTATTATTATGAATCAAAGCGAAACAGACAGAATATATCGTCTTTACCTTACCTTTGACGATGGTACTGTCAACTATTTTACACTACCCGCATATCTGGATGAATCGGGAGTAGTGCTTACCTGGAATGTAAAGCGTGAGCATATTTTTAAAAGCGGTAATGTGCAGGTTCAGATTAAAGGTTTTGCACACAATGGTGTGGTGTATCACACTACACCTGATACATTCTTTGTTGGAAACAGTGCTGAGTTTTCTGATTATTTACAGAATAATAATACAGAGTTCCTTCAGTACGAGGAAAAACTTAATTCTCTTAAAGAGTTTATAGATGAGGCAAGAGTTTTAACTCCTTATATCGGTAATAATGGTAACTGGTTTATTTATGACAGTACACTCAGGTCTTACAAAGACAGCGGATTTTCTTCTGCCGGTAAAACCGACAGTAATGAAATTGCGTCAGGTGCGGTTACTTCCGAGAAAATTGCCTTGGGAGCAATTGACAAAAAAGAGCTTTTTTCAGAACAAATGCAAAAATCCTTTTTATCTTTGCCTGTGCAGGAAATTAATATTTCAGGTGATATTACCGAGGAATTTTATGATGGTTTTGTGAATCCCGGAATCTATCAGATTGACACATACAGCGGTGTTCATCAGGTTCTTGTTACTTTAAAGCCGGCGTCGGCATCTTATCTTATGCAGATTTTATTTGAGTATGACAAAGTGCTCTATCGTGGAATATTTTGTAGTGTGGACGGAGTTTATGAGAGGGAAGATTGGACTCAGTGGCGTGACCTTTGTAAAACCGATTTTCAGGAATTTCATGAGGTTGGTGTGTTAGGAGAAGATGCTGATCCTCATTTTCTTTCTTATCAGTCATCTGATCCTACTACTAATTCGAATGTAAGAATCCCTTTGTCTGTGCTGAAAAATAATTTAATGAAAATAGCAGATGAGGGACACTTTTTTGAAAGTAAAACCATAGAGGGTGCTTTACAGGAATTGGGAGCAGAAATTTATGGTATTGAAGAGCTTCTTGAGAGTATTTAAAGGAGTGATGTGATGAGTATTATAAACGAAATTGAAAGACTTCAAAGTGCAAAGCAGGATGTAAAACTTTCTATTGAAAAACGCGGAGTTCCTGTGAGTACAGAAGATACCCTCAGTGTATATGCACAGAAGGTTGATTCTGCTCCTTTTGCAGCGAGAGGAACATTTACTCCTGAAGAAGACACAATACAATTCACTTTAAGAGGTTTGGGTTTTGAACCTAAAACTGTGGTTATGGGTTGTCTGGAATATGATAACAATGCCGTTGCAAATTCCATTGAACTTGTTGTGTTGTGGAACGGTGGTTTCGGAGGTCTCAGATACAGGAACGATGATTTAACACGAGCTTTTGCAAGTATAGGCATCGATTCCTCGGTTGTTGTTTGGTATAACGATGGCGTGAAAATAACTGTTTCTCAGACTCAAGGTGAAAAGTTTTTTAAAGCAGGATACACCTATGAGTATTTTGTTTCGGGAGGATTTGCACAGTGATTTATTATACAAAGGGAAGTAATGTATATTCTTCGGAGGTTTTGCTTTCACTTGAGGAGTTTGCAGAGATTTCTAAGGAAGAATACGACAAAAGAACCGGTCTTGCAAAGGCAGGTCGTGAAGAAGGAATCTGTGTAGAGAACTTCGACGAAATATAATTGTTTTGGAGGTACTATGGCAAATATTAAATGCTTGGATGTATCGGAATGGCAGGGTACGATAGATTGGAAAAAGGTTGTATCCGCAGGATATTCCTATGCGATTCTTCGTGCAGGTTTTGGCAGGTCTGATACACAAAAAGATAAAGAGTTCGAAAAGAACTATAAAAACGCAAAGGCAGCAGGCGTGAAGCTTGGAGCTTATTGGTATTCTTACGCTGTTGATAAAGCGGATGCAGTAAAAGAAGCAAAAGCGTGTCTTTCTGTAATAAAGGGTAAAAGCTTTGAATTGCCTGTGTTTTATGATATGGAGGATTCTTCAATTGTAAAACTGGGCAAGGCTAAGCTTACGGAGATTGCAAAAGCTTTTTGTGATACTCTTATAAAGAGCGGATATAGGGCAGGAGTTTACAGTAACCCCAATTGGTTTAATAATTATCTATCTTACAATGAGCTGAGAAAACTCTATCCCATATGGCTTGCTCAATATTACAAGGAGCCTCAGTATGATTGCGATGTGTGGCAATATACATCTGAGGGAAAGGTTGCAGGAATTGCAGGGAATGTAGACCTTAATGTTATTATTAATGAGGGTATTATAAAAACTCTCTCAAAGCCTGTAATTGAGAATTTCGAGATTGCGGCATTGCAGTCACTATTGCTTACAGCAAAGAATCTTGGACTTATTTCTCAGAATATAACACCTATTGATAATAAGCTGGGAACAATGACAAAAACAGCTATAATCCAGATGAAAAAGTATCTCGGGATTAAAGAAGACAGCAATATATCCCTTGATTTTATACGCAAAACCTATGAGGCGATTGTGAATAAAACAGAAGTCTTGAGAGGTGACTTTAATAAAGACGGAAAAGTGGATATAAAGGACGCAACGGATATCCAGAAGAAACTGGCGGGAATAGATTAGTAGTATGTTTGGAGCATTAAAAAACAGTACAACAGTACTCAGAATATCGGTTTCCTCAATAGTGGGTGCGGCAGGCGGCTTATGCTCGGGGTTTCTTGGAGGAATTGACAAGCTTATGATAACTTTGCTTACAGTGGTGGCTATAGACTATGTAACGGGTGTAATCAAAGCAATCTGCGAGAAAAACCTTTCAAGTTCTGTGGGCTTCAGGGGAATACTCAAAAAGATGCTTGTGTTTCTTATAGTAGGTCTTACGGTTTCTCTTGAGAGTATAATGCCCGAGACTTTTCCGCTTCGGGATATGACGGTGTTTTTCTTTGTTGCAAACGAAGGAATTTCTGTCCTTGAAAACACGGCAGGATTTATTCCATTGCCGCAAAAGCTTCGCTCTGTACTTGCACAGCTTAAAGATGCGGGGGATAATAAAGAAAAAGAAATAGAAAATCTTAACGAAACTATGCAGAAGGATCCGCAGAATCCTGATGCGTAAGAGAATATTTTAAAGCGTTGGCAGTCTCCTAAAAAGGAGGCTGCCTTCCTTGATTTTTTGAGTGTTGTGTGATATAATGCTATTAATAATGGATAAGTATAGTTATTTTGCTTATAAAGAATTTTTACTTAATATGGAGTGATATGTTTATGGCAATCAAAGTTACTCTTCTGGCACATACTCCTTCTCCTGAGGAACTTGTAGCAGCGGCTGCAAAACTTTGTTATTCTCCCTCTGAAATCAGCAATATCAAAGAGGGACTTACAGAAGAAAAAACAGCATCTTTCATAAAGATGCTTGCTGATATGGGCCACGCAAGTCCTACAGAGCATGCATCATTTACTTTCGGTATTGAGGGTATCTCCAGAGCTTGTTCACATCAGCTTGTGCGTCATCGTATTGCTTCTTACAGTCAGCAGTCTCAAAGGTATGTTGACGGAAACAGCTTTGAATTTGTAACTCCTCCCGAGATAGAATCTGATGAGCATTGCAAAGAGGTGTATTCTGAGGTTATCGAGCTACAGAAAAAGGCTTATTCCGACATTCGCGATGCTCTTGCTGTTAAGTATATAAAAGAATTTTCCGATAAAGAGTACAGCGGTACGGATGCAGAGATTATTGAAGCCTTTAAAGCAGACAACAAAGTACAGTGCTCTGCTTTTATAAAGAAGGCAAATGAGGATGCAAGATACATTCTTCCCAATGCTTGTACAACAAAGATTGTATGTACCTTCAATGTAAGAAGCCTTGAGAATTTCTTTGCTCACCGCTGTTGTAACCGTGCTCAGTGGGAGATAAGAGAGGTTGCTTCTCAGATGCTTCTTCTTTGCAAAGAGGTTGCACCCAATATGTTCGCAAAAAGCGGTCCTTCTTGTATGAGAGGAGCTTGTCCTGAAGGCACTATGACCTGCGGAAAGATTAAGGAAGTCAGAGAAAAATATGGAAAATAATATGAGTAACAAAGGACGCATAATAGTTATAGAGGGACTTGATGGCTCAGGTAAGGCTACTCAGTCAAAGCTTCTTATGGAGAGACTCTCAAAAAAATTCAAGGTTAAAAGGCTATCTTTTCCTGATTACGAAAGTGATGGCTCTGCGCCTGTACGAATGTATCTGAATGGGGAGTTTGGTGATGACCCTGCTTGCGTAAATCCCTTTGCGGCGGCATCTTTTTATGCTGTTGACAGAGTAACAAGCTACCTTAAGAACTGGAAACAGGATTACGATGAGGGCACACTTTTTGTGCTTGACAGATACACAACCTCGAATATGGTATATATGACCTCAAAGCTCCCCACAAGCGAGTGGAGCGGATTTATAAACTGGCTTTCAGAGTTTGAGTACGAAAGACTCGGTCTTCCAAAGCCCGATGGTGTAATTTATCTTGATATGCCTACCGAGGTTTCTCAGAAGCTTATGAGCGGCAGATATAACAGCGATGAATCAAAAAAGGATTTGCACGAAAAAAATGTGGATTTTCTCAACGCTTGTCGCAAGAGTGCTCTCTATGCCGCAGAAAACCAAGGCTGGACAGTTATTCCCTGCAGCGAAGGTGGAGCTCCTCGTGAAATTCAAGAAATTTCTGAGGATGTATACGCCACAGCTTGTAATATTCTTGGTATTAAATTTTAATAATTTGGTGATTTTATGATATATTGTTTTTTAGCCGATGGCTTTGAAGAAATCGAGGCAATCACAACTGTTGATATGCTCAGACGTGCTAAAATTGAAATCAAAACAGTAGCGGTTACAGAGGATAAAAAACTTACTGTAAACGGTGCTCACAGTATTCCGGTTGTTTGTGATATGCATATAGACGAAGCAGTTGCAGACGATAACCTTGTGGGTGTTTTTCTTCCCGGTGGTATGCCCGGTACAACTAACCTTGACGAGTCGGAGCAGGTCAGAGAACTTGTGGACTTTTGTAATAAAAACGACAGATACATTTTTGCTATCTGTGCAGCGCCTTCTGTGCTTGGTCATATGGGCTTACTCAAAGGTAAAAAGGCAACCTGCTATCCCGGTTTTGAAGGTGAACTTGCAGGTGCACAGTATACTGCAGAGCCCTGCACACAGGACGGAAAAGTTATTACAGGCAAGGGCCCCGGTGCAACAATAGATTTTGCTTCTCTAATTATAACCGAGCTTGTAAGTGAAGATGTGGCATCCCAGCTTACAAGTGCTATGCAGTGCCATGAGTAAGATTAAAGAAGAAAAATCCGTAATGCGTAAGCATTTTCGTGATATGAGAGAAAAAATGACTGCTCAGTATAAGCGTACTCTCGATGTAGAGATTGCAAGCAGATTTTTGTGTAGTCGGGAATATATGTATACAAAAACTCTTTTAACCTATGTGGCAAAGAGCACAGAGATTGAAACCAGAGATATAATCTGTGCGGCTCTTGCTCTGGACAAAAGAGTGGCTGTGCCTAAATGCGAGTCAGAGGGAATTATGAAGTTTTACCTTATAAACTCTCTCGATGACCTCAAAGCAGGTTTTCGCGATATTATGGAGCCTGATACCCATAAATGTACAGAGCTTTTAGATTTTACCGATTCTCTTTGCATTGTTCCGGGACTCAGTTTTTCGCCGCAGGGTCAGCGTCTTGGTTTCGGAGGAGGCTACTACGACAGGTTTCTTAAAGACTACAAGGGTGTTTCTGTGGGACTCTGTTACTCAAGTTTTATTAAATGGGATTTACCGGCTGAGCCTCACGATATACCTGTAGATATACTTGTTACAGACAGATTTTTAAGACATACATCAGAAAAATAAAAACATACCGTAGGGGGTGTTTCTTTTGAACGATAATATTAAGAACTCTAAAAACGACGAGGTTGAAAGATACCGCAGAGAACGAGTGCAGCAATTTCGTATGAACATCAGAGATGATTCTAATGAAAAGGATAAAACTTCCTTAAAGAAGAAATCTGATTATTCTGATGAAATAACATCATTCAGTGATGAAACCACAAAGGCTCAGATTGAAAGAGCATCAAAGAAAGAGCTTCGCCGTCAGAAGAGAGAAGAGAAAAAAGTTGAAAGAATCAAGGCAGGAAGAAACAAAAAAGCCTTCCGTATTGCCTGGCTTTTTATGACCATTATGGTTTGCGTTGTTGTTACTCAGTTCCTTGTTACAGGTTGCAACGATTTCCTTGCGATTAAGAGAAGTGACGAGGCAGAAGCAACTGTTCATGTAAAGGCAAATTATACTGTTGATTCTCTTGCAGATCAGCTTGAGGACCTGGGCGTTATTGACTCAAAAGTATTCTTTAAGATGTTTGCAAACCTTACGGGTAAGGCTGACGATATTACCCCCGGTGTTTACCATATTCCTAAGAATAAGGACTACCTGGGTATTCTTAATTACCTGCAGTTTACAGGTAATGTTCAGAACACTATCGAGGTTACCATTACAGAGGGTACTAATATCCTTGAACTTGTAGAGATACTCTACACAGAGGGTGTAACTTCTGAAAAAAATAAAGAGGAATTCCTCCGTCTTTGTAACAGTGACGAGTTCGACGAGGATTTTGCATTTCTTGCAGAGATCGATAATCCCGACCGTGTTTATAAACTGGAGGGTTATCTATTCCCCGATACTTACGAGTTCTACATCGACGAAGCACCCGACCAGACAATCCGTCGTTTCCTTAATAACTTTGAAAACAGAGTTTATAATTATGAGTATGATGTAGAAGGTTACAAAGAGCCTGTAACACTCATTGAGGTTATAGAGGACAAGGGTATTTATACTCTTGATGAATTTGTGACCATAGCTTCTGTTATTCAGGGTGAGGCAGCAAACGATGATGATATGAAGAATGTTTCTTCTGTTATCCACAATCGTCTTGAGGATGGTGCACAGTACGATATCTATACTCTGGGTATGGACTCTACTATCTTCTATCCCTACAAGACGCAGGAAGATGTTCCCGAGGATATCCGTGACAGTTTCGAGAGCAAGTACGACACCTACGATAACAAGGGTCTGCCTCCCGGAGCTATCTGTTCTCCTTCTGCAAACGCTTTGTTCTCTGCAGTAGTACCTGCAGATACAGATTATATGTACTTCTGTCATTCAGCAGAGGGTGAGTCTTTCTACGCAGAAACACTCTACGAGCATCAGTCAAATCTTTCTAAAGCAGGACTTGATTAAATGAATAATAATATAATTAAACCCGAAATACTTGCTCCCGCAGGGGACTACGAAGCACTTTCTGCTGCTCTGCGATTCGGTGCAGATGCAGTTTATGTGGGAGCACAGCAGTTCGGAATGAGAACTTCCCCAAAAAATTTTGACGAAATAACACTGCCTCAGGCTGTAAAGGATGCACACGCATTGGGTAAGAAACTTTACCTTACTTGTAATGTGCTTCCTCGTGAGCCACAGATTAAACTTTTACCTGAGTTTCTTTTTTTTGCTGAGAGTGCAGGAGTAGATGCCCTTATTATTGCGGACTTGGGCGTGTTCGAAATGGCAAAGAAATATGCTCCGAACACATCTTTGCATGTTTCTACTCAGGCAGGTATCGTCAACAGCGAAACCGCAAAGGCTTTTTACAATATGGGAGCCGAGAGAGTGGTCTTGGCAAGAGAACTTTCTTTCGAAGAAATTGCAGAGATAAGAGCAAAAATCCCTGCAGATTTAGAGATTGAGTGCTTTGTGCATGGTGCTATGTGTGTAAGTTTTTCAGGGCGTTGCCTTATCTCCGAATACTTAACAGGCAGAGACCCCAACCGCGGTGATTGCTCACAGCCTTGCAGATGGAAATACCACCTTTACGAAGAAAATCGCGAGGGTCATTTCTATCCTGCTCTGGAAGCAGACGGCGGTACATACCTCTACAACTCAAGGGATATGTGTATGATTGATTATATCCCCGAGCTTGTAAAAGCAGGTATCAGCAGTTTCAAGATTGAGGGCAGAGCAAAGACCGCTTACTATTCGGCGGTTGCTACCAATGCTTACAGACAGGCTCTTGACGCTTACTTTGAGGGTGGTCTTAAAGATGATTATAAGACTTCACCTCTTATTAAAGAAGAGCTAGAAAAGATTAGCCACAGAGAGTACAGCACAGGCTTTTATCTTGGCACAACTCCGGGTCAGAATACATCATCAGGCGGATATATCCGTCACTACGATCTGGTGGCCCTTTGCGAAGAAGAAACCGACTTCGGCGGAATTATAACTCAACGAAACAAGTTCTATCTTGGCGACGAGGTGGATGTATTACCGCCTTCGGGAATTCCCTTTGTAGTTAAAGCCGATCGCCTTGTGGACGAGTTCGGTCAGGATGTAGATAGTACACCTCATCCTATGCAAAGACTTGAGCTTCATTGCGAGAAGAAAATCCCTGCAGGCTCTTTCCTGCGAGTTAAGAAAAAATAAATATGTTAGCTGAATTTTTTGATTTCATAAAAAGTATTTGGACAGAGAACACATCTTTTGAGTGGTGGCAGACACTTTTGATTTCTTTCTTATTTTTGCTGTGTAACACAGTTCTGTTTTTTGCATGGTGGCTTTTTAGTAAATGGAGTATTACAGAATATGGCTACCCAAAACGAAAAAGCAAATACATAAAAAAGCATGTAACAAATGATTTTACTTTTCTTGATCATATTTTGTTGCTGAAACTGGTAAAAAGAGCAAAGCAAAAAGGTTTCTTTCTATATTTGGTTTTGTTTTTGCATTGGTTTACCTTAGGAGTTTTTTTGTGTACTTGTTTTGCCTTCTGTGCGTGTCTGGTTAACAACGGGCAGGGGTGGTCTGTGACTTTGATGATATTGCCGATGTTCTGTGCGTTGATTGTGTCCTTCATAGTGCTGTTCATTCCGCAGTTGATTTTTTTACCTACTGTTCGAAAACAATATAAAGTGAAGTAGTGGATTTGGTTAAGCAAATTTTATGGCTTACAGTACATAATTGTATCTGTAAGCCTTTTTTATATGTGGAAAATTGTCATATTAACCAAAATATATATACAAATGTGAAAATGTATGATATAATATTATGTGGATGAGAGGACTATCCTCTGACAATATTTGTTAAACTATTTATTTAATAAAGGAGTAGATTTCTATGGCAAGCAGATTTATTCTCAACGAAACAAGCTATCACGGCAAAGGTGCAATCGCGGAAATTGCAACCGAGATTAAAGCAAGAGCATTCAAAAAAGCATTTGTGTGTTCCGACCCCGACCTTATCAAATTCGAGGTAACAAAGAAAGTAACCGATATTCTCGACAGAGAAGGTATCGCTTACGAAGTTTACAGTGACATCAAGCCCAATCCCACCATCGAGAATGTTCAGAATGGTGTAGAGGCTTTTAAGACAAGTGGTGCGGATTGTATCGTTGCAATCGGCGGCGGTTCGTCTATGGATACTGCAAAGGCAATCGGTATTATTATCGAGAATCCCGAATTCTCTGATGTTCGTTCTCTGGAAGGAGTTGCTCCTACAAAGAACAAGTGTACTCCCATTATTGCAGTTCCCACTACCGCAGGTACAGCCGCAGAGGTAACAATAAACTATGTTATCACAGATGCAGAGAATAATCGCAAGATGGTTTGTGTGGATGTTCACGATATCCCCGTTGTTGCTGTTGTTGACCCCGATATGATGGCTACAATGCCCAAGGGTCTTACTGCCGCAACAGGTATGGATGCTCTTACTCACGCTATCGAGGGTTACATCACCAAGGGTGCTTGGGAAATGAGCGATATGTTCCACATTAAAGCTATCGAGATTATCGCAAAGAGTCTTCGTGGTGCTGTTGAGGGTACAGACGAAGGCAGAGAAGGTATGGCTCTCGGTCAGTATATTGCAGGTATGGGCTTCTCTAATGTAGGTCTTGGTATAGTTCACTCTATGGCACATCCTCTGGGAGCTCTTTACGATACACCTCACGGCGTTGCAAATGCTATCATCCTGCCCACAGTTATGGAGTATAATGCTTCTGCAACAGGCGAGAAGTACAGAGATATTGCAAAAGCTATGGGCGTTGAAGGTACAGACGCTATGACGCTTGATGAGGCACGAGCAGCCGCTATCGAAGCAGTAAAGAAACTTTCTTCTGATGTTGGTATCCCTGCTGACCTTAAAGAAATTGTAAAGGCAGAGGATATTGATTTCCTCTCTCAGTCTGCTTTTGACGATGCTTGTCGTCCGGGTAATCCCCGTGATACAAGTGTTGAGGAGATTAAAGAGCTTTACCTCAAACTTATGTAATAGTCCTGTTTAGAAAGAGGTCGGTTTGTATGAACATTAAAAAAATCTTAAGTATTGTTCTTGCACTTGTGATGATGCTTTCTGTGTTTTCTGTGAATGCTTTTGCCTCGGATACACAGACAGATGAAACTTTGTCAAATGTTGCAGAAACAATGTCATCAAAGGATGAAGCATTGATAGAAAAACTCCTCGGTGACACAGACCTTAATGATACGGTTAATGTTAAGGATGCAACACTTATTCAGAAATGGACTGCAGGCATCAGCAACCTTCAGGAGCTTCAGCTCATTTTTGCCGATGCAGACAGAAGCGGCAGTGTAAATGTAAAGGACGCAACTGCTGTGCAGAAATTTACTGCAGGATTATTTCCTAAGTTATCCTCTGTCGGCAGACCTTTTGTTGCAAATCCCGAAACGAACAGATACTACTTCTATATGCCTGAAAATTGGTACAATGATTATACCGCCAAAACAGGCAACACCGCAGGTATCTACTGGTGGGAGGGCACAAACTACTGCGACTCATGGCCCGGCATTCCTGCCAAGAAGGGCGATGTAGAGGGCGTTTACTACTATGATGTGCCCAAGGATGTTACCGTTTTTATTTGGAATAATTTTGTAGATGGCGGTTTCGATATCTACGATCCCGAGTATTACTACGCAATTCAGACCGAGAATATACCCTCAGAGTACTATGACCCGGGAGAGAGCGAAAACTATCCTGAAGGTACAGAGAGTTTTGACAATATGATTTATATTGTTGACTATAATTCAACAAGCTGGAGTGGAGGCTGTGGCAGACACCACAGATTCGGCGGAGAATGGTATTACTATTACGGAAACGGAGAGTATGGTACTGCGAAAGTCAAGGGTGAGAGTGAAGTTCTTACAGAACGGGCTATGAATGCTGAGGAGGTTTGTCCTTCTTGCGGTAATTCCTATGTGAATCCCACTGTACCTGAGCGTCCTCCGGTAGAGCCTGAACCCGAAAAGCCACATCCCGGTACTAACAGATATTATTTCTATATGCCTGAGGATTGGCTCAATGACTCTACTGCCACCACAGGCAACACCGCAGGTATATATTGGTGGGAAGGTACAGATGCTTGTGTTTCATGGCCCGGCATTCCTGCCAAGAAGGGCGATGTAGAGGGCGTTTATTACTACGATGTTCCCAAGGATGTTACCACAATTATGTGGAATAACTACTTTGATGGTGGTGCAGATATTTCGGCCCCTTACTATGATGATGCTTATAATACCACAACAATAGGTACGGAATTTTACGAGGTGGGCGAGAGCGATTTTTATCCTGACGGACTCGAGAATTTTGACAATATGATCTATGTAATCGATCCCACTATTTTTCCTTGGGGTGATTTTAATCATAGACCCGAGGGTGTTGGTGAGTGGTTCTATTACTACGGCGGTGGCGAGTACGGTACAGCAAAAGTCAAGGGCGAAAGCAAACTCCTTGCAGGTGACACAGTAGATACCGAGAGCCTTCGTCAAGATAATGCCGCAGGCTCTGTGCAGACCCGCAGATACTATTTCTACAGACCACAGGAATGGGATAAAGCAGAAATGGACACAGTCGGAATCTATTGGTGGGACGGCACTGATGCACAACCCGAATGGCCCGGACTTAAGGCTAAGAAGGGCGATGTAGAGGGCGTTTACTACTACGATGTGCCCATAGATGTACACACAATTATCTGGAACAATCACCTTGACGTCGGTGTTGATTCCTCTGATCCAAATTATTACAATCAGCTTCAGACCCGCAATATTGGTACAGAGTACTATGACCCGGGTGAGAGCGATTTTTATCCCGATGGTACCCGTGATTTTGATGGTATGATTTATGTAATAGACCCCGACATTGTGCCTTGGTGGAGTGATTATAACGGCAGATATCTATACATAGGCGAGTGGTTCTATTATTATGGTAATGGCGAGTATGGTACCTCAAAAGTAAAGGGCGAGAGCAAAGTCCTTACAGGCGATTCTATTGTACTTGAGGATTTACTTGCAGGAAACTAAATAAATATATACAGAGGATGGTGGTGTAAACTGCCGTCCTCTTACTTTTTGCTAAAAAGCATTGATTTTTTTTGAAAATGCTATAATATAAAAATGGCGAGTATATTAGTCAAGATATAATTAGGAGGTTAAATATGAAAAAAGTTTCTTTATGTTTCCAACTTGTTTTGATTAATATTGTGCTTCTGCTTGCTCTTATCAGTTTGTGCAAGAATGTTCTTGTTGTTGAGATATCTCCATTGGGTGCACTATATATGACAGCATTTACATTCGGTTTTTTTGCTGAAAGTTCAAGCACGGTTTTGTGGATATTCATTGGAATTATACTGTTCAACATTTTGCTTAATGTATCTGCAATAGTATCTTATAAGAAGAATTGGCATAATTACATCGTTATTGGAGTACTTTTTGTTGATGTAATATTTAGCTTATTGACAGGTTTTTATGTGTCAATGACAAGTGATTTGATGGCTTTGGCTTTAATCTTAGTTTTTTCACGTAAAGATAAAACATATTGACATTTCCCGATACAGAATATATAATTAACATTAGATATGTAAAAGCGTTGACGGGAAGAGATGCAAAAACTTCTGCCAAAGAGAGAACACCCTCGGCTGAAAGGTGTTTGCAAAAAGAGTGCATCAGCCACCCCTGAGCTCTGTGCGAAGAGTACAGCGTATAGTCTGCGTTAAAGATTTTTTGAGTGGGCGTATATTCTTTGTGCGTCAATCAGGGTGGTACCGCAGGATTTTACTCTTGTCCCTTTCTTTGAGGGGCAAGAGTTTTTTATTTTTACAGTATATTATTGAAAGGATGATTTATATGCAGTGGACAGGTCTTAACGAGCTTCGTGAGATGTTCCTGTCATTTATGGAGAGCAAGGGTTGTCTTCGTCTTCAGAGCTTCCCTTTAATCCCCAAGGATGACAACAGCCTTCTTCTTATCAACAGCGGAATGGCTCCTATGAAAAAGTATTTTACAGGCGAGGTAACTCCTCCCAGAACAAGAGTTACAACTTGCCAGAAATGTATCCGTACACCCGATATTGAGCGTGTTGGTATCACAGCTCGTCACGGTACATACTTCGAGATGCTGGGTAACTTCTCTTTTGGCGATTACTTCAAGATTGAAGCAACAGCATGGGCTTGGGAGTTCTTTACAGAAGTACTCAAAATGCCCAAAGAGCTCCTCTATGTTTCTATTTACGAAGAGGACGACGAAGCATACGACATCTGGACACAGAGAGTAGGCGTTGACCCCTCTCATATGGTTCGTATGGGCAAAGAAGACAATTTCTGGGAGCATGGCTCAGGTCCCTGCGGTCCTTGCTCCGAGATTTACTTTGACCGCGGTGAAGCAAAGGGTTGCGGCTCTCCCGATTGTAAGGTTGGTTGCGAGTGTGACCGCTTTGTTGAGGTTTGGAACCTTGTATTCACTCAGTTCGAGAGTGACGGCAAGGGCAACTACACACCCCTTGCAAAGCCCAATATCGATACAGGTATGGGTCTTGAGCGTCTTGCTTGTGTTATGCAGGGAGTAGACAACCTCTTCCTTGTTGATACAGTTCAGAATATTATGAAACACATTTCCTCAGTTGTAGGCGTTGAGTACGGCAAAGACGACAAGAGCGACATTTCTCTTCGTGTTATCACCGACCATATCCGCAGCACAACATTTATGATCGGCGATGGCGTTATGCCCTCAAACGAAGGCAGAGGTTATGTACTCCGCAGACTCCTCCGTCGTGCTGCCCGTCACGGCAGACTCCTGGGCTACAATAAGCCTTTCCTCTATGAAATTTGTTCCACCGTTATCAAGGAGAACGAATCTGCATATCCTGAACTCCGCGAGAAAGAGGAGTTTATCACAAAACTCATTCGTGTAGAAGAAGAAAACTTTGCAAAGACAATCGAGCAGGGTTTTGCTATGCTTGATGCTATTATTACAGCAGGTGATGTTAAGGTGCTCTCAGGTGAGGATACCTTCAAGCTTAACGACACCTTCGGTTTCCCTGTTGACCTTACAAAAGAAATTCTTGCAGAAAAAGGCATCGATGTTGACACAGACCGCTTCTATGAGCTCCTCGCAGAGCAGAAGAAGCGCTCCAGAGATGCAAGAAAGAACGCAGGTGCAGACGCTTGGATTTCCGACAGCGTTGACCTTACAGATATTTCCGCTACAGAATTTGTAGGCTACACAGATTACGAGTGTGATACAAAGATTAAGGCCATCATCGTAAACGGTGAGCGTGAGTCTGCTGCAGGTGAGGGAGATAAGGCAGTAGTTGTTCTCTCCAAAACTCCCTTCTATGCAGAGAGCGGCGGTCAGGTTGGCGACACAGGTGTTATCACAATCGGTAACACAGAGTTTGTTGTTACCAACACAACCAAGGATCATAGCGGTATCTTTATGCATACAGGCTATGTAAAATGCGGCAGCTTTGCTGTTGAGGATTGTGCAGTAGCATCCATTGATGCAGACCGCAGAAAAGATATTATGCGTAACCACACAGCAGCACATCTTCTTCAGGCAGCACTCAGAAAGGTTCTCGGCAACCATGTTGAGCAGGCAGGACAGTTCGTTTCCGACGCTTCCTGCAGATTTGACTTTACTCATTTCTCAGCTCTTACAGCTCAGGAACTTTTAGATGTAGAAGCACTTGTTAATAAAGATATTATGGACGCTCTCGAGGTTATGACAAAAGAGATGCCCATTGACGAGGCAAAGAAGCTTGGTGCTATGGCACTCTTTGGTGAAAAGTACGGCGATGTTGTTCGCGTTGTAAAAGCAGGCGACAGCTCTATCGAGCTCTGCGGTGGTACACATGTGGATAATACAGCAAAGCTTGGTCTCTTTAAGATTCGCTCTGAGTCCTCTGTTGCTGCAGGTGTCAGAAGAATCGAGGCATTCACAGGTAATGGTGTACTTGCATTTATCGATAGTACTCTTGCACTTGTGGGCAAGAGCGCAGCAGCACTTAAGCTCAACTCACCTTCAGAACTTGCAAACGGTTGCGAAAAGCTCACAGAAGAGCTCAAAGCAAAGGATAAGAAGATTCAGGAGCTTGAGAACGAACTTGCAAAGCTTCGTATCGGTGCTATCTTTGAGGGTGCACAGGATGTAAATGGTGTTAAGGTTATCACAACACAGATGGACGGCGCAGAGGCAGATATGCTCAAGAATATGTGCTCAATGGTAACAGATAAAGAGTCTCTTTCTGTAGTACTTATTGCAAGTGTAAATGGTGATAAATTGACACTTTGCTGTGCTTGCGGCAAGGAAGCAATCGCAAAGGGTCTTAAGGCAGGTAATGTTGTTAAGGCAGCAGCTATTGTTACAGGTGGTAACGGCGGCGGTAAGCCCGATATGGCTATGGCAGGCGGCAAGGATGTAACCAAAGTTCAGGATGCATTCAAAGCTGTAATCGACACAGTAACTGAAACTCTTGGCTGATATAGTCTAATAAATTAATACTAATATAAAAACCGCTTTCTTCACTTTGAATGGTGTTGAAAGCGGTTTGTTTTTTGCACTGTATAATAAAATATACCAACATATAGTCGTTTTTTTGAGTTGTCGTTGACAGTAGTCAAAAGTATTGATATACTGAAATCAGGAGTAGAAATATTTATTAAAGGAGTTGTTTTTATGTTTAAAAAACTTATGTCCCTGTTACTTTCTATCCTTATGATTTTGTCCGTTTTCGGTGCATCAACTGTGTTGGCCGAAGACAACGAAACCGAGATTTTAGGCCCCGGAACGAATATTGAAACCTTGCCCGAAATAGCCGAGGGATGCAACCGCTACTTCTTTTATCAGCCTGAAAGCTGGAAGTGTGAGTATTCTACTACTGTAGGTATCTACTGGTGGGAAGGCACAGGTGCACAGAGTTCATGGCCCGGACTTGAAGCTCATAAAGCTGACGTAGAAAATGTCTATTACTATGATGTTCCCAAGGATGTTGAGTACGTTATTTGGAATAACTATGTGCAGTATAGTCCCGATTTGGCTGTTGGTCCCGAATATTATGCAACCAGACAGACCCACGAGGTATATGTGGGCGAGTACGAGAAATACAAAACTGAAGAAGGTTCTGCAGATTTTATTTTTGTAGGAATGGGTAATTACGATGGCGACATTTATGTTACCGTAGAAAAATGCTTCTGTGATGATTATCCCGAGTGTAAAGAATTTTCAGGTCGGTTTTATAGCTACATCGGTAAAGGTGAATACTCGTATCTTAACCGAAATGGAGAGTTTGTAAGTTCCACAGAACCTGTTGTTGATAACCATGGTGGCTATCAGCGTCCTCATATCAAAGGCTATAATCGTTTTTTCTTCTATATGCCTGACGAGTGGTATAGTGAATATACAAATGCTCCCGGAATTTACTGGAATACCGAAACATCTTCTTCCGATGAGTATCCTGGTACACCTCTGAAGTCTGCGGATGTTGAAGGTTTGTATTATATTGATGTGCCTGCAAGTGTAGATGAATTCTACTGGACAAATCTTGTGGATGGCGGTTCAGATTTAACCGACCCGATTTATGCACAAGAGATAAAGGTACACTCTACTCCATATAATGCAGATGATAGTTTCTGCCTTGAGGAATGTAATGGTATGGTATTTGTAGTAAATCATGCTTGGTGTGATTATGTTGAGTATGATGGTAGATTGATTTTTAAGGGTATGTGGTTTGAGTACTACGGATTTGGCGAATATGGTGCTCCGGGTGTTCTGTATGGTAGAGGAGAAATCTATACCAACAAATCTTTCTATGATTACTATTTTGATCCGATTGTGCATCCGTATTTTATTGGTGATGCAGATGGTGACGGTATTGTAAATATCAAGGATGCCACTGCAATCCAGAAGCATCTTGCCGATATTAAATTGTGTGATGCTATTTCTGGCGATGTTGATAATAATGGACTTAATATAAAAGACGCAACTGCAATTCAGAAATACATTGCGGGTATGGACGTAGATGCTCCAATCAACACAATACAGTATAGATAATAAAGAGTAAAAATATTAAAAACCCGCTTTCTTCACTTTGAATGTTGTTGAAAGCGGTTTGTTTTTTGCACTGTATAATAAAATATGCCAACATATAGTCGTTTTTTTTTTTTTTTTTTTGAGTTGTCGTTGACAGTAGTCAAAAGCATTGATATACTGAAATCAGGAGTAGAAATATTTATTAAAGGAGTTGTTTTTATGTTTAAAAAACTTATGTCCCTGTTACTTTCTATCCTTATGATTTTGTCCGTTTTTGGTGCATCAACTGTGTTGGCCGAAGACAACGAAACCGAGATTTTAGGCCCCGGAACGAATATTGAAACCTTGCCCGAAATAGCCGAGGGTTGCAACCGATATTTCTTCTATATGCCAAAGTCTTGGGAAAATGAATATTCCGACACAGCAGGTATCTATTGGTGGGAAGGCACAGGTGCACAATCCTCATGGCCCGGAGTTGAAGCTTATAAGGCAGATGCCGAGGGACTGTATTATTACGATGTGCCCAAGGATGTATCTTCTGTAATGTGGAACAACTACATTGATAGCGGAAATGATTATGAGTCTCCTGAATACAAAGCCTCAAAGACAAGCGGAAATATATGCACCGAATATTATGAAGCGGGTGAGAGTAATCTTTATCCCGATGGACTTGAAAGTTTTAATAATATGGTATGGGTTGCAGATTTCAGCGAGTGCTATTGTATGGAGTTTGATGTTCGTGGTGTTTGCGGTGATTGGTACTATTACTACGGAAACGGCGAGTACGGTACAACTTCCGAAAAGGGAGATGTAGTTTATACAGAGCGTTCTATGAATGGTGAATATTGCCGTCACAAAAGGCCTACATATTCTGATACTCTGCCCGAGCTTTCAGCAAATTCCAACCGCTATTTCTTCTATGTGCCTGATTCATGGCAGTTTGAAAGCCGATTTGATTTCGAAGTTATTTTTGATGAAGTGGGTATTGCATATCTTGAATATGCAGACGAAGAGAATATCTTCTTCTGTGATTTACCAAAGAATACAAAAGAATTTTATATTGTAAACAAAGATAAAAAGGTGTGTTCCACATCTCCTGCACCTGTTGTTCCTGACTTCAAATTGCAGGATTGCGACGGTAAGATATTGGTTATTGATCCGAGCTGGACTATTACAAGTATTGTTGACGGAAAAGATATTAATTACGGTTTTTGGCATTATTACTATGGTAATGGTGAGTACGGCGAAACACCAAAAGAAGAGGAGTTTGAATATCCTCCCGTAGCCGAGGGTTGCAACCGATATTTCTTCTATATGCCTGAATTCTGGTGTAATGATTATACCGATACTGCAGGTATCTATTGGTGGGAGGGTACTGGTGCTCAAAGCTCTTATCCCGGTCTTAAAGCAAATAAGGCAGACGCAGAGGGCGTTTACTACTACGATGTTCCCAAGGATGTAGAGTCTATTATATGGAACAACTATATGGATTTGCTTATGGAACAGATGGAATCTTTGAAGTATCTGGATTTGTCTACTGAAATTATTTATGCAGACTCATATGATCCCGATGACACCGTTACATATCCCGACGGTTTAGAAAGTTTTAACGGTATGATTTATGTTGTCAGTGGTGTGAAAATTGATAGAGAATATGTCTCGTTAAATGTTTATTCGGGTGAGTGGTACTATTACTACGGCAACGGTGAGTATGGTATAACTCCAAACCGAGGTGATGGTGAGATTTATTCTGATGCAATTATAAAAAAAGAGGATTATTTACTGCCTCCTTACTTGGGTGATGCAGATGAAAACGAGGTTGTAAATATCAAAGATGCAACCCATATCCAGAAATTCGTAGCAGGTATGGATGTTCCCGAAATCTTTAAACCTATCGGCGATGTTGACGGCTCGGGTGATATTACCGTCAAGGATGCAACAGCAATTCAGAAGTACCTTGCAGGTATGGACACAGGCTATAAAATCGGCACGTATGTATTGGATTATTATAAAAATACGCAATAAATAAAACCCGCTTTCTTCACTTTAAAAGGTGAGGAAAGCGGGTTTTCTTTGCTTATAAATTGAATATAGAGGATGTGTGGGCAATTAATAATCGCCCCTTTATGTGTGGGGGAGGATATTATCCTCCCGAAATGTTTTTGCTTATTTGAATTTAAGCTTCGGAACCTTACAAAGTATTTTAGAAAAGAAGAAAATAACTGCAATTTCAACAGGTGTTGCAACTAAGGTTTTAAGTCCTCGCACTCCTGCCATTATGAAAAAAGCCTTGTCATACTGAATTAGAAGCCAGAGTGAGCCGAGAGCGATTTCAACAAATACACCGATTATTACTTCGCAGATTATTATGCTCACAAGTGAGCACTTTGTTTTGTAAAGGAAAAGTCCGTAAAGAAGTCCCACAAGTATTCCGCTTATGGTCCAGCCTGGAAAGTAAAAGCCCATTGGTGCAATTAAAAAGCTTAAAAGATCTCCGAGTCCGCCTACAATCATAGCAGCCACAGGGCCGCAGAGAATGCCCGTAATAGCAATCGGCAGGAAGTTAAAGCCTATTTTAATGTCGGGTGTAATAGCAAGGGTTGCGTTGGAAAAATACCCGAGCACAACCCTCAGCGAGAGCATCATAGCACAGACAGTAAGACTCTGAAGCTTTGTGAGTTCTTTTGATGAATCGCGGAATTTATGTTTAGCATTAAGAATGTTCATATTTAAAACCTCATTCTTTTGCCGCTTACAATAAAAAAGGACAGAACACAGAGGTTCTGTCCCACATTTAAAAGTAAACAGCGGGATGCGAAGTCTGTACCGTGTGACCTTTTTCAGTCAGCTTCGTTCCGCGAACAACTCCCCGTTTCGCAGACACTAAAGACAATTCATATTAAGAATCGTCAACGCACAGCTTCTACTCTGTAAATCTTATTATATCACTGTAATAGGTTTTGTCAATCAATAATTGCTGATACCCTTTATAAGCATGCTCAGGGGCTTGTAAATAAACATTGTAATAGCGGAAACCACCAAAGCCTTGATGATGTTAAAGGGAAGGACACAAACAAGACAGAAGTCAAACATACTGTCAATAAAGGGGAAAATAGCGGCGCCCATATCAAGAATACTTTCAACAGAGCCGTTAAAGTATGCACCTGCATACATGGGAATCAGCACAAATGCATTGAGCACCGCACCGAGTATTGCCATAAACAAACCGCTTACAAGAAGAGCAATAACTGCGGTCTTTTTTGTTTTCTTTCTGCGGTAGATTATGGATGCGGGTACAACGAATGCACAACCCAGAATAAAGTTTGAAAGCTCACCAATGCCCATTGTGGGGTTTGCAGGGTTGATCAGAAGCATCACAAGGCTCTTGATAAGCTCAATGATAATTGCTGCTAAGGGACCCATGGCGAATCCGCCGATAAGCGCAGGCAGGTCTGATATGTTGAATCTGTAAAAACTGGGTGCAATAAAAGTAGGAAATTCAAGATAAGTAAGAATAATAGCACAGCCTGCAAGCATACCGCAACTGACTATTGTTCTTGTTGAAAGATTCGGCTTTTTGTTCTTGTTATTTGCAAGGTCACTCATAAAAAATTCCTCCTGAAAACAAAAATTCCCCACGAAATCCGTGGGGAGAATTTTAAATCTTAACTGTATAAAACAGTTTAAAAACAAAATCCTTTATCATCCGGACTTTAACCGTCGGCACAGGAATTTAACCTGTTCAGAAAACGCGGGTTTTCTTGTGGGCTATACCACCGGTGGGGAATTACACCCCGCCTCAAAGATTTCTTTTTATTATATTATTATGTAGATGTACTTTTGTCAATAAAAATTTCTTAAATGTAATTAAATTTGACTCTATTTGCAAGGGGTGTTGAGTTTAAGCTCAACAATATCGTGGTGAGGTACCCGCTCTTCCTCGGGCGGAAGCTCCATAAAGTTTCCGAAGGGAATCTTTAGATATTCGTCATAACCCCTCATAGCAAGGAACTTTTCGCCTTCGAAATCTACCTCGGTAGTGCCCGAGTAGATAAGCTCACGAGGATAAATCTTCTTCATAAAGTAGAAGCCTGCACAAAGCTCGGCTACATTCTCGCTATCTTCAAAGCTATATCTGCTCATTCGCTTCTGAGCAAATCTCCATATTTTGTAACGGAGTTTTTTGCCTCGGAAGACACCAAGCAAAAGTTTGCTTCCGAATTTAAGCAAACCGCCCTGATTAACAGGAATAATCTGTGAGCGGAAAAGCGAATAGACCATTGTCCAGAAATACTGGGTGTAACGGCCAAGTTTTCCGTCTGCAAGACCATCAATAGGGAAAATATCAAGAGGAATTCCATGGGGGATATCCATATCCTGCTGATATTCCTTGACCATTGTGTGATTGGTGTCCATAAGTACTGCAAAGATGTTGCCGGAAAAACTCTCGGGGTCGTTATCGTCAACAAGTACAAAACGCTCCGACGGGTTCTCTTTGCGATACAGCTCAAGGAACTTTTCGTAATCAGGTCTTGGCATAAGCACATCGGTGTCGTCATCCCAAGGGATGAATCCCTTGTGCCTGACAGCACCAATAAGACATCCGCCGCAGAGGTAGTAGGTAAGTCCGTGTCTTCGGCAAAATTCATCGAAAAATTTAAGAGCTTCAAGCTCACAGAGCTGAAGCTCTCTGAGCTCTTCGGGATTAAGTTTAAGTAGTTTATCAGACATATTATCACCTGATAAGATTTATATTATGCTTTATCTTTTCTGTTTTTTATCATCTGCTGACGAACCTCTTCAATGCGTTTGTAGGGTGTGTCACCCAACTTTCTCTTCCAGAAAGGCATCTTTAAAAGACCGATGAGAGTTCCCACGCCGTAAGCAAGATGAAGGATGGGGAATAATACGGGCAGTACAATGAACTGAGGTTTAATCTTCTTTGTCATAAAGCAACCGACTGTGTTTGTAAAATCAAACATAGCATAAGCCAGACAAAGAAAAAGCAGGGGGTATATGTAGCCAAAAATAGCGGTAGCGGTAAATGCCAGAAGCATCATAAGGAAGAGGAAGGGGACAAAATGGAAGTAAGAGAGACAACCTCTGCAAACACCAAATGTAAGACCAATCCAGTAGCCGTTGCCGTATTTCTGTTTAATCATTCTCTTAAGGGAACTTCTGGTGTGCTGGAAAGAGATAATATCGGGGCAGGAACACATTTTGTAGCCTGCTTCACGGATTCGGTAGTGAAGCTCGTTGTCTTCGGTTCTGCCGAGGCTCTCGTTGAAGCCGCCGACTTTCTCGAAAACTTCTCGTCTGTAAGCAGCATGGAAAAGGGAATCGTGGTACTCCTTCTTTTCTGTGGGACGTCTGTATTCTGCAATAGAACTGCCAAAAAGGGACTCCTCAGCCGCTAAAAGTGTGAGCTTCCAGGGGGTTTCGTTGTCAACAATATTAGGTCTGCCGCCGCCTACGATATCTTCACCTTCTTCAAGGTTGTCCACACAGCGTCTTATAAAGTCGCGGGGAATCTGTGCGTGAGCGTCAATACGGATAATAACATCACCTGTGGCAACAGACAAGGCACAGTTCCATGCACTTGCCTGATTGTGCTTGTTGTTTGTTACTATGTTAACATTTCTGAAGTTATAATCCGTATTCTTGAAGTCTTCCATCATAGAACGGGTTTTGTCTGTAGAGTTGCTGTCTACAAGCACAACCTCGATGTCCTGATGGGGATAGGTCTGGGAAGAAATGTTTCGGAAAAGTCCGTTGAGTACTCTTTCTTCGTTGTATGCAATTACACAAAGTGAAACTAACATATCAGTTCTCATCCTTATAAGATATTTCCAACATCCATTTGGCTGCAGTAGCTTTGGTTACTAAGATATAGGGTAAAACGAAAATGGAAGGGATAATAAGAATGCAAAGAAGCATCTTGGGTAAAAGTGAAAAATTGAGTCTGTTGATGTCTTTGCCGAATCGGTCAGCAGTTTTTTTAGAAAAACTGCAAGCGTCCGAAATCCTTATAAAGTCGCTTGTAATGTAATAATAAATTGCAAGGGAATTACGTCTTGTAAGCATTGTGAAGAACAATATTCCCGCAAACAGTAAAGCGTAACTTATATAATACCACATAAAATCCTCAAAAGCAAGATTCTCTTTACCTTCTGAGTTGATTATTGCTACAATAAGGAATACTGAAAAGGGAAGGAAAGATACAATAAACTGCCACAAGCTTTTGAGTATAAGCATCAGATGAACACCGATGGTTTTGAAATATTTGCCCTTAGAGAAATAGTAAAATATCTGTGAGTAGTCGCAGGTGTTATATCGGGAGAGTAATAAGCAGAATCTTTTGTACCCTGCAATAATGGGCAGAAAAGCCGCAATGCAGATTAGTATTGCCGCGAACAGCAGAACATAAGAAATATATGGTACATTAGGAATAGGCAATTCTGCTATAATAAGTGCGTTTACAAGAATTGTGTAAACAATAGTGGGCAGGTAAACGCAAGTCATTATTGTAAGCATTACGGTTAAGGTAGCACCGACAGCAGCAGGTAAATTTCCTTGCAGATGTTTTTTTGCTTGTTTTTTCAGAGCTCTTTCTTTAGTCATATCGTCCTCACAAAATGAGTTGTTTTATTAGTCGGCAATATACATACGATACATTGCTTCAAGGCAAATCTGAGCATGCTTCCAGAAACTTTCTTCAGAAATACCCTCGTTGGAGTTGTGAAGTCTTGCGTCTTCACCGGGGAACACAGGGCCGAAAGCAACACCGTTGGAGCCCAGCTTTCGAGCATAGGTTCCGCCGCCTGTGGAGTACATAAGGGGATCTTCGCCCATAACTTCTTTGTAGGAATCTTTAAGAATGGGGATAATGGGTTTTGTGTCGTCAAGGCAGAGGGGAAGTGTGTGTGAAAGGATTTTTACATCTACATTTTCCTGCTCAGCTGCCTTTTTTACTCTGCGTATAAGTTCCTTGCCGCCAAAGGTAACAGGATAACGGATATCGATAGTTGCTTTTGCACATTCTTCGTCGATGTTTATGGTAGAGAGTGTGAGTGTGAGTTCGCCTGACTGGGAATCACGCATCTTCATACCAAGTGAGTTACCATCGGATTCAAGCTTGATACGAGTGGAAACAAAGTTAATGAGGTTACCCAGAGCTTCAAGGCTGAAGTTTGAAACAAGAAGGTCGGTAAGCTCAAGAATTGCGTTTTTGCCGAGATGAGGCTCGCAAGCGTGAGCCGCCTTGCCCTTGTGAACAATCTTAAGACCGTCAATGGTGTACATAAACTCGTACTCGCCTTCGTCCTCTCTTGCATCAGCAAGACGCATAAGTTGATTATCGTCGTTTTCTGTGCAGTTAAGGAGTACATATGCTTTGTCGGGTACAGCGTTTGTAGCGGTACCGCCTTTGAACTCGGTAAGAAGACCGTAGTTCTGATGCTTTGAACTGATTTCAAGCTGAAGAATACCCTTCTCTGCAGCACAAATGCCATAGTTTGAGTCAGGAGTAAAGGACATGTCGGGCATATCTTCTTTTGCAAAATATGCAACCACATCGGTCATACCAACCTCTTCGTCTGTGCCGAAGATTGCACGGACAGTGTTTTTGCCTTCAATACCGCACTCCTTAAGAATACGAAGACAGTAAAGAGTAACGAGGGCACAGCCCTTGTCATCAGCCACACCTCTGCCCAGTAGTTTGCCGTCTTTGATCGTAAGCGCAAAGGGTTCGCAATCCCAATTTTCGCCTGCAGGTACAACGTCAAGGTGGGTGAGTGTTGCACAAAGTTTACCGCCTTGACCCAACTCTACATGACCTGCTTTGTCATCAATGTTTTTTGTTACAAGACCAAAGCTTTCTGCTTTTTGGAGCATCCAATAGAGTGCTTCTTTGCACTTCTGGGGATCCTCGGAATAAACAGAGCGAATGCGTAGAAGCTCGTCAAGGTCTTTAAGGAATTCGTCTTTGTATTCTAAAAATTTCTCAGAAAAACTCATAGTTATCCTCCGATTGTAAGAAAAAATATCTTTACCTTATATTAATCTTATTATATAATACATTATAGTATAACATATTTATTTGCAAAATGCACCATATTTTTATATTTTAGAGGTAATAATATGAATAATTTTTTTGCTATGCTTTATCGTATGCGCTATATTGACCGTTGGGGTCTTATGAATAACACAAGAGTTGAGAATATAAGTGAGCACAGTCTGGATGTTGCGGTGCTTTCCCATGCTCTTGTAACAATAGCTAACAAGCGTTTTGAAGCAGAGCTTTCTGCAGATAAGGCAGCGGTAATCGGTCTTTTTCACGATGCAAGCGAGATTATAACAGGCGATCTGCCCACACCTGTAAAGTATTATAACGAAGACATTAAGAACGCTTACAAACAGATTGAAGATATTTCTGAGCAGTCTCTTCTTAAGATGCTTCCCGAAGATTTAAGGGTTGAGTACGAACCGCTTGTTTCTTCAAAGGCTGCAGACAAAGATCTTCTGCCTTATGTAAAGGCGGCAGACAAGCTTTCGGCACTTATTAAGTGTATAGGTGAAATTCGTATGGGAAATCACGAGTTTTCTAAGGCAGAGCGTACCATTCGTCAAGCTTTGGAGGAAATAGACCTTCCTGCACTCAAGGTGTTTATGGAGGAGTTTCTGCCCTCTTATGAACTTACACTTGACGAACTTGAATAAATTTTGTTGCTAAATTATTAAAGTTTCTTAAATTAACTACAATTCGACCTATTATTCTATATTAGAATTAATATAAAAATAAAAAGATATATAATATAAAGAGTTTTTATGTTTTTGTTTTGCACAAAAGAGTAAAAAGGAGCGAAAAGTGGTGAAGGATCGTTACACCGAATCGGAAAATTATCAGAAATATACCGACTATGACGATGGCTTTACTACTCAGAGCAGAAGAGGCAGCAGGAATATTTACAGTAAGTCAAAAGCTTATTCCGACGAGGATGCTATTTATTCCGACAGCAGCTTGGTTCAAAGGTTGGATTCTTCCGATTACGAAGAAAAATGTGACTATGAACAAAATCCAAAGGGCAAAGGTTGCTTAAAAAGATTTCTGCTTTCTCTGTTTTGTGTTGTCCTGGTTCTTTCGATTTTTGCAGGTGCAATAGGATTTTTGTTCCTTTCAAGAATTGCAAATAAGGTCAATTACGAGGAAATCGATGATGTTTATTCAAGGCAGAATGTTTTGTCTGAAGATACATATCTTTTCGAGAGTTCTTCTGTAAAGAACATTCTTATCTGCGGCGTTGATGCAGACAACTCAGAGTATGGCAGAAGTGATAGTATGATTCTTCTGAGTATCGATAAAAAACATAAAAAAATAAAAATGACCTCTTTTATGAGGGATACCTTTGTTTATATTCCGGATCCCGAAGGCGGATACCGCAGCAAACTTACAAATGCTTATGTGTGGGGCGGAATAGGACTTACAATGCGAACTATCGAGGAGAATTTCTCGGTTAAGATTGATAACTATATAACCGTTAATTTCGAAACCTTTAAGTCTATTGTTGATGTACTTGGAGGTATTGAGCTTACACTTACCGACAGAGAGATTGAGTATATAAATTGCCAGATTGAACAGAACAGTCAGTCGGAATATCTCTACGCTTCTGCGGGTAAGGTCAAACTTAACGGACAGCAGGCTTTGTGGCATGCAAGAAACCGAGGCGGTGTGGTAAACGGTGTTGAATTTTACGAAGACACCGACTGGGACAGAACAAGACGCCAAAGGGATTTTCTTGATGCTCTGATTTCCGATATAAAAAACGCAAGTTTAACCGAACTTGTAAAGGTAGCCTTGAAGGTTGCTCCGAACATTACAACGGATATGAGCAAAAAGGAACTGAAAAAGTTCCTTCTGAGTTTTATTTCTTACCGAAAATACTCTGTTTCTGAATGTTCAATGCCTTCAGAAGACAGCTGGAGTTATGAAAATAACTTTGCAGGAAATGTCATATATGTAAATGATTGGGATAAGGTCAGAAATGACCTTAAAGCCTTTATCTATGAATAAACTTTTTTGTTTTAATAATCAGAAAGGGTGTGCTTAGCTTGGATAATAAAGAGTTTGTAGACATCAGCAGTCGTTCTTCCGGTGCAAACGCAAAGAAGAACAGCGCAAACAAAAAGGCGCTTCGCCGTAATATTGCCATTCGTATAACATCAGGAGTTTTTGCTTTGCTTTTTGCGTTTGCAGGTTTTGTTTGCTTCTGGGTTTATACAGATATTATCGGCAGTTCACAGTATAAGAGTGCCGAGCTTAATAAAAATAATAAGGATAAAGTAAGTGTAACCTTACCCGAAGGTCAGGAATATACCGGTCCCGTAGAAGAAAATGTATATAACGAGCAGGATTTGCTCAGTACCGACGATGTCCTTAACATTATGCTTTTTGGTGCAGACAGATATGGCGATCAGGGTCTGAGTGATACAATGATTCTTCTTTCTCTTGACAATCGTAATAAGAAGATCAAGATGACCTCTTTCCTGCGTGATACCTATGTAAGCATTCCTGATTATTATCCTCATAAGCTTAATCTTGCTTATTCTCTCGGCGGTCTTTACGAGGGAAATGCAGCAGGTCTTTCCATTAAGACTATCGAGGCAAACTATGGTATCCGTATTGACAGATATGCAACAGTTAACTTCTCTACATTTATGGATATTGTAGACATTCTGGGCGGTGTTGAACTTTATGTTACCGAGAACGAAATCGGCTACATCAATGCTCAGATTGCTTACAACGGACAGAGCGAATACCTGTATGCATCCGAGGGTATGGTAACTCTTAACGGACAGCAGGCTCTCTGGTATGCAAGAAACCGTGGCGGTTTCGGCTATGGTGGTGACGACTGGGATCGTACCGACAGACAGAGAAAGTTCCTTGAGGCTGTAATCAACGATGTTAAGGATGCTTCGCTTTCCGAGCTTATTCAGATTGTAAACAGCGTTGGTCCTAACATTACAACTAACCTTAAGAAAACCGAGATACAGGCTCTTCTTACAAGAGCTCTCACATATCTTAACTACGACATCGAGCAGTGCCATATGCCTCCCGATGGTATGTGGAGCTATGGTTGGGATGATTATGCAGGTTCAATTATTGTTGTAGACGATTGGGATGGTGCTCGTCGTACCCTTGCAGAGTTCATTTACGAGGATAAAGTTCAGGAAAACCAATAATAAAAGCAGAATAAAAAGTAAAACCGAGTTCAAGTTATGAACTCGGTTTTTTGTTTGTGTTGTATCAGGTGAGCAAAAACTCAATGTGTGCGGGCATGGCATCGATTCCTATTCGTTCGGTATCCATCTGATTTATATAACCATAGATTTTTCCGAAAACAATGGTTTTGTTGCCACATTTTTTATACATAAGTCTGCCCGACTTTATTTCGGGTCTGAACTGAATGTCCATAGCAGAGCTGCCTGCTGTGAATCGCCAGGGTTTATCGGGCCTTTCTTCGTTTCCTTCGGCTTTTATGGAAGCAAATTTGTAGATTTTTCCGTCAAGGAAGTAGCAGTTTTCCGAACCCATAGAGGTGTTGCCGAGACCGCCTGCAAGACAAAGCGCAAATTGCTTTCCATTGTCTGTAAGGAAGTTGGCATAAAGTCCGTGATAATAGGATTTGTCACCGGTGCAATATCGTTGCCAATCAAGAAAAGCAAAGGTATTATCTGCGTTCAGGTTGTACTCTGCACCGCCGCAGCGGACAATTCCAGAGGCTCTCATTCCGGGCATAAAGCGTTTAAGATAAAAGTCTTTTCGGTTTTCTTTAAGAGGGATAAGAGCATTAAGACTCTCGTCTATGGTGTCCTCAAGAGAGATGTTTATATAAAGATTCTTGTCTTTGCAGAAGTTTACAAATTCACAGCGAATATATCTTTTTAGTGCCGTGTTTGAAAAGTTCATTCCAACCCTTGTGTCTGTAAAAGTAACATCACCGTTTTTGCTGGAACAGGGCATATCGGGTACAGAGACAGTCATATATTTTTTACGGGTACAAGAGTCGAGGGTTGCATTTACATGGTCTGCAACGATGGCTGTAACACAGGCGGTAAGACCCTTTTTTTCGACAGAAAGATATATGGAAACCTCGCTGTTTGAGATCATATAGCTGTCCCTTTCACAAAGGAAGAATCTGCGTCTGCACAAAGATTTATCAAAGTTAAAGACGGGCTTTCTGCTCCAGCCCACATTCTGAATCTGACCGTTTGCAGAAAAAACGCTTGACTCGGATTTAATTTCGTTTTGCATTCGGTCACACTCCTTTAAAGATTTTGTACCTGTATTTTTTTATTATACATCATTTCCGCATTAATTCAATAGTTTTGCCGATTTATGTTGGAATGATAATTTTGGAGGTAGCTTCATTGAAAAGAATATGTACAATTTTTACTATAATAACCCTGTGCGTTTTAATACTTACAGCTTGTACCCGTCGGATGAAAACTTATGCTGATGAGCTTACTGTAAATAACTGGGAAGTTAGGAATCCATCGGGGATTGGAGCTACTATTGAGTTTGACGGAGACTATGCAAGATTCACTATTTATGAGGAGAATAAAAAGGTAGGAGCAGTGATTGAAGGAACCCTTGCGGTTGATGATAAGAATTTCTACATAACCTCTCCTGATTTGTGTACTACATTCACTTTTGAGTATCGGGTTTTCGGCAACAGAGCAGAGATTGTTTATAACTCTCAGACCCTTGTGTTTTCAAGAGTGGAAGAAGCCACAGAGAACGTACCGAAAACAACTGCGGATTTTGCAGAATAATGTGCAAAAAGTGTAGTTTTTATCACATTTTTAAAAGATGTGTATTTTTTGTGTAAAATCTTAAAACTTTCTTAAAATTCGTTGCTAAATTCGCATATGTATGTTATAATACATAATTGGTAAATTATAATGCCGTAGTATGTATTTTGAGGAGGGGAGTAAATGGTAGTTTTGGGTATCGACCCAGGATATGCTATTGTAGGCTATGGGCTTATTGATTATCAGGGTATTAACTATCATGCTCTCGGTTGCGGTGCTGTTACAACAAATGCTGACACTCCTTTTGAAGAAAGACTCAAAATCATTTTTGAAAATGTAACGGAGCTTATTAAAACTCACAAGCCTCAGGCCTTGGCCATTGAGTCTTTGTATTTTCAGAACAATCAGAAGACTGCAATTATGGTAGCCGAGGCAAGAGGTGTTATACTTCTTGCGGCCGAGCTTCAGGGTCTTCCTGTTTTTGAGTATACACCCCTGCAGGTTAAAACAGCGGTTACAGGTTACGGCAAAGCAAAGAAACCTCAGGTTATGGAAATGACAAAACGTCTGCTTAATCTTTCCAAAATGCCAAGATACGACGATACCTGCGATGCTTTGGCGGTGGCTATATGTCATGTTCACGCAGCAGGTACCAATGCTCGTCTTAAACTTATGAATGTTAGAAATAATTAATATTTACTTGTTTGCTTCTTGAAAGGAAAAATAAATGATTTATTCAGTTACAGGTAACTTTGTTTACAGCGAACTCGGTTTCGTTGTTATAGAATGTGGCGGTGTGGGATACAGATGTCAGACCACAACCAACACTCAGAAAAATCTGAAACTTAATACAAAGGTCACTCTTTACACTCATCTGAATGTGCGAGAAGATGCTATGGAACTTTTCGGTTTTTACAGTCAGACAGAGCTTTCTACCTTCCGTACCCTTATTGGTGTCAGCGGGGTAGGACCAAAAATGGCGATTTCAATTTTAAGCGAACTTTCCTCCGAGCAGGTTATAATGGCGGTCTCTGCCTCCGATGTTAAGGCTCTTACAAGAGCTTCGGGTGTAGGCCCAAAACTTGCACAGAGAATTATTCTTGAACTTAAAGACAAGCTCAAGGGTTTTGCAACATCTGATATAACGGTAGAGACAAAGGGTTCTGTTATAGCCGACACAGGCAACATATCAAAGGCTGTGGGGGCTTTGGCGGTTTTAGGTTACAGTGCCGCCGATGTAACTCCGGTACTTTCAAAACTCGACGCTTCGCTTTCTGTTGAAGAACTTATTGCACAGACCTTGAGAAGAATGGGTAGATAACTATGGGCGCAAATGTATTTACAGACGATTTTGATTTTGAAAACAGAATAGTTGATACGGTGGAGATTCCTTCCGATACTCTTGAAGGGGACAATCCTCTCAGACCTAAAACCTTTGAGGATTATATAGGACAGGAGAAGGCAAAGGAGAACCTGAGAATCTATATTGAGGCTGCAAAGCTTCGGAAAGAGCCTCTTGACCATGTACTCCTTTACGGACCTCCCGGACTTGGTAAAACAACACTCTCAAACATCATCGCCAACGAGCTGGGAGTTAACATTCGCATCACCTCGGGCCCTGCAATTGAAAAGCCCGGTGATCTGGCGGCACTCCTTACAAACCTTAACCCCGGTGATGTTCTTTTTATCGACGAGATTCACCGCATAAGCCGTGCAGTAGAGGAGATTCTTTATCCCTCTATGGAGGACTTTGCAATTGATATAATAACGGGTAAGGGTCAGATGGCGGCTTCTTATCATCTGCCTTTGCCAAAGTTTACTCTTGTTGGTGCAACCACAAGAGCAGGACAGCTTTCTGCACCTCTTCGTGACAGATTCGGTGTAATACTCAGACTTGAACTTTACAATCACAAAGAACTTGCAGATATCATAACCCGTTCTGCAGGAATTTTGGGAATTGCTATTGACGAGGGCGGTGCTATGGAACTTGCATCCCGTTCTCGAGGCACACCCAGAATTGCAAACCGACTCCTTAAAAGAGTCCGTGACTTTGCTCAGGTGGTATCAAACGGAGTTATCACCTGCGAGGTTGCAAAAGAAGCTCTGGACAGAATGGAGATTGACCATCTGGGTCTTGACCAGAATGACCGAAGAATGCTCATGGCTATGATCCGCAACTATAACGGCGGTCCTGTTGGACTTGATACCATTGCCGCTGCAATAGGCGAGGAGGCTGTTACCATCGAGGATGTGTACGAGCCTTATCTTATGCAGATAGGGTTTTTAAGCCGAACCCCAAGAGGCAGATGTGTTACACCTCTTGCATACGAGCATCTGGGTCTTCCTGTTCCTGCTGCTTGTGTGCAGGGATGTCAGCCCACACTTTTTGATAATAACTGAATCTTTTAAGTTTTTTACGAAATATATTTAATTTTACGGAGGTTAATTATGGGAAGATTGTTTGGAACAGACGGCGCAAGAGGCGTTGCTAATACAGAACTTACCTGCGAACTTGCTATGAATATCGGCAGAGCCGCAGCTATGGTACTTACAAGTGAAGAAGTCGAGCATCCTACATTCCTTATCGGTAAAGATACCCGTATTTCCGGCGATATGCTTGAGGGTGCACTTATAGCAGGTCTTTGCTCGGTTGGTGCTAATGTAAAGATTCTCGGCGTTGTTCCTACACCTGCAGTTGCATATCTTGTAAGCAAATACAAAGCAGATGCAGGTATTATGATTTCTGCATCTCATAACCCCTTTGAGTTCAATGGTATCAAGCTTTTTAATGACGAAGGCTTCAAGCTTCCTGACGAGCTCGAGGATCAGATTGAATCAATAGTTCTTGATAATTCAATTCCTTACAAGATTTGCGAAGGTGATGATCTTGGCAGTGTAGAGTATCTCTCTGATGCTGCAGACGAGTACATAGACCATGTAGTGAGCACCGTAAGCTACGACCTGAGCGGTATGAGAATTGCTCTTGACTGCTCCAACGGCTCTGCATCCCGAACGGCAAAGAAGCTTTTTGAGAAACTTGGTGCTGAGTGCTATATGCTCTTTGACCATCCGGACGGCATCAATATCAACGAAAATTGCGGTTCAACTCACACAGAAACTCTTATGAAATTTGTCCGCGACAATAACCTTGATGCAGGTCTTGCGTTCGATGGTGACGCTGACAGATGTCTTGCTGTTGACGACCACGGTGAACTTGTAGATGGTGACTTTATTATTGCTATTATTGCCGCCGATTTTAAGAGCAGAGGTCTGCTTAAGAACAACGCGGTAGTAGGTACTGTTATGACCAATATGGGCTTCCAGAAATTCTGCGAAACATACGGTATGAAGTTTGTTTCCACAAAGGTTGGCGACAGATATGTACTTGAGGCTATGAGACTTGAGGACTACAACATAGGCGGTGAGCAGTCAGGCCACGTTATCTGTCTTGACTTTTCCACAACAGGTGACGGTCAGCTTACAGGTGCACAGCTTTTAAGCCTTCTCAATCGTCGTCAGGCAAAGCTTTCTTCCATCGCAACCCTTATGGAAAGATATCCTCAGATTCTCATAAATGTTAAGGTAGCAAACGAGAACAAAAATAAATTCTATACAGACAAAGATATTAAAGAAGAAATCAAGCGCGTTGAGGCTATTCTTGAGGGCAGGGGAAGAATCCTTGTTCGTCTCTCAGGCACAGAGCCTATCATCAGAGTTATGCTCGAAGGCGAGGATTATGCAGAAATTTCCCGTCTCGCAAATGAGACAGCAGCAGTTATTAAGGAGAGACTTTCCTGATGCGTGTAGCAGATAAATATGTAGATTACGAACTTATAGATGCCAGTTCAGGCGAAAGGCTTGAACGTTGGGGCGATATTATTCTTATCCGTCCCGACCCTCAGATAATCTGGAATACAGAGAAGAAGGACAAACGCTGGCGTGAGGCTCATGCAAGATATGTCCGTTCAAATCAGGGTGGCGGTAAATGGCAGGTATATAAGAATCTGCCTGACAGATGGAACATTAAATACGGTGACCTTTCCTTTAATGTTCGTACAATGGGTTTTAAACACACAGGTGTTTTTCCTGAGCAGGCTGTTAACTGGGATTTTGTTGCAGATATAGTAAAGACCAGTGACAGACAGCTCAGTATTATTAATCTTTTTGGTTATACAGGTTGTGCCACTCTCTCGGCTCTTGCGGCAGGAGCAAAGGTTTGCCATGTTGATGCCTCCAAAGGTATGGTTCAGTGGGCGAGAGATAACGCTTCTGAAAGCGGACTTGCAGACAAGCCTGTAAGATGGCTTGTAGACGACTGCATCAAGTTTGTAAACCGCGAGATAAGACGCGGCAATAAATACGATGGAATTATTATGGACCCTCCTTCTTACGGAAGAGGTCCTGGCGGTGAGGTCTGGAAGCTTGAAGAGCAGATTTACTCCTTCGTAGAGCTTTGCTCCGAGCTTCTTTCTCAGGATGCAAAATTCTTCATCCTCAATTCTTACACCGCAGGTCTTTCGCCTTCGGTAATGAAATACATCTTGAGTGCGGTAATTGTTCCCAAACTCGGCGGCAGAGTTACCTGCGACGAAATCGGTATTCCCGTTACAGCAAGCGGTCAGGTGCTTCCTTGCGGCAGCACTGCAATCTGGCAGAAAGACTAATGATTTTTACAGATTTTTGATACCCTATTTTCAGGAGAAGATAAATGGAATTTATAAGGACAGAAAACCTCTCGTTTTTTTACGAGAGCGAAGAGGACGAATTACAATTTGATACTGTTAAGAACGTCCTCGACGGAGTGTCTTTGTCTGTGAGAAAGGGCGAGTTTTTGGCTGTTATCGGTCATAACGGCTCCGGTAAATCTACACTTTCAAAGCATCTTAATGCTATCCTTCTGCCCACAGGCGGTAAGGTTTTTGTTGAGGGCATAGATACCTCTGACGAAGACAGAATCTACGATGTCCGCAGAAAAGTAGGACTTGTGCTTCAGAATCCCGATAATCAGCTTGTTGCAAGTATTGTGGAGGAGGATGTGGCATTCGGCCCTGAGAACATCGGTGTAGAGCCCAAAGAGATAAGACAAAGAGTTGACGAAGCCCTAAAAGCTGTGGATATGTACCATTATCGTCATCATGCTCCTCATAAGCTTTCGGGAGGTCAGAAACAGCGAGTTGCTATTGCAGGTGTTCTTGCCATGAAGCCCGATTGCATTGTTCTTGACGAGCCTACCGCTATGCTTGACCCTAAGGGCAGGGAAGAGGTTATCTCGGCTGTAACAAAACTCAATCGTGAGCAAGGTATTACTGTTGTGCTTATTACGCACAATATGGAAGAAACAGTAAACTGCCACAGAGTAGTGGTTATGGACAAGGGCAAGGTGCTTACAGAAGGTACACCCTACGAAGTTTTTTCTCAGGTTGATTTTATAAGACAGCATCGTCTTGATGTGCCTCAGGCAACAGAGCTTTGTCAGAAACTTGCAGGCTGCGGAGTAAAGTTTTCAAAGCTTCCTCTTGACGCCGAGGAATGTATAGAAAAACTTGCGGAGGTGCTTTTATGAGTATGATCCTTCGTACAGAAAATTTGTGTTTTACTTACGGTGCAGGTACTCCTTTCGAGAAACATGCAGTTAAAAATGTTAATATAGATATTAAAAAGGGCGAGGTTATCGGTGTTATCGGCCATACAGGTTCAGGTAAATCCACACTGATGCAGATGCTCAACGGACTTATTGCTCCCACATCGGGCAGAGTACTTCTGGACGAAAAGGACATCCACGAAAACAAGAAGAATCTTCGCAGTGTCCGTTTTCGTGTAGGTCTTGTTTTTCAGTATCCCGAAAATCAGCTTTTCGAAGAAACTGTAAGAAAAGATATTGCTTTCGGTCCTCAGAATATGGGACTGCCTGCAGAGGCTATTGAAAAAAGAGTCAAGAAGGCATCGGAGTTTGCCGGACTTAAAGATGAGCTTCTTGACCGCTCACCTTTTGACCTTTCAGGCGGTGAGAAGCGTCGTGCCGCAATTGCAGGCGTTATTGCAATGGACCCTGAAATCCTTATCTTAGACGAGCCTACAGCAGGCCTTGACCCTATGGGCAGAGATATGCTCCTTTCTCAGATTGAGGCGTATCACAAAGCAAGAAACAACACAGTACTCCTTGTGTCTCACAGTATGGAAGATATTGCAAATATTGCAGACAGAGTCCTTGTGATGTGCGAAGGTGATTGTGTAATGTTTGACGAGACTCACAAGGTTTTCTCAAGATCTGAAGAACTGGAGAAAATGGGTCTTCGTGTGCCTCAGATTACAAAGATTACTACGGAACTTCGCAAACGCGGAGTACCTCTTTCCGAGGGAATTCTTACGGTTTCTCAGGCTTTCCGAGAAATCCGCGAGATACTCAAAAAGGAGGGTAAAATATGATTCGTGATATAGCAATAGGTCAGTTTTACCCCTCAAACGGTATTCTTCATAAGCTTGACCCCAGAGTTAAAGTGCTTCAGCTTATCGGCTTTATAGTGCTTATATTCTGTACCTTCAACTTCTATGCTCTTGGCGTGGTTGCGGCGGCAGTTGTTGGAGTTATGTTTTTGAGCAAAGTCCCCATAAGACTTTACCTCAAGAGTATGAAGGCAATTATAATCGTCATTCTCATAACAGCAATTCTTAACCTTTTTTACGGTTCGGGAGAAGTACTTTGTGAATGGTGGATTTTTAAAATTACCTACGGCGGAATTTATAACGCTATTTATGTTGCGGTGCGTATTGTTTCTCTTGTAATAATAAGTTCTGCACTTACCTTTACAACCTCTCCAACTGATCTGACAGATGCTTTGGAGAGACTTATGAAACCTCTTTCTGTGTTCAGAATAAAGACTCACGAGATTGCAATGATGATGACTATTGCGCTTCGTTTTGTTCCTACACTTTTAGAGGAAACTGACAAGATAATGTCTGCTCAGAAGGCACGAGGTGCCGATATGGAAAGCGGAAATTTATTCAAAAGAATCAAGGCTTTGGTGCCTGTGCTCATTCCTCTTTTTGTTTCTGCCTTCCGCAGAGCCTACGATCTGGCAATGGCTATGGAATGTCGCTGCTATCAGGGCGGTAAGGGCAGAACAAGAATGAAACAGCTCAAAACCTCCAAAAGAGATTATATTGCTGTTTTTGCATCACTTATAATTCTTGCAGGTGTAATTTTATGCAACATCTTTCTGTGAATCAGGATAAAGAACTTAATACAAGAAATCTTCTTTTTACCTTGCGTTATGACGGCAGTGCTTTTCACGGATGGCAGATTCAGCATAATGCTATTACCGTTCAGCAGGTATTTCAGGAAGCGGTATCAAAGATAATCGGCAGTTGTCCCGATATTAAAGGATGCAGCCGTACCGATTCGGGTGTACATGCAAATATGTTTTGCCTGAGTATGAAGACAGACCATCCCATACCCTGTGAGCGCTTCATGGCGGCTGTGAACAGCCATCTGCCTGCGGAGGTTGTGGTGACAAATGTCAGGGAAGTGCCTCTTGATTTTCATGCTCGTTACAACGCAAAGGGAAAGAGATACATTTATAAAATTCACAATTCTCAGGTAAGAGATCCGTTTCTGCGGGATAGAGCTCTTTATTATCGCAGACCTATTGATGTAGAAATGCTTTCAAAGGCTGCAAAGGATTATATAGGTGCTCACGATTTTACATCTTTTTGCACTCTTGATAAGAGGGAAGCGGGTGATTTTGTCCGCACTGTATCCGACTGCAGAGTATGGCGGGAAGGGAATATGGTATATTTCTCTGTTTCTGCCGATGGATTTCTTTACAATATGGTGCGGATTATGGTGGGCACACTTCTTTATATTAACGAGGGCGGGATTCCTTCCCATTCTATTCCTGCAATTCTGGATGCTTGCGACAGGTCTGAGGCAGGTCCTACTGCTCCTGCCTGTGGTTTGTATCTTGACGAAGTGTTTTACGAGTTTTAATTTAGCTTTTTAAAGGGGGAGTTTCTTTTGGCTCTTGGTAAGAAAAAAGCAGGTCATTATATTGAAAAAAAACCTAAAAAAGAAAAGAAAAATAAGAGAGAAGTTTTAAGCTTTGAAGAACTTCCTCTTGATGAGTATGAGAAAAAAGAGAAATCAGGCAAAAAAATTAAACTTGATTATAAGCGTATTCTTATTGTTGTGTTAATTATTTTTGCACTTGTGCTCAGTGTTTTCGTTTTCTTTAACAATGGATTTAGGGGTTGTCTCAGCAGAAAAGGAAGCGGTGATTCTTTCTCTGCTACTGTTTCAGGTAATTTTATTGATTCAGGTAATTTCCGTATTTTTGATTCGGGAATTCTGTACAGCTCCGATACAAATATTGTTTCTCTTGACAGCAAAGGAAACGAGAGGTTCAATGTTCAGCACGGATTTGCAAAGCCTATAGTTAAAACAATCGGCGATAAAGCGATAGCTTACGACTTAGGTTCTGAAGACTTCAAGATCCTTGGCAAAAGCGGTATTGACTTCAAAGCTTCTATGGGTGAGAAAATCTACCTTGCAGATATTGCATCAGGTGGAAATTATGCAATAGTTACCGAAGCAAAGGATTATAACGCAAGGCTCACAGCCTTTAATGAAGAGAATAAAAGAACATATACTTATTCATTTGCTGATTATCATATAACATCAATGGCTCTGAATTCCCAGGGCTCAGGTGCGGTTGTATGCGGCGTGTCTGCCGATAACGGCTTACAGACAAGTATTATATATGTGCTTGATTTTGGTAGTGAAACACCTGTTGCAAAGCATATTGTAGCTGAAGATCTGATTTACGATTGCGACTATTTATCAAAAGACTCTGTTTGTGCAATCGGTGAGGAGGGTGCATACATCTGCTGTGGCTCTGCTTATTCTTATATCGAGAAGATTTCATATAACGAAATGAGTCTTGTGGCCTATGATTTTAATTCTGATATCGGAGTTGTTGCTTTTGCTCTTTCAAGAAGTGGTGATGGCAGTAACTGTGACATCCTTTATGTAAATGCAGGGGGAGAAATTGAGAATACTATCAACACAGACCATAGCATTCTTTCTATCAGTACATACAAGAACAGAATTGCTGTGTCTTGCGTGAATGAGATGTTTATTTATAATAACGGCGGTGAGCTTTGTGAGTCTTATAAATGTGAAGCAATAAAACAGATAAGACTTAATTCAACAGACAGTTTCTATCTGCTTGGACTTAACGGCATCAGCGGAGTATCTCTCTGATTCGGAGGTTTTATGATTTACGACATTATACTGATTGCAATTATTTTATTGTCAGTATTTATTGGTTTAAGAAAGGGTGCGGCAAAAACACTTTTGTCTATTGCTGCCATATTGGTTTCTATTTCAATTGCACTTGTTATATCCCGACCTTTGTCTGAGTTTTTATATGATGCCGTTGTAAAAGGCAGTATTGAAGACGATGTAAGATATTCTATTGCTTTATCAAAAGAGAACGAAGAAGGTTTCAAAAATCCGGTTTCTTCGGTGTATGTGTCGGCTATGTCTTATTTCGGACAGAGCAAAGAAGAAACTGATACCACATGTAATGAGCTCGTTTCAGAAAAAGGTATTGATGCGGCACCTGCGGTTGTAGATGTTTTCAGACCTGCAATTGTAAGTGTTGTTTCAGTAGTGATTACTCTGATTTTGTTTCTAATACTGTCTTTGGTTTTCGGTCTGATAGCAAAGGCAATATCAAAAATTTTCAGATTACCCTTCATAAACTTTGCAGATAAACTGGCAGGTGCTTTGCTGGGGCTTTTAAGAGGAGTGCTTACAGTACTTGTTATTGCTTTTCTTCTTAAACTTTTTGCTCCTGTAATTTCCTCAGATTCGTTTTTCTCAGCAGAGAATATCAGCACTTCATCTGTATTCTCTTATATATACAATGGCGGTTTGTCTGCAACTATTCAGTCTTTTATCTACAATTAAGTTATTACAAGTCCAATCAGATTGGGAGTGTTTAAAAAATGGAATGGAATAAAGAAAAAAAGGTGGATTTTAAATATCTGTTTACAATCCCGAATATTCTGAGTTATCTCAGAATATTGCTTATAGCTCCGTTTATGGCTATGTTCCTGCAAAGGAAGTACGAGGTAGCGGCAGTGCTCATTATTGTTTCGGGACTTACAGATTGTGTTGATGGTTTTCTTGCAAGAAGACTCAATCAGATAACCCAGCTTGGCAAGATGCTTGACCCTGTAGCTGATAAGCTTACACTTATAGCGGTTGCTATCTGCCTTTCTGTAATGAAGCCTATAATCATTCCTGTTATTGCTATACTTACAGTTAAGGATTTGATTATGCTTATAGGAGCGTCTATCCTTCTTAAAAATCATATTATGCCTATGGCTTCTGCCTGGTACGGCAAGGTGGGAACAATCTGCTTCTATGTATCAATTGCAATAATTGTTGTTTTCGAGATGTACCTTAAATACGAGAACTTTACAATTATATCTTTTATTATGTTGTCTGTAACAGCGGTAATTATGGTTTATTCGCTGATTAGATATTATCTTACATTCAGAACACTTATGAGAAATCATAAAGAAGAGATGGCAAAAGCCGATACCTCTTCTAAGTAACCCTAAGTTAAAGGAGAAATATTATGTTATGTACACGTTGCGGTAAGCGTACTGCAGTAGTTTTTGTTTCCAATAATCAAAAAGACAGCGAAACTGTTGGCTATTGTCTTACCTGTGCAAGAGAACTTGGAATAAAGCCTGTTGATGACCTTATGCGTAAAATGGGCATTTCCGAGGATGACCTTATGGCTATGGAAGAGCAGATGGGCTCTATGATGGAGAATATTGCCGAGGGTGGCGATCTTTCTGAAATGATGCAGGGAATGAATCTTACCGACGCTATGAATCTTGATGATGCAGAAGAAGCGGAAAGTGCTGATGGCGAAGATTTTACTCCCGGCGGAGCACCTGCATTTCCTTCTTTCTTCAATAATTTCTTTGGCGGTGCAGGAAAAGCACAGGAGGGACAGAACGATCCCAGAAAAGCCAAGAAGCAGGAAAAGAAAGAGAAAAAGGAAAGAAAGTTCCTTGGACTTTATTGCGAAGATTTAACAAGAAAAGCAAGAGAGGGCAGAATTGACCGCATCATCGGCAGAGATAAAGAGATTGAGCGTGTTATTCAGATTCTTTCTCGCAGAACAAAGAACAACCCTTGCCTTATTGGTGAGCCCGGTGTTGGTAAAACTGCAATTGCCGAGGGTCTTGCTCTGAGAATCTCTCAGGGTAATGTACCTCAGCGCCTTAAGAATAAAGAAATTCACCTTCTTGACCTTACTGCTCTTGTGGCAGGTACACAGTTCAGGGGTCAGTTTGAGAGCCGTATCAAAGGTCTTACTCAGGAGGTTAAAAACCTCGGTAACATTATTCTCTTTATTGACGAGGTTCATTCCCTTGTAGGCACAGGTGATGCAGAAGGCTCTATGAATGCAGCAAATATCCTGAAGCCTTCCCTTTCAAGAGGAGAGATTCAGGTTATTGGTGCAACAACCTTTAATGAATACAGAAAATATATCGAGAAGGACTCTGCTCTTGAGCGTCGTTTCCAGCCTGTTAAGGTAGGCGAACCCTCTGTTGCGGATACAATCGAGGTTCTTGAGGGCATTAAGGAATACTACGAAGCACACCATAACGTTACGGTTGCTCCCGATGTAATCCGCAAGGCTGTTATTTTCTCCGAGCGTTACATCACAGACCGCTTCCTGCCCGATAAAGCTATCGACCTTCTTGACGAAGCATCTGCTTGTGCAGGACTTCGCAACAAAGAACGCGAAAGATACGATAAACTCTGCGAGGACAAAAAGAACCTTTCACTCCTGCAGGAAAAACTCACCACAAGCGAGAATGTAGATTACGAGCGTCTTGCAACAGTTAAGAGTGATATTATTAAAGTAGAGCAGGAGCTTTCCGAAATTCCTGAGGAAGCACTTTCTACTGCAGTTACAGAGGAAGATTTAGCAAAAGTTATCGAGCTCTGGACAGGTATTCCTTCTACTCATGTAAGAGAAAACGAACTTGCAAAGCTTGCAAACCTCGAAGCACAGATGAAAGAAAAAATCATCGGTCAGGACGAAGCGGTAAATGTTCTTGCAACCGCTGTTAAGCGCTCAAGAGTTCAGATTTCGCCAAGACGCAGACCTGCATCCTTTATCTTTGTGGGTCCCACCGGTGTAGGTAAAACCGAACTTGTTAAGGTGCTCTCCGCACTTCTTTTTGATACACCCGAAACACTTATCCGTCTAGATATGTCCGAGTTTATGGAGAAACACTCGGTTTCAAAAATTATCGGTTCTCCTCCCGGATATGTGGGCTACGACGAAGCAGGTCAGGTTACCGAGAAAGTTCGTCGCAGACCTTACTCTGTACTCCTCTTTGATGAGATCGAGAAGGCACATCCCGATGTGCTCAATATCCTTCTGCAGATTCTTGACGAAGGTAAACTTACCGATGCTCACGGCAGAGTTGTAAACTTTGAGAACACCGTTATTGTTATGACCTCCAATGCAGGCTCTGACAGAAAAGAGAATGCTCTCGGATTTGCAAAAAGCGAGGCGGATGCTACAAGAGAAAAGGTTATGAAGGCTCTCTCCGATTTCCTTCGTCCCGAGTTTATTGCTCGTGTTGACGAGATTATTGTGTTCCGTTATCTTGAGAAGGAAGACCTTTCAAAGATTGCTTCTCTTATGCTTTCCGAGTATGTTGATACTCTTAAAGAAAAGGGCATTGCGTTTACCTTTGACGAGTCTGTATGCTCACTTCTTGCCGATAAGATTAAGGATGGCAGATCCGGTGCTCGTGAGCTTCGTTCCATTATTCGTAAAGAAGTAGAAGAAAAAATTGCCGAAGAAATGATTATCCGCGGTGAAGGCGGTATCATCGGTATCAATGTAATATCTGAGGATAACGAGATTAAACTTCAGGTTCTTTAATAATAAATACGCATAAGAAAAAGCAGAGTAGTTTTTAAAATTCTACTCTGCTTTGTTATTTATGTTTTGTTTTATCTGTTTACTCCCATAACACCGAGGATTACAGCGATACAACAGATTATCTCAGGTACTGACATCATAGGTTCGCCTAAAATGAAGATTCCTGCAAGTACTGAAACAACTGTTATAAGGTTAGAGAAGGATGCACTTCGTACAGGTGTGATCACTCCCGTAGCGTAGTTAAAGAGCATAAATGCAACTATTGAGGAAATTATTGAGAGATAGAAGATAGCACCCCAGAATTCTATATGGCAAGAGGCGGATACAATCTCTTTAATATAGTTTCCACGAAGTGACGCAAACGCAATAGCATTAAAACCTACGGTACCTACAAGGAACATTATGTATGTTCTCTCAAATGGTGAGTATTCCTTTGAAGTCTTACGGCTTAATATGCTGAAGATTGCGGCACAAAGAGTTGCACCTGAAAGCAGTATAATTCCGAATACCTTGTTCTTAACTCCATTGTCCGAGAGAATGCTGATTGTTACAATAGCTGCCAGGGATAACGCCGAGAAGAAAAGCTGAGATTTAGTGGGCTTTTCTTTAAGAAACAGGGTGGCAAGTATAATCACCGCCACAGGCTCAAGGGATATTATAATGCCCGACATAGCACTTGATGTGTTGTCGATTCCGTAAAGTTCTAAGATGAAATAGAGCAAAGGCTGAGCCAAAGACATAAGCAGTATCAGCTTTTTATCTTTGCCTTTAAAGCTCATTTTTACAATACCGCAAAGCCACAGAATATTAAGCACTACAAAAGCCACAGTGAATCTTACAGCGAGGATGATAAGAGGATGAGCGTAAGATAAGGAAACTTTTGAAAAAAGAAAACTGAAGCCAAAGATTATGTTAACGAGAAGTGCGGCTATAGATCCCTTAATTTGAGTATGTTTGCTTTTCATATCTTAGAAAATCTTTGTGGTCCACTTGGTGCAGTCCCAAACCTCGTCAACCACATCCATATAAAACTCGGGTTCGTGACAGATAAGCAGAATACTGCCTCTGTATTCTTTGAGAGCTCTCTTCAGTTCGTCTTTAGCGTCAACATCAAGGTGGTTTGTGGGCTCGTCCAAGAGCAGAATGTTTGTTTCCTTGTTAATGAGCTTACAAAGTCTTACCTTTGCCTGCTCACCACCCGAGAGAACTCGAACCTGACTTTCTATGTGCTTTGTGGTAAGTCCGCATTTAGCAAGAGCGGCTCTTACCTCGTGCTGATTAAGAGAAGGAAATTCTTTCCATATTTCCTCAATGCAGGTGGTAGTGTTATCGCCCGACACCTCTTGCTCAAAGTAACCGATAAGCAGATTGTCACCACGCTCAACTTTGCCCTCAATAGGAGGAATAAGCCCTAAGATGCTCTTAAGCAAGGTGGTTTTGCCGATGCCGTTTGCACCTACCAAAGCAATTTTTTTACCACGCTCCATAGAGAGTGTAAGAGGTTTTGAAAGGGGAGAGTCGTAGCCTATAACAAGGTCTTTTGTCTCAAAAATAAACTTGCTGGGAGTTTTGCCTACCTGGAAGTTAAACTCAGGCTTTGGTTTTTCCTGAGCAAGTTCGATTACATCCATTTTGTCAAGGAGCTTTTGTCTTGACATTGCCATATTTCTTGTGGATACTCGAGCCTTGTTTCTGGCAACAAAGTCTTTAAGCTCGCTGATTTCCTGCTGCTGACGTTTGTAAGCAGCTTCGAGCTGAGCCTTTTTCATGGCGTGCACTTCTTCGAAGTGATGATAGTCACCAACATATCGGTCAAGCTTCTGATTTTCCATATGGTAGATTATATTGATAACTTCGTTTAGGAAGGGGATATCGTGGCTTATAAGGATAAACGCGTTTTCGTAATCGATAAGATAACGCTTGAGCCAGGTTATATGCTCCTCGTCAAGATAGTTTGTAGGCTCGTCAAGAAGAAGAATATCGGGCTTCTCCAGAAGAAGTTTTGCAAGAAGCACCTTTGTTCTCTGACCACCGCTCAGGTCTGTAACATCACGGTCAAGTCCTAAGTCTGCAAGGCCCAAAGCGCGAGCTACTTCCTCTACCTTTGCGTCAATAATATAGAAATCGTGAGCTGTGAGCATATCCTGAATTGTGCCAAGTTCCTCAAGCATTTCGGTCATCTGTTCTTCATCGGCTTCTCCCAGCTTGTCACAGATTTCGTTCATCTTTTCTTCCATTTCAAAAAGATAAGCAAAAGCGGACTTCAGCACATCCTCGATAGTCATACCGGGGTTGAGTACTGTGTGCTGGTCAAGGTAGCCGGCTCTTACATTCTTTGACCATTCTACTTTGCCCTCGTCAGGCATAAGCTTACCTGTTACAATATTCATAAAGGTGGATTTACCCTCACCGTTTGCACCGATAAGACCAATATGCTCACCTTTTAAAAGTCTGAAAGATACATCGTCAAAAATTGCTCTGTCACCAAATCCATGGGTCAGATGTTCAACATTAAGGATACTCATAATAACTCCTTTAAAAATAAAAAATACACTAAAATTATAACATATAACTTCCTCTATTACAACAAAAATCGGCGGCTACATAAAAGTAACCGCCGAAGGTTTATTTTTTCTTATTTTTTATTAAGGCTTTCTGTGATTTTCTTTGCTTCTTTTTTTGCGTTGATAAATGTTACACCATAGATAACTGCATAAACTACCGCAAATACAGGTAATACAGAAAGGAGTATCTCAAAGAAATTATCGCTGTATCCGATGATTGTACAGGCAGCACAGGTGATGCCTAAGCATCCTGCACAGTGAATTACCGTGGAGAGAATAAGATTCATCTTGTTGCTGTTAAAGAAAAGGCTGAGTACTCCGAATAGTGCAGACGCTGTAAGCCATACTGCAAACTCCTTAATAATGGGATTCCAACCGCCGATAAGTGCCATACAGATAATTGTTACAGGCATTCCGATACCGATACCTGAAATACAAGCTAAAATAATATTTTTGATTTTCATAAAATTTCCTCCTTAAATTTTGTCTTTAAATTCTTTCATATACTTTCTTGATATAGTGAGTATCTCTTTTCTATCTTTGAGTTTCAGAGAATAATTGCCCGAAAACTCTGCGGAAACAGATTTTACAAACTCGATATTTACAACAACACTCTTGCTTATCTGTGCAAAAGGCAGGGAAGACAAGGCATCCTTCAGTTCATAGAGTTTCTGATTTGTACTGTATGTGCCCTGAGTTGTGGTAACAATAAGCTTACCTTCCTTAACTTCAAAGTATATTACATCCTTCGGGTCAACAAAGTACTGTTCGTCTTCTTTTAAAAGAACAAGCTTTGAACTGCTGCTCTTGTTATTAAGGAAAGAGATAAGGGACTCTACCTCGGGAGAACTTATGTTACCCCTTATTATAATTTCTGTTTCGTTAAGATTTGACGGTTCTAATGTGATTTTCATAATAAACCTCGCTTTGCTTTATAGGGATATTATACTGCATTTTATATCCCTTGTCACTTGTTTTCTTTACAGGACTTGTTGTTTGTAAAATGACATATTCCCAGTGCTGCGGTACCGATACCGAGTAAAAATACTGCATCGTTTGTACCTATTTGTGAAAGGATCATAAGAACTGTTACAGCAACACCCATAGCTAAACCCACAGCTTTTGCAATAAGATTTATAAGCTCCTTTGTCTTTTTCATTTTTTTACCTCCGTTTTGTTTTTCTTTGATGACTGCATTATATATCGGGAATTTAATTTTGTATCGCAAAAACTTATGAAAGGTATTTTATTTATTGTATGAGGTAGAAAAGTGCAGGTGAAATAAAAAACAGCACCCCGAAAGGAGTGCTGTGAAGGATATGAATGTTTATTTTACAATCTCAACTGTATAGCCGCGGTCTTTGAGCTGACCCGACATACCGGTTTCGCCAACTACATGAGCGGCACCAACGCAGATGAATATTTCTTTTCCTGATTCGAGAGCTTCCTCTGCAAAATCGGTCATGGTTACATTTCTCTTTGTAACCATTTCGTTGTTGTATTCTTCGTAGAGAATTTTATCCTGTTCGGATTCCAATTCAGTCTCGGTGTTAAGATGCTTATAAAATGCTTCTTCGTCTCCGCTTTCCCACAAGTGAATCAAACTTTTAAGGCTTACTTTGGTAGTAACAGGATGCTCATACATAGAGATTCCTTCCTCTAAAATAATTCGCTGCAACTCAGGAGAGAAGTTTGCCATCATATTGTATTGGAAGTCTGCAGATTCTACTTCGATGATTTTTTTGTTATTTTCGTGGGCATCGTTTAAGAAGTACATATCAATGCCAAGGTTTGCATCAAATCCTGATTGCTCGGTCATTGCGTTTTGAATAAGGCTGGCCCACATAAAAGGTATATAGTAGTCAAGGAGCGAGTTGTAGGTGCCCATTTCTTGAAGTATTTCAACTGCTCTGTTGTAAGTTTTTTCGGGTAAGTGGTCTTTAATAGTGGTGCCATCTGTATAAACAAGCTTTGCCATTGCATTTGTCTGTGCTGTTAAGTCTGACGAAAAGGCAAGAATGTCTGCTTCAACAGCCAGAGCTTCTGAGGAATTGTATGCATCCATAACATAGTCGGGCAGGGGATAAAAATAATCTTTACCAACATGGATAGAGCCAAAGAGCCATATTGTGTTGTTTTCGTCATCGGTTACTTTATAAAGCAGAGGAGTAATCTCTTTATCTTCGGGAGTTTCCTCTTCTTTGGTTGTAGTGACAGGAAGAGTTATTGTAACGGGGGTTTCTGTTATGATAGTAGTTGTAACATCAGCGGTGGTCGATGTGTATGTTGTGTTGTAATTTGAGTCTTTGCTGCCACAGGCTGCAAAAGATAAAATTAAAATTGCTAAAAGTACAAGTGCGACAATCTTTTTCATAATATTCCTCCTTTTTTAAAATTATAACATAGTCTAATATATTCGTCAATAAACTTAAAATAATTTGATATGTTAATAGAAACCACCCGAATTGTGAAAGCTTTCGGGTGGTGTTTTTATATGTGTCAAATTATCAGATAAGCTCAATTTCTATTCCGACAACACCGTGTTTTGCCTGTTTTTCGGTGCTGTAATAGAGCTCCATATCCTTAGGACTTGCCGTCTTGATTTCATCGGGCATATATCCGCATTTGTCAAGAGGCAGGGAGTTGTATAGCTCGGTGAAGTTTTCAAATGTAAAAAGACCCTTAACTTTGCATCTGACCTGTTCATCTGCGTTAGAAAGATTAGTGAATGTTATGGTATCTCCGATTTTAATGCCCTGTCTTTTCTCGTCAAGGAGTCGAAGCTCTATTGTTTTTAATCCTTTTGCAATCAACTCAAAAGGCTCTTGATTCAGATTCATATTATGATTCATTATATATTTCCTTTGTTTATCAAAAATATTAGTTTTTCACGTAAATAACAATATCCATTCGCTCGTTTATATTTATAGTTTCACCTGTTCTTTTATATCCGAGCTTTTCATACAAGTAACAGTTACCTTCTTCTTGCAAGATGGTAGCGAGGGTCCAGTTATCCTTGCCGTGTATCTTTTCTATTTCCTCAAAAGTTCTTTGTGCAATACCCTTGTTACGAAATTCCTTCATAATAAAGATAGGGGAAACTCTCTTGGCACTTCCGTCACACTTATCAACAACTCTGATAGCTCCTGCAATGCAGTTTTCGAAAATTATAAAATAAAAATATGAACCGTCGTCTGTAATTTTTGCTTTGATTCGCTCCAGGTTCTCGGTTGCAGGGCTTGTGTCGTAGTCCTTGTATTTTTCGAGCAAGTCGGCAAAAGCTTCCTTTTGCATATTATGTATTATTTCACAATCATTTATAGTAGCCCTTATAAGTTCCACAAAACTTCCTCCGGTTTGAGCAAATGTTGAATTATATTATTATAAATTCTATCACAATATTTATTATTTTCAATATAAATATTTAAAATGCAGATATGGTTATGTTGTCGGGAAGATAATATCTTCTCATACATGTAGGAGCGGATGATGTGCCTTCGGTTTAAAGGTATCTTGCATATCGTTAAAGACGGCGTGTAAAGTGTGAAGAGCATCATCAGCGCGTCGAGCTAAAAACAGTCCACAGGACTGTTTTCGGAGCGTAGTTCGATTCCCATCATTTGCCTATGGCAAAGCGGATGATGTGCCTTAGGTTTAGAGGTACTCATCATCTCGTCAAATGCGGTGTGCATAATGTGAAAAGTATCATCAGCGCGACGGGCTAAAAACAGTCCACAGGACTGCTTTCTTAACGCCCTTTCGATTCCCATCATCCATTACAATTCCAAATAAAAAAGCAGTACCATATTGGTACTGCTTTTTATTTGGAGCGGATGATGGGAATCGAACCCACACGATCAGCTTGGAAGGCTGAAGTTCTACCACTAAACTACATCCGCATATTCGCAACGGTAAACATTATAGCACATCTACCGTTGCTTTGTCAATTGAATTTTTTAGAAAAATAAGGTTATCAGAAAGGTTTTGATCCGTCGATTCTGTAAATATCCTGATCATCAATGTTTATGTTTGGCAGGATGATAGGCTTGATACCTGCGTTTGCAGTAATTGTAGTTACCATAGCTCTTGCAATGGGGTAAAGAATCTTAAAACTTTCTGTGTGGATAAGCTCACGCTTCTGAGAAGGATCATAAGCCATAATACCTACAAGTGTAACCTTAAGGTTAAGTTTGCTGTCGTTACCTGTGTCGCCAACCTCAACCTCAAGCTCACCTCTGCAGATGTTGTTGGAGTTATCGGAAGGATATTTTACATTGTAAGAAAATTTGTTGCCGATTTTAATCTGAACATTGGGGTCCAGACGATTTGTAAAGTTAATATCGGAAAAAGTATATGCTTTGAGTTCACAGCATGCCATAGTAATCTCTCCTTAAATTATATGTTTAGTATATTAGGATTATAACATAATCGTAAAAAAAAGCAAGTACAAGCAAATTAATTATGAACTTTCTCAGGGATATGTTAAAATTGGACAAATTTTCTTGACTTGACAAATTATTATCTATATAATTATAAAACGCAGTTTAATCTGCAAAAATTTAATAGGAGATGATTACATGAAAAGACAGTTTGGCAAAATCCTCGCTATGCTTATGGTTGTTCTCATGGTAATGTCCATGTTCTGTTTTTCCGCTTCTGCTATTGTAGCAGAGAATGACAACAGCGCAGTTGTAGCAACAGCAGACGAAGCAACAGCAGATGAAGCAACAGTTGACGAGGCTACAGCAGACGAAACAACAGCAGACGAGGCAACAACAGATGAGCTCGGTCTCTTAGGTGATGTTGACCTTAACGGTAATGTTAACATTAAGGATGCTACTCTCATTCAGAAGGCACTTGCAGACCTTGCAACTCTCGACGAGCTTCAGGTAGCACTTGCTGATGCAAATGTTGACGGCACAATGAACATTAAGGATGCTACCGAGATCCAGAAGTATCTTGCTGGTCTTCCCGCAAATGCTCTTATCGGTACAGCAGTAACAGCTGAGGATCTTATCCCCGCAGTTCCCGAGACTCCTGATGTTCCTGCAACAGATGACGAGATCGCAACAGACGACGAGATCGCAACAGATGACGAGATCGCTACCGATGACGAAATCATTGCTTCCGATGACGAGGTTATCGCAACAGATGACGAGATTACATCTGACGATGAAGTAGTTGTTGAGCCTGTTGTAGAGACAAAGTACTACCTTGTAGGATGGATCAACAACGCTGACTGCTATGACTACGAGTACGAGTTCGTTGACGGCACAATTACAATCGAGCTTACAAGCGATAGCTACTTTGCAGTTATGGATGATGCAGGCACAATCTACTGGACAGACGGTTGGCTCGACTTCAATCCCACATCTGCAGTTCTCGGTGAGTATGGTGACAATAACAACAAGTTCCATGCAGCAGCAGGCACACTTACTCTTACATGGGATGCAGAAACTTGCACACTTGCAGTTGCATAAAATTAACTGAACATATTGCATTAAAGGAGTTGACCTGTGTCAGCTCCTTTTTTGGTGTATAGTCATTACAGAAAAAACAAAGTCGACAAGTTTATCACTTGTCGACTTTTCTGGCTGGGCTGGCGGGATTCGAACCCACGGGATGACGGAGTCAAAGTCCGTTGCCTTACCGCTTGGCTACAGCCCAATATTTAATTGCAACTTATATATATTACCATAGAAAAACTCAAAATGCAAGATGTACATTTAAAGAATAATATTTTTATTGCAAGAGAATGCGGATAGATATATAATGATTGTATAAGATGTAACGGAGGCTAAAAGAATGAACAACGGGTCTTTTACATTATCAAACGGAGTAACATTGCCCGATTTGGGCTTTGGTACATATAAGTCGAAGAATGGTCAGGAAGCTTTCTCTGCCGTTTTAAAAGCACTTGAGTGCGGATACAGGCTTATTGATACCGCAGAGTTTTACGGCAACGAGGAGAGCGTCGGCAAAGCGGTGAGGGAGTCGGGACTCCTTCGCGGAGATGTTGTGATTACAAGCAAGGTGTGGAATACAAACCGAGGTTATGATAATACTATGCGAGCTTTTGAACGTAGCCTTAAAACCCTGGGTGCAGATTATATGGATTTGTATCTTATTCATTGGCCCGCAAATGCTCTACAGTTTTCGGAACCTCACAAGGTGAATGTTGATACCTATAAAGCACTAATCTCCCTCTACGAACAAGGTATGGTAAAAGCAATCGGTGTTTCCAATTTTAAACCTCACCACCTTGAGCCGTTAATGTATACAAATGTTAAACCAATGGTGAATCAGATTGAATTTCACCCCGGCTTTATGCAGAAGGAAACAGTGGAGTTTTGCAAAAGTAACGATATTATTATAGAGGCTTGGAGTCCTATGGCAAGGGGAGAGTGTTTTAGTCACCCGATTATAAAGGGTTTAAGCGAAAAATATTCCTGCACATCTGCACAACTTTGTGTTCGCTGGTGCTTACAGCACGGTGTCCTGCCTCTGCCCAAATCTGTAACAGCCGAAAGAATAGAGAGTAATAAAGATGTGTTTTTCTTTACGATTTCAGAAGAGGATATGAAACTTATAGACTCAATGCCCTTCTGCGGCGGCTCAGGTCACGACTCGGATAAGGTGGAGTTTTAAAGATATAAATAAAAAGTATAAAAGCGTTTCATAATCAGTAAATATCTGATATTGAAACGCTTTCTTTATATAATAAATGTCAGCACTATCACGAACTCAGTACTCTCAGATTAAAGCGTATTGAAGAAGGAGAAGTTACCCTCTATGTAATTATGGATCAAAATAAAAGCTGAGGTCTTAAAGACAACTCTCCAACAAAAAAAGATGGGTCAGCGGTCTCTCGCTCAGCTCTCGTTTTTAATGTATCACAGGTGATTTCTTTAGTCAATAGTATAGATTTGATAAAAATGTAAATAAATACAAATAAAAAGCAACCAATACATCCCTAGTAGCAAAAATAGCTACTCACCGTGGATATAAGGTTGCTTTACGGTTGGTGTAATAGGTTCACATAAATGCTAGCCTAATCACGCAACCGCACATTCAGTATAATAGATAATGCTTATCTTGTCAAACAAAAAGACCTGAACGAAATGTTCAGGTCTTTTTTGGTGATCCATCGGAGATTCGAACTCCGGACACCTTGATTAAAAGTCAAGTGCTCTGCCAACTGAGCTAATGGATCTAGTGGGGTGGCTAGCCGGATTCGAACCGGCGGTCTCCAGGGCCACAACCTGGCGCTTTAACCAACTAAGCTATAGTCACCATATTGGCGCGCCAACAGGGACTCGAACCCCGGACCTACTGCTTAGAAGGCAGTTGCTCTATCCTGCTGAGCTATTGGCGCATATGCTGTCTTTTTCAGACAGCTTTATTATTATATCTTAACACGCATTTTTTGTCAATAGTTTTATTTCCACTAATTGCACAAACTTAAAGGGTGTTTTTAGAAAATTTTTGTTTTTGGCTGTTAGTTCTTGAGTGCCTGCAGGGGAGCAGGGATTCTTCCGCCGCGGTTAATGAAGATTTCGGGTGAACCTTTTCTAAGGGGCATAATGGGGGAGTAACCGAAAAGACCGCCAAAGTCAAGGCACTCGTCGTCTTTTCTGCCGATAGCGGGAATAAGACGTACAGCAGTGGTTTTTGTGTTAACCATACCGATTGCGGCTTCGTCTGCGATGATAGCAGAGATAACCTCTGCGGGTGTATCACCGGGTACAACAATCATATCAAGACCAACAGAGCAAACTGCTGTCATAGCCTCAAGCTTTGTAATGTCGATAGCACCCTGCTCTGCAGCAGCAATCATACCTGCATCCTCAGAAACAGGAATAAATGCGCCTGAAAGACCACCAACATGGGAAGAAGCCATAACGCCACCCTTCTTAACCGCATCGTTAAGAAGAGCAAGTGCGGCGGTTGTGCCGTGGCAACCGCAGATCTCAAGGCCCATTTCTTCAAGAATATGAGCAACAGAGTCGCCAACAGCAGGGGTAGGAGCAAGAGAAAGGTCTACAATACCGAAGGGTACGCAGAGTCTCTTGGAAGCTTCCTGTGCAACAAGCTGACCCATACGGGTAATCTTGAATGCAGTTCTCTTAACCATATCAGCAACTGCTGTAAGGTCTTCTTTATTGTCAAGCTTTGAGAGTGCTGCTCTTACAACACCGGGGCCTGATACACCAACATTGATTACGCAGTCAGCTTCGCCAACGCCGTGGAACGCACCTGCCATAAAAGGATTGTCCTCGGGTGCATTGCAGAAAATAACAAGCTTGGAAGCACCTGCACAGTTGTTGTCTTTTGTAAGCTCAGCGGCTTTAAGTACGATGGGACCCATCATCTTTACTGCGTCCATATTGATACCTGCTTTTGTAGAGCCGATATTAACAGAGGAGCAAACATGGTTTGTCTCGGCAAGTGCCTGGGGAATGCTCTCGATAAGAGCATAGTCGCCTGCAGCAAAGCCTTTCTGAACAAGAGCGCTGTAACCGCCAATGAAGTTTACACCGAGAGTGTCAGCTGCTCTGTCGAGAGTATGTGCAAATTTAATAAGATTTTTGTTCTGACAAGCGGCACCAATCATAGCGATGGGAGTAACCGCAATTCTCTTGTTGATGATAGGAATACCGTATTCTCTTTCGATACCCTGTGCTGTGGGTACAAGGTCCTGAGCGTATCTGCAGATTTTGTCGTAAACCTTATCGCAGGCTTTGTCGATATCGCTGTCGATACAGTCAAGCAGAGAGATACCCATTGTAACAGTACGAACATCAAGGTGTTCGTTGTCTATCATATTTATGGTTTCAAGTATGTCTTTTGTTTCAAGCATTGGTCACACCTCAGATTTTATGCATGGAATTGAAAATATCTTCGTGCATAATGTGAATCTTTGTTCCGATCTTCTCACCGAGAGCATCGAAATCTCTGCCAAGTTCTTCGAAAGAAGGAGTGTTTTCCTTTTCGAACTCTACCATCATAATCATTGCAAAAAGGTCCTGAAGAACGCTCTGTGTAACCTCGAGGATATTGAGGTTTCTTTCTGCGCAAGCGTTTGCAACCTTTGCCATAATGCCAACATTGTCTTTACCAAGTACAGTGATAACTGCTTTCATATACATTCTCCTTCAAAATCACGGACAGTAGGGAATGAATCCGTACTGTCCGAATATGTTTTATGAAATTATATATTATTTAAATGTTTTTTACAAGGTCTTTGAGATATTCGGTAAGCTCTTCACCGATTTCGGGGTGCTGGATGCCGATTTCGATAGCCGCCTTCATAATACCGAACTTGTTGCCGATATCATAACGGGTGCCTGTGTACTCAACAGCGGTCATACCGTAGTTCTGTGCCAGAACCTTCATGGCATCGGTAAGCTGAATCTCGTTGTTTGCACCGGGTGCTGTATGCTCCAGAATATCGTAAATATCAGGAGGAAGAACACATCTGCCGAGAATTGAGTAAAGCGAGAAGATATCTTCATCTCTTTTGGGCTTCTCGATCATATCTGTACATTTGTAGATATTATCCTTGAGATTTTCAATTTTTACACAAGAGTAGTTGCTGATTGCTTTTCTGGAAACGGGTTTGATGCCGATAACGCCTTTGCCGTAAGTTCCGTAAGCATCAATAAGCTCTTTTGTAGCAGGAGCCTGTCCACCCACAACAACATCATCACCATAAAGAACAGCAAAAGGTTCGTTGCCTGTGAACATTTTAGCTTTGCTGATTGCGTGGCCGAGACCCTTTGTTTCGATCTGGCGGATGTAGTGGATGTTAGCCAGTTTGTCAAGATGATTGATGCTTTCGAGCATTTCAATCTTCTGATCTCTTTCAAGAATACCCTCAAGCACGGGAGCTTTGTCGAAATGATCTTCAATAAATCCCTTGCCACGATTAGTGATGATGAGGATGTCTGTGATGCCTGAGTTTACCGCTTCTTCAACAATATACTGAATAGCAGGTTTGTCCACAATAGGAAGCATTTCCTTGGGCATTACCTTTGTAGCAGGAAGAACTCGTGTTCCCATACCTGCTGCGGGGATAACAGCTTTTGTAATCTTCATAATGTCCTCCGTCAAAAGAAATAGGGCAGCAAAGAAAGCAATGCACTTGTGATAAGCAGAGAAACAGCGAGAGCGGTGTTTACTCCGCCTTTTGCTTCTATCATGGAGTTTGCCATTTCTTTTGATTCTGAATTTGTTTTTATTTTGGAAATTGTTTTTATGCTATGCTTATAGTACCAGGTGTTTCCGCAAAGAGCACAAATGACACTAAGAGCAATTCTGCTTAAATTTGCCAACATATACACTGCTAACACTAACTTGTCTTCGGTGTCTATGCTAAGATAGAATGACTTGAACGACTCAAAAAGAACATTGTAGTCAGAGCTTTCGTATACCTTCATAAAGTTCTCGATAAGGTCGGGGTAGAAGGTCTGGATATAGAGTCGGGATACAAGCATAAGAGCCATAAGGGCAGTTATGAAAATACCGATTTTATACATTTTTCTGTAAAGTAGCCAGATGCCACCAAAAATAAAGCCTACAAACGAGAACCTTGAACGATTTGAAAGCTTGATTTGCTTAAAAAGACGACAGAAGAAGGGGGAGTTGTTTTTTGTGAATTTGGAAACTTCCGCTACAGTAACGCCCTCGCCTAAATCCTCTTCACCCTTTAGTCCGCCCATAGGGTCAAAGACAAAGGTAGCAGAAAAAGGATTGTCGGACTGTTTGTCTTTTGCAGGGGGAGGAGTCTGTGCTTCAGCGGAATGTCTGTCGTACTGAGTGTAACGATTGTCTTTTACCAAAGGAGTACCGCAATTCTGACATACATCGTTAGAAGCTACATTGAACGAGCCACAGTTAAGACAAGGGATTATGTCGCTTGTGCGGGTATTGCTGCTGTTGGGATTATCGTTTGCTCCGTAAGTGTTATACCCGTTAAAAGGGTTTTGCTGTGTAACATAAGTTTTGTAGTCAAAGTTGTCTTTGTGCTTGTCCTCAAAAAAACAGCGGTTTATAGTATCATAGCAATCTCTGTGATGAGGTGCTCCGCATTCGGGACAAACTACTGTTTCGTCGTCCTTAAGAAAAGGTTTTTCGCACACCGGACAACGATAGTTAGAATAATCCATATTATCACCTTTAGTTATTATACCAAATAAATTTACTTAAAGCAACATAATAATTTGTAATTTATATATTTTGTATAGGGTTTACAATTTTTGTGAATTAGGTTATAATATTATGAGTTTATATAAAGCGAGGAAATTTATATGCTTCAGTTTGAAGAATTAAAATTAAGGCTTGAGGCCCTCAGACCCGATATCGACGACTATGCTGATGCTCTGGGGCTTTCTCAGATGCGTTCACAGATTCAGCAGCTTGAGAATCGTGCAACAGAACCGGGATTCTGGGATGACCTTGAAAATTCACAGAAGGTTTTAAAGCAGACCAGTGACCTTAAAGCAAAAGTGGAAAAGTACGAGAAGCTCGATACTATGTATTATGATGCTCTTACACTCATTGAACTTGCTGACGAAGCAGAGGATGAGTCTCTTTATGAAGAAGCTTTAGGCGAGGTTGACAATGTAGATACTCTTCTTGCAGCGGCAAGACTTGAGACACTCCTCACAGGTGAATACGATAAAAATAACGCTATTCTTACCTTCCACGCAGGTTCAGGCGGTACAGAAGCGCAGGATTGGGCACAGATGCTTTATCGTATGTACTCTCGTTGGGCAGCAGATCATGGCTTTAATGTTAAAGAGGTAGACTATCTTGACGGCGACGAAGCAGGTCTCAAGAGCGCAGTACTTCTTATTGAGGGCGAGAACGCTTACGGTTACCTTAAGAGTGAAGCAGGTGTACACAGACTTGTTCGTGTATCTCCCTTTGATAGTGCAGGCAGACGCCACACATCCTTCTCTTCTCTCGAAGTTATGCCCGAAATCGAAGAGGATACCTCTGTTGTAATTCCTCCTGAGGAGATCAAGATGGATGTTTATCGTGCATCAGGTGCAGGTGGTCAGAAGGTTAACAAGACATCTTCCGCTGTTCGTCTTACTCATATTCCCACAGGTATCGTTGTGGCATCTCAGGTTGAGCGTTCACAGTATCAGAACCGTGATGTTGCTATGAAGATGCTTATCTCTAAGCTTGTTGAAATCAAAGAGCAGCAGCACCTTGAGAAAATCTCCGATATTAAGGGTGTTCAGAAGGAGATTACCTGGGGCAGCCAGATCCGAAGCTATGTATTTATGCCTTACACGCTTGTTAAGGATCACAGAACAGGCTTTGAAATGGGTAATGTTCAGGCTGTTATGGACGGTGCTCTTGACGGATTTATCAATGCCTACCTCAAGGGTCTTTCCACAGGAGATCTCGGTCAGGCTAATAACAATTAAGTTTTATAATATTTATTAAGCGGGCGGCCAATGGTCGCCCCTACAATTTAAGGGTGATGTATATGAAATATTTAGTAATGCTTTGTGACGGTATGGCAGACGAGCCATACGCAGCTTTAAATAACAAAACTCCTATGGAACTTGCAAACAAGCCTTGTATGGATAAACTGGCAAAGGTTTCTGAGATTGGCATGGTTAAGACAGTAGATGATTCCATGTCTCCCGGCTCTGATGTTGCAAATCTTGCGGTTCTCGGCTATGATGCAAAGAAGTATTACAGCGGCCGTTCTCCTTTGGAGGCAGCTTCTATCGGTATCGATCTTAAAGACACCGATGTTACCTTCCGCTGTAACCTTGTAACTCTTTCTGATGAAGAGGCTTACGAGGATAAAACTATACTTGACTATTGTGCGGATGATATTTCTACCGAGGAAGCCCGTGTACTTATTGAGTTTGTTCAGGAGAATATGGGTACAGATGAATTTACATTCTACTCAGGTGTATCTTATCGTCATTGTCTTGTATGGGCAAATGGTAACGCAAAGCCCGGCAAGCTTACACCTCCTCACGATATTACAGGCAGAGAAATTAAGGATTACCTTCCCACAGATGTGGCAAAGGAAAAACTTCTGCCTCTTATGAAGCGTAGCTATGAGCTTCTTAAAGACCATCCCGTAAATCTTCAGAGAATTGCAAGAGGTAAGCGTCCCGCTAACTCTATCTGGCTTTGGGGTGAGGGTACAAAGCCTTTACTTGACAGCTTTGAGTATCTGTATAACCTTAAGGGTAGTATGGTTTCTGCTGTTGACCTTCTTAAAGGTATCGCAATTTGTGCAAAGATGACAAGCGTAGATGTAGAGGGTGCAACAGGTTACATAGACACTAACTTTGAAGGCAAGGCTCAGGCTGCTATCGATGAGTTTAAACGCGGTCAGGACCTTGTTTATGTACACGTTGAGGCTCCTGATGAGTGCGGTCACAGAGCAGAGTGCGAGAATAAAGTCCGTGCAATTGAGCTTATCGACGAGAGAGTACTTACTCCTATTGTAGAGTATCTTGAAGGGGCAGGAGAGGACTTTGCAGTGCTTGTATGTCCTGACCATCCTACACCTCTTGTTACTCGTACACATTCAAGAAATCCTGTACCTTATATGATTTATCGCAGTAATAAACTTACAGAAGGTGCAGACACATTTACTGAAGAAACAGCAAAGAACAGCGGTGTTCTTATCACAGAAGGCTACACTCTTATGTCTCGTTTTATTGGTTAAGAATTCAAAAAATAAAAGGCGGTACAGTTTAAAAGCTGTACCGCCTTGCTTTATGTCTGAGAAAATTAAAGGTCAAGTGCCTCTTTAAGTGCAGATGCAAGCTGGTCGGGGCAGGAAGTGCCTCTTCCGCCACAGTTGATACCCTCCAGTCTTTCAATTGCATCCTCTGCGTCCATACCCTTTACAAGAGCGGCAATACCCTGAGTGTTACCGTGGCAACCGCCGATAAATACTGCTTCTTTAATGGTTGTTCCCTCAATCTCAAGGACAATCTGTCTTGAACAAACGCCGTGGGTAGTGTATGTGTATTTCATAATAAATCTCCTTATCTTTTGCAATGAATGTTTACGAAAATAAAAATCCGTCGCAAACAATGTTTACGACGGAATGGAGCGGATGACGAGGCTCGAACTCGCTACCTCCACCTTGGCAAGGTGGCGCTCTACCGGATGAGCTACATCCGCAGATTTTCGACTGCTTGACTATTATATATCATGAGTTCTGAAATGTCAAGAATTTTTTTGATTTTTTTTAAATTGTTATTGATGTGATTGTTATTTATTGATATAATAAATGTGTATTTTGTTTTTTATATTCAATTTTATGTTTGGAGGTATTACACTTGAATACCATTAATCGCAGAGAAATTGCACAGGGTGTGTATTTTTCCACAGTTAAGGATAATCGATTCAAAACAATGAAGATTACAGCGGTGGCTATGGTGCCGCTTTTGAAAGAAACAGTAGCAGATTTTGCTCTGCTTTCTCAGGTACTTACCCGCTCCACGAAGGAATATCCCGATTTTACCGAGCTTTCAAAGAAGCTCAGTTCTCTTTACGGCGCAACGCTCACAGGCTCGGTGCAGAAAATAGGCGAGATGCAGGCACTCAGCTTTTCTGTTTCGGGTATTGATGACCGCTATGCTCTTACAGGCGAGAGTGTATCCGAAGAACTTTCAAAACTCTTGTGTAAGATTTTGTTTGAGCCTCTTGTGGAGAATAACGCCTTTTTTGAGACCGAAGTTGAGCAGGAAAAACGTCAGCTTATTGATATGGCAGACAGCGAACTTGGCGACAAGCGTACTTATGCCAACAATAAACTCCTTGAGGTAATGTGTAAAGACGAAGCCTTCGGTTTAAGACGATACGGTGATAAGGAGCTTATTGCTCAGGTTTCATCCAAAGAACTTTATGCCGTTTGGAAAAAACTGCTCTCAAAAGCAAGATTCGAGATTTTCTATGTTGGAGAATCCTCCAGCAAAACTGCGGAAAGTGTATTTGCAGATGAGTTTAATAAAATCGACAGAGATGTTTTTGATGTAACCACAGATATTGTAGACAGAGCAGAGACTACAGCAGAAATCACCGAAACTATGGAGGTTTCTCAGGCAAAGCTTCTTCTCGGCTACAGAACAGACTGCTCATCTATGTATGACGATGTAACTGCAATGCGTCTTATGTGTACAATCCTCGGCGGCAGTGCTCACTCTAAATTCTTTGTGAATGTAAGAGAAAAGCAGAGCCTTTGCTACTATTGTGCAAGCAGATTCCACAGGGTCAAGGGTATTATGGTTGTTGAAAGTGGAGTTGAGTTCGAGAATATCGAAAAAGCAAGAAAAGCAATGGAAGCAGAGCTGGATGCCATAAGAAACGGTGATGTAACCGATGACGAGATAAATTATGCAAAACTTGCGGTTGCCAACAGTTTTGTAAGTATTTGCGACAGCGTAGGCGGTAATGCAGAATGGTATGTATCTCAGCTTGGAGACAAAGAGCTTGTATCTGTTGAGGAAGCGATTGAGGCTTTTAATGCGGTTACAAAAGAACAGATTGTAGAGGCAGCAAATAAGCTTACTCTTGATACTGTCTATGTTTTGAAAGGAGAGTGAAAGTTGTGCAGATAAAAGAAGTAACCTCAGAAAAACTTCAGGAAAAATACTTTGAAATTAAACATTCTTCGGGTCTCAGAGTTTTTGTGTGGCCAAAAGAAGGATATAACTCAACATATGCAATTTTCGGCACTCCTTTCGGAAGTATTTATAATCATTTTGCGGTAAATGGTAAAGACGTGAGAGTGCCCGACGGTATTGCTCACTACCTCGAGCATAAACTTTTTGAAAGCGAAGAAGGAGATGCTTTTTCCCTTTATGCTTCAACAGGTGCCAATGCCAATGCTTATACAAGCTTTGATAAAACCTGCTATCTTTTTTCTTGTACAGATAACTTCAAGCGTTGCCTTGAGATTCTTTTAGGCTTTGTTACTAGCCCTTACTTTACTCCTGAAACAGTTGCGAAGGAGCAGGGTATTATTGGTCAGGAAATTAAAATGTACGATGACTCTGCGGATTGGCGGGTAATGTTTAATACTCTTGTGGGTATGTATCACGAGCATCCTGTTCGCATTGATATTGCAGGTACGGTTGAGTCTATTGCAGAAATTGATGCAGAAAAGCTTTACACCTGCTACAACACTTACTATAACCTTAACAATATGGCGCTTACAATTGTGGGTAATGTGTCTGTTGACGAGGTGCTGGATATTTGCAATAAAACCCTGAAATCTCAGGAAAAAGTAGAGGTGGAAAGCTATTTCCCCACAGAGCCTTATAAGATTAAAGAAGCTTACATTGAGCAGACACTTCCTGTTGCAATTCCTCTTTTTAATTTAGGTTTTAAAGCAGATGCTTCAAAGCGTCTTACCGAGCAGGAAGTAGCGTATATTGATATTCTTCTCTTTATGCTTGCGTCCAATATAAGCCCTATGTATCGAGAACTTATGGACGAGGGGCTTATTAATGCCACCTTCTCTTACGAACAGTTTGAGGGTATCGGATTCAACAGTATTATTTTCGGCGGTGAGTCAAGAGATCCCAAGAGGGTAGAGGAGATTATTAAGAAATACATTAATAAGGTTAAAACAGAGGGCATTTTAAAAGAAGATTTCGAGAATGCTCGCAGAGCGGTTTACGGTGATGCACTGTCGGCTCTTAATTCTGTAAGCTCTATTGCAAATCTTGTGGAGGATTTCTTCTTCTCAAATCGTAATGTTTTTGATTATTACGATGCAGTTGCCGAAGCTTCTGTGGAGGATGTAGAAAAAGTTCTTAAAAATATATTGGACACAGAGAACACAACTCTCTCTGTTATAAAGGGAGGTTAAGTATGCCTAATGTATCATTTCCCGGTCTGGGACTCGAAATGACCGTTAATGAAGTGGCATTTACCATATTCGGCTACGAGGTTCGATGGTATGCGCTCATTATTGCAACAGGCTTTGTTTTGGCTGTGCTTTATGCAAATCGCAGAGCTTCTTATTTTGGTGTTGATAAAGATAAACTCCTTGATTGTGTAATTGTAGGCTTTGTCTGTGCCATTATTGGTGCGAGACTTTATTATGTAGCTTTCAAATGGGATGATTATAAGGATAACTTAGTCGGTATCTTCAAAATTTACGAAGGCGGTCTTGCTATTTACGGCGGACTTATCGGTGCTCTTCTGGGCGGACTTACTGTTGCAAAGTATAAAAAACTCAATATCCGCGGAACTCTTGACCTTGCGGCTCTCGGCTTCCTTATTGGACAGGGAATGGGTCGCTGGGGTAACTTTATGAATCGGGAAGCCTTTGGTACAGAAACCACACTCCCCTGGAGAATGATATGCGACACCACAAACGGCAAAGCAGTACATCCTTGCTTCCTTTACGAGTCGCTGTGGTGTCTTCTCGGTTTCGTGTTTCTGCACTTTTTCAGCAAGAAATTCCAGAAATACAGAGGACAGCTTTTTATTATTTATCTTGTATGGTACGGAGCAGAAAGAACAGTTGTAGAGGGACTTCGTACAGACAGTCTGTATGTACCGTTCTCGATTGGCTCTTATACTCCCAGAGTTTCACAGGTGCTATCCTTTGCACTTGTTATAACAGGCGTTGTTTTATTAATTATATTCAGAAAGAGGTTTGATAATATGGGTGCTATGTTAATGGACGGCAAAGCCGTATCTCAGAAGGTTAAGGAAGAAGTTGCAGAAAGCATTAAAGCTTTGAATGAAAAGGGTATAGAAGCAAAACTTGCAGTTGTAATTGTAGGTGATGACCCTGCTTCCAGAGTTTATGTTAATAATAAGAAAAAGGCTTGTGAGGCATGCGGTATAATCTCCGAGGAATATGCACTCGGGGCAGAAACCACCGAAGAAGAACTTCTTAAACTTATTGATGAGCTTAACGAGAGAGCTGATGTAAACGGTATCCTCGTACAGCTCCCCTTGCCTAAGGGGTTGGACGAAAAAGCAGTTATTGAGAGAATCAGAGCAGATAAGGATGTAGATGCATTCCACGCTTCCAATGTTGGTAAAATTATGATTGGCGAGTATGATTTTCTGCCTTGTACACCTGCAGGAGTTATGGAGATTCTCAAACACTACAATGTAAGCGCAGAAGGCAAAAACTGCGTTGTTATCGGCAGAAGTAACATTGTAGGCAAGCCTATGGCAATGCTTCTTCTTCACGATAACGGCACAGTTACTGTTACACATTCAAGAACAATCAATCTCAAAAAATACACCAAAGAAGCAGATATCCTTGTTGCAGCAGTTGGTAAGCCCAAGTTTGTTAAGGCAGATATGGTAAAGCAGGGTGCGGTTGTTATTGATGTAGGCATTCACAGAATGGACGATGGTAAGCTCTGCGGCGACGTAGATTTCGATAAAGTAAAGGAAAAAGCATCAATGATCACACCCGTTCCCGGCGGTGTAGGTCCTATGACAATTGCTATGCTTATGAAAAATACACTTAAAGCTTGTAAACTTCAAAATAATTGTTGACATTCAGGGTTTGTTGTGGTATAGTGTATAAGCCGCTTATTGTGGGTCATAAGTTGATTTAATGTCACGCCTACTGTAGCGAGTCTAAATAAAGGATAGGTACTAACTATGAACGCAGTAATCGAAACCGGCGGCAAGCAGTACAAAGTAGAGAACGGCGACGTTATCTTCGTTGAGAAGCTTCACGCAGAAGTAGCATCAACTGTTGAGTTTAAGGTTGTTGCTATCTCCACAGACAACGGTCTTGTTGTCGGCACCCCCTATGTTGATGGTGCAAAGGTAACAGGTGAGGTTCTTAAAACCGCTAAGGGTAAGAAGATCACAGTTGCTACTTACAAGCCCAAGAAGGGTGAGAAGAGAAAGCTCGGACACAGACAGCCTTACACAAAGGTTGAAATCAAGTCCATCGCAGGCTGATTATGATCAAAATCTGCTTCATCAAAGACAAAGACCTTCTTTTAGGATTTGAGATGAAAGGGCACAGCGGCTATGCAGAACACGGTTCTGACATTGTTTGTGCATCCGTCAGTTCGGCAGCATATATGACTGCTAACACAGTAACCGAGATTATCGGTTTACCTGCTGATATTTCAGTAGATGACGGCTATATGATGATGAAGCTCACTTCACACGATGCTTTGAAAGCACAAGACATTTTAAGGGGTTTTGAGCTCCATATGAATGAGCTTTCGCAGCAGTACCAAATCAACATTACAGTAAATTATTCGGAGGTGTAACACAAATGCTTAAGATTAATATCCAGTTATTCGCACATAAAAAAGGTATGGGTTCTACCAAGAACGGCCGTGACTCTGAGTCCAAGCGTCTTGGTGTTAAGCGTGCAGACGGTCAGTTCGTTCTTGCAGGCAACATCCTCGTTAAGCAGAGAGGTACCCACATCCATCCCGGCGTGAATGTTGGCAGAGGCAAAGACGATTCTCTCTTCGCACTCGTTGACGGCGTTCTTCGCTTCGAGCGTATGGGCAGAGACAGAAAGCGCGCTTGCGTTTATCCTGTTGAGCAGTAATATCGAGGCATTCGGGCGGATATTTTATATCCGCCCTTTTTGTTTATTATATTAAATGTTTTATGGAGGATGCAATGTTTGTAGATATAGCGAAAATTAATATAAAAGCCGGTGACGGCGGAAACGGTGCGGTTACCTTCCACCGCGAGAAGTATGTTGCATCCGGCGGTCCTGACGGCGGCGATGGCGGTAAGGGCGGCGATGTTGTATTTGTAGCCGATACCAACCTTTCGACTCTGCAGGATTTCAGATATAAGCGTAAATATGCCGCTAATCCCGGTCAGAATGGTATGAGTGGCAGAAAAAACGGCAGAAAAGCCGAAGATTTAATCATTCGTGTTCCTCTGGGAACTCTTGTTAAAGACGCAGAAACAGGCAGAATTATTGCGGATATTTCAGGTAAAGAGCCTGTTGTTGTAGCAAAAGGCGGTAAAGGCGGTTGGGGTAATTCCCATTTTGCTACTCCTACACGCCAGACTCCTCGTTTTGCTCGTCCCGGTATGCCCGGCGAGGAGTTCGATATTCAGCTTGAGCTTAAACTTTTGGCTGATGTTGGTCTTGTGGGCTTCCCCAATGTAGGTAAATCTACACTTCTTTCCGTAGTCTCTCAGGCAAAACCCGAGATTGCAGACTACCACTTTACAACTATCACCCCAAAACTTGGTGTTGTAAGTGCAAAGGAAGGCAAAAGCTTCGTTATGGCGGATATTCCGGGTCTTATCGAAGGTGCTTGGGAAGGAGTAGGTCTCGGTCATCAGTTCCTTCGCCATGTTGAGCGTTGCAGAATGCTTGTTCATATCGTTGATATTGCAGGCAGTGAGGGCAGAGATCCCAAGGAGGATTTCCGCGTTATTAACGAAGAACTCAAGAAGTTTAATGCAGAACTCGCAGAGCGTCCTATGGTTGTTGCGGGCAATAAATGCGACCTTGCAACCGATGAGCAGATAGAGGATTTCCGCAAATATGTAGAGGATATGGGTTATGAATTTTATCCTATTATGGCTGCAATCCGCTACGATGTGGATCCGCTTCTTGATAAAATCACCGAGATGCTCTCAAAACTTCCTCCCGTAATAGTTTACGAGGCAGAACCTGCACCTCAGGTGGATATCGATTCTCTTAATTCCAGAGAGGTTAAGATTACCAAGTGTGACGGCATCTACTTTGTTGAGGGTAAGTGGCTCTATAAGGTTATGCAGTCTGTTAATTTTGACGATTACGAAAGCCTCAACTACTTCCAGAATGTTCTTATCAATGGCGGTGTTATAGAGGCTCTTCGTGATGCAGGCATCGAAGAGGGCGACACCGTATCTATTTACGAAGTGCAGTTTGATTTTGTTGAGTAATATATATAAATAAAGGTTTAAGCTATGGATAAACTATTTTCATCAGATGTAAATCCAAAGGAATTACCTTCTCTTACACTTGCTTTTGTGGGGGATACTGTCTATGAATTGCTTGTCAGAGAGTATCTTCTTTCGAAAGGCTTAAGAAAGGTCGGAGACCTTAACAAAGACAAGGTTTCTATGGTTTGCTGCAGTGCACAGACCAAGGCTCTTGAGAAAATAAAAGAGGTTTTTAATGAGGAAGAAGAGGCTGTCTTTAAACGAGGCAGAAATGTTCAGGTGAACTCCGTGCCCAAAAACAGCACCCTTAAGGATTACCATACAGCAACAGGTTTAGAAGCGCTCTTTGGTTATCTTTATCTTTGCGGTAGGGTGGAAAGAGTGCGTGAACTCTTCTCTTTTATAATCACCGAAGCTGAATAAATATGCATAATGGTGAATGATTATGAGTAATAAGAAGAATATTCTCGAAAAATTCGATAAGATGATTTTTACCGACTATCTGATAATTTTTGTCGGTTGTGTTCTTTATGCTTTGTCTGTTGTGATTTTCACTTCACCTAATAACATCGCTCCCGGCGGAGTTATCGGTGTCAGTACAATGCTCAATTTTGCTTTTCCATTTTTGCCCATTGGTACTATGACGCTTGTACTTAATATTCCCATTTTTCTATGGGGAGGTATTGCTCTCGGTTGGAAATATCTTGGCAGATCGCTCCTTGGTTCTGCTCTTTCTTCAGTGCTTATGGACTTTTTCAATATTCTGATAGATAATGGATTTATGAAGGCGTATCATGGAGACGGAATGCTTGTGTGTATATTCGGTGGACTGCTCTGTGGTGTGGGACTTGCACTTATTTTTTATCGGGGCGGTTCTACAGGCGGCACTGATATTATTTCCCGTATAATGCACGAGAAGATGCCCCATGTTTCAATGGGCAATTTTATCCTGCTTATTGATGCATTGGTTGTTACAAGCTCCGCGTTTGTTTATGGCAATATTGAGAATGCTTTATATGCAGCTATATGCATATTTATGAACTCTAAGCTCATCGACACAGTGCTCTATGGTGTGTCAAGAAACAATGGTAAGCTCCTATTTATTGTTACCTCAAAATATGATGATGTTACCGATGCCATTCTCTCAAAAATTGACAGAGGCGTGACTTTGCTCAATGCCGAGGGTGGTTATCAGCGAGACGAAAAAAGAGTGCTTCTCTGTGCAGTAAGACCTCAACAAGTGCATCGCACAAATGTGCTTGTGCACGAAATTGACCCTAATGCTTTTGTAATTATCACAACAGCCAATGCAATTAAGGGAAGAGGGTTTTATTCTTACGACGAAGCTCCCAATCCTCCTGTTTACGGAGACAAGGATTTATCTGTAAACAAAACTAATGCAGATAACTGATTTTATGAGTTTTTAGCATAAAATTCTTGACAATTACATTTCTTGTGTTATAATTAGCCTGTTATGTGTAAAAATGCGCGTAACAGGCTTTTCTTTTTCTGAGGTTAAGCCAACGCGACGGTCAGGTCGCGTACATCCTTGCACTGCAAAAGTGCAGTGCCAAAAGTCCATAAGGAGGTGCAACAAATGGCAGTTAAGGCTAATTACGAGACCGTTATGGTTCTCTCCGTTAAGAACGGTGAGGAGGCTGTTCAGGCTCTCGTTGAGAAGTTCAAGAAGACTATCGAGAAGTATGCTACACTGCAGAGCGTTGATGAGTGGGGCAAGCGTAAGCTCGCATACCAGATCAACAAGGAGTCTGAGGGCTACTATGTTCTCATGAACTTCGAGGCAGAGGCTGAGTTCCCCGCAGAGCTCGATCGTAGATACAAGATCACAGATGGCGTTCTCAGATCTCTCATCATCAAGAAAGACGAATAATCACTGTTTTTAAGGCACTTAAAGTGTCTGTTGAAAGGACGAATAAGTATGATTAACAGAGTAGTTTTAATGGGCAGACTTGTTTCTGACCCCGAGCTTAAGACAACACAGTCCGGTACAAATGTTACAACATTCCGCATTGCTGTTGACAGAAGCTATGTAAAATCCGGCGAAGAGCGTCAGGCAGATTTCTTTGATATCGTTGCATGGCGTTACACCGCAGATTTTGTTTGTAAACACTTCAGAAAGGGCTCTCTGATCGCTATTGACGGTCAGCTCCAGAGTCGCACATATCAGGCAAAAGACGGCACTAACCGTTATGTTGTAGAGGTTATCGCAGACAGCGCTTCCTTTACAGGTGAGCGTCGTGATAACTCAGGCTACAGCCAGAACTACGGCGGTGGTTACAATCAGGCTCCTGCAAACAATTTCTCTGAGCAGGCTCCTTCTTTTGCAAGTGGTGCTGCATCCGATTTTGAGGAAATGCCCTCAGACGACGATCTGCCCTTCTGATAATCCGTTATATTGAATCCTATTTTTCGAAAGGAGAATTATCATGGCTGAAAGACCCATGCACAGAAAGTCCCGCAGAAAAGTTTGCGCTTTCTGCGTTGACAAGGTAGAGAAGATCGATTACAAAGATATCAACCGTCTCCGCCGCTATATGTCTGAAAGAGCAAAGATCCTTCCCAGAAGAGTAACAGGTACTTGCGCAGCACACCAGAGAGAGCTCACAGTAGCAATCAAGCGTGCTCGTTATCTTGCACTTCTTCCTTACTCTGCAGACTAATTTTATATCTTTTGTTTTTAAACACCGAGTTTCGTGCTCGGTGTTTTTTTATGTTTAGAACTGAGTGCAAGCGTTTTGTTTTATGTTAAAAACTTATTCACAACGGAGAAAATCGAACAATAAATTAGCTTAATATTATCCTTTTCTTTCGTTGCATTGTACAACTAAACTTCCCAAAAGTTGTTAAAATTCACCTTAGATTTTAATGTCAAGAAAAATGTTAAGAAAAAACATAGGCAGATTAAACAAGGTTTGAAACTGTTTTGATACATTTTAACAGTTTTGTATTTTACTTGTAATATTTGTTGAATTTACCAACGGTCTGATATATAATATATAAGTAAATATATAAATAGGGGTAGTGTACCCTTTTTGCAATTTTAGTGTGTTAATGTTCTCACTAAAATTAAACGACAACGAAACAGTTGTTTATTATTTACGTAAACGTTGTTTTTATGCAACAGGAGGTATGTAGTATGAATGCTAACTTGAAAAAGGCCGGTGGAAGATTAATATCTTTTGTGCTGGTTATGGTGATGCTTATGTCAATGGTTGCAATAGGCATTCCCGTAGCTGCGGCTGAAACAGATCTGGCGGATCAATCTGCTTACAAGAGCTTAAGCTCTGTCGGAGCAGGTGGTGTAAGCGGTGACAGTTCACTGTTTACATTTATTGATTCTCAGACTCCTTATGTCAGGGCGGAGAAATCTTCCTATGACATAGACACCCCCATTATTGTAACGGCAGATACTTTTGGAAAGTATCCCAACGCAAGACTTGCTTTGTATGCAGGTGCTGATACTGTACCCACCAGTTCAAGTGTACCTGTATATACTTTTTCTCTTGCAGGTCACGAGGGTCAGACTATCGACCTTAAAACCGGTGTTTACAATTCCGGTAGTGGAATACTTCCGTATCTCAGTCATGACCAGAACTTTACATTAGTGCTTCATCCTGATGATACAAGTATCGAGGTTCTTTCGTCTGCATTGATTAATGTTGACAATGCAAACAGAACCTCAAGCGATACAGGAATACTTCTTGAGACAAACAGAAATGTCTATGAGTACGGTGAGCAGATTTTTGTTAAAGCAAAGGCAGACGGTAATGCCAATGCATGGGTCGGTGTATATGCAAAAGGTGCAGATACAACAACAACTGCTCCCGAGTATATTGTCTATATTGGTAGCGGATACTCAACTAACTACTCAGGTGCCAATACAGACCTGATAGCTAAATCTGTTGTCAACAAGACTATGGAGCTTGAAGTAGGTGAGTATGATGTTCACTTGTTTAGCGGAAAAAGCCCAACATCCGAAAAACTTGTTTCTCTTACCTTTAAGGTTCAGTATGCTTCAATGTTAACTGATAAATCCACCTATGGTTATGGTGAAAACATTTACACTTTTACCAAGCCTTACGATACTGCTGACTATTCCATTTCCAATACTCTGAAGAGTTCAGCTACCGGTTCAGTTAACTTCAGATCCGGTTATACTACTTCTGCCAGCGTTGTAGCTTCGGTTCCCTCTGGTGGTACAGTTACCGCTATCGGTACATCAGGACCGAGCTCCAGAAACTGGGTTCATTCTACATATAACTCAAAAACAGGTTATATGTCACCATACATCAATATTCCTTCCGGTTCTGATGTAAAGGTTTATGGTGCAGTTAAAGCCTCAACACCTCTTCGTTCTGCTGCAAGTTCTTCTTATACAAAAGTTGCAACACTGGCAAACGGTACCGCATATAATTATCTGGCTTATTCAAGTCCCACTTATATCAAGGTACAGTATGGTGGATATACCGGATACATATATAGAAGCAGCATCACAAGTTATTCCGAGTTCAGTATTACCTATCGTGCTCATGAAAACGCAGATGCGCCTACCATTACAGCTGCAGATGTACGCGCTGCTATGTATGCCGGTGATGTTACACCTGACAGCGGTGTTACCAATAACGGTTATTATTATCTTAATGATTCTGCAAAATCAACAAAGGTTATCCAGCATTGCGCTGCAGGTTCTCAGGCAACTCCTGCAGGTACATACAACCTCCATCTTTTCGGTACAACAGGCTACACATCTATTGCATCCAAGAGCATTACCGTTTCAGATGCTGTAACTGCTAACTTTACAAAAGGTGCTTACGAGGTAGATAACCTTAACGACGGCTTTGCAAATGGTCGCGTTGCTTTTGAGCTTGATTATGTGAATGACTACGGCTATTTAGGCAACGATGATACTTACGCAGTAGTTTACTGGGCAAAGGCTGACGGAACTCCTCTTGAGGGCTACAGCTCCTTCTTTAGAGTGCCTCTTGATAAAAGCCTTATCTCCTTCGATATGCCTAAGTACACAATCATTCCCGAAGGTGCCGCAGGTCTTGTGGCTTATGTTGAGTTTGATGGCGTAAAGGGCGAGGGCAAGTATATTGCTCTTCCTGACGGATGCAAGACATACACAGGTCTTGATAACGCAAGCTTTACCGAGTTCCAGGTTCTTTCCGACACAAAGCTCGGCGATTCTACAGATCAGTATCCCAACAATAACGAAGACTACAAAAATGCTCTTGTTGATATTGCAAATAACAGCTCCTCAAGCCAGTTCGTATTTATTAACGGTGATGTAACCCGCGGTGGTACTACTGCACAATGGGCATTAACCGAGTCTTTGAGAACAGAGGCGGCTACACAAGCAGGCAAAAATGTTCCGCAGATTTTTGTTGCTCGTGGTAATACCGACGATGCTGCCGCTGATGTTGGTCAGACAGGTTACATCGACTTTGTAAATTCTCACGGCGGTCAGATAAGCGAAGATAAGCTTTATTATTCTTTCGAAAAGAATGGTTATAAGTTTATTGTTCTCTGTGACGACAACGGCGACAGAAACCTCTCTGCTGCACAGCTTGCGTGGCTTGACGCAGAACTTCTTGACAATGAACAGAATAACGACGGTAAGCCCGTATTCCTGTTCTATCATTATGCAATCCCCGGTACCACACTTGACACAGCAATGACAGACCGTCTTGAAAATCCCGACGATCTTGAAGCGGTACTCAAAAAGTACGATAACATTTATTCCTTCCATGGAAATCATCGCCAGAATCTTGCAAGTGAGAACAGTATCTTCGGCGGTAATGAAAGTTTCCCCGTTGCTATCAACGCATCTTCTACAGCAGGTACTCATTACCGTATTAACGGTGCAAATCAGACTCTTGATGCTGACAGTTATAAAACTTGCGATGAGAATTCATCTCAGGGCCTTTATGTAAGAATTTACGAGGATAAGGTAGTACTCCTCGGCCGTGACTTTAATACAGGTACTTGGGTTCCCGAAGCTTGCTGTGTTCTTCAGAACAACGATGTAAGTGCAGAAGAATCACTCCTTATGCAGTTCGGCGATGTTAAAGAAGCATCCGAATACATCACTAACACAAAAAATAGAGCTATTAAGGCAACCTCTTCTGAAAAGAATATAGCAACAGTTACTACAGCAGGTAAGATTACAGTTGCAGACGATAAGGTTGGAACAACAATTATTTCTGCAATAGCTTTTGCTACCGATACCGAAGTAATCAAGAGATTTAAAACAGAAGTCAGAGTAGTAGAAGTAATTGACTTCGACTATTACCTTATGGGTACCTTTGATAACTGGTCAGATGGTTACAAGATGACCACCCTCTCTGATAACGCAGATATCGTAACAGTTACAACCAAGCTTTCAGCAGGTACATATGACTTTAAGATTAAATCCTTCGACGATTGGTTCGGCACAACCGTTACCATAAATGATGCAACATCTTCGGCAGTTACTCTTAATTCAGACGGTAACTTATCACTTGTTGCAACAGGCGGTACATACACATTCACTTATAACACAAAGACCAGCGAGCTTTCGGTTGAGCACACTCCCTTTACAGATGATGAGCTCAGCGAAAACGAACTCTTTGAGAGAGCAGACAGCACAGAGCCTTATCTCTATGCAAGCAAAGAAACATATTCCCTCGGGGAGTCAATCTACTTAACTGCTCAGGGCGGATGCTGGGTAGGTGTGTATCCCGCATCACAGGAAACATACAATAACACATATTCCTATTACTATTACACAGAGGGACAAAGACCTTCTGCAGTTGATAAAATTATAAACGCAGAAGTTGCAAATGGAGTTGCAGTCGATATCAGAACACTCTATCTGCAGAACAACGATAAAGCAATCGACCCCACAAGAACAATAGGTTCCTACAAAGCCGTGCTTTTTGGAACATCAAACTATTCACAGGTTCTTAAGGAAGTTTACTTTGATGTAGTTCCCTCCAACGAGAATGTATACTATCAGAACATAATCTCAACAGATAAAGAAACATACTATTACAGCGAACCCATTATGATATCAGGTTGGACAGACAGACCTGACCTCAAACCTTGGGTTGCAGTAGTTGATCATGGCGTAACACCTACTTCAAGTACACTCAAGTATTGGTATTATCTGCCTCAGGATGAAACAGGCGTTCTTGATACTCCTCAGAATCTTGTAGAAGTATCAAAGAAGAATCCTAATATATACCTGACAGAAGGTAAGTACGATGTATACCTTTACAGAACAAACTCATACAATAACCCCAGAGGTTATGTAACCATCGAGGTTGTTGGTGGTTCAGGTACAGTTGACACCAACAAAGATGTTTACGGAATGGGTGAGGACATCACAGTAACCGTAAATGACACAGGAGCACTCAGAGATTCATGGGGCTGGGTAGGTATCTACAAAGTTTCCGATATGAGCGCTAACCCTCCCACAGGCGGTTCCGGACTTAAGTCCTGGTATTATGTATATGTTCAGGATTCCTATGCACAAACAATTCAGAACATTGATCCTACTAAGGGTGCAACAACAGATTATCCCACAACAGGTGATATTTTCGACCTGAAAGCTGCAGGCGAATATGTAGCAATCCTCTTTGGCGATTCTTCGTATAAAAAAATACTCTCAACAAAATATTTCACAATTACAGAGAATGCCGCAGGTTCATTAAATAACGCAGCATACAAGGTGGATAACCTGAATGACGGTTTTGCAAACGGCAGAGTTGCACTTGAGTTTGATAACACAGCTCTGAGTTATACAGGTGACGCAGATGTTCATCTCTATTGGGCAGATGCAAACGGAGAGCCTTTAGAGGGCTACGGACACCTTGCAAAACAGCGACTCGATAAAACAGTAATTACATTCGATATGCATCCCTACACATTCATTCCTCATGATGCCGCAGGTCTTACAGCTTATGTATCTTACGGCAATAAGGAAAGCGATGAAGGCTACTTTATAAAGCTTCCCGAGGGATGTAAGACTTACACAGATATCGACGCAGGAGTTCTTTCCGAGTTCCAGGTATTGTCAGATATCCATATCAATTCAGATAATGTAACTCATTACGCAGACGGAAGTGCAAAGCTCGATAACAACCAGTCTAAGAACTATTCACACAGTAACTTCAAAGCAATGCTTACAGATATTGCACAGAACAGTTCAGCAAGCACAGGTATCTTTGTAGTGGGTGACGTTGCAAACAACGGTTTTGCAGAAGAGTATGCAGAGATCATGCCCATGTATAACCAGGTTGCTTCTGAAACAGGCAAGACATTGCCTCAGATGTATGTAACCCTCGGTAACCATGACACCTATGTAGGAACAGATATTTCTCCCTATATTAACTTTGCAAACTCTCTCGGAGCAAATATCACAGCAGACACACCATACTATTCAAGAGAGATAAACGGTTACACCTACATTCTCCTTGCAGGTGATAACACCGATTATTACGGCAGAAACAAGACTCTCAATCCCGACCTTAAGAATTATGCAGATGCAGAACTTTCTGATGCACAGCTTGAGTGGTTGGATAACGAGCTTAAGGCAAACGAAGAGAAGAATCCGGGCAAACCCGTATTCGTATTGCTCCATCAGCCTATTTACGAAACAGTTTACGGTACTTATGCAACTGCAAACGGAGTAATCAATTACGAAGAACTCCAGACAGTACTTAATAAGTATAATAATGTAATATATCTCTCAGGTCACAGCCACTATGAACTGGATACACCCGGAAATATCTATGGTGGTGATGAGAACAAACCCGTATCAATCGATACATCTTCCGTAAACTACCCCTGGACAGTTTATAACAGAACCGATGATGGTGCATCTGTAAACGGTGCTGCCGAAGGTTTCTATGTAAGAGTATACGAAGACAAAACAATCCTCCTCGGTCGTGACTTTATCAACAATGAATTTAAACCCAGTGCTTGTTATGTAATCTATAATAAAGATGTAATAGCAAACGAAAAGGTAGAAATGATTGTTGAGGATACACTTGCAGCAAACACATACCTTACAAATTCCAAGGGTAGAGAGCTTACCTTTACAAGCTCCGATACCGAGGTAGTAACAGTTGATGCACAGGGTAATATTTTTGCAGTAGGTCCCGGCGAAGCAGTAGTAACCGTATTCGCACAGGCAACTGATACAGAAGTAATCACAATCCAGAAAGTAAATGTTGAGGTAGGCGGCGAGGGCTATCCTTCAAGGTTCATTCTTGAAAGCGTAACGGATTTAACATCTGTTGAGGAAGCTTTAATCTACACAGCAGACAAGAATGTTGTAACAGTAACAGTAGAACTTGTTCCCGGAGAGCATAAGCTGAATATCACAAAAGGTGAGGATGTATTCGGTAAAGATATCATAATTAATGATAAAACCGACAGTTCAGTTGTCCTCGATAGCACAGATGCATTTACTCTGAATGCATCAGGCGGTTACTACACATTTACTTACACAATCAGTGAGAATAAGCTGGATGTTTCCTTTGAACCTCTTGATTTAACAGAAACAGGCTCAAAGACAGCAACAATCTTTGTTGACTTTAAAAATTCTGACTTTACTTCAACTCCATATATCTACATCTGGGAGGAAGCTAAAGAGTCAGTTAATAAGAACATAGGTCCCTTTGTTCCCGGTCAGATTCTGGATGGACCAAACTCTGAGGGCTACTACTACAGAACCTTCAAGTACGATGAATCCTATCAGTTTGTAATCTCTGACGGAAATACAGTAAAGACAGCCGACTCAGTCGTATACGACCAGGAGGAAGTATATGTATACTTCACAGAAGGCACAGAGTACGAAACCGAGAAGGCACCTTGGTTCTGGATCGATTTAACACCCAACGATCCTTCCGATCCCATCGACAGACTCTATCCTGAGCTTGTAGGA
>JAZRMA010000018.1:0-27682 GCA_045647135.1 Ruminococcus sp. | reverse complement strand
CATGGCGTGAATTTGATGTCAAGGCAAACCGTTTTGCCAATTTCCTTTTTACAAGAGGAATAAAAAAGGGTGATAAAGTCGCGATTCTTCTCATGAACTGTCTTGAATGGCTTCCGATTTACTTCGGTATTCTCAAGACAGGTGCTCTTGCTGTTCCTCTTAATTTCCGTTACTCCAGCGACGAAATTGAGTATTGTTTAAATCTTGCAGAATGTGATGCTCTTGTTTTCGGCCCCGAGTTTATCGGAAGAGTTGAAGATATTGTAGAGAGCATAAGCCGAAATCGTCTGCTTATCTTTGCAGGCAATCAGCAAAGCCCCACTTTCTCTGAAGACTACAACGATATGACTCTTGACTGTTCTTCTCAGTCTCCCAATGTAGAACTCTCAGAGGATGACTTTGCAGCTATATACTTTTCATCGGGTACTACAGGCTTCCCCAAGGCTATTCTTCACAAGCACCAAAGCCTTACCCACTCCTGCAAGGTAGAGCAGAATCACCACGGACAAACAAAGGACGATGTTTTCCTCTGTATTCCTCCCCTCTACCACACAGGTGCCAAAATGCACTGGTTCGGAAGTCTTTTGGTAGGTGGCAAGGCAGTACTCCTCAAGGGTATCAAGCCTGAGTTTATTCTTGACGCAGCTTCCAAGGAGCAGTGTTCTATCGTTTGGCTCCTTGTTCCCTGGGCACAGGATATCCTCAACGCTCTGGATTCAGGTGCTCTTGATATCAAAGACTTCGACCTTTCAAAGTGGAGACTTATGCACATTGGTGCACAGCCCGTTCCCAGAAGCCTTATTAAACGCTGGAAGGAATACTTCCCTCACCACGATTACGACACAAACTACGGTCTTTCCGAGTCTATCGGCCCCGGTTGCGTGCATCTCGGTGTTGAGAACATCCACAAAATCGGTGCTATCGGCAAAGCAGGCTACGGCTGGGAAGTTAAAATCGTAGACGAGCTTGGCAATATCGTAGAAAAAGGCGATGTTGGTGAGCTTTGCGTTAAGGGTCCCGGTGTTATGACCTGCTACTACAACGACGAAAAAGCAACTGCCGCTTCCATCAAGGACGGCTGGCTCTTCACAGGCGATATGGCTAAAGAAGACGAAGACGGATTTATCTTCCTTGTAGACAGAAAGAAGGATGTTATCATCTCAGGTGGTGAAAACCTCTATCCTGTTCAGATTGAAGATTTCCTCCGCGGTCACAATGCAATCAACGATGTAGCTGTTATCGGTCTTCCCGATGAGCGACTTGGCGAAATTGCCGCCGCAATCATTGAGCTTAAAGAAGGCTTTACTGCTACCGAAGAGGATATTAACGAATTCTCCAAGGGTATGCCCAGATACAAGCGTCCCCACAAGATTATCTTTGCCAAGGTTCCCCGTAACCCCACAGGCAAGATTGAAAAACCCAAGCTTCGCGAAATCTACGGTGCAGATAAGCTCGTTGACGCTCAGAACAAATCTTAAAATAAATTATAAACCTCACAGATTTATACTAATAATTCTGTGAGGTTTTTCATATATATTCGTCTAACTTACAGATGAACATAATTTGTATTGACTACATTTGTCTATTGTGTTAGAATATTTACAGAAACACATACTTAATAAATCTAAGGAGGAAAATTTATGAAAAAACTTATATCCGTTCTTGTGGTGATTGCACTGGTTCTGTCTCTTGGAGTATTTTCAGCAAGTGCCGAAGATAAAACATCTGTCAACTACTGGATTGCAGAAACTCCCGACATTGACCCCGAGGAACTCCCGGGTACAATATTCGGATATTTGGGCGACGCTGACAAAAACACCTTTGTAAATGTTAAGGACGCAACCGCCATTCAGAAACATGTTGCAGGCATCATCACACTTGACGATAGCGTTCTTGATTTATCAGATGTTGACTTTTCTGAAAACATTAATGTTAAAGACGCAACTGCTATTCAGAAATGGGTTGCAGGTTTGCTTTTTGACAACTCATTCATCAGCCACGCATTATACGAGGCACATAAACTTGATGAAAGACTTTTCGGAAAGTGGGAATGCACTACCGATATAGGTTCCGAAATGAACGAGCTTCTTCCCCTGCTTTTTGACGACCCTATGATTTCCAAATATATTAATATCAGAAGCTGTAAAGTTACTGAAACCTACGAGTTCTTTGACGACTACAGCTATGTAATCACAACAGACGAGAAATCTATGAACAAAGCTATCGAAATAATCAAAAAAGATTTAGGCGAAGGTATGCTTGATTATATGGTAGCCGTTGCAAAAGAAAGCGGATACAATATAACCGCACAGGAACTTCTCAAAGCAATGGGTTATTCATCCATTGACGAATACCTTGACGATGTTCTTCCTCTTGATGAGTTGCTGGATGCTTCCGAGCCATACACAGCATATTATCGCACTACTCCCGACGGCAAACTATACCTTGATGAATACTCCGATACATACTACGAATTTTATACAATTAACGGCAACACTATGACCATTACAGGCGATAACGAAAACCTTATGCCCGAGCTTTATCCCATGATTTTCACAAAAGTAAAATAATAAAACTAGCGCAAATAAAAAATATCCCCCAATAAAATGGGGGATATTTTATTTTTGTTGTTTCAAGATATTCTATAATTTAATTCAAACTTTTTTGTATGTATCAAAATATTCAAAAGTTTCGTCAGAAGAAAGCATCAGTATGTCTCCGCTTACTTTAAAATAATATGTGCGGGAACTCACCAATATTCCTTCTAATCGTAATCTGTTACCATCAATCGAATAATCACCCTCGTAGTTTGATTTACTTGAAGTGTATTTACCATCCGAGAAAAATTCTATGTAACTAAAATCTGCATTTCCTTCTCTTTCGTATCTTCCGGATAAACTTTTAGGAGTACTATTGCTACATCCACTTAATATTGAGATAAACAATATGCAACATATAATACTAATTATAATACTTCTTTTTCTCATTTAAATACAACCTCCATATTTAATAAATTATGTCCGCATCCTGAACAAAAATCCTCTTTTGCAGAAACCGTTTGATTAGATTATCGCAAAAGACTAAACTACATAATAATTACTTTTCTTCTGCAGAATTCTTAATAGCAATATTTGCAACTACATCGGAATTGTAAACCATAGTGCTCTTTGTGTAGAAAACAAGAGCCATAAATTTATAGATGCAGAAAAAGATAAATGCAACAAAAGCACACAAGAACAAAGCACCGAGAACATAAAGAATGCCCGTGAGTGTTGTAAGTACTCCTGTTTCTGCAAGTTTTATACCCACAAGAACTATACCAACAAGAGAGCCTAACTCCATCAGGAGCATAACTATACTGCCGATAATCTCAACCACAGAACCTATCTGCCACCATCTTTTTGGAAGCAAATCTGATTTGGTGCATTCTTCAAGGTTTGCAGGAATATTTTTTTCTTTCATCTTAAAAACCACCCTTTTACTGATTTTTCAACTGTTTTTTCAGTTCAGCTACATTATACACCTCATTTTGACTTGTGTCAATAACATTACGCTACTCTAACAAGGTTTATTATTGCTTTAAGTCACCATAATATATATACGAGGTGAAATTGATGAAAGCAGAATATAAAGGAATGTACGAAAAATTCGGATTAAATGTTGTGTATTACAGAAAGAAAAAGAAACTTACTCAACTACAGCTTGCAGAACTGGTTGATATTGACAGAAGTCACATAAGTGCCATAGAACTCGGAAATGTGGGAGTTTCCTTTGATGTAATCTTTAAAATGTGCGAAGTGTTGGAAATAACCCCAAAACAACTCTTTGATTTCAGAGAAGAGTAAAACGATAAACAAAGAAGGCTGACATCAAATGATGTCAGCCTATTTTATAATTAATATCAACTTATAAAATCAGATATTCTTTACTCTCTCTTCACAATACTTGCAACGAAGGATATTCTTCTCCTTGTCTACAAGTCTGAATGCCTGAGGAAGCTCCTGCTCTGTGTGAGTGATGCACTTGGGATTCTCGCATTTATACTTACCCTCGGCATCATCTGCAATGGGTGCGGGACGAACAGCATCTGCGCTGATGCCCTGCTTTGCACCCTCAAGAAGTTTGAGGATAAGTGCCATACGCATATATTTGCCATTGAGTACCTGCTTAAAGTAACAAGCACGACTGTCATAGTCTACCTCAACAGAAATCTCGTTTACTCTGGGAAGGGGATGAAGAATAATCATATCCTCTTTTGCAGTAATAAGCTTATCTGCAGTAAGAATATAGCTGTCCTTAAGACGCTCGTACTCTGCTTTGTCCTCGAATCTCTCGCCTTGTACACGAGTCATATAAAGAATATCAAGCTCGGGCATTGCATCCTCAAGGCTCTCAACCTCTACATACTCGATATTGTTCTTTTCGATTACCTCATAGATAAGGTAGCTGGGAATCTTAAGTTCACGAGGTGCAATAAATACAAACTTAACATCCTTGTATCTTGCAAGAGCAGTACAAAGAGAATGTACTGTTCTGCCGTATTTAAGGTCACCGCAGAAGCCAACAGTAAGATTATCCAGTCTGCCCTTTTCGCGTCTGATTGTAAGCAAATCTGCAAGAGTCTGTGTGGGATGATTGTGACCGCCGTCACCTGCATTGATAACAGGAACCACGCAGTTTCTGTCTGCTACAAAAGGTGCACCCTCGATAAAGTGACGCATAGCAATAATGTCTGCATAACAGCTTACAACTCTTGCTGTATCTGCAACGCTCTCACCCTTAACGGCAGAAGAGTTGTCACCATCAGAGAAACCGATAACCGAACCGCCAAGCTCGTGCATAGCTGCCTCAAAAGAGAGACGGGTTCGGGTTGAAGGCTCAAAGAAAAGTGTAGCAAGTTTTTTGCCTTTACAGCACTCTGCGTATTTCCATGGATTTGCAATTATGTCTTCAGCTGTGTCCATCATAGAGTCAATTTCTTCTATGGTAAGCTCGCTGATGTCAAGAAGTCCTCTCATATTTACACCGCCTTTTAAAATTAATTATTCACAAGCAAATGGAGGGATATGTTACTACCCCTCCGAAAATTTAATTAAGCGCCAATCCAGCTCTCGTCGGAAGGATTGTTTCTGAATTTAATAAGTCTTGCAACATCTTCTGCTTTGATGTAGCCTGACTCTGCTGCTGCCTCTGCAACTGCATCAAGGTTTGTAAGGCTTACATTCTTAACATCTGCAGCTGCAAGTCTGTCAAGACCCTTCTGCATACCGTAAGTAAAGATAGAAACAATACCGAGTACCTCTGCACCAGCCTCGCGGAGTGCATCAACAACATCGATAACAGAGCCGCCTGTGGAGATAAGGTCCTCGATAACAACAACCTTCTGACCCTTCTCAAGTCTGCCCTCGATACGATTCTGTCTGCCGTGGTCTTTAGCTGCACCACGAACATAGCCCATAGGCATACCGATAAGGTGTGCAGCGATAGCAGCGTGTGCGATACCTGCTGTGGATGTACCCATAAGTACCTCTGCCTCGGGATACTCTCTCTTAACTGTGTCAGCAATTGCCTGCTCTACAATGTTTCTTGCCTCGGGAGAAGTGAGGATAAGACGGTTATCGCAGTAGATGGGGCTCTTGATGCCGGATGCCCATGTAAAAGGCTCATCGGGACGCAGGAATACTGCTTTTATTTCAAGTAATGCTTTTGCAACTTTCTTTTCCATAATCTGTAAATCCTTTCTATGTTCACAAAAATTTTATAGAATTATTTATCAGCCTACAAACTCAGCCACACATCTCTTGTATGCTGCTACGGGGTCTTCTGCTGCTGTGATAGGTCTGCCTACAACAATGTAGTCAGAGCCGATCTCTTTTGCACGCTCGGGAGTTGTAACTCTCTTCTGGTCGCCAACGTCACCGTCTGCAAAGCGAACACCGGGAGTAACGGTTACAAAATCCTTGCCGCACTTGTCGTGTACTTTACCTGCCTCCAAAGGTGAGCAAACTACGCCGTCAAGACCTGCTTCTGCAGCATTCTTTGCGTAGTGCATAACAACCTCATCAATAGGAGCATCAATGAGAAGATCTTCCTTCATAGCCTCTTCGCTTGTGGATGTAAGCTGTGTTACTGCGATGAGGATAGGACGTGTGCCGTCTTCTCTTGTAAGACCCTTGAGTGCTGCTTCCATCATAGCCTTTGTGCCTGCAGCGTGAAGGTTTGTCATATCAACATCAAGGTTACGGAGTACAGACATAGACTTCATAACTGTGTTGGGGATATCGTGGAGCTTGAGGTCGAGGAAAATCTTGTGACCTCTTGCCTTAATCTCTCTTACAATCTCGGGACCTGCAGCATAAAACAGTTCCATACCGATTTTTACGAAAGGTTTGCAGTCTGTGAATTTATCGAGAAACTCCAGACACTGCTCTTTGCCTGCAAAGTCGCAAGCGATAATAACGTCCTTACCCATTAGTGAGCGCCTCCTATAATATCATTTAAATCTTTAATGCCGTATTTTTCCATTACAGCAGGTAATTCTTCAATAATCTTCTTGCAAGCGTAGGGATCAACAAGATTCTGTGCACCTACCTGCACTGCAGTTGCGCCTGCAAGCATCATCTCGATAACATCCTCAGCAGTTGCAACGCCGCCGATGCCAATGATTGGAATATTTACTGCCTCGTAAACCTGATAAACCATTCTCAGAGCCATGGGGAAAATTGCAGGGCCTGAGAAACCGCCCATCTTGTTTGCGATAACAGGCTTCTTTGTTTTAAGGTCAATTCTCATACCCAAGAAGGTGTTGCAAAGGCTGATTCCGTCTGCACCTGCGGCCTCAACTGCTTTTGCAATGGGAACAATAGATGTAACATTGGGTGTGAGCTTTATATATACAGGCTTTGTGGTAACAGCCTTAACCGCTCTTGTGATTTCTGCCGCCATCTCGGGATCTGTACCCAGAGCCATACCGCCACCGTGTACATTAGGACAGCTTATGTTGATTTCGATAATACCGACGCAGTCTTCTTTGTCGATTTTTTCGCAACACTTTACATATTCTTCCACACAGAAACCGCTGATATTTGCAACAACGGGCTTGTGGAAAACTTTTCTCATTTTGGGAAGTTCTTCGGAAATCACCTTGTCAATGCCGGGATTCTGCAGACCTACTGCGTTAATCATACCGAAAGGTGTTTCGGCAATTCGTGGAGTAGGATTACCAAAGCGGGGCTCAAGAGTAGTGCCCTTAAAGGAGAAAGAACCCAAGATATTAATATCGTAAATCTCTGCAAATTCGTAGCCGAAGCCGAATGTACCTGAAGCAGGGATAATGGGATTGTCTAAAGTAAGACCCGAAAGTGTAACCTTTGTGTTTACCATATTATCTCCTCCTTTGTAAGCACAGGCCCCTCTTTGCAGATTCGCTTGTTGCCGTACTTTGTCTTGCAGGAACAACCCATACAAGCACCAAAGCCGCAACCCATACGCTCCTCAAAGCTGAACTGACCGCTTGTTTTACTTTCGTTATATACAGCCTTGAGCATAGGCTCGGGACCACAGGTGTAAACATAGGTGTAGTTGTCCATAGTCTTCATAACATCTGTTACAAAACCCTTTGTACCTACACTGCCGTCAACTGTTGCAACATAGGTTTTTGCACCAAGAGCCTCAAATTCGTCTTTGTAAAAAACCTCTTCTGCCTTATTGAAGCCCAGGATAACAGAAACATCCTTACCTTCTTTTCTGAGCTGTTTGCAAAGCTCGTACATAGGAGGTACACCTACACCGCCGCCGATAAGCAGAGGTTTCTCTCCGCTTACGGAAAGGTCGTAGCCATTGCCAAGACCTGTAAGCACATCAAGCTCAGTTCCACTGAGCATACGGCTCATAGCCTCTGTACCCTTACCCACTACCTTGTAGATAAGTGTAAGTTCTTCGCCCTCTACCTCGCAGACAGAAATAGGTCTGCGAAGGTAAAGACCGTCGATCTGAATATTTACAAACTGTCCGCAGCGGATATCCTCGCAGTCACCTGCAAGTACCATTTTGTAAACATCCTTTGCTATTTTAACATTGGAATTAACTGTAAAAATTAACTTTTTCATATCGTCACCTATTACTCTGCGTCAATTGTAGAGATAGTGAGTGTTGTTTCCTCAAGTACATCAAGGAGTACCTTAACTGTATCGAGAGCTGTGAACATTGTTACATTGTTCTCGGATGCACAAGCACGGATTTCGTAACCGTCGGTTGCCTGACTCATAGAGCCTACATCACGGGTGTTGATAACATAAGCGATGTGACCCTTGCGGATTGCTTTGGGAATATCCTCGGAGCCATCGGAAATCTTGCCCATCTTATGAGTACGGATACCGTTCTCAATAAGGAAGTTTGCAGTACCCTCGGTAGCCTGAATATTAAAGCCCAGCTTATAGAAGCGACGGATAAGAGGCAGAGCTTCCTCCTTGTCCTTGTCAGCAATTGTAGCAAGAACTGTGCCGTAGTTCTGAACTGTCATACCTGCTGCCTGAATAGCCTTGTACATAGCACGGTTGAGCTTTGAGTCGTAACCGATAGCCTCACCTGTAGACTTCATCTCAGGAGAGAGATATGCGTCCAGACCCTTGATTTTATTGAATGAGAATACGGGAACTTTTACATACCAGCGATTCTTCTCTGTGGGATAAATTGTGAAAATTCCCTGCTCTTTAAGAGTCTTGCCCATAATTACATTTGTTGCAATATCTGCAAGGGAGTAGCCTGTTGCTTTTGAGAGGAAGGGAACTGTTCGTGAAGATCTGGGGTTAACCTCGATAATATAAACATCCTCGTTCTTGTCAACGATGAACTGGATATTGTAAAGACCTACGATACCAAGACCGAGACCTAACTTCTTAGCATACTCAAGGATAATACCCTTAACCTTGTCAGAGATACTGAATGCAGGATATACGCTTATGGAGTCACCGGAGTGAACACCTGTTCTTTCTACAAGCTCCATAATACCTGCAACGAATACATCCTGACCGTCGCAAACTGCGTCAACCTCTACCTCTTTACCCATAATGTATTTATCAACAAGTACGGGCTTGTCTTCGTCGATTTCAACGGCTGTTCTGAGGTAGCGTCTGAGCTGATCCTCACCTGCAACAATCTGCATTGCACGACCGCCGAGAACAAAGGAAGGACGAACAAGTACGGGGTAGCCGATTTCGGCTGCAGCATTTACGCCATCTTCAATGTTTGTAACAGCCTTACCCTTGGGCTGAGGAATGTTAAGCTCAGCAAGAATTCTCTCGAAGCTCTTTCTGTCCTCTGCTCTGTCAATAGCCTCAACATCTGTACCGATAACCTGTACACCGCGTCTGCCGATAGGCTCTGCAAGGTTGATAGCTGTCTGACCGCCCAGAGAAGCAATTGCCTCCCAAGCGTTTTCAAACTCAACAACATTCATAACATCCTCAGGAGTAAGAGGCTCAAAGTAGAGCTTGTCTGCTGTTGTGTAGTCTGTGGAAACTGTTTCGGGGTTATTGTTGATAATGATAGCCTCGATACCTGCTTTGCGGATTGTGGAAACCGCGTGAACTGTTGAGTAGTCAAACTCAACACCCTGACCGATACGGATAGGACCTGCACCGAGTACGAGAGTCTTCTTTCTGTCAGTTACAATGGACTTGTTCTCACCTGTGTAGCTGGAGTAGAAGTAAGGAATATATGCACCTGTGTGGCAGGTGTCAACCATTCTGTAAATGGGGAATATTTTGTTTTCTTTACGAAGTGCAAAGATTTCGTCGTCTGTCATTCCCCAGAGCTTTGCAATGAATTTATCTGCAAAACCGATTTTCTTTGCTTCTTTAAGGGTTTCAAGGTCGCCCTTATTTTCTTTAATTACAACCTCGAAGTCTGTAATTTTCTTAAGGCTCTCAAGGAAGAGCTCTGTGATTGCAGTAATTTCGTGGAGTTCCTCAACACTAACACCTCTTCTGAGAAGCTCTGCAACACCGAAGAAGTTATCATCGTGGAAGCCCTTGATATACTCCTTAAGCTCTGCTGTATCTATTGTATCAAACTTGGGCATGTGGAAGTGGCATACACCTGTCTCAAGAGAACGAACAGATTTAAGGAGGCATTCCTCAAGTGTGGAACCGATACCCATAACCTCACCTGTTGCCTTCATCTGTGTAGAAAGCTCGTTGGAAACTGTGGGGAATTTATCGAAGGGGAATCTGGGAAGCTTTGCAACTACATAATCGAGGTCAGGCTCGAAGGCTGCAGTTGTGTTTGCAATGCCGATTTCCTCAAGTGTCATACCAACTGCAATCTTTGCAGTAACTCTTGCGATAGGATAACCTGAAGCCTTGGATGCAAGTGCAGAAGAACGGGATACTCGGGGATTAACCTCGATAAGATAATACTCGGAAGAGTCGGGGTTGAGTGCGTACTGTACATTACAGCCGCCTGCGATTTTAAGGGATTTGATAATCTTAAGTGCAGACTCTTTGAGCATTGTGAAGTCGTGGTCATTAAGTGACATAATAGGAGCAACAACCATGGAGTCACCTGTGTGAACACCAACGGGGTCGATATTCTCCATACCACAGATCATAATTGCGTGATCCTCACAATCGCGCATAACCTCAAACTCGATTTCCTTGTAGCCCTTAACACTCTTCTCGATAAGAACCTGAGATACAGGAGAAAGGCGGAAAGCGTTGATACCTTTCTCTACGAGTTCTTCCTCGTTATATGCAAAGCCGCCGCCTGTACCGCCAAGGGTAAATGCAGGACGAAGAACAACGGGATAGCCGATTTCTCTTGCAGCTTCTTTTGCTTCTTCAAGATTATAAGTAATTCTTGAAGGGATAACAGGCTCACCGATGCTCTCACAAAGCTCTTTAAAGAGTTCTCTGTCCTCTGCACGCTCAATACTCTCGGAGCTTGTACCGAGAAGCTCAACGCCGCATTCCTCGAGGATACCTTTCTTCTCAAGCTGTGTAGCTAAATTCAGACCTGTCTGTCCGCCAATACCGGGGATGATAGCATCGGGTCTCTCGTAGCGGAGGATTCTTGCGATATACTCCAGTGTAAGAGGCTCCATATATACCTTATCAGCAATTGTTGTGTCTGTCATAATTGTTGCAGGATTTGAGTTGCAAAGAACAACCTCATAACCCTCTTCTTTAAGTGCAAGACAAGCCTGTGTGCCTGCATAGTCAAATTCTGCAGCCTGTCCGATGATGATAGGACCTGAGCCGATAATCAGAATTTTTTTAATATCCTTACGTTTTGGCATAATAATCTCCTCCAAATATTTTCTAATCTATTATTCATTATCCTTCCACACGATGTTTCCATTACACATCGTCATCAGGCATTTTCCGAAAACCTCAGCACCTTTAAAGGGGGTTGCTCTGCCCTTTGAAATAAACTTTTCGGGGTCTATCTCGTATTTGCTCTGAAGGTCGAACACAGTAAGGTTTGCGTTCTTCCCTTCCTTAATCTCTATATCAAAGCCGAATCGCTTTGAAGGATTCACACTCATAACCTCAACAAGTTTTTCGAGAGTGATAACCCCTGTTTTTACAAGGTGTGTGTAAAGAGTTGCAAAAGAGGTTTCTATACCTACAATACCCATTGCACTCTTCTCAAGTCCCTTGCTCTTTTCCTCCAAGGAGTGAGGTGCATGGTCTGTTGCTATCATATCAACGGTACCATCTTTGATTCCCTCAATAAGTGCAAGTCTGTCATCCTTTGCTCTCAGGGGCGGATTCATCTTGAATCTTCCGTCTTCCTGCAAGTCTGAGTCATCAAGCACAAGGTAGTGAGGGCCTGTTTCGCAGGTGATGTCCACTCCCTCGGCTTTAGCCTTGCGGATAACCTCAACGGACTCCTTTGCAGACACATGGCATACATGGTAAGGACAGCCTGTTTCTTTGGAAAGCTCAACATCCCTTGCAATAGGTCCCCACTCACTCTCTGAGCAGATACCCTTGTGGCCGTGAGCCTTTGCATACTCGCCGTCGTGAATGTAACCGCCCTTCAGAAGTGAGTTATCCTCGCAGTGAGCAACAATCATCTTGCCGAGTCTTTTAGAAATAAGCATTGCTTCTTTCATCATTTCCTCGCTTTGTACTCCCCTGCCATCGTCAGAGAAAGCAATTGTGTCCTTTGCCATACCCTCTAAGTCAGAAAGTTCTTCGCCAAGCTGACCGACTGTAATAGAGCCGTAAGGCAAAACATTTATTACTGCATCTTTTTTAATAATATCAAGCTGTTCTCTCAGATGCTCCACGCTGTCGGGCACAGGATTTAAATTGGGCATTGTGCAAACCGTGGTATAACCGCCTGCGGCTGCTGCCCTGGAGCCTGTTGCAATAGTTTCTTTATACGAAAAGCCCGGCTCACGGAAATGCACATGCACATCCGCAAAGCCGGGAAATATAAAGCATCCGTTATAATCGAGAACAACAGCATCATCGCTCTGTAAATCTTTACCCAGAGCGACAACAACAGAACCGTCAACAAGAACATCACAAAGTGTAAACTTGCTGTCGGTATATACATTTGCACCTTTGAGTAAGTACTTCATAATTCTCTCCTAAACAAAATGGATTTCTAAATCTTAATTTATCTAAAAAGAGGGTAAATATGAAAAAAATCCTGCCGCAGATACACGACAAGACATAGCTACATAGGGTACGCAGATATACTGCGGACATATATATACACAAATCTTGTCGGCATCTCTGTACCGCTCTTAAAGATTTATTGCATTTATAATACCATTTGCCACGTATTTTGTCAATGCCGCAGAAGAATTATAATAAAAAATCCTTACCAATTCAAAGGTAATTTTATGTTAATATTATGTTAATCTTGTCAGCCTGCGTTTATTCCTTGACACACTCCATATATAAGAATAAAATATATACCATAAACTTAAAGGTGGATTAAGTATGTTAAGTATTCTGATTGCCGACGACGACAAAAACACAAGGCTTCTTTTAAAAGCCCTTCTGGAAGCCGAAAAATACAATGTATTCACGGCAAAAGACGGCGAAGAAGCCCTGAAACTACTGGAAAAAGAACACATCGATTTGGTTGTACTGGATATTATGATGCCCAAAATGGACGGCTATGAATTTACAAAGGCTCTGCGTGATACAGGAAACGACCTGCCTATCCTTATGGTATCTGCAAAGCAGTATCCCGAGGATAAACGCAGAGGCTTCCTTATGGGTACCGACGACTATATGACCAAGCCTATTGACGAAGAAGAAATGCTCCTGCGAATCAAGGCTCTTCTGCGCCGTGCAAAAATTGCCACAGAGCGTAAAATTGTTATTGGTGATGTAGTGCTCGACTACGATTCCCTCACAGTTACAAAGGGCAAAGAAACCCACGAACTTCCTCAGAAAGAATTTATGCTTTTATACAAACTCCTCTCCTACCCCGGCAAGATTTTCACCCGTATTCAGCTTATGGACGAAATCTGGGGCTGCGATTGCGACACAGGCTGGGAAACCGTTACCGTACACATCGGCAGACTCAGAAAAAGATTCGAAAACTTTGAGGAATTTCAGATTGAATCCGTAAGAGGACTTGGTTACAAGGCGGTAAAAAAAGTATGAAAAACAAAGAACAAATAAAAAAAGTCACATACCGTAACAGGCTTTCTCTCACCTTATTATTTGCACTTCTTATTTTTGCAGTTTTGTTGCTTTCTATTGCCATATTTGTTGCCGCAACCTTCACCATCACAAAACTGGGTTGGTTAGACGCAGATAAAATAAACAATCCCGATATCATAACTCTTGTAATAGATGTAGGTCTTATAAGTATTGCAATCGGCTTCTGTGTTGCAATGCTTACCCTTAAATATCCCTTAAAACCTTTTAATCAGCTTATCACCCAGATGAACCGACTTGCAGCAGGCGACTTCAAAGCAAGACTTCATTTTTCAAAGCCCATTGCATCACACCCCACCTTCAAAGAAACCTCAGACAGTTTCAACAAAATGGCAGAAGAACTGGAGGGCAGTCAGCTTCTGCGTTCTGATTTTATCAACAACATATCCCACGAATTCAAAACACCCATTGTTTCCATTGCGGGTTTTGCAAAGCTCCTAAAAAAAGACGACTTAACCGAAGAACAAAAGAAAGAGTACATCAATATTATCGAAGAAGAATCTCTCCGACTTGCATCTATGGCAACAAATGTACTTAATCTCACAAAGGTCGAAAATCAATCTATCCTTACCGAAATATCTGATTTTAATCTGACCGAACAAATCCGCTCCTGCCTCCTTCTTTTAGAGAGCAAGTGGACAAAGAAAAACATTGTACCCGTCATTACAATGGATGAGCTTGAGATAAACGCCAACGAAGAACTTTTAAAGCAAGTGTGGATAAACCTTCTGGACAACGCCATAAAATTTGCTCCCGAAAACTCAGAGGTCACCGTAAGCTCTACCGCTAACGAAAATCACCTGTCCATCTCAATAAAAAACGAAGGTACAATCACCGAAGAATACAAAGATAAAATCTTTAATCGGTTTTATCAGGCAGATGAATCCCACTCAAAAGAAGGCAATGGTGTGGGCCTTGCAATTGTAAAAAAGATTGCAGAGCTTCACAGCGGATCGGTAAATGTGAAATCTCAGGACAACATTGTAGAGTTCTTTGTAACTCTTCCGAAAACTCAATAACATACACAAAAGAGCATCTTTTCGGATGCTCTTTTACTTTTTTCTCAAGTTTCTTTTCAGTTTATAATAAAATGCTAAAATTGTCGCATAATGGTGTAAAATGTCTTTTGCCCATTTTAAATTTTAATCACAACAAATTCTAATACGGGGTGGATAAATGACTACTAAACTTTACGGCAAAACCTACCTTCAGATGCTTTTAGGCGGTGCCGAATCACTGCAAGAGAATGTAGAAAGGCTCAACGACCTTAACGTATTCCCTGTTGCAGACGGCGACACAGGTACCAATATGTACCGCACCATGCAGGGAGGTCTTATTGAGGCAACAGCTGATGATACCGACAGCATCGGCAAAGTTTCCAAAGCTTTTGCAAAAGGAATTCTTCTTTCTGCAAGAGGTAACTCAGGTGTTATCCTTTCGCAGATTTTCACAGGAATAAACGAAATTCTTCAGTATTTCGACAAAGCTACTCCCATGCAGCTTGCCGATGCATACAGAGCAGGTATAAATAAAGCATACTCCGCCGTGCAGAATCCCACCGAGGGTACTATCCTTACAGTTTTCCGCGAGAGCACAGAGTATGCCGCACAGAACATTACAAAAGACTCCTCCGTTGAAGATTTCTATCTGCTTCACATCACCGAGGCAAGACGTTCCTTAGAGCGAACAAAAGACCTTCTGCCTGTACTTGCAGAGGCTGATGTTGTAGACTCGGGTGCCGCAGGATACTTAGCGGTTGCCGAGGGAATGTACAAAGCCTTAACAGGTGAGCTTGTACCCGAGGAGTTTAAACCTGCACAAGCAGAAAGCACACCTGCTGTCAACATAGACTCCTTCACTCGCAACAGTATTCTTGAATTCGGCTACTGCACAGAGTTTCTTATAAGACTTACAACCGCAAAGGTTGACCCTGACTCTTTTTCGGTGCAAACAGTTATCGATGACCTTAACACTCTCGGCGGTGAAAGCATCGTTGCATACAAGCAGGATGACATCGTAAAGGTACATGTTCACACCTTTACTCCCGGTCTTGTCCTTGCAAAAATGCAGGAGTACGGCGAATTCCTTACAGTTAAGGTTGAAAATATGTCCGTAGGCCACTCAGAAAGTGAAAACAAAAAAGACAAAAAGAAAAAACGCAAAAAATTCTCTGTTGTATCTGTTTCCACAGGTGACGGCATCTCCGCCCTCTTCACCGATATGGGTGTTGACAGAATTATAAACGGCGGTCAGACTCAGAACCCCTCCACAGAAGAATTCATTGAAGCTTTTTCCGAGTGCAACAGCGAACACATAATTGTACTCCCCAACAACAAAAACATTATCCTTGCCGCAAAACAAGCAGCAGAGATTTACAGTAATGCAAAGGTACATGTGGTAGAAACAAAAAATCTTGCAGAAGGCTACTGTGCTCTTGCGGTTATTAATCCCGGATTTACAGATATGCAGGTGCTCACAGACAGTGCCCTCAGAGCTGCCAAAGAGGTACAGAGCGTTGAAATAACCAAAGCTGTACGAGACGCCTCTATCGATGGCACAAACGTTAAAAAAGATGATTATATGGCAATCGGCTCAGGCAAAGTTCACTCCACTGCAAAAACAGCAGAAGAAGCTGTGCTCAAGGCACTGGACACTCTCGACACAGACCTTGCAGAAATCATCACGCTCTTTGCAGGTGCAAATGTAACCGCAGAGAAAAGAGCCGCTCTTACAGAAGAACTTGAGGAAATCTACGACGAATGCGAAATCGTAGTTTACGAGGGCGGTCAGGAAGTTTACGACTACTACATTGCGGTAGAATAAAATAAAGAGAGGTAAAAATTATGTCTAAAATTAAAATTATGTGCACATCCACAGGATGTATTGAATATGCTCCCGAAAGATACAGAGAACTTGACATCGAGATTATCCGCGTACTTGTTCACTTCAACGGCAAAGAGTACAAAGAAGGTATCGGTCTTGATCCCGTAGAGTTCTACGATTTTCTCGAAACAGTAGAAGATCCCAAATCTAACCTCCCCCACACCGATATGCCTGCAACCGAGGATATCCGTGCCGCTTTTGATAAAGCAATTGCAGACGGTTATGACGAAGCAATTGTCTTTGCTATTTCTGCAGGACTTGGCGGTACCTACAACAAAATCTCTTTGGTTGCAAAAGAATACGAAGGCAAACTCAAGATAAATGTTGTTGATACAGAAATCACTTGCTTTGGTGAGGGACTCCTTGCAATCAAGGCTTACGAGTTTGCACAGAAGGGTATGTCCTGCGAGGATATCCTCAAAGAAATCAACTGGATGAAGCGTCATCAGGAACTGATCGGTATCGATGGAAAGCTCGACTACCTTATCTACAACGGCAGACTAAAGGGCGGCAAAGCATTTATGGGTCAGCTCCTCAACATCTGCCCCGTTATTCACATGGAAAAGGGCGAGATTGTTCCTCTTGAAAGCATCCGTACACAGAAGAAAGCCCTTGCCCGCACCTGCGAAATCCTCAAAGAAAAACTGGGCGACAGAAACCCCGAAGATTATGTACTCTGGCACATATACACAGGCCGTTCCGTTATAGACAAGCTCCTTGAAATCGAGAAGAAATACGATATCAAAACAAACCACGAGGATGTTATTATGTCACCTGTAAGCGGTTGCCACAACGGTCCCTGGCTTGCAGCTTACGGTTACACATTCCTTCGTCGTGACGACGAGCCGCTGGAGGACTGATATGATAACCATCAAAGAGGTAAAGAACAAAAAGGATATCAAGACTTTTATTGAATTCCCTTTGAAGTTATACAAGAAAAACTTCTGTTTTGTACCTCCACTTTACAGCGACGAAAAGAAACTTTTAAATTCCAAAAAATCCACCCCTGTTTCCGACACTGTCTATTTTATTTGCGAAAAAGACGGCAAAGTCGCAGGCAGAATACAGGGGATCATCCAAAAGCAATACAACGAAATCCACAACTGCTCTCAGGTGCGTTTTACACGTTTCGATTCTATCGACGACAAAGATGTAGCCTCTGCACTATTCAAGGCAGTAGAGAATTGGGGAAAAGAAAAAGGTATGACTCAGATCTGCGGTCCTTTAGGCTTCAGCGATCTGGACAGAGAAGGACTTCTTATTGAAGGCTTTGAGGAAGAGTCCACCTTTGAGGAACAGTACAACTTTCCCTACTACCCTGCACTTCTGGAAAACTATGGCTTCACAAAAGATGCAGACTGGCTGGAATATGAGCTGACACTTCCAAAAGAACGGAACAACACCCTCCAGAGAGTTGCAAAGCGTTCTATGGAAATGAACAAGCTTCATATTGCCGACACAAACAAAAGCAAGAGGAAATATATCGAAAAATACCGCGACAGCTTCTTTGATTGTCTTGATGAATGCTACCGCAACCTTTACGGCACTGTTCCTATTTCAAAAGAAACACAGGATGAGCTTGTAAACCAGTTTATGATGATACTTAACAAAAAGTATCTCATATTCATCTGTGACGAAAACGAAGATGTTGTGGCATTCGGAATGTGTCTTCCTGCTATAGGAGATGCACTGAAGGGCACAAGCGGCAAGTTGACTCCTTTTACTCTTCTTCGTATTCTGAAAACAGTCAAAAATCCAAAAGCCATCGACCTGGGTCTTGTGGCTGTGCGTCCTAAATATCAGAAGAAGGGCGTAAACGCCATTATGCTTTCATATATGCTCAACACTCTGGAAGAAGGCAAGATTAAAAAGTTCGAAACCAACTTAAACCTCGAAACGAACATAGCCGTACAAGCTCAGTGGAAATATTTTTCTTCCCGTCAGCACAAGCGCAGACGCTCTTACATTAAGCAAATAGGAGAATAAAATGCTGGAAAAAGTAAAAGAAATTATAAAAAACATCTCACCAGATTCCAATGCATCAGAGTTGACCGAAAGCACCCGATTCTCAGAAGATTTATGCTTTGACTCAATCAATATGATGATGTTTTCCGTAGAGTTGGAAGAAACCTTCGGATTTAAATTTTCTCATCCTGTTGTTTTCGAAACCTTAAGCGATGTATGCGGCTACCTTGAAAGCAGAATATAAAAGAAAAACGCTTATGCAAGTTTAAGACTTACATAAGCGTTTATTTTTTATTGAATCAATCCTCTACCAGATTCTTTGCCCATACGCCTTTTTTTACCAGCATATAACCAAGTACACACTTGATAATCTCAAGGCTCTGCACAAAGAGATACATGGGCACAATGGGGATGTCCGTGAATCTTGAAAGTGTAAAAGCAGCAACAATAAGGATTGCCCACACATACACGCTGTCAAAAAGGAAGGTTATAACCGTTTTTCCTCCCGAACGCAAGGTAAAGTAAGCTGTATGAATAAATCCATGGAAAGGCATCATAGCCGCACTTATAAGCAGACACTTTGTTGCAATATCCTTTACTGTGTCTGTTGTATTGTAAATCTGTGGGAACAATGGTGACAACGCCGCCATAATACCGCCGATAACAAGGCAAACCGCAACAGCACAGAAGATAAGTTTTCTGTCTTCGTCCTTTGCCCTTTCTATCTCACCTGCACCTAAAAGCTGACCTACAATAATACTTATGGCACTTCCGAATGCAAAGTAAGCACAGAAGAACAGATTGGATACAGTCGAGCTTATATTAAGAGCCGATACAGCCTCCAGACCTCTTACCGAATAGCACTGTGTAAGCACAGCCTGTCCTGTTGACCAGAGCACCTCGTTAAGCATAAGAGGAAATCCTTTTCTGAGTATTCCCACAAGCAAATCTTTAGGTATTTTAAAGCTCTTGTAAGCACCGACGATAAACTTGTTTTTATCCTTATGAGTATGAGTCCACAACACAACCACAAGCAACTCGCAAACTCTTGATACAACAGTGGCAACAGCCGCACCCCTGACACCCATTGCAGGAATACCAACAAAGGAAACACCGAAAATAAGTGCATAGTCAAGTACAATATTAACGCAGACTGCCACAATACCGCCAAGCATAGGAGGTACTGTTCTGCCGGTTTCTCTTAGTGTTCCCGAGTAAGCCTGCGTAAGCGCAAAGAGCGGTATCTGCAAAAGCATAATAGCAAGGTACTCTTTGCCAAAGGCAAGGGTTTTGCCTAAATCAAGATTATCTTCACCCTGATGCAGAAATAAAGAAATAAGCTCTGTATCAAAAAGTGCAAACAAACCTATGCAAAAGAGAGCCATTATGCTTACGATAATAACCTTTGCACGAAAAGTCGCTCTTACGCCCTTGTGATCACCTTTGCCAAAGTACTGAGCAGTAAATATACCCGCTCCCGAAACTCCGCCGAAAATGCAGACATTAAATACAAATATAAGCTGGTTTACAATAGCAACACCCGACATCTGCTCAGTGCCTATCTGCCCAACCATTATATTATCCACAAGGCTTACAAAGTTTGTGATAACCTGCTGTACAAGTATAGGCAGAGTTATCACAAAAACTTTTTTATAAAATTCTTTTGTTCCTATGTATTTCCTTAAAATCATATTACACCCTGAACCGCAGAACCCCTTAAGGCTCTGCGGTTAAATTCATCTTACTTATTCCCCTGAAAAGTATTGTAAAATCAGCCGTCCTTTAAATCTTTTACAAGTTGATTTTCAGGCTGAGGAGTTTCAAGAAACTCAAAAAGCTCCTCCATATTATCTGTTGTTTTATAGAGGGAATCAACAGCAGAGCGGACAAAACCCTTATCAACCGCTGCCTGCATCATAGCACCCAACTCGTCATAGTAGCCCATAATATTATAAAGTGCAATAGGCTTATTATGTCTGCAAAGCTGACGCAATGTCATAATCTCAAAGAACTCTTCAAAGGTTCCTATTCCGCCGGGAACAATTATGAAAGCAGCAGATAGTTCTTCCATAAGCTGTTTTCTCTCGCGCATTGTCTTGGTTTCAAAAACATGGTCGCAATGCGAGAACACCGCCTCAATCTCTTCATTTTCAAAGAAACTGGGAATAACGCCCTCGATGTAACCACCCTCCATAAGCACACCTCTGGCAACTGCACCCATAAGCCCGTTTGCTCCACCGCCAAAAACAAGAGAATGACCTCTCTTTGCCATCTCCTGACCGAGTTTTTCAACTTCCTCTATATAAACTTTATCAATCTTTGGTGATGCCGCACCAAACACGCAGATTTTCATAGAATCACTCCTACATAAATTCTTAGATTATTATACCACAACTTACACAAATTAGGCAATAAACATTTAGTGTGATTAATATTTTCTGAACTGATTGCACTCTGTAAATATATGACACACAATAAGCCTTTATGAAAAGCAAAACGGCAATCAGAACAGACTGCCGTTTAAAACCTTAAATAACCTCAATAAGTTTTTCTACTGTTTCTTTCTTTGTAGCCCAGCTTGTAACAAAGCGGATTACAACTCTCTCTTTATCAAGTCGCTCCCAGACTTCAAAAACAGCCTTCTCGCGAAGAGTTGCAAGTTGTTCATTTGTAACCACAATAAACTGCTGATTTGTAGGAGAATCAACGTGAAGTTTGTAGCCCTTACTTACAAACCCTTCTTTAAGAAGCTTTGCCATCTCGATAGCATTCCTTGAAAGTTTCAGATAAAGGTCATCGGTAAAAAGAATATCAAACTGCATACCTGTTACCCAGCCCTTAGCCATAAGAGCACCGTGCTGCTTAATCTGAGCAACAAAGCACTTGGGCATATTATTTTTTGTGAATACAACAGCCTCACCGCACAAAGCACCAACCTTTGTACCGCCAATGTAAAAAACATCACAAAGCTTTGCGATAGTCTCAAGGTCAAGATCCGTACCCTCACTCATAAGACCATAGCCAAGTCTTGCACCGTCAAGGTAAAGAGGCAGACTGTAATTTTTGCAGACATTGGCAATTGCTGTAAGCTCTGCCTTTGTGTAAAGAGTACCAAGCTCTGTAGGATGAGAAACATAAACCATACCGGGATAAACCATATGCTCATGGCTCTCGTCATTCCAGAAGGTCTCAATAAGGTCAACAAGTTCTTTGGGGTCAATCTTGCCATCGTGCTGAGGAAGAGTAAGCACCTTGTGACCGGAATACTCGATAGCACCTGCTTCGTGAGCGGCAATATGAGCGGTCTCTGCTCCGATAACGCCCTCAAAAGGCTGAAGCATTGTGCTTATAACAAGCTGATTTGTCTGTGTACCGCCGCAGATAAACTTAACTTGAGCATCTGCGATACCTATTGCTTTACGGATTTTATCCTCTGCACTCTTGCAGTATTTGTCGGTGCCGTAACCTGTATTCTGCTCAAACTGAGAAGCCAAAAAGCCATTAAGGATTTCGGTAGCCGCACCCTCGGAATAATCGTTTTTAAAATAAAGTTTTTCTGAAGACATTTCTTTTTACCTCTTGAAATTTATAAATATTAAAGTGTTTGTCCGTTAAACTCTGCCAGTTCCTCGTAAACACCAATTAAATACATTGCATACTCGCGCTTTGCGTTGTAACAAAACTGAGAATAAGAAATCTGTGCTGCTGTCTGGTCAGCGTCGTTTTCAATTTTATCAAGATAGAACTCAGAGCTTTCTGCAAAAGACATCTCGAAATTGCTCTTGTAAAGCTCTATGTACTCGTGAAGCTGCTCATCGGTAGCATAGTTTGCTGTAACGGGAGTATCACCCTTATACATTAGAAGCTCGTTATAGTATCTTTCAGCAAGAGCCTCCCACTCTGTTGTGTATTTGTTGGTGATAGACATTCTTTCCTCAACCGTTGCACCTGTCTGATATTCTGCATCATAAGCGGCATCAATCTTGTCACTGTGTTTTTGCTGCAAAGGACCCATAACTCCGTCCGAAATCTCAGGAGTAGTATCCTGTGTATTCTGTATATCCTCTGTAACCTCAACCTGTGTGTAAGGCTCGGTTGTTACAGTATTATCAGCATAACCATCTGTAGTCTCCTGCACAGCAGTTGTAGTGTGGTTGTGATTATGACCCGAATGGTCGTCCCTCTCCGCACCCTTACAAGCACAAAGAGAAAGCATAAAAACAGTAATCAAAGCAAAAGCAAAAATTCGTTTCACACAAATCACCTCTTTTTAAATTATACCACACAAAGTTCTCCATTACAACATAGAAAAAGAGCAGAATTCCCACAAAAAGAAACTCTGCTCTTTATAATCACTTTGAATCCTCAAGCTTAATTTTTGGAAGCTTCCAGTGATAATGCGCCGCCAAAAGTCTGAACACCAATATAAACAGCACAGACACCACAGTAGCTATAATCAGCTGCCCGAGGTAAATACCAATAAAATAATAAAGCAAACATCCTACTATCGAAGCAACAGCATAGATATGCTTTGTAAGTACATAAGGCTTCTCATTTACAAACACATCGCGGAGTATTCCGCCGCCAATGCCCGTAAGCACACCGAGAGTTACCGAAAGAAGAAGATTCTCGCCTAAGCCTGCCTCACTTGCCGCCTCAACACCTGCAACAGAAAAAGCACCCAAGCCCAGAGCATCAAAGAAAATATTGATATGCTCAAGCCTCTGTCGGATATTATTAAATTTCTTTGAGTTAAAAGCCGCAAAAATAAACACAGCAAGGGTTGTTATAACTGCAAGAATCAAAATCTCAGGTTTAAAGAATATTGCAGGCGGTGTCTTGCCGATAAGCAAATCCCTTATCATTCCGCCGCCAACAGCGGTGGTACAACCTACAATAACAACTCCGAACAAATCCAAAGAACAGCCGATAGCCACCAAAGCTCCCGATACCGCAAAAGCCACCGTACCGATAAGCTCGAGAGTAAGCATTATATATTCACCAATCATTCAAACACCTCTTTCATTCCCAAAGGATACACCGACTGATATTCTGAACTACAAAAGCCAAATCAAAAGACACGACAAGCCGATACCCAGAATTCCAACGCCAAGACTTTTAAGAGTAAATGAATTACCAAGATACTGCTTATGCACAATCAAAAAGAGATTGCACAAACCTACACTCAAACCCATAGAAGATATAAATCCTAAAATAAATATAATATTTTCAAAAAAGGAATAGTGCTCTATTATAACAGTTCCCATATTAACCTCAGGGTCTGTCAACATAACAGCCATAATAAAAACTGCAGGACCTGCCATAACAAGAAGAAGTATCCCCACAATAGTCAATGCGTATAAGAAAGGATGATTTTTCTTTAATTCGTCATCACGATGCGGGTCAAATTCGTCACTCGCATTATCCATAAATTTTCTGTAAAGAAGTCTTTGGAGCCAATACTTCATCCTCTCACCACCTCCAGTGTATTATACCAAGAAAGCTGCGAAGCCGCAATAGTTATAAATTATTCCGCACCAAAGCAACTTCAATATTCATTATTCATTTGAAAATTTCTTGTCTTCTTAATGAATAATAAATGATGTAAAATGAATAGTGAATAAAAAAATCCGTCCTCTTTCGAGAACGGATTTTCGTTTGGAGGCGTCACCCGGATTTGAACCGGGGAATCAGAGTTTTGCAGACTCGTGCCTTACCACTTGGCTATGACGCCGAATGAAAAAGCACTTAAAATTCAAAGTTGAATTTAAGTGCCTTCCCTTCGCCTTTTTTGGAGCGGATGACGAGGCTCGAACTCGCTACCTCCACCTTGGCAAGGTGGCGCTCTACCGGATGAGCTACATCCGCATTTGGTGCCTCCGGACGGAATCGAACCATCGACACGAGGATTTTCAGTCCTCTGCTCTACCAACTGAGCTACAGAGGCAAAAAAAATGGCGACCCGGAACGGGCTCGAACCGTCGACCTCTAGCGTGACAGGCTAGCGTTCTAACCAACTGAACTACCGGGCCACGTGGTGGGAACAACAGGGCTCGAACCTGTGACCCTCTGCTTGTAAGGCAGATGCTCTCCCAGCTGAGCTATGCTCCCACGTGGTTGCCATTTTTCGTGACGCATATTATCTTACAACATTTGCTTTAAAATGTCAACACTTTTTTGAAAAATTTTTTAAAAAAATTAAGATTTTTTTTGCAACACTCTTATTCCTTAGATTTAATCAGCTTTTCAAGGTCTTCGGGTGTAAAAATATATTTCTTATTACAGAAATGACATTTGGCAGAAGCCACACCGCTTTCATCAGGGAGAGCTCTTATCTCCTCTTCGGGCAGACCGATGATAACATTCTCAAGAGATTCTCTTGTACAAGTACAGCGGTAGCCCACCTCCATTTCATCCAGCACCTCTACCTCAAAGCCTTTGAGGATTTCGTGTACCATCTGAAGCGGTGTAAAGCCCTTTGTAAGCATAGCGGTAACAGAATCCATATCATGAACATTCTTTTCAAGGCGCTCGATAGTATCTTCAAATGCACCGGGAAGAAGTTGCACAAGAAGTCCACCTGCAAAAAGCACCTCGCCTGTTGTTTTATCCACTAATACTCCGAGAGCACAGATTGTAGGAAGCTGCTCACTGGTTGCATAGTAGCTTGTAATGTCCTCGGCAATCTCGCCGCTGACAAGCGGCACCTGACCAATGTAAGGGTCGCCTGAGCCGAAATTCTTCATAACATTCAGAACACCCTGACCTACAGCCTTACCCACATTGAGTTTGCCGTTCTGATAATGCTCTGTTATGCAGTTAGCGTTCTCTACATAACCTCTTACATAGCCGTCAGAATCCGATGCCGCAATAACAACGCCCAGAGGTCCATCACCTGCAACACGCAGACTGATGGTTGCTTCTTTCTTTTTAAGCTGAGCACCCATCATAGATGCAGCAGTAAGAAGTCGACCCAACGCCGCAGTGGCAACATTGGATGTACGATGCACTTTTTGTGCTGCATACACCAAATCTGACGAATCAATGGCAGAAGCCATTACTGCTCCGTCAGAGGTAATACATCTTATAATCTTATCCATAGTATATTCTCCGTTTCAGAAACGTATTCTTGACTTTTCCTTAAGAAAAAAGCCTTTATTTCTTTCGTGCAACAATCTGCAGACGCTCCTCGTCTTCTTTAGGTGCTTCAAAGGTCAAATCTCCATATACAGACTCAAGAATAAAGCCTGCTTTATTAAGCATTGATTCAAGTTCTTCGAGAGTATAAGCTCGCTCCGTGAAATTCTCTGTCATACGGAAATAGGTATCCCCTTCGGGAATAAAGAAGTCAAGGGATATATCCGTAAGATTCTCTCCTGCAGGGGTATTCTGCCAGACGCAATAAACCTCGTCTGTGTCAAACACAAAGGCATTATCCGAAAGCACATTCTTATGCTTATAAGGAGTGTTCACATCAAAGAGGAATATACCCTCGGGATTCATAAAAAGAGATACCCGCTCAAAAGCTCTCAAAAGCACCTTTTCGTCGGTAATGTGATTTACGCTGTCAAGGGTGCACACACAGGTGTCGATAGTACCGTAAAGGTCCAGACTCTGCATTTTCTGACGCAGAAATAGGATCTGCTCATCCGCATCCGCCGCCTTCTGCAAAGCAACGGACAACATATCAGCAGACCCGTCAATTCCGTAAATATCCACACCTTTTTTCTTAAGCAAAACGGTAAGCGTACCTGTACCACAGGCAAGGTCAAGAGTAAGCCCTGTAGGGTGATTGTGTTTATTAAGCACCCCAAGGATATACTCTGCCCTTTTTTCATACTCTGCATTTGAAGTAAGCTTATCGTAAAACTCTGCAAAGGTTTCGTAAGCCATAGCTATACCTTACTTATCCTCAAGTCTGGAGAGAACAAGCTTATAGCCGTCTGCACCATGCTCAAGGCTCTTGTTAACACGGCTGATAGTAGCTGTAGAAGCACCTGTTTCCTCAATAATCTTGTTATATACGCAATCCTCGGAGAGCATTTTTGCAACAACAAGACGCTGTGTAATAGCCTTAAGTTCTGCAGTAGAGCAAACATCACAAAGGAAGCTGTGAACCTCCTTGCTGTCTTTGAGAGAAAGGATAGCTTCGCAAAGAAGATCCAGATATTCGTCTTTGATAAAATCTTTCATAACAATCACCTCTAAAAAGTTTTAGAACAATAAATTTTAGTACGCTATAATTTTAACATCCAAAAGCAAAAAAGTAAACCTTTTTTTAAAAATATTTTCTCTATCATCAAAATCACCAAAACAGCTCTGTAAGATTTGTCTATAATACCCTTCGAAAAAAGATTGACTTTTTGGTTTATTGGCTATAAACTAAAATCGTAAGGTTTACTGACTATAAACCAACAAGAGAAGCCACGTAAACAATCGATAAAAATAACGGAGGATATTATTATGGATGATATGAAATTAGGCGTTGTTGAATCAAAATTTGCCGATATAATCTGGAGGGATGAGCCTATCCCCTCGGGCGAACTTGTTAAAATCTGCGACCGGGAGCTTTCTTGGAAGAAGCCCACAACCTACACCGTACTGCGTAAGCTCTGCGAAAGAGGTATCTTTAAAAACGAAGGCGGAGTAGTTTCCTCCCTTATCTCCCGCGAAGAATTTTATGCAATGCAGAGTGAAAGGTTCGTAGAAGAAACCTTCGAGGGTTCTCTACCTGCTTTTATTGCTGCATTCACAAAAAGAAAACAACTTACAAAGGACGAAATACAGCAGCTGAAAAAGCTTATCGAAAACTGCGAGGAGGCTTGATTTTATGCCCAATATATTCCTCACAATCCTTAATATAAGCATCACAGCAAGTTATATAGCTTTGGCAGCACTTGTACTGCGGTTGCTCTTAAAACGCAATCCCAAGTGGATAACCTGCATTTTGTGGGCACTCTTGGCGGTAAGGCTTCTTGTACCCTTCAGCTTTGAGAGCAGATTAAGCCTTATTCCTTCTGCCGAGCCTGTTAAGTCAGAGGTTGTTATATCCTCGACAGTTGAAGACAATTATCAAGCTCTGAAACCCCAGACTCCTATTATCGAGCAAGATGCTCCCGACTCTCCACAGATACCTGCCATAG
>JAZRMA010000017.1:0-98920 GCA_045647135.1 Ruminococcus sp. | reverse complement strand
CACCGCAATTTGCCGAACAGATTGTGAATTATCCTATACATTCGCAATCAGGCAAATTTGGGGAGTACGCGGACTTTTGAGGAACAGCGTAGGTGAACGAGGCGTGACACAAGAAGCGCCGACCACCGTAGCCCGAAAAAGTAGGGGCAGATATCATCCGCCCGTAAACCTTTCCTCTACACAAACCCTTTCGGAAAAATAATATTTTCCCCTACAGAACTTGTATTCATTTTTAAAAGAGGTGCAGATAATCTGAACATCATCCTGCCACTTATCGTTGTGTCATTCCTTGTAATCGGACTCATAAAAAAGGTCAAGGTATTCGATGCATTTTTAAAAGGTGCAAAAGAGGGTTTTGTCACCCTTTACACCATAGCCCCCACAATGATAGCCTTAATCACCGCCGTATGTATGCTCCAAAGCTCCACCGCCACAAACCTTCTGTCCGAGTTTATCTCCCCTGTGGCAGAGGTGTTGGGCTTTCCCTCAGAGATCGTTCCCGCCGCTTTGCTTCGACCTGTTTCGGGAAGCGGAAGCACCGCACTATTGCTGTCTGTTTTCGAAGAACAGGGTCCCGACAGTTTCGCAGGCAGGGTTATGTCCGTAATGGCAGGATCCACCGAAACCACCCTCTATGCCATTGCCCTGTACTACGGGTCTGTGGGCATAAAAAAATCCCGACACACTTTAGCGTCGGGACTGAGCGCAGATTTCACCGCCGTAGTATTTTCGGTTTTAACCACAAGACTTATGGCATAACCTCTCCTCCACCCAAAAACTTTCGAAAAAATAACATTTTCCCCTTCGGGATTTCTATATAAAACTTTCTATCACCAAACTATCGGTCTGAACTCGACTTTTTCGGGCTTCGTCGGGAGTGCGCTTCTTATGTCACGCCTCGTTCACCTACGCTGTTCCTCAAAAGTCCGCGTACTCCCCAAATTTGCCTGATTGCGAATGTATAGGATAATTCACAATCTGTTCGGCAAATTGCGGTGTTGTACTCGACTTTTTCGGGCTTCGGTGGTCGGCGCTTCTCCTACGAACAAATCTCATCAAGCATCCTCTTCATCTCCTGCTCACTCCCGAACTCTATCCCCGCTCTGAGCCGCTCTTGCACATCGTAAGGAAGGGAATTCACAGGGGTATCGGTACGGATGTAAGGTATCTCCACATCCTTTACAAAAGCCGCAACTCTGCCGTCTTTTTCGCCGATCACAAAGGTAAGCTCCCTCTGCTTTGTTTCTTCCAAAGTCTCCGCTTGCACCGAGGTATTCGTGGTCATCATAGCAACAACCGAAGAGGCAATCACACAGGCAACAACAACCACTGCAGTAAAATAAAACATTCTGTTTTTTGTAATCTTCATAATTCCACACACCTTCCTCTGTATTTTTCCACAAAAAACCTGCAATATTCATATTACATACTGACACTTTTAAAGAAAATGCAGTTGTAGTATATAAAACACTTTAAATTTTAGCACATTAGTGATATAATGCTTTTTGTATGATTATAATTAGCCTTACTGTGCAACAATGTATTTATACCTAAGGCTTCTCAGTAAGCTTCCTATTTCTTAGAAGGAGGATATTTTCATGCGTAAAACAGACATATCAAATTTCAAAGCAAAAGGAGACGACGAGTTTCAGGGCAAAACCGCTCTTGCAATCGTCAAGCTTTTTGGCTTTGGATTACTTAAAGTATTCCTCACATTAATGCTTGTAGGCTTCGTTGCAGGACTCATCATCTGCTTCAATGTGCTTATTTATGTTCTTGATCTTGCATCAGAGCCCTCGGGTATCGACCTTGACGCCCGATCTCTGAACCTTTCAAGCTTTGTTTATGTAAAAGACAGTGAGACAGGTGAATTCTACGAATACGAAACCCTCTACGGCAAAGAGAACAGAGTATGGGTTGACTTCAACGAGCTTCCCAAAGCAATGCCCGACGCTATCGTTGCTATTGAGGACAAGCGTTTTTACGAGCACAAAGGTGTTGACTGGATCCGTACCGCCAGCGCTATGCTGAATCTAGCAGGAGGCGATGACTCCTACGGTGCATCAACTCTTACCCAGCAGCTTATCAAGAACTTAACCGAAAACGACGAGGTAAGCATCAACCGTAAAATCCGCGAAATCGTAAAAGCCCTTAATGTAGAGAAGGAATACACCAAAGACGAAATCATCGAGGCTTACCTGAATGTTGTAAACTTCGGCGGAAGCTGTCAGGGTGTACAGGCAGCAGCTCAGAGATATTTCGGCAAAGATATTATGGATTGCTCCATTGCCGAGTGTGCCTCAATCGCAGGTATCACCCAGAACCCTTCCCTCTGGGATCCCACAATCTATCCCGAAAACAACCGTATCCGTCGTGAGCTTATCCTTTCCGAAATGCTCGACCAGGGCAAAATCACAAAAAAAGAATACAACGACGCCATGAAGGAATCCGAAACCATGGAGTTCCGTGATCCCACCGAAGATTTCACCACCGATGCTCCCGTCAAAATCCAGAACTGGTATTTCGACGAGCTGGTGTTCGATCTTTCCCGCGACCTTGCAAACTACTACCACATCAGCGAAGATGCTGCTATGGATATTATTTACAGCGAAGGACTCAAGATCTACTGTGCTATGGATTTAGGTGCACAGAATATGATCGAGGATGTAGCAAAGAACATCGATAAATCCGCCGACTCCGATCTTCAGATCGGTATGACCCTTATGGCTCTTGACGGCAGAGTTATTGCAAGTGCAGGCTCTTCCAACGACAAAACAGCAAACCTTGTCTTTGACCGTTCAACCCGTTCGGTGCTTCAGCCCGGTTCATCCATAAAGCCCGTTGTTGCTTATGCAAAGGCTGTAAATTCCGGCATACTCCATTGGTCATCCCCCATCTCCGACGACCCCATCAAAGACTGGTACTCTGTTAATGTAGACGGCCCTTACAACTGGTACGAGGGCTACGAATGGCGTAATAAATACAATGACAACGGACTCTTCCTTGTAGAAGCGATCGAATGGTCCTCCAATATATGTGCCGCTCAGGCAATAGAGCTTATCGGCGGTGCACCCAAAGCTTACGATATCGCCACGGGATATCTCGGCTTCTCTCACCTTAATCCCGACGAAGACCGCTACAACCGTGCCGCACTCTCAATGGGCGGTATGAACGGCGGCGTTACTGTAAGAGAAATGGCAGCCGCTTACACCTACATCGGCAACGGCGGTAAATATTATTCACCCTACACCTACTACTATGTTACAGACCGTAACGATAAAATAATCATCGATAACCGCGACAAAATCTCTATAAGCGTTTATTCCGAGGATACAGCTACCATTATGAACCGTATCCTCAAGTCTAATGTCGACACAGGCTTCTCCACCCGTGCAGGTTCTGCACGCGTCAGCGGATGGGAGATCGCAGGCAAAACAGGTACAACCAACGAAGACCGCGACTCCTGGTTCTGCGGAGCATCTCCTTATGCTACCCTAGCAATCTGGACAGGCTTCGACGACCCCAGAGGAATGGAATATTCCAGCACCGCAGTAGCAGCCGAAACCTTCTCCAAGGTTATGGGCTACTACCTTAACGGCAGCGAAGAATACAACATCGAAGCAAAAGAAAACATCGATTTCGAGCTTTCCGATAATGTAGAAAGACTTGAATATTGTACTCACACAGGCAAGATTGCCACAGACAAGTGTAAAAACACAGCTTACGGCTGGTACAGTAAGTCCAACACCCCCTCCTCCTGCGTATCTCACGCAGGTCCCAATATAGGTGTTGACGAAGAGGAAGAGCCTCCCACAACAACCAGACCCGCTCATTCCGATTCCGAGGTTCCCACCGAGCCCACCGAGCCTGAGTTCACAATGGAGATTATAATTCCCGACATCACAACAGCTCCTCCCACAGCTCCCGCAGCTCCCACTGTCCCCGTAACACAGTAACCGAAGCGCCGACCACCGAAGCGCCGAGGCTCGCAGCCCGAAAAAGTCGAGCACGACGCCGCAAATCACTGAACAGGCTGTGAATGTTACTTTACATTCGCAGACAGGTGATTTTGGGGAGAACGATGACTTTTTAAGAACAGCGTAGGTGAACGAGGCGTGACACCGAAGCGCCGAGGCTCGTAGCCCGAAAAAGTCGAGCACGACACCGCAAATCACCGAACAGGCTGTGAATGATACTTTACATTCGCAGACAGGTGATTTTGGGGAGTGCGACGACTTTTGAGGATCAGCGTAGAGCAACGAGGCGTGACACCGAAGCGCCGACCACCGCGTAGGGCGATTATCTACCGCCCGCATTAAATCACAACACTCGCGTAGGGGCGGATACCACCCTCCCCTACCCACTTACTTATCACACTTTATTTATTCAAAAATCGGGCTTTGTGCCCGTTACATATACCAATAATTCAAAATGCTATATACAAAGGGGTTTACAAAATGATTTCAGTAGCATTAATGGGTCATGGTGTAGTAGGTTCCGGCGTTGCCGAAATCCTCACCTCCCACAAACAGAAGCTCTTCTCCTCTGTCGGAGAAGAAATCTATCTCAAACATATTCTTGATTTGAGAGAATTTCCCGAGAGTCCTCTTGCTGACCGCTTCACAAAGGACTTCGAGGACATTATATCCGACCGCGAGGTAAGAGTTGTAATCGAAACAATGGGCGGAATAAACCCTGCTTACGATTTCACAAAGCGTTGTCTTAAAGAAGGCAAAAGCGTAGTTACCTCCAACAAAGAGCTTGTTGCCCGTCACGGTGCAGAGCTTCTTCAGATTGCAAAAGAGCAGAACGCAAACTATCTCTTCGAAGCAAGTGTTGGCGGCGGTATTCCCGTACTTCGTCCCATCAACCAGTGCCTTGTTGCAAACGAGGTTCAGGAAATCGCAGGTATCCTCAACGGCACAACAAACTTCATCTTAACCAAGATGATTGTTGAGAACATGCCTTTTGACACAGCACTCAAAATTGCTCAGGATTTGGGCTACGCAGAGCGTAATCCCGAAGCCGATGTAGAGGGTCACGATGCTTGCCGCAAGATTTGTATTCTTGCTTCTCTTGCCTACGGCAGACATATCTATCCCGACAATGTACATACAGAGGGCATCACCAAAATCGCTCTCGAGGATGTTGACTACGCAGCACAGTGGGGCGGAGTAATCAAGCTCATCGGTAAATGTAAGCGCCTTGAAAACGGCCTTATGGACATAGTAGTAGCTCCCATGTTTGTACCCTGCACAAGCCAGCTTGCAAACATCAACGATGTATTCAACGGTATTATGGTACGCGGCGACTGCACAGGTGATGTTGTATTCTACGGCAAGGGCGCAGGTATGCTTCCCACAGCATCTGCAGTTGTAGCCGACGTAGTAGACTGCTGCAAGCACTTAAAGGCTCGCAAACGTCTCTTCTGGGTAGACACTCAGGGCGAAGAATGCATCGCAGACTTCAATCTTTCCGAAACCAAAATGTACATCCGTATTCTTGCAGAAGACACCGACTGTGCATATAATAAAGCACAGGAGCTCCTCGGCAGCATCACAAAGCTCACAAGAGCCGATGCTCCTGCAAACGAGGTTGCATTCGTTACAAACGAAGAACTCCCCTACGGTGAGATCACAAAAGCAATCGACGCCCTCAATTCTCTGGGCTTCAAGGTAGCCTCTGCTATCCGTATCGGAGATCTTTGATACTACAAATCCCCAAACAACGCGTAGAGGCGGATATCACATCCTCCCGAAACCTCCGTCAAAGACGGTGAGGGAGTACCATCCCCCGCAACCCTTCTCCTTAAAGAGAAACCTTTAATCATCAATTATTCATCATTTCAAATGATGTTTATATTATCAAAGAAAGGTATTGAAAACTATGAGTTTAATCGTACAGAAATTCGGCGGTTCTTCCGTTAAGGACGCAGAACACGTTCTCAATGTTGCACGAATCGTAACCGAAACCTATAAAAAGGGCAACGATGTTGTAGTTGTTGTGTCCGCTCAGGGTGACACAACCGACGACCTTATTGCAAAGTATAAGGAAATCGACCCCTCCGCTTCCGAGCGTGAGCGCGATATGCTTCTTGCAGCAGGCGAGCAGATTTCTATTTCTCTGCTTGCAATGGCTTGTCAGAAGCTGGGCTGTCCCGCAATTTCACTCCTCGGCTGGCAGGCAGGTTTCAAGACCACATCCGCCCACACAACCGCTCGTATCAAGAAGGTAGACCCCTCTCGTATCCGTGCAGAAATCGCAAAGAAAAACATCGTTATCGTTGCAGGTTTCCAGGGTATCAACAGATACGACGACCTTACAACCCTCGGTCGCGGCGGTTCCGACACATCAGCAGTTGCAATCGCAGCCGCTATGCACGCAGACCTCTGCCAGATTTACACCGATGTTGAAGGTGTTTACACCGCAGACCCCAGAAAAGTCCCCGGCGCACTCAAACTCAACGAAATCTCTTACGACGAGATGCTTGAACTTGCATCCCTCGGCGCACAGGTACTCAACAACCGTTCAGTAGAACTTGCTAAAAAATACGGAATTGAGCTTGAAGTTCTTTCAAGCCTTGCAAATAAACCCGGAACCATTGTAAAGGAGCATACTAAAATGGAAAAATTACTTATCTCAGGCGTTGCTAAAGACGACGATATCGTTCGTATTTCTGTTACAAAAATCCCCGACGAGCCCGGCCTCGCATTCAAACTCTTCTCTATCCTCTCTGCAAAGAACATCAATGTAGACATCATTCTCCAGTCCATCGGCAGAGACAACACAAAGGACATTTCCTTCACAGTTAACAAGGACAATGGTCAGGCAGCAGTTGACCTCCTTACAGAGAAGTTCGTATCCCGCTACGAAGGCGTAAGCATCTCTATGAACGACAATGTTGCTAAGGTTTCCATCGTAGGCTCCGGTATGGAGAGCCACGCAGGTGTTGCAACAGATATGTTCGAGGCACTCTTCGACGCAAACATCAACATCCACATGATTTCCACATCCGAAATCAAAATTTCCGTCCTCATCCGCAAAGAGTACGCAGACAAAGCAGTCCGCATCCTCCACGACAAATTCTTCCCCGAGGATTAATTCTCTGAATCCTTCCCTACACTACTTAAACATCATCTGTTTAAACGAAAACACGGTTCCACTGCGGAGCCGTGTTTTTTTATCGAAGCGCCGACCGCCGAAGCCTTAAAAAGTCGAGTTCGACAGCACAATTTGCCGAATAGATTGTGAATTATTCTATACATTCGCAATCAGGCAAATTTGGGGAGAACGTTGACTTTTTAAGAGCAGCGTAGGCGAACGAGGCGTGACATAAGAAGCGCACTCCCGCCGAAGCATAATCTAATCAATAAACAACAAACCCGTATGCACATTGCAGGCGGGTTTTTCTTTTAAATACAACCGAAATAACTAAAACAAAAGCCTTCCTCTGAGGTTGAGCCTACCCTCGTCTCCCTCTGTTGAGGGAGCTTTTTTGCAAAAAAATACACAACCAATCACAAAAATGCAAGTTCGTAGGGGCGGATACCATCCGCCCGTAACCTCACATCTCGCACAACCTATTCGAAAAAAATATTTTTCCCTACGCAACTTCGTCCTCAAAATCATACCATCGCGCAGAAGCGCAATACAAATCTATAACCCACAACTATTCACTATTTATCGGAACGATTACAAATCGCCCCTATTCCAAATCCCCTTGTCAAGAATAATTACAAAATTGTTTCAATTTCAAAAAAGTATTGACATCAAAGTCAAATATCAATAATATGTTTTTAGTGTTATAAATCTTTTTGATTTACACAATTTAAGTATGAAAGGTTGTTTTCTGTGGCAAACATTAAAAAGTACATTGCCGAGTTCTTTGGCACATTCGTTCTCGTATTCATCGCTTGCGGTGCAGCAATGAACGGAATGGCAATCGCAGGCGTAGCACTTGCTTTTGGCCTTGTAATCGTAGCTATGGCTTTTTCAATCGGTAACATCTCAGGCTGTCATATCAATCCTGCTGTTTCCCTTGCAATGTTCCTTGACGGCAGACTTTCCCTTACTGACTTCATCGGCTATCTCATAGCTCAGTTTGCAGGCGGCATCGCAGGCGCAGGCATCCTCGCAACAATGTGGGGTGATACAGACTACCTTGCTAATTGCTCCAACCACTACATCTACACACAGACAGGCGACGAAAGAATTTTTGCCGCTTTCGTTCTTGAGGTAATCCTCACCTTCATCTTTGTATTCGTTATTATGCGTGTTACATCCGAAGCTGAAACATCCAAGAACGCAGGTCTCTTCATTGGTGCCGCTCTTACACTTGTTCACCTTGTAGGCATCAACTTCACAGGTACATCCGTAAACCCCGCAAGAAGCTTCGGTCCCGCACTCTTTGCAGGCGATGCAGCTCTCGAGCAGGTTTGGGTATTCCTTCTTGCTCCCCTTGTAGGCGGCGCTCTCGCAGCATTTGCTGCAAAATTCTTTAAGAAAGCAGACTGATTTTTAAATTCTGTTTTCTTTTAAACTTCAATCAGTGCATTACAATCCTTTGTGGATTGTCAGCATAAAAAGTGTCTGCAAAAGAAAAAATACCAAAGGGCAGTCACTTAATTTCAGGAGGCATTTATCATGGTTTTAGAGAAAGTAAAAGTTATTCTTGCAGAACAGTTCGATGTTGATGAAGACACAATCACAGCAGAGACCGACATTCAGGACGATCTCGGTGCAGATTCTCTTGATGTAGTTGATCTTCTTATGTCTATCGAAGACGAGTTCGAATGCGAGATTCCCGACGAAGAAATCGAGAACATCCGCTTAGTTGGTGAGCTTGTTTCCTTCATCGAAGCAAACGCATAATTTAACTTAATTTTCACAAAACCGCGACCGTGACGATTACTCGCCACGGTCGTTTTATTTTCCGAAGCGCCGACCACCGTAGCCCGAAAAAGTCGAGTACGATATCATCCGCCCGAAACCCTTCCTCTACTCAAAACCTTTTTGGGAAAATAATATTTTTCCCTACGCGACCTTTCCTCAAAACAACCCTCTCACGTAGGGGCAGATATCATCTGCCCGTAACCCTACCTATACACAACATTCTGCCTCTTTCCTTTTACCTGTCCCTTCAAAATTCCTTTCCTCAATCCTGCAAAAACACTTGAAAACTTTACCCCTATAATGTATAATAAATTAAATATGTTTATTATCCTTAAAGGGGTGCTTTATATGGCAGACAACAAAAAAATGGTTGAGGCTATCACAAGCCGAGACGAAGATTTCGCAAAATGGTACACAGACATAGTCAAGAAAGCAGAGCTTGTTGACTATTCAGGCGTTAAGGGTTGTATGGTAATCCGTCCCTACGGCTACGCAATCTGGGAGAATATCCAGAAAGACCTTGACCGCCGCTTCAAAGAAACAGGCCACGAGAATGTATATATGCCTATGTTCATTCCCGAGAGCCTTCTGCAGAAAGAAAAGGATCATGTCGAGGGCTTTGCTCCCGAGTGTGCATGGGTTACAATCGGCGGCAGCGAAAAACTCTCCGAGCGTCTTGTAGTTCGTCCCACATCCGAAACTCTTTTCTGCGAGCATTACGCAAAAATTATCAACACATACCGCGATTTACCCAAACTCTACAATCAGTGGTGCTCCGTTGTTCGTTGGGAAAAGACAACCCGTCCTTTCCTGCGTACTTCCGAGTTCTTATGGCAGGAAGGCCACACAATGCACGAAACCGAAGAGGAAGCAGTTGAAGAAACCCTCAAGATGCTCAAGGTTTACGAGGACTTCTATCGCGAGACTCTTGCAATTCCCGCAGTTGTGGGCAGAAAGACCGAGAAAGAAAAGTTTGCAGGTGCAGAGGCTACCTACACAATCGAGCCTATGATGCACAACGGCGTTGCTCTTCAGGGCGGTACAACCCACTACTTCGGCACAGGCTTTGCAGAGAGTTTTGGTATCACCTTCCAGGGTCGTGACAATAAACTCCACTTCCCCCACCAGACATCCTGGGGTGTTTCCACCCGTATGATCGGTGCAATCATTATGGTTCACGGCGACGACGACGGACTTATCCTTCCCCCCAGAGTTGCTCCCATTCAGGTTGCAGTTGTGCCCATCGCACAGCACAAAGAAGGCGTTCTCGACAAAGCTTACGAGGTTGCTGAAGCACTCAAGAAGCAGTTCAGAGTCAAGATTGACGCTTCCGACAACTCTCCCGGCTGGAAGTTCAGTCAGTACGAGATGCAGGGTGTTCCCCTTCGTCTTGAGCTCGGTCCCAAGGACATCGAGAAGAACCAGTGTGTTCTTGTTCGCCGTGATACAAGAGAGAAGATTTTCGTATCTCTCGATAACCTCTCAGACGAAATCGCAAAGCTCCTCGATACAATCCACGAGGCTATGTATCAGAGAGCACTTGAAAATATGCAGGCAAAGACCTTCGAGGCTCGCTCCTTCGACGAGTTCCTCACAACAGCTAAGGAAACACCCGGCTTTATCAAGGCTATGTGGTGCGGTGACACAGCTTGTGAAGAAAAGCTCAAGGAAGAAACAGGCGGCGTAAAGTCCCGCTGCATCCCCTTTGAAGAAGAAAACCTCTCCGACGTATGTGTATGCTGCGGCAAACCTGCAAAGCATATGGTATACTGGGGTAAGCAGTACTAAGAAGCGCCGAGCACCGCCGCCCGAATTTTTATTAACAAAAATCACAAACTTATATAACAAGGAGGCTATTAAAATGGCAGACGAAATCAGAAACAATGCTCCCGAAGAGGAAGAAGCAAGTATCATCGTTCTTGAAGACGACCTCGGCAACGAGGTTGAGTTTGAGTACCTTGATGTTATCGAGTACGAGGGCGTAGAGTACCTCTACCTTATTCCTGCAGACGAAGAAGACGGCGACGACGTAGTTATCCTCAAGATTACATCCGTTGACGACGAAACCGAAATGTTTGAAGGCATCGAGGACGAGGAGCTTCTTGAAACTCTCTTCGACATTTTCAAGGACAAGTGGAAAGACGAGTTTAATTTTGAATAATCAAAACTGAAACTTCACAAAAAGCTGAACGCTACCTGTAAGATTGCAGGTAGCGTTTTCTTTTAATCATTGATATCAAATTTATTCAGAATATCCCTGTAGCGCTTTTCGTAAATGCCCGTCTTATCTGCAAAAGAAGAATTTTCAGATTTGTTTTTATCCAATGAAATGAAATGTCCCTCTGTATCCTGGGGGCCACAGCCCTCGGATACTTCCCCTGACTTAGCTTTTTTTAAATTCATTTCACTTGATTTTGGTTCAATTGAGTTTATTTCAGTTATATTATCTTTATTTAAGTTAGGTTCAGTTATATTAGGCTGACAATCTGTCAACAAAATGTCGCCATACACCTCGTATTCCTTACGCTCGTTTATTCGTAACTTAAAAAGGGTGTCAGCATAGATGGAATCTACCTTTCTTGAGGGTTGCACCTTGTTGTGAACATACCAGTGGCGGATTATGTAAATTCCGTCAATTTTAAGTATCAGATTACGCCTGACCAGCAACTCCAGCACATCTCGCTTTGTCTTGCATATACGCAACACTGTTGTCGGGTTGATGATAACCCCATCGTCGTCGCTGTGTAATATAAGCTCAGTGTACAGATGCTTTGCGCTGGAGGGTAGCTGGCAGAACATTTCGCTGTCGTAAAAATCGATGCTTATGCATCTTCTTTTAGCCACATAATCACCTCCTTTCAGAATGTATAGAAAAAGCCTTTCACCTATACCCCGAATAAAGCGAAAATTTGCACACAATTATGCAATTTATAAAAATAATATATTTTTGGTCGATTATTTCCCGCCCGTAAACCTTTCCTCTGCCCAAACCTTTTCGGGACTATACTACGCGATATCCTTAATAAAAAAAGCAGGAGGATTTTCTCCTCCTGCTTAAAATACAAATAAAAATTATCAGAGTATTTTTTCCATACCGATTTTCTGCACCGAAAGCCCCATAGCCTCGTAGAATTTCATCGCCTTCTCGTTCTTTGCCCATACATTAAGGGTCAGGTTGTAGCAGCCAATCTTCTTTGCGTACTCTACGGCAAACTCATACATAGCTCTACCCACGCCATTTCCACGAGAATCGCTCAGAACGCACAAATCGTCTATATAAAGGGTTTTGTTGTCTACAAGGGAACTGTGTCCACAGACCTCATTTATAACGCAGAAACAGTGTGCCAGTATCCTACCGTCTTCATCCACACCTACAAAGAGCGGAGTGCTGTCATTTTCGATGATATCAGCAAGTTCCTCGTCGGTGTATTTTTTGCCCACAGCCTTAAAGATATCGGGTCTGTCCACATGGTGTACATACAGAACCTGAGAAAGCAGCAGGTTTATCCCCTCTATATCTTCCTTTACTGCACGTCGTATAATCATAAAATCAACTCCAAATCTATTTATGATTATACACGCAAAGGGCAAAAAAGGCAACAGACGATATTTATTGCAGTACGATATTATCGTCCCTTCCGCTTTACAGATAGTCCCTTATATCAATAGTCAGCTTTTCTTCTAAATTTATAAGCCGCTTTGTAATGTCTTTTACCTTCTCTTCGGCGGCTTCGTACTGATTAAGATAACGGTTAAGGGACTTAACTCCCATATTACAACCGTCTGTCATAAGGGATGCTATGGTTTTATCCGAGTCGTTGAGTCCAAGCTTAACATTTGTTTTGAACCAGGACATTCCCTTTGCCATAGGATTGGGGTCTTTGCCCTCATCGCCGTATTCACCAAGAAGCTGTTCTACCTCGCCTTGAAGTTTTGCGTGTTCATCCTTGCAGTAGTTAAGGAGCTTTTTAAAATCCTCGTCTCTTGCCATAGAGAGTACATCATTAATGGAAGAAACTCCCATCTTAATTCCTGCATCGCATTCGCGAAGAAGCTTTATGGTATCCTGCTCAATCATAAAATCATCCTTTTAAAAAGTATTTGCATACTTTATTATTTAAACAAGGTGTAAATATTATGCAAGTCTCATTGATTATGGGAATAATTAGTGATATAATGCTCAACATAAGGTAGAAAGGAGCAGTGAATATGCTGGCATTAAATATTATTTTTGTAGTCTTACTCACAGTGATAGTGTCCGTGGTGATTTCGCTGACTATCGTATGCTATCGTGTCACCTTCTACAACAACAGAAAAGTTAAGAGTACCGAGGAATATCCCACTCCCGAAGGAGAAATCTACGACCCGTATCGTGAGCAGATGATAAGCTGGATGAAAGAAACCAGAAAACTTACCCACAAAGAAGTTTGTACAACCTCTTTTGATGGTCTGAAACTTTGCGGAAAATACTACGAATACGAAAAAGGAGCACCGGTAGAGCTTATGTTCCACGGCTACCGCGGTACAGGCGAAAGAGACCTCTGCGGAGGAGTACAGCGATGCTTCCGTTTAAAGCGAAATGTTCTTCTTGTTGACCAAAGAGCCTCGGGCAAAAGCGAAGGCAAAACCATAACCTTCGGCATAAACGAAAGCCGTGATGTGCTGAGCTGGATTGACTTTATTATCGCACAAAACGGCAAAGACACCAAGATTATCCTTACAGGTATCTCTATGGGCGGTGCTACTGTGCTGACCGCCGCAGGCAGAGATTTACCCGAAAATGTAGTGTGTATCCTTGCCGATTGCAGTTACTCAACACCCAAAGAGATTATTCAGAAGGTTACCGCCGAAAGCGGTCTGCCCCCAAAGCTTGTGTATCCGTTTATGAAGTTGGCGGCAAGAGTTTTCGGCCATTTCAGACTCGGCGAAACCTCTCCCTTGGAGGCAATGAAACGCTGCAAAGTACCTATTATCTTCATTCACGGCGAAGACGACGACTTTGTCCCCTGCGATATGAGTCGCAGAGTTTACGATGCCTGCAGCTCAAAAAAACTACTCTACACAGTACCAAAAGCAGGCCACGGCCTCTCTTACCTTGTAGACACCGAAGGCTACTTCAAAGCCCTCACATCCTTCTGCACAGCAAATAATATTTAATTCCAAAAGGCGACCTGTATGGCCGCCTTTTTCTTTTTCGTCTTGTTCCCCTCTTTACCTTTTATGTAAGTAATGGTATAATTAAACAATAAAACAAAGGAGAGATTTTTATGAAACGAATTTTTGCAGTTCTCTTAGTATTTTGCATGAGCCTTTTGGTGTTCACAGGTTGCAGTTCTTCTTCCGATAATTCTGCAATACCCCAGAACAACCCAATCGGCAATGTTGCTCAACCTAATACTCCGCAGGCATCCGTAACATCAAGTGCAACCTACGAGGATTTTCTTACATATCTGCGTTCAGATTACGCTTTCAAGTCCTTCCGTTTCTATGGTGAAGATGGTAACATCGTTCAAGACTATTACATTGAAATCTACTCAGATGTCTCTTACTCCTACTTCAGCCTTATCAGCGAAACAGAAAAACTCGACTATATCATCCGATACAACACAAACTACTCCGCAGGCGACAAACCCTGTATTTTTGCAGAGGGAGAATGGGTCAACAACATAGGCGATATGAATTCTTTTGACGTTCAGATTGCAGAAAATATCCTTTCTATTATTACAACAGACGGCAACGCAGTCGACAACACCTTCGACCTTCATGGCAAGACCTTCCCCTGCAAACAGATTTTAACAGATAATAACATCTACATTGATTATCTTTGCAGAGACGGAAAGTGGGATGCGGTTTCAATCTCGTCAGTAGAAGACGGATATACAATGATTTTAGAGAACTTCCGTTTTGCCGATGCACCTTCTTCCGACAGCAGAATTGCTCTCACTCTTAACGCTCCCGAAAATAACGAGGTCACCTACTACAAGATTACCTCTAATTCAATGTATCCCGCTCTTGAGATGGGTCAGACATACCGCTTCGAGAAGGTTGACTTCAACACAATCGAGGTTGGTGACATCGTTCTTGCAAACTACAAGCAGGACGGCTTCTCCTTCACACTGGCTCACCGAGTTGTAGAAATTACCAACGAAGGACTCATTCTTTGTGGCGACGCTAATAATTCTATTAACGATCCCTATCCCTATACCGAAGATAACGTTTACGGCGTTCTTGTAGAAGAATAAAACAGAAAAACACAGTATGAAATCAGCAAACCCCACAGGAGTGAGAAAATTCCTGTGGGGTGTTTTTATTATTTATTATTTATTATCTTCAAAGAATGCTTTGAATGTATCAATCTCAGCGGTGACATCACGCATAAACTCAAGACAAGCCTCGTCTTTTGCAAGGAGTTTTCCGACTTTTTTGAGAGCTTTAAAAAAGCGTTTGTCAAACTCCACCTCGTCAATATGAGACACCAAAGGACAAAGCCTGTATGCTCTCATATCTGCCTCGATATAAACCCTTCCCCTCTCGTCAACTGTAGGGAAAAACGGAAAAATCCTGCAGGAAAGTGGTCGATTATTTCTGTCGCAAGTGCCGTTGCACACAGCCAGACGAACACCATTTTCCTTATTCTCCGTAACATTGAGAGAACTCTCCTCAAATGGAAAAAGATGCATACCGACAGACTCGTCACCCTTGCAGCAAGCACCCGAGCAAAGTCTGCCACAATCAACTTTGAGGGGAGTCAAATCCCCCATTATATCGAATATTTTTGAGTAAAGTTTGTTGTAATCAGTAGGCATAATATCACCCCTATAAACACATTTCTTCAAGGGACAAGCAAATCAGAAGCCCTGTAATCACCCAAGGATAAACATAGTCAAGGGGAGTTCTCAAGTATCTGCGTGCATCGGGAAATCTTCGACACAACACAAAGGCTTTACCGAAGGCATATAGATTGTCGTAATACACAGACCATATAGTAGTTGGGATTTGTATTAAGCAAATTATAATAGAGACAATAAAAAATACAGGCTGTAAAATCTTTATATATCCCAAAGACAGAGCAAACACCGTATAAAATAAAGTCAGAAAAAAGTAGATTATATTGGCAAAGTACATCCAACCCAAAGGTTTAATCTTGTTTATCTCCTGATAAAACCAGTAATTTTTGAAGCCTTTTTTATTCTTGCGAATGTTACTCTTACTCAACTTATTGAATCTGAAAAAATCCCATATACTGCCTCTTACAGCAAAATATAAGCATAAGTTTAAAATCACAATCAATATAGTGGCTCCATAAAACAAGTTTATCACCTCGAAATTACTAATCTCTATTGTCCTTGTAGGTGTTTATAGAGCCAATCTCAAAAGAGATTGGCTCCTTTTTGCTGTAAGAGAAGTTGTAAAAGTACAAATCAGCTGTTGAGCAAAGGTAAAAAACATCAAAAGTATACCATAAGCTCATCCTCAACCCCAGTGCAATTCATAATAATACCAGTTGCCAAATATATTCTTTACGAAACACCAATCTGTGCCGTTATTAGGTTTTCCGAAATATACGCCACCATCATCTTCGTACACATCATTTTTGATTATTTCAAAGTCGTTGCCGCAACAAAAGTCTGGTAAGAGGATCTCGTTCTCAGCTGAATAATAATATCCGTAATATACTCCACCAATGCTAAGTCCCGTTGCTTCATAATCGTAAAATTCATTTTCTTTTGTGGGATTAAATGAATTCATATTATCAGTAACATACTTAGAAATTTCATTATACATTTTATTCGAAACTGACATCCCGGCGCAAGCAGTTAAAGAAATAATAAGAGAAAACAATAGTAGTATGCAAAACGACCTTTTCATTTCACATTCTCCTTTGCTGTTCTGCAGGATGCAATCAAAAGTCTGCGGATATTGCCGCAAAGTTTTTCTGTGTATAGGTATGTGGCTGAATCTATTCTTTTGGTTTTAAACATCAGTTTTAACCAATAGCTTGTTTCGTTGGATTCTTTGAGTGCAATCTCTAATTTTGCCACAAAGTCTTTCTTACTCTGTGCGTATTGTGCTTCGTGGATATTCGCACCGACCGACGTGCCTGCCCTTGCAAGCTGATCGGTCATATAGGAGCTTTTCGGTGCAGTTACGCCGTCAACAAGATTAACAATAGCAACCGCAAATTCAAAAGATAAGTCAAGTAATTTGTTTTCGGACATAAATACACCTTCTTTCAACGGCATTATATCATAAAATGCTATGTTTTTCAATGATATATCGCTGACACGATATGATATACGGCAAGCCGCATGATATATTTGCTCTGCAAATATGATATAATATCCGTTCCTTCATATGCCGAAGGCATATATCATCGCTCGCAGAGCGCTTATCGTGCCGCAAGGCACACTTAGTTCGAAAGAGCAACTAAAAGTAGTGTAAGTAGGGCAGGAAAGACCAAAAGTAGTGTTGTTCTATTAGTTGTCTTTCAAATGCTTTACGTACTCATTTTCATCAATATTAAAACAGTTAAAATATGCAACATCCTTCAAAGGATACACTCCTGTATCGTTAGCATGAAAGGAAACAAATACGATTCGATAAGATTCAGGATTGTAGATTATTTTTTCTATATCAGCATAGCCGACCACTCGTTCTTCGTCGTTATCATCAATAAAAATGGTATAAGAGTCTTGAAAAACAACTTCGTAGAATCCTTCGGAATAATAGCATTCCACACTATTGCTCATAACTTCAGAAAGAAGCTCATCAAATTGGCTTTCAGTTACGGTGATATCTAAGAAGATTTCGTGACAAACGTCCATCCACGCCTCCAAATTATAGGCATACCCATTTACGGAATAATCTTCAACAGAGTCCGGGAAAAACTCAGGTAATTCTATATAATCTTCAAATTTTCCGTATTGCTTAACATCAGTTACTCGCTTGCTTCCGAAATCGCAAGAAGATAGTGATAACATCATAGCAATAATAATTAAAAGCGATATAACAAAACTGATAATTCTTTTCATTCTGTGTTTCTCCTTCCATTATTATCGGTCTGGTGCTTAATCCAGCAGATAAAGTTGAGTTTATTTTAGTTTATCACAAAACTACAAATTTTCAAGTAAATACAAGAAAAACCTCTCTTGCCTTGGTAGACAAAAGCGACTTTTTTTATGGCCCGCCCGAAGGGATGATGCCTATGCACCCTTGGTGCAAGTCATCTGTCCTTGAAGCACAGCTTCTGCGGACTTCGAAGCTAAAAACAGTTCACAGAACTGTTTTCTATACGCTTCTCACCCTCTCAGTGTTCGAATCCCTTCGCATTTTCAAGATATCAAAACAGAGCCAATCCCAAAAGGGATTGACTCCGTTTTACTGGCCCGCCCGAAGGGATTCGAACCCCCGATCTTCAGAATCGGAATCTGCTGCGTTATCCAACTGCGCCACGGGCGGATATTCTTTTAAATAAAAAAGTGTATAAAGGGACAGCAAGGCTTAAACCTTTGCTGTCCCCTTTTATAGTTCAATAGATTGATCAGATAAGCTCGATGATTGCCATCTCTGCTGCGTCACCACGACGGGGACCGATCTTAGTGATACGTGTGTAGCCACCGTTTCTGTCCTTGTAGTTGGGAGCAATCTCTGTGAAGAGCTTGTGAGCTACGTCCTCTTTTGTTACGAAAGACATAACGAGTCTCTTGTTGTGAAGATTGTTCTCCTTAGCGATGGTGATCATTTTCTCTGCCATAGAGGAAACCTCTTTAGCACGAGTAACTGTGGTCTCTATCTTACCGTTTTCGAAAAGGAAGGTTACCATTGCTCTGAGCATTGCTGTTCTGTGAGCAGTAGTTCTTCCGAGCTTTCTTGTACCGGGCATTTAAATTCACTCCTTTAACGATTTATAAAAAGGGTTTATCAGTCGTCCTCTGAGTGGAGACTAAAGCCGAGGGAAGCAAGCTTCTGCATAACTTCCTCAAGGGACTTTCTACCAAGGTTACGAACCTTCATCATTTCTTCTTCGCTCTTAGCGATGAGGTCTTCAACAGTGTCGATACCTGCACGCTTGAGGCAGTTGAAGGAACGAACGGAAAGATCCATCTCGTCAATTGTCATCTCGAGAACCTTCTCCTTGCTGGAGTCCTCTTTTACAACCATAACATCCTGACTGCCTCTCTCAGAGAGGTCAACAAAGAGGTTAAGGTGCTCTGTGAGAACCTTTGCTGCAAGGGATACAGCTTCCTGTGCGTTAAGAACACCGTTTGTCCAAACATCGAGTGTGAGCTTGTTGTAGTCAGTGATCTGACCTACACGGGTGTTGTCAACTGTGTAGTTGCACTTGAGCACAGGTGTATAAATGGAGTCAACAGGCAGAACACCGATAACGTTGTTACCGGAGAGAGCCTTGTTCTTTTCTGCAGGAACATAGCCTCTGCCTCTGTCCAGAGTGATCTCCATATTGAGTTTTGCGTTTTCGCCGAGTGTTGCGATGTGAAGGTCGGGAGTAAGAATTTCTACCTCGCTGTCACATTTGATCATATCAGCTGTTACATTACAGGGACCTTCTGCTGTGATCTCAACAACCTTGGGACCATTGCAGGAAAGCTTAGCAACAAGGCTCTTCATATTCAGAACGATCTCTGTAACATCCTCTTTAACACCATCGATTGTGGAGAACTCGTGGAGTACGCCGTCAATCTTAATGGATGTTACTGCTACACCCTCAAGGGATGAGAGCAGTACTCTTCTGAGGCCGTTGCCGAGTGTATCGCCGAAGCCTCTCTCGAGAGGCTCAACAACAAAGCGACCGTATTTACCGTCTGCTGATAATTCTTCAACATTGATTCTGGGCTTTTCTATTTCGATCATGTGCATCCTCCTTAACATTTTTCAGCATCATGCTGAGATGTTTTGTAAACCTACTAAAAAAGGGATTACTTGGAGTACAACTCAACGATGAGGTGCTCTTCTACGGGGAAGTCGATATCGTCTCTCTGAGGAGCAGCGATAACCTTACCACCGAGAAGGTTAGCATCCTTCTGGAGCCACTTGGGAGCTGCTACAGCTGCTGTCTGGCCATCAGCGATAGCCTTAAAGCGAGTTGTGGAGCGGCTGGACTCTTTAACCTCGATAACATCGCCAACCTTGATAAGATAGGAAGGAATGTTAACTTTCTTACCGTTTACTGTGAAGTGAGCGTGAGAAACAAGCTGTCTTGCCTCACGTCTTGTGGAAGCGAGACCAAGTCTGAAAACTACGTTGTCAAGTCTTCTCTCGATAATTGTGAGGAGCTCCTCACCTGTCTTACCCTCAGCCTTTTCAGCCTTCTCATAGTAAGCTCTGAACTGCTTCTCGAGGATACCGTAGATGAACTTAACCTTCTGCTTCTCTGTGAGCTGCATTGAGTACTCGCTCTTCTTTCTTCTCATTGTGCCGCCGGGGTTCTTGTTAGAGGACTTGCCTGCGTAACCCATAACAGCAGGGGAAATACCGAGTGTTCTGCAACGCTTTGCAATAGGCTGCATATTCTTTGCCATAATAGTTACCTCCTTTTATACGCGTCTTCTCTTGGGAGGACGGCATCCGTTGTGGGGAATCGGAGTTACGTCTTTGATCATTGTAACTTCGAGACCTGCGGTCTGTAATGCTCTGATAGCTGCCTCACGACCCTGGCCGGGGCCCTTTACGTATACATCAACATACTTGAGGCCGTGCTCCATAGCTGCCTTAGCAGCTGTCTCTGCAGCAGACTGTGCTGCAAAGGGAGTAGACTTACGGGAACCACGGAAACCGAGTTCGCCTGCAGATGCCCAGGAAATTGCGTTACCCTGTACATCGGAAATTGTAACAATTGTGTTGTTGAAAGTAGACTGGATGTGTGCTGCACCGCGCTCAATATTCTTCTTCTCGCGGCGGCGACGAACAGCCTTCTTAGCGGTCTTTACTGCCATTTCGTGTTTCCCTCCTTACTTCTTCTTGTTAGCCATTGTCTTACGGGGACCCTTACGAGTACGAGCGTTTGTCTTGGAGCGCTGTCCTCTTACAGGGAGACCCTTTCTGTGACGAACGCCACGGTAACAGCCGATTTCTACGAGTCTCTTGATGTCGAATGCGATGTCACGGCGAAGGTCACCTTCTACGCGGCAATTCTGGTCAATATAGTCTCTGAGTTTGGAAATATCATCTTCTGTGAGATCTCTCACACGAGTGTCAGGATTAATACCTGTTGCAGCAATAATATCGTTTGCAGTTTTTCTACCAATGCCGTAGATGTAAGTGAGTCCGATTTCAACTCTCTTGTCTCTGGGCAAGTCAACGCCTGCTATACGAGCCATATTGGTTGCACCTCCATATAAAAATTAAGTAAAATTTAAAATAGTGTTGTCAAGGCTTTACCTTGACCAAAGTCTTTCGACCCAATGGGTTATTAGCCCTGTCTCTGCTTGTGCTTAGGATTCTCGCAGATTACCATAACTCTGCCTTTTCTCTTGATTACCTTGCACTTTTCGCAAATTTTCTTAACTGAAGGTCTGACTTTCATGAATAATCATTCCTTTCTAAAAATCATTGTGTGTTTACTTACTTGGATCTCCAAGTGATTCTACCTCTTGTCAGGTCATAGGGAGACATCTCCACTGTAACCTTGTCACCGGGAAGAATACGAATGAAGTTCATTCTAAGCTTTCCGGAAATAACAGCCAGAATTGAGTGGCCGTTGGGGAGCTCTACCTTGAACTGTGCATTGGGAAGAGCATCCGTTACTGTACCTTCTATTTCGATAACATCCTGCTTTGACATAATATAACCTCCTTAAAGTGTGCCTTCCGAAAAATCGGAAAGAGCTTTTCTTATTTTGCGGTTAGTATCCATTGTTTCTGTCAGAGTGGTTTTGGTCTCACTCAGGTGAATAAGCTTTTTTCGTTTGGGATTTTCTACCTTGCGGCGTTTTCCGTCTGCGATCAAAGCGTATCCATCAGATACCTCAAGGACTACAAAGAAGTTGTCTTTGTCCCGTCCTGCACGAGCTCTGACAATAGAGCCCTGACTCACGCTCATAACTTCACCTCGTTGTCCGCAATCGTAAGGATTTTAGGACCGTCGGGAGTAATTACGATTGTATGCTCAAAGTGAGCAGAGAGGCTTCCGTCTTCTGTGACGGTAGTCCACTCGTCATCAAGAACCCTTACTTTGTGAGTACCCATATTAATCATGGGCTCAATGGCAATAGTCATACCAGGAACGAGTCGCACGCCTCGACCGGGAGTGCCATAGTTTGGTACGCTTGGTTCTTCGTGTAAATTCGCACCTACGCCGTGGCCGACAAAATCTCGTACCACCGAGTAACTGCGAGCTTCGACATAGCTCTGAACTGCGTGGCCTATATCTCCTACTCTGTTACCTGCAAGAGCGGCTTTAATGCCCTCGTAAAGAGATTCCTCAGTGGCTTTGAGCAGAGCCGCAGCCTCGTCTGAAATCTTACCGCAGGGGAACGTGTAGGCGTTGTCGCCATGGTAACCCTCAAAGAAAGCACCAACATCAATAGAGACGATGTCACCCTCTTTAAGAATGCAGTTCTTATTTGGTATGCCATGGATAACCACATTATTTACAGAGATACAAGAACTCTTAGGGAAGCCGCCATACCCGAGAAAGGAGGCGCGGGCGCCTTCTTTCTCGATGTATTTATGGATAAGAGTATCAATCTCAAGTGTCGAAACACCCGGCTCAACCGCCTGACCCGCCAGCTTTAAAGCATTAGCGGAAATCCTGCAAGCCTGACGCATATGCTCAAGCTCGCGTGCAGTCTTTACAACTACCATAGATTAAGCCTCAAGTGCCTTGAGCGTTAAAGCGGTTGTGTCCTCAACCTTTGCCTGACCCTCAACGATGAAGAGTTTGCCCTGCTTACCGTAGTAATCCTTAAGGGGCTCTGTCTCGGAGTGGTAGATGTCAAGTCTTGCCTTAACGGTATCAATGTGATCGTCCTTGCGCTGAATAAGGGCGCCTGTGCAATCGTCGCAAACACCTTCAACCTGAGGTTTAAGGTCCACAATGTGGTAAGGTCTGCCACACTTTTCACAAACGCGGCGTCCGGACAGTCTTGTAACGATTGTCTCGTCGGGTACTTCGATATCGATTACCTTGTCGATAACAACGCCCATATTGTCCAGAGCCTCGGCCTGAGGAATTGTGCTGGGGAAACCGTCGAGGATAAAACCACCCTTGCAGTCGTCTGCCTGAAGTCTCTCCTCGATGATACCGATAACAACCTCGTCAGGAACGAGCTGGCCTGCATCCATAAAGGACTTAGCCTTAAGGCCCATCTCTGTGCCGGTTCTCAGCGCCTCTCTGATAATATTACCAGTAGAGATAGTGGGGATATTAAGGTGCTCGCAGATAACTGCTGCCTGTGTGCCTTTGCCGGCACCGGGTGCACCTAAGAGAATAATATTCATAATCCTACTCTCCTTTTAAATTAGATCAGTCCAAGAAACCCTTGTAATGACGCATCATCATCTGGCTTTCAAGCTGGTTAACTGTCTCAAGTGCAACACCAACAACGATGATGATAGATGTACCACCCATAGAGAGAAGTGTCATCTTAGCAACTGCGGTGTAGATTGAGGGAACAAGGTAGATGAAAGCAAGGAACAGAGCGCCAATAAGTGTGATTCTGGAGAGAATCTTCTTAATGAAGTCTGCAGTGTGGCTACCGGGGCGAATGCCGGGGATAGTACCATTATTCTGCTTGAGATTGTTAGCCATCTCAATAGGATTATACTGAATAGTTGTGTAGAAGTATGCAAATGCAAGAATCATAAGGAAGCTCAGTACAAGGTAAAGCCAACCTGAAGGGCTGAATGCCTGGAAGAACTTCTGCCAACCGGGAGTAGGATTCTTAACAAACATAGCAATTGTGCTGGGAATAGAGAGGATAGAAGAAGCGAAGATAACGGGCATAACGCCACCCATTGCAACCTTGATGGGAAGGTTGCTGGACTGACCGCCGTACATCTTTCTGCCAACAACTCTCTTTGCATACTGTACGGGAATTCTTCTCTCTGCATCCTGCATGAAGGTGATAACCCAGATCATAGCAAGGAAGAGGAGAATGAATACGGGAACAAGAATGAAGTACTGTGTCTTACCGAATACAGAAGCCTGTGTCCAGTAGCTACCCTGAGGAGTAATATCAGAGATAGCGTAATCATTGAGGGGGAACATATAGTAGAGCATCTTGGGAAGACCTGCTACGATACCTGCGAAGAGGATCATAGAGATACCGTTACCGATACCCTTTGTGTTGATCTGCTCACCGAGCCACATGATAAGTGCAGTACCTGCTGTGAAAGAAAGAACAATTACAAAAGCAGCAAACCACATTGCGAATGTGCCCTTGTCTGCAAGAACAAGACCGGAAGCCTTGAGGTAGAAGAAGAATGCTGTACCCTGGATAAGACCAAGACCTACTGTGAGGTAACGGGTAATTGTTGCAATCTTCTTTCTGCCGTCCTCACCCTCTTTTGAGAGTCTCTCAAGAGCGGGAATAGCAACGCAGAGAAGCTGAATAATAATTGAACTGTTGATGTAGGGTGTGATACCCATAGCAAAAAGTGTTGCGTTACCCATAGCACCACCGGAGATGGTGTCGAGGTAAGCGAGAAGGTTGCTGTTGTTGGAACCGTCACCGAAGATGTTTGTAAGGTTGTTTACATCAACCAGCGGAACGGGAATAACGCAACCGATTCTGTAAATTACAAGAATAAGAAGAGTAAAAAAGATCTTCTTTCTTACATCAGGAATAGACCAAGCGTTTCTGATTGTCTTAAACAATTAGATCACCTCTGCCTTTCCGCCTGCGGCCTCGATTTTTGCCTTAGCAGATTCGGAATAAGCAGAAACCTGAACTGTCAGATTCTTTGTGAGTGTGCCGTTGCCAAGGATCTTAACGCCATCAAAGGAGTTCTTAACGATACCTGCTGCAACAAGTGCCTCTACATTAACAACTGTGCCGTTGTCAAATTTTTCGAGTGTACCTACGTTAACGGAAACAATATTCTTTGCGAAGATATTGTTAAAACCGCGCTTAGGAATACGTCTCTGAAGGGGCATCTGACCGCCTTCAAAACCGATTCTCATACCACGGCCTGCTCTTGCCTTCTGGCCCTTGTGACCCTTACCGGCAGTCTTACCCTGACCGGAGCCGTGACCTCTACCGATTCTCTTAGCGGACTTCTTGGAGCCCTCTACAGGAGATAAATCATGTAATCTCATATTCGCACCTCCCTATTAAGCTTCAACCGAAATGAGGTGAATGATCTTCTTAACCTTGCCCTGTGTCTGTGCGTTGTCAGGCTGAACTGTTACGTCGCCGATCTTGCGAAGACCAAGTGCGTGTGCGGTTGCGATCTGATCTTTCTTAGAGCCGATAAGGCTTTTAACCAAAGTAATTTTCATTATGCGGCCCTCCTTACAGAATTTCCTTAACGGACTTGCCTCTGATAGCTGCTACCTGCTCAGCAGAGCGGAGAGCCTGAAGTCCCTGGAATGTAGCACGAACTACGTTGCAGGGGTTGTTAGAACGAAGAGCCTTTGTTCTGATGTCTTTAACACCAGCAACCTCAAGGACTGCACGAACAGGACCACCTGCGATAACACCGGTACCGGGTGCAGCGGGCTTCATAAGAACTCTGCCTGCGCCGTACTCACCGATAACTTCGTGAGGGATTGTTGTACCACGAAGAGAAATCTTTACAAGATTCTTCTTTGCGTCCTCGATGCCCTTGCGGATTGCATCGGGAACTTCGCCGGCTTTACCAATACCAAAGCCGATTGTGCCTTCGCCATCACCTACTACTACGAGAGCAGCGAACTTGTAAATACGTCCGCCCTTAACTGTCTTAGATACACGGTTGATAGCAACTACACGCTCTTTAAGATCCATTGTGGATGCGTCAATAATAGCCAAAGTAATTCCTCCTCTTCCTTAGAAATTGAGGCCGCTCTCACGAGCGCCTTCGGCCAATTCTTTAACACGGCCGTGGTAGATATTACCGCCTCTGTCGAAAACAACATCTGTGATGCCTGCTTCCTTTGCACGCTCTGCTACGAGCATACCAACTGCTTTTGCAGCCTCTTTGTTACCGCCATTGCCTTCAATGCTCTTATCGAGTGAAGAAGCAGAAACCAGTGTAACACCCTTTACGTCATCAATGATCTGAGCGTAGATGTTATTGGTGGAGCGATATACACAAAGACGGGGACAGTCTGCTGTACCGCTGACTTTGCCACGAACTCTCTTGTGGCGCTGAATACGAGCCTTTTTTGTATCAGGTCTTTTAACCATTTTAATTCACTCCTTAAATTACTTCTTACCGGCTTTGCCTTCCTTGCGGCGAATAACCTCATCAACATACTTGATGCCCTTGCCCTTGTAAGGCTCGGGGGGACGCTTAGCACGAACTTCGGCAGCAAACTGACCTACCTTTTGCTTGTCAATGCCGTTGATAATGATTTTGTTAGGACCGGGAACCTCGATTGTGATATCCTCGTTATCAGACATAATTACCTGATGAGAATAACCAAGGTTCATAACGAGATCCTTACCCTGCTTCTGTACACGGTAACCAACACCGTTAACGTCGAGCTCTTTCTTGTAGCCCTCGGATACACCTACAACCATGTTGAAGATGAGTGTTCTTGTTAAACCGTGAAGTGAGCGATTTTCCTTATCGTCATTGGGACGAGTAACGTTAATCTCTGCACCGTTTACCTCAACCTGCATGTTGGGGTGAATGTTCTGTGTAAGAGTACCCTTGGGTCCCTTAACAGTCATAACGCCTGCTTCGAACTTAGCTTCTACACCGGCGGGAATATTTATAGGTTTTCTTCCAATTCGAGACATCTTCGCACCTCCTTACCAAACAAACGCAAGAACCTCGCCGCCAACATTCTCCTTGCGAGCCTGACGGTCTGTCATGATGCCCTTGGATGTGGAGATGATAGCAACGCCAAGGCCTTTGATAACCTTAGGCATATTCTCTACGTCGGTATAAATACGCAGGCCGGGCTTGGATACACGGCGGAGTCCTGTAATAACGGGAGTCTTAGCCTCGCCGTACTTGAGAACAACTGTGATGATGCCCTGCTTGCCGTCTTCTGTAACTGTGAAATTCTTGATATAGCCTTCATCAAGGAGAATCTGGCAAATTGCCTTCTTCATATTTGATGCAGGGATATCAACTGTGTCGTGTTTTGCTGAGCTTGCATTACGGATTCTGGTAAGAAGGTCAGCAATAGGATCAGTAATCTGCATTTATAATTTCCTCCTTTGATGAATTACCAGCTTGCTTTCTTTACACCGGGAATTTCGCCCTTGTAAGCGAGTTCACGGAAGCAAATACGGCAAATGCCGAACTTACGGAGATAAGCGTGGGGTCTACCACAGATCTTGCATCTGGAGTATTCTCTTGTAGAGAACTTCTGAGTTCTCTGCTGCTTGATTTTCATAGCTGTCTTTGCCACGGTTATACCTCCTTACTTTGCGAAGGGAGCGCCCATAAGTGTGAGTAACTCACGAGCCTCTTCGTCTGTCTTAGCGGTTGTAACAAAGCAAATGTCCATACCGCGGATTTTGTCGATCTTATCGTAGTCGATTTCAGGGAAAATAAGCTGTTCCTTAACGCCCATGTTGTAGTTACCACGGCCGTCGAAGGAGTTAGCATTGATACCTCTGAAGTCACGAACTCTGGGAAGTGCTACATTGAAGAATCTGTCGAGGAACTCATACATTCTCTCGCCTCTGAGTGTAACCTTTGCACCAATAGCCATACCCTCACGGAGCTTAAAGTTAGCAACGGACTTTCTAGCATAGCAGATCATAGGCTTCTGGCCTGTGATTGTGCCGAGGTCTGTGCAGATAGCATCCATCATCTTGGAGTTATCCTTAGCCTCACCGCTGGAAATGTTGATAACGATTTTATCGAGCTTGGGAATCTGCATTACGCTCTTGTAGGAGAACTTCTTCTGAAGAGCAGGAGCAACTTCCTTATTATAGAAATCTTTAAGTCTTGCCATCTCTATGTGTCCTCCTTATCAAAGTGCTTTCTTGCACTTAGCGCAGATTCTGGTCTTTGTGCCGTCTTCTGCTACGCTATATGCAACTCTTGAAGGCTGTTTGCAGGAAGAGCAGTAGATCTGAGCCTTGCATGCATAGAATGCACCCTCAGCCTTGATGATACCACCCTGCTCACCCATCTTTCTGGGCTTAACATGCTTGGAAACCATATTGATCTTCTCAACAATGATTTTGCCTTCCTTAGGGCTAACAGCAAGAACCTTGCCCTTCTTGCCCTTATCTTTACCGCTCATAACAATGACGGTGTCACCTGTTTTTACATGAACTTTAGACATTGTTGACACCTCCATTAAAGTACTTCGGGAGCGAGAGAAAGAATCTTGAGATAATCCTTATCACGAAGCTCTCTTGCTACCGGTCCGAAGATACGAGTACCCTTGGGGTTCTTATCTTCCTTAATAATAACTGCTGCATTCTCATCGAAACGGATGTATGTGCCGTCGTTTCTGCGAACGCCCTTAGCGGAGCGTACTACAACAGCCTTTACAACGTCACCCTTCTTAACAACGCCGCCGGGAGCAGCCTTCTTAACAGAAGCAACGATTACATCACCGATGTTTGCATACTTTCTTCTGGTACCACCGAGAACACGGATACACATAAGCTCTTTTGCACCTGTGTTATCGGCAACCTTCAAATATGTCTGCTGCTGAATCATCGTGTTCCCTCCTTACTTAACTTTCTCAACGATCTCAACAAGTCTCCATCTCTTATCTTTGGAGAGGGGACGAGTCTCCATAATCTTTACTCTATCGCCAATGCTGCAGATGTTCTCTTCATCGTGAGCCTTGTACTTAACTGTACGCTTAACGATCTTGTTGTAAAGCTTATGCTTTACGCTATCCTCGATTGCTACAACGATGGTCTTATCCATCTTGTTGCTTACAACCTTACCGATAACTGTTTTTCTCATATTTCTATCCATTTTTTCGTCCTCCCTTAGTTCTGAGCTTCGAGCTCGAGCTGACGAAGAACGGTAGAAACTCTAGCGATGTCCTTCTTTACAGCCTGAATACGCATGGGGTTCTCGAGCTGATTGATAGCAAGCTGGAATCTGAGGTTAAAAAGCTCCTCTTTGAGGTCAGCAAGCTTCTTCTGAAGCTCGGAAGCATTCATTTTCTTAAGTTCTGCTGCTTTCATTACTGCTGTACCTCCTGATCAGATTTTTTAACGAATTTGCACTTGATGGGAAGCTTGTTAGCTGCAAGACGCATAGCCTCACGAGCGATCTTCTCATCTACGCCTGCGAGTTCGAACATAACTCTGCCGGGCTTAACAACTGCTACCCAGTACTCGGGTGAACCTTTACCGGAACCCATTCGGGTTTCAGCGGGCTTAGCTGTTACGGGCTTGTCGGGGAAGATTTTGATCCAAACCTTACCGAATCTCTTACAATAACGGTTAATAGCGATACGAGCTGCCTCGATCTGATTGGATGTGATCCAGGAGGGCTCTAATGCCTGAAGACCGAACTCACCGTAAGTAACTGTGTTACCGCGGTAAGCCTTACCGGTCATACGGCCTCTGTGTACTCTTCTGTACTTAACTCTTTTGGGCATCAGCATTATTTATTGCCCCCTTCCCTGCGATTTCTTCTGGGACGATCGTTGTTTCTCTGGTTGTTTGTGTAACCGAGAACCTCGCCCTTATAAAGCCATACCTTTACGCCGATCTTGCCGTATGTGGTATTAGCCTCTGCAAAACCGTAGTCAATATCTGCACGGAGTGTCTGCAGCGGGATTGTACCCTCATGATAACGCTCAGAACGAGCGATTTCTGCGCCACCGAGACGACCGGAGCACTGTGTCTTGATACCTCTTGCACCAAGTCTCATAGCGCGGCCGATAGCCTGCTTCATAGCACGACGATAAGAAATTCTGTGCTCGAGCTGCTGTGCAATGCTCTCTGCAACGAGCTGTGCGTTTACATCAGGCATCTTAACCTCTACGATGTTGATTGCACAAGCCTTGCCGCCGAGCATCTTCTCGCACTGGAGACGAAGCTTCTCGATCTCTGCACCGCCCTTACCGATAATCATGCCGGGCTTTGCACAGTGAATGTGAATTCTTACCTTTTTGCCATCGCGCTCGATTTCAATCTTAGCGATGCCTGCAGCATAGAGCTGCTTCTTCAGTTCCTTGCGGAGGTTATAGTCCTCAACAAGTGTGTCACCGAAGTCCTTCTTATTAGCGAACCAGCGTGAATCCCAGTCCTTAATAACGCCTACACGTATGCCGTGAGGATTAACTTTCTGACCCATGACTATTTACCTCCTTCTTAGTTTTCTTTCTCTTTGAGAACCAGTGTGATGTGGGAAGTCTTCTTGTTGATTCTGAAGGCTCTGCCCTGTGCACGGGGACGGATTCTCTTGAGTGTGGGACCCTGGCTTACGCTGCAAGCTGCAACGTAGAGCTTGGATGTATCCATATCGTGATTGTTCTCAGCATTTGCAATAGCAGACTTGAGAAGCTTTAAGAGCTGCTCGCAAGCTGCCTTGGGTGTGTGCTTGAGAATTGCCTCTGCGAGTTTAACATCTTTGCCACGGATAAGATCCAGAACGATGCTAACCTTACGAGGTGAAATACGGACATAATTAAGATATGCCTTAGCTTCCATTTCTTCGATCTCCTTCCGCTTATCTTGATGTCTTGGAACCTGCATGACCCTTGAAGGTTCTTGTGGGAGCAAACTCACCGAGCTTGTGACCAACCATATCTTCAGTTACATATACAGGAACGTGCTTGCGTCCATCGTGGACTGCAAATGTGTGACCTACAAAGTCAGGGAAAATTGTTGAGCTTCTGGACCAAGTCTTGAGAATTCTCTTCTCGCCAGCAGCGTTCATTTCCTTAACCCTTTTGAGCAGTACAGGCTGTACAAAAGGGCCTTTTTTCATGCTTCTACTCATAGTATATAAGCTCCTTTCTTACACCTTACTTACCGTTTCTACGCTTTACGATATACTTATCGGAGCGGTTGTGAGTCTTTCTGGTCTTGTAACCAAGAGCAGGTTTACCCCAGGGAGTAACAGGACCGGGACGACCAACGGGGGACTTACCCTCACCACCACCGTGGGGGTGATCGCAGGGGTTCATTACGGAACCACGAACTGTGGGTCTCCAACCCATGTTTCTCTTTCTACCAGCGGAACCGATCTTAACGTTCTCGTGGTCGGTGTTACCAACCTGACCGATTGTAGCCATACATGCTGCGGGAACCTTACGAAGCTCGCCGGAAGGAAGTCTGAGAAGAGCCATACCGTCTTCTTTAGCCATAAGCTGAGCCATGTTACCTGCTGCACGAGCGAACTGAGCGCCGCGGCCGGGATAAAGCTCAACGTTGTGAATGAATGTACCTGTGGGGATAGCGTAGAGGGGAAGTGCGTTACCAACCTTGATGTCAGCCTCTGCACCGGAAACTACCTTATCGCCAACCTTGAGACCTTCGGGAGCGATGATGTAAGCCTTCTCGCCGTCCTCGTACTGAACGAGAGCGATGAATGCGCTTCTGTTAGGATCGTACTCGAGAGTCATTACTGTACCTACAACATCAAACTTCTGTCTCTTGAAGTCGATGATACGGTACTTTCTTCTGTTACCGCCGCCTCTGTGACGAACGGTGATTCTGCCGTAGCTATTGCGACCGGAATTCTTCTTCAGCGGTGCAAGCAGGCTCTTTTCAGGCTCTACCTTAGAAAGGATAGAGTAATCAGTAACCGACATGTTACGACGAGCGTTTGTAGTCGGCTTAAAAACTTTAATAGCCATTTGTTATGCTCCTCCTTACATCATGCCTTCGAAAAATTCGATGTTCTTGCTGTCAGCTGTAAGAGTAACGATTGCTTTCTTCCAGCTTCTTGTGTAGCCCTCAGAACGACCCTGTCTGCGGAACTTGCCGCGAACATTGATTGTGTTAACCTTAGCTACTTTAACCTTGAAGATCTCCTCAACTGCACGAGCGATTTCGATCTTACCTGCTTTCTTTGCAACCTCGAAAGTGTACTTCTTCTCGGTAGCACCGATCATGGACTTTTCAGTAATGATAGGTCTTACGATAATGTCATGAGAAATCATGCGTACACCTCCTCAATCTTAGCAACAGCATCCTTAACGATAACGAGCTTGTCAGCATTGAGGATGTCATATACATTAATAGTATTAACCTGTGCAGTCTTAACGCCTGCGATGTTCTGTGCAGACTTGATAACGAAGTTGTTAACCTCGGGAAGAACGATAAGTGTCTTCTTGTCTGCGCCAACAGCTGTGAGCATTGCTGCAACTGTCTTTGTTTTGTACTCTGTCATTGTGAGGGAATCGAGAATTACGATCTCCTCTGCAGCGCACTTTGCGGAAAGAGCAGACTTCATAGCGAGTCTTCTAACCTTCTTGTTAACTGTGAAGCGATAGCTTCTGGGCTTGGGTGCGAATGCAACGCCACCGTGAGTCCACTGGGGAGCTCTTGTTGAACCCTGACGAGCACGGCCTGTACCCTTCTGTCTCCAAGGCTTTCTGCCGCCACCGGAAACTTCGGATCTTGTGAGAGCGGACTGTGTGCCCTGTCTCTGGTTTGCGAGGTAGTTAACTACCATATCGTGCATAACAGCCTCGTTGGGCTCAATACCGAAAATAGCATCGGAGAGGTCGATTGTGCCAACCTTCTTACCTGCCATATCTAATACTGCTACATTAGGCATTATTACTCCTCCTCCCTATTACTTGATGTCTCTGATTACAACGTAACCGCCGTTTGCACCGGGAATAGCACCCTTGATAGCGATGAGGTTGTTTTCAGCATCGATCTTAACTACTGTGAGGTTCTTAACTGTAACCTTCTCAGCACCGAGGTGACCAGCCATCTTCTTGCCCTTCCATACTCTGGAGGGAGAAGAACAAGCACCCATAGAACCGCCGTGACGTGCAACAGGACCGGAACCGTGAGTCTCTTTGAGTCTGCCGAAGTTCCAGCGCTTGATAACGCCTGCGTAGCCCTTACCTTTGCTTGTACCGGTAACGTCTACCTTCATACCTGCCTCGAAGATGTCAGCCTTGATTACATCGCCAACGCTGTATGCGTCGCAATCGTCAAAGCGGAACTCTTTGAGAACCTTCTTGGGGGCAACATCTGCCTTCTTGAAGTGACCCTGCATGGGCTTGGTAACCTTGTGAGCTTTCATGTCACCGAAACCGATCTGAACAGCTGTGTAGCCGTCAGTTCCAACTGTCTTCTTCTGTGAAACAACGCAGGGGCCTGCTTCAACAACAGTTACGGGAACTACATTTCCCTTTTCGTCGAAGATCTGTGTCATACCGATCTTCTTGCCGATTAATGCTTTCTGCATTTTTATTTCCTCCTTATTTAGGTTATTGGTCGGGGGCGATGTAGTCATCCTCCGACGTGACCCTGTCTGCTTGTAGGTTGATAACTGAACCTTAAGTCAAATTAGAACTTAATCTCAATCTCAACGCCGGCAGGGAGCTCCAGATTAGTAAGAGCGTCAACAGTTTTGTTTGAGGGTCTCAAGATGTCGATAAGACGCTTGTGCGTTCTCATCTCGAACTGCTCGCGGCTATCCTTGTACTTGTGAACCGCACGGAGAATTGTAACAACCTGCTTCTCTGTGGGAAGCGGAACAGGACCGGAAACCCTTGCACCTGTACGCTTAGCTGTCTGCACGATTCTCTCTGCTGACTGATCAACCAGCTGGTGATCGTAACCCTTAAGTCTGATTCTGATTTTTTCCTTGACTGCCATAAAAACGCCTCCTTAAATATTTTTTAGTTGGCGGGCTAGCTTGCCCTTTGGACCCGAAGCTTTTACACACGGCCGGGTGTTTCATCACCCTGCATTAAAAAAGCCGATTAACTTTTGTTAACCGGGAAGTCCAAAAAAGCAAAAGTGCACACTACGGGCATAGCAACCCCAATGACCGTTTTGTGCTGTGAAATTTTACTTTCGCCCGGTTTGAAATCGGACATACTCAGCGGAAAAACCGGCTGTTCGCCGCAACCTCCCGCGTCATCGCATATCATTTATTGCAGTCACGCAGGGCTTATTATAATATATATATAAGGCAAAATCAATACTTTTCGCTATTTTCCCGCACTTTTCGCTTGTAGAAAATAAGAAAATATTTTTCATAATTTTTGTTAAATTTGCACAACACAAAATTTTGTGTTTTTATTTGTAAGCAACCTATATATTGTGGTTTCAAAGTCCGTAAACACTAATTTGAAAATTACGATTTATCAAAATAAACAAATCTGACATCAAAAATTCATTCAAAAAAACATCACTTGTGAACGATTTCCACCAAATTTATCTACCAATACCTATTATATACGCTTTTATATACGCTTTTTTCGTAAGAAAACACTTTCCCTGCACCATACACCCCCTGCCTTCCCGTAGGGCGCACTACAAATATACAAACGCCAAACACGGCTCTCTCGCGTAGAGGCGGATATCATCCGCCCGAAACCTCACCTCTGGCACAAAACTTTTGGGACGATAATATCGTCCCCTACACGCTCTCATCTATCTCAAAAGTCTCTCTGCACATCAGCACAGAGAGACTTCCATATATAAATATAATATTGTATACAAGCCGAAGTACAAGCAATCAGTACTTCTCTACAACTTCGCCCTGCTTTTTGTAGATAGAGTTAGCCTCAACATATCCTCTTACAAAAGAGAGAGGATAAACATTTGAACCCCTGCCGATAACTGTGCCGGGATTCATAACAGTATTGCAGCCGATATCACCGAAGTCACCAATCATAGCACCAAACTTTTTAACGCCTGTAGGTACTTTTTCGCCTCTGAAATTAACAGTAACAAGGGACTTGTCAGCCTTTAAGTTCGAAGCAATAACACCTGCGCCTGTATGAGCCTTATAGCCGTAGATACTGTCACCTACATAGTTGTAGTGAGGAGCCTGCACGCAGTCAAAAAGAATGCAGTTTTTAAGCTCTGTGGAGTTACCCACAACAGCACCCTTGCCAACAATAGCATTACCGCGGATAAAAGCACAGTGACGAATCTCTGCCTCTTCATCTATAATAAGAGGCCCGTTAAGAGACGCTGTGGGTGCAACCTTTGCACTCTTTGCCATCCAGACATTATCGCCGATTTTATTAAACTTTTCAGGGTCAAGCTTTGCTCCCAGCTCTATTATGTAATCGGAAATAAGAGGCAGAAGCTCCCAAGGGAATTCTTTTGACTCAAAAAGTTCCTTTGCAATTGTTTTTTCAAAATCAAAAAGATTTACGGATTTTAGCTCGTTCATAATAATTTCTCCTTATCATTATAACATATCAAACTATATCGTAAGGGCGCAATACAGATTTATAAACCGGTAAACAAGGCTCCTTCTTAAGTACTGGCGGATACCATCCGCCCGCAGTAAAGACTTTTTTCAAAAATCTTTACCCATTCTTCCTGCCAAGGTTATTTATTTTGTCATCAAGCTTATATTTTCTGAACACAAACCATACTGCCACAGCACAAAGCACACCAAGCACCGCACCCGCCAGCACATCTGTAAAGAAATGCACAAACAGATATGCTCTGGAAAATCCTATGACCACCGCTGTAACAAGGGCAGGTATTCCCCATTTTTTATTATTAAGGAAAAGTGCCATAGCCGCTGCAAAAGACGAACCTGTATGCCCTGACGGAAAACTGAATGCAGACGGTCTCTCAACCGCCAGCACCACGCTTAAATCCTGATTGCAGGGTCGCACACGACAGATAACATTCTTGAGCGCCAATTCGCCCACAAGGAACGCAAGTAAAATCGACACCAGCATCACAGCCCCTGCCACCCTTGTCTTTTTAAAGAACAGCATAACGGCTATTATAACAAACCAACCGACTCCACCGTTAAAAGCAACGCTCAGAAACGCAGAAATTCCGTCAAGGAATCCACACCGCAAATGCTCCTGCACCCAGTAAAGAGCCGAGAAATCCAAATTATTTATAAATTCAAGCAAACTCATTGCTCCTTTATATTAAAATAGAAACAACACAAATTTATTCATTATAATTATACCACCATATAATGCCATAATCAATAAAATCATAAAAGAAAAAATCCACACATAAATATTGACAAAGCGCATACTAATTGATATAATAACTTTTGCTATCAACTGCGGGCCATTAGCTCAGTTGGTTAGAGCAACCGGCTCATAACCGGTTGGTCCGGGGTTCGAGTCCCTGATGGCCCACCATAAAACGAGAGACATCTTCCGCAAGGAAGGTGTCTTTTGTTTTATCTTGCGATTATCTCAGGGGACTCGAACCCTGAGAGGGTGAGAGGCGTTAAGAAAACAGTTTGGGGAACTGTTTTTAGCCTCGAAGTCCGAAGGAGCTATGCTCCGAGGATGGCAGGCTTTTCCCAGAAAAGACTGCGTCCCTGATGGCCCACTGTTTGTTTTTCCCGCAGTTGTAAATCAGTAACCGAAACAACTGCACTGAGTATGAAACCTTAAAATTAAAACAACGCTTGAGAAATTCTACACTTATGATATAATGACAGTAATTGATATCAACACATTTTTCTCGGAGGCGATTATATGAAAATTGTAAGTCTGAGCTTTGATGACGGAACAATATACGATACAAGATTTATAGAACTGCTTAATAAGTACAACTTAAAAGCAACTCTGAATCTGAATTCAGGACTGAAGGATTTTGTATGGTATTACGGGGATAAGCCCATAAAAAGACTTGACCTTGAAAAAGTCAAGGATATATACGAGGGACACGAGGTTGCTTCGCACTCATTAACCCATCCCTATTTTTCTTCTTTGACAAAGGAAGAAATCACAAAAGAAGTTAAAGAGGATGTTAATAACCTGACCGCTATTTTTGAGCGGGCTATTGCAGGCTTTGCTTTTCCTTTTCACGACCAGACAGAGCAGAATATCCAAACTGTTAAAGATACAGTAAAACTCGATTACATCCGTTATTCTTTTTTGACCGACAATTATTTACCTGCAGACAGATACCACATTCCCATCAACGCTCTGTATGATGATTCGGATATTTACGAAAGGCTTGAAAAATTCAAGAAAAACCACCTGAAGAACTCTTTGTTTGTTATAGTAGGTCATTCCTACGAATTTGAAGTGAAAGACCATTGGGATAAAATAGAGAAGCTTTTATCTTATCTTAAGAATGACACCGAAATTACTGTGTTGCCCTTAAAAGACGCAGTAAAAATAATCTTCTGATCCGTCCAATGATTTTCTCTTTTAAATACCAAATCACAACAAAAGGCACCCTCTTTTTTAGCGAAGGTGTCTTTTGTTTTTTCGTTACTTTTTATGTTGCAATCACTTTAATTTACTGATATACTGTTAGTGTATTTTAAATTTAAAAACGGAGGTTTTTATTATGGCACAGATAAGCGCATTCAAAGGCTTACGATTCAACACAGAAACAGCAGGCAATATCAAATCTCTCTGCTGTCCGCCTTATGATATTATAAGCGAGGAGCAAAGACTCGAATTCCTCAAGAACAACGAGTGCAACATCATTCGTCTGGAGCTTCCCAAAGACGGCGAAAATCCTTACACAGCAGCAGCTGATGTTCTCAAAGAATGGGAAGACAAGGGCGTTCTTATGCGTGAAGACAAACCCGCTCTTTATGTTTACGAAGAGGAGTTCACCGCCTACGGCAACCGCAATTCCATTAAAGGTCTTATCTGCATACTCAAGGTTGAGGAGTTCTCAAAGGGTGTTGTTCTTCCCCACGAGTTCACACTCTCCAAGGCAAAGGAAGATCGACTCAATCTTATGAAGGCTACAAACTGCAACTTCTCACAGATTTACGGTCTTTATATGGACGAGGCGCACACCTCCCTCAGCACTATCGACGAGCTCTCAAAGGGCACTCCCGATATGGAGTTCACAGACGAAGACAACATCACTCATCGCATGTGGATTGTTAAGAACGAAGAAGCAATTGCAAAACTGGTTTCGGATTTCTCTGACAGAAAAATCTACATCGCAGACGGTCACCACCGCTACGAAACCGCTCTTAACTACCGCAACTACTGTCGCGAGAATGGTCTCGCCAAAGAAGGCGACGCTTGTGACTACCAGATGATTTTCCTCTGCGATATGCTTCATCCCGGCCTTGTGGTATTCCCCACTCACAGAATTGTCCGCGACCTCGAAAGCTTTGATAAAGAGGCCGTTCTTACAAAGTGCGAGGAGTATTTTGACATTGAGAAATTCGAAACATCCGAGGGAATGGAGAAAATTCTCTCCGAAAAGGATGCAGAGGGCAAAAAAGCATTCGGCTTCTACACAGGCAAGGGTGAGTGGTATCTGCTGACTCTCAAAGACATCTGTGTTATGGACACAGTTCTTCCCGATATGTGCGAAGCTTCCCGTCAGCTCGATGTTTCCGTACTCCACTCCCTTATTCTCGAGAAGATTTTCGGCATCGACAAAGAGAACATGGCACAGCAGATTAACCTGACTTACACCAAGTTCTTCGAAGAAGCACTCTCTGTTGTAGACGAGGGCAAAGCTCAGTGCTCCTTCGTGCTCAATCCCACCAAGGTTACAGAAATCCGCGATGTAGCTTCTGCTGGTGAAAAAATGCCTCAGAAATCCACCTACTTCTATCCCAAGATGATCACAGGCATGGTAATGAATAAGCTGGATTAAGCGCCGAGCACCGCAGCCCGAAAAAGTCGAGTACGACACCGCAATTTGCCGAACAGATTGTGAATTATAATGTACATTCGCAATCAGGCAAATTTGGGGAGTACGCGGACTTTTGAGGATCAGCGTAGGTGAACGAGGCGTGCCACCAATGCGCCGAGCACCGAAGCCTTAAAAAGTCAAATTCGACAACATCTATTAAACCAAACAAAAACAGGCAACGCTAAGCGCTTAGCGTTGCCTGTTCTTTTTTAATATTATTTGCTTCTCTTGAGAGGTCTGATGCTCTCGCTTCTCAAATCAAGCACAGAAGCCACAGCCACACCTACCAGAAGAGTTATAGCCATTTCGGGAAGCATATAGGAGCCGTTATAAAACAGCGAATACAGCACTACGGGCATATCCTCTGCATAAGCACTCCATACTGTGACACCCGTAATAAAATGGCAGATAAATCTCAAGGCACAAGCAATGCTCGTACCAAGTGCAAAGCCCACAGGCTGACACTTGAAAGTCCTGAAAATCCCGCCAAAGGACAGCACACCAAAAGCCACCACATAATCAAAAAGGATTATGCAAACCACTGCCCAAGCGTTAGTGGCATAAGACAGCGAACTCATACCCAGCATCATCTGGATAAGTCCGTAAACTGCTCCCACACCCACGCCATAACCAAAGCCGTAACGGTATGCGATAATAAGGATCGGAAGCATCGAAAATGCCGTTACGCTTCCGCCCATGGGAAGCTGAAACAACGGAACCATCGAAAGAGCAGTAGCCAAGCCCAGCATAACAGCACTCTCTGCGATTCTAAGAATCTGCTTTTTCTTTCTTGTCAAACAAATCACCTCTGTAAAAATATAAGCAAAACAGAAGCCAATAAAAAAACAGCACTGCGACCGGTACGCAGTGCTGATAGTATCATTGTATCTACTCCCTACGCCGGCATTACCCGTATCAGGTTATAGGGTCCGAGAAGCACTCATTCTCAATCTCAGCCAACTTGCCGTCAGCACCCCTGTTTTGTTTGTCTGTATTTTAACTCAGACAAAAATAATTGTCAAGAGTTTTTATAAACCTTCAATCAAAGAGAAAGCTTTAAGTCGCCCTCTTTGATGATGCCGAACTTTCTGAAAATCTCGCTGATAACAAGTGTAAGCACAGCAGGAGCAACAACATGCATAAGAAGAATCTGCAGAATTGCAACAAAAGGCTCCATACCTGCCTCGGTCATAGCTGTAAATGCAGAGAACTGTCCCACAAGTCCGCTTGTACCCATACCTGAGCCGATAGGAGTGTTCACCATTTTGAAAACACAAGAAGAAACAGGGCCCAGAATCGCACTTGTAATAATGGGAGGAAGCCATACAACAGGCTTTCTTACGATATTGGGCATCTGAATCATAGATGTACCAACGCCCTGAGAGATAAGACCCGAAACCTTGTTCTCACGGAAGCTCTGCACAGCAAAGCCTACCATCTGAGCCGAGCAGCCAACACAAGCCGCACCTGCCGCAATACCCGAAAGATTAAGGGATACACCCAAAGCAGCAGAGCTTATGGGCAGAGTAAGAACAATACCCATAATAACAGAAACAATAATACCCATAAGGAAGGGCTGTTGCTCTGCACCCCAGTTTACAAAATCGCCCAGCATAGTCATAAAGGAAGAAACAGGAGGTCCTACCAAAAGACCTACTGTAGCACCTGCCGCAATTGTAGTAACGGGTGTAAGGATAATATCAAGTCCTGTCTTACCCGATACAAGTCTGCCAACCTCAATACCAACGAGAGCTGCCACAAAAGCGCCCAAAGGCTCACCGGGACCTGCAAGGGTAACAACTCCGTTCTGAAGGAAAGTACCTGCAATCATCTTTGAAGCAAAAGCACCAACCATACCGCAAACAGCCGCAGAAACAGTAACAAGGGGTGACTGCTTGTACTTAACCGCAACACCCACACCGATACCTGCACCTGTCAGCGCCTTTGCCGCACTTGCCACAAGAACAATGTATCCGCCTATATCTGCGTTCGCCATAGCCACATACTTACCAATCTGCTCAAGTATAGTGCCAACAATCAGGGTTGCAAAAAGACCCAGAGCCATACCCGAAAGACCGTCAATAAAAATGTGATTAAGAATCTGTTTTATCTTTTTCATTTTCTTGCCCTTCCTTTTTGCTTTATTTAAATAAATTAAAGTTTGAAAGCATTGTAGCACTACAAAACTCAAATTTCAATACCTTGCAATAATTTTCCATATAAACGAAAAACAGACTCCACACAGAGCCTGTTTTTTTATACAAATTCATCAATATTTTCAGCAAACACTAAAAATCATTTACGGGCGAATGATATTCTCCCCTACGCCCGTAGGGGAAGGTACCATCTTCCCGAAAAACAAAAACTCACTTGCTGTAAATGGAAACCAGGTCTTCGCCATCGCATTCTTTGAGTCTTACGGCAATGATTTCTTCCTGGGATGTGGGGATATTCTTACCCACAAAGTCTGCCTTAATGGGAAGCTCGGAATGACCTCTGTTTATGAGTACCGAAAGCTGAATACGAGCAGGTCTGCCAAGAGCCATAACCGCGTCAAGAGCCGCTCTTGCAGTACGGCAGGTGTAGATAACATCGTCCACAAGCACAACAGTTTTGCCCTCAATAGAAAAAGGCACATCGGTAGAAGACACCACAGGAGCAGAAAGGGTTTTGTCGATATCGTCTCGGTGCAAAGTTATGTCCAGAGCACCCACCTCTACGCTCTTGCCCTCGATTTTCTCAATGAATTCCGCAAGTCTTTTTGCCAGCGGCACACCGCGGGTACGGATACCGATAAGGCAGAGGTTCTCCACTCCGCCGTTTTTCTCGCAAATCTGGTGAGCCATACGGATAAGGGCACGGTTAATATCCGATTCCTCTAACATTTTAGCCTTAAAAATCATAAAAACCCTCCGAAGAAAAGCCTGAATAAAAAGAAAAGTCTGCAAAAAGCAGACAAGAATAGTATAAGCAAAGCCACATCTTGTCGGCATCAATGTACCGCATTTAAAGATATTACACTTTAATTTTATCACAGCACAGGAATTTGTCAATCCTCTCTGCAATCAAAAAAAGCCTGACGATAGTCACCTACCGTCAGGCTTTTGGTATAAAATTTATGCTGCGGTCTTTACCTCGCCAATGTCAAAGCTCGTCTCAAGACCTGCAATCCATTTCTGAATTGCAGTTGCATCCTTGATGCTTCTTACATCGTCGCGATTAAAGTCAGAAATATATGCTAAATGACCGTAGCCTTCGGTGTACCAGAAATCAGCACTGACTGCATCCGATTCGGGAAATTCGATGATATTTGCAAGGCACTTCTGAATGTAGGTTGCATCTTTAACTGTCACTTTTCGGTCATTATCCATATCACCGATTATTTCGCCTATGTTATTCTTGTTAAGATAAACATAAATCTCGTCATGATATTTTTCGTCTTCCATGGCGGTTCCAATATCAAAGAAGTCTTGCTTATTTACGTCGTAAATTCCATAGTCGCAAGAAAATACTCCGATTATCTTTTGCGGATCTCGGATTACACGATCCTCTAATACCGCACAGCTTTTCATATTCCAAAGGACTGGTGTAGTTGTGTCTCCATATATCAAAGCCCATTCAACGTTTCCGTTTACATCATAATGATAATATAGTTCTTCGTAATAAGCTACAGGGTCATCATCTTCAGGGTATGCGAATCTATCACTGAAAAGCTGAAAAAACAGCCAATTATCAGCTTCGTCGCCAGTTGACTCTGAGGGTGTATCTGATGCTGTTGCAAGGGGTTCTGATGCAACCTCTGCTGATACAGTTATTAAACATACACTCATAAGCATTGCGGTAATCAATAATATACATAATATTTTCTTCATAAAATCACTCCTTACTAAAATACAAGGTATATCCACCTGTTCACTTATTAGACGAAGTAAGTAACCAAAACCTCACAGAAAATTTTAAAGAACTCGTTTCCATCTTTAATTATGTATCTGAACATTCAAAAAAACAATTCGATAAGTTCATATTTTTTCTGTAAAATCCGCATTTTTCCTTCAAATATATTTTATCACTGCATAATCTATTTGTCAACAATATTATTATATCCGTAACATTTACACTTAAAATATAAATTATAAAATATTACCAACATAAAAACTGCAAAAATTCAGAGAGTTTTTATTTTAGAAACTACCGCTTTGGAAGAAATCCGATTTTTCCTCTATACAGTTGACAAGAGCTCCCTTTTGTATTACTATATTAAAGTATTGGATTTTGCAAAACTAGGAGGTAATATAAATGAAAAACACCGAGAAAACCATGGACAAAATCGTGGCTCTCTGCAAAGGCAGAGGCTTCGTATATCCCGGCTCCGAAATTTACGGCGGTCTTGCAAACACTTGGGACTACGGCCCCTTAGGCGCTGTGCTCAAGGCTAACATCAAGGCAGCTTGGATGAAAAAATTTGTTCAGGAGAATAAATACAACGTAGCTCTTGACTCCGCTATCCTTATGAATCCTCAGACATGGGTGGCTTCAGGTCACCTTGGCGGCTTCTCCGATCCTCTTATGGACTGTAAGGAATGTAAGACCCGTCACAGAGCAGACAACCTTATCGAAGACTTTGACGGTACAAATGTTGCAGGCTGGTCCAACGAGGACATGATGAACTACATCAAAGAAAAGTCCATCCCCTGCCCCAACTGCGGAAAGCACAACTTTACAGACATCCGTCAGTTTAACCTTATGTTCAAGACCTTTCAGGGCGTTACCGAGGACTCAAAGAACGAGATTTATCTCCGTCCCGAAACTGCTCAGGGTATCTTCGTAAACTTCCAGAACATTCAGCGTACAAGCCGTAAGAAAGTTCCCTTCGGCGTTGCACAGATCGGTAAATCTTTCCGTAACGAAATCACACCCGGTAACTTTATCTTCCGTGTTCGTGAGTTCGAGCAGATGGAGCTTGAGTTCTTCTGCAAACCCGGCACAGATTTAGAGTGGTTCGACTATTGGCGCAGCTTCTGCCGCGACTTCCTCTACTCCCTCGGCATCAAGGAAGAGAACCTCAGACTCCGCGACCACTCTGCTGAGGAGCTTTGCTTCTACTCAAAGGCAACAACAGACTTCGAGTACCTCTTCCCCTTCGGTTGGGGTGAGCTTTGGGGTATTGCCGACAGAACAGACTACGACCTTACACAGCATCAGACAGTTAGCGGCAAGTCTATGGAGTATTTTGATCCCGCAGACAACTCCCGTTACATTCCCTATGTTATCGAGCCTTCTCTGGGCGTTGAGCGTCTGTTCCTTACAATTATGACAGAGGCTTACGACGAAGAAGAGGTTGCAGAGGGCGACACAAGAGTTGTACTTCGTCTGCATCCTGCCCTCGCTCCCTTCAAAGCAGCAGTTCTTCCCCTTTCCAAGAAGCTTTCCGAGAAAGCAGAAGAAGTTGCAGATATGCTCTCCAAGTACTTCCCTGTTGAGTTCGACGATGCAGGTTCTATCGGTAAGCGTTATCGCCGTCAGGACGAGATCGGTACTCCCTTCTCAATCTGCTACGACTTCGAGTCTCTGGAGGATAACTGCGTAACAGTTCGTGACCGTGACACTATGGAGCAGGTAAGAATGCCCATTGCAGACCTGGCTGCATACCTCACCGAGAAATGCACACTCTGATAAATTAAAGACAAAACCAAACGGCTTCCTTTACACAAGGGAGCCGTTTTTGCATACAAAAACACCCGAAAGCGTAAACAAAATACACTTTCGGGTGTTCTGCATTCAAATATAAATCAGTCCTTGTCCTCTTCTGCGTTAATCTCTGAGTCTTCAACAAATCGGTTGTTGGTGTTAATAAAAATCAGAGCGAAAATAAGCACAAGAATAAAACCGATGGGCGATGCAAGAATAAGCCACTTTGCGTCTGACACAACAAAGCCGAGTATTCCGACGCCCGTAGAAAAAACAAGCATACTCATAATAAGCCCTATAAAATTACCTGCGGAGCGGGAATTGTAAATATTCTCTGTGTTTTCCTTTGTTTTGTCACCTGTAATAAAACTTGTAAGCTTACCCATAAAGGAAAGCACCGACAGTATAAGAAAAACAATAAGAAGAACTATAAATCCGATCAGCACAAAAGTCGCCTCCTGTCTGCAATAACTAAGTCAAAAAAGAAGGGATAAACCCATCAGAGTTCTTATATAATATCACAAAAATATTGGCATTACAATGGCTTAAAATAATAAACTTTCCGAAATTCATAAATCGCCCCTTCTGCATATTGACAAAAGTACATAAAATGTTATATTTATTCTGTATATTTATAGATAGGAGCAAGCCTATGAAAACAATTCCCGAATTTTTCGGCTGTATGGTCTTTAACGACGAAGCCATGAAAAAACACCTGCCCACAGATGTTTATATCAACTTAAAGAAAACTATCGAAAACGGCGACCACCTTGACAGCTCTGTTGCTAACGAAGTGGCAACTGCTATGAAGGAATGGGCAATGTCCCTGGGTTGTACTCACTACACCCACTGGTTCCAGCCTATGACAGGTATCACTGCTGAAAAGCACGACAGCTTCATCACTCCTGCCGATGGCGGCAAGGTGCTTATGGAGTTTTCGGGCAAAGAGCTCATCAAGGGCGAACCTGACGCTTCCTCCTTCCCCTCGGGCGGTATCCGTGCAACCTTCGAAGCACGAGGCTACACCGCTTGGGACCCCACCTCTTACGCCTTCGTAATGGGCAATACACTTTATATCCCCACAGTTTTCTGCTCCTACACAGGTGCAGTTCTTGACAAAAAAACTCCTCTTCTGCGCTCTATGGAGCGTATCTCTGAAGAAGCTTTAAGACTTCTCAAAGCACTCGGCAGAGATGATGTTTCCCATGTTTTTGCAACAGTTGGTGCAGAGCAGGAATACTTCCTTATCGACAAAGATATGTACATAGAGCGTCGTGACCTTATGTACACAGGCAGAACTCTCTTCGGTGCACGTCCTCCCAAAGGACAGGAAATGGACGACCACTACTTTGGTGCAATCAAGCCCCGAGTAGCAGCATTTATGGAAGAGCTGGACCGTGAACTCTGGAAGCTTGGTGTATATGCAAAGACTGAGCATAACGAGGTTGCTCCTTGTCAGCACGAACTTGCTCCCATCTTCACAACCTGCAACCTTGCAACCGACCACAACCAGCTTACAATGGAGATTATGAAAACCGTTGCACAGCGTCACGGCTTTGTGTGTCTTTTACATGAAAAACCCTTTGAGGGTGTAAACGGCTCAGGTAAGCACAACAACTGGGCACTCTCTACAAACACAGGCGAAAACCTCTTTAAGCCTGGTAAAAAGCCTTTCGAAAACAAGCAGTTCCTACTCTTCCTGAGTGCAGTAGTAAAGGCAGTTGACGAGTATCAGGACCTTCTTCGTATCTCTGTTGCAACAGCAGGCAACGACCATCGTCTTGGCGCTCACGAAGCACCTCCTGCAATTATGTCAATCTTCCTTGGAGAAGAGCTGGAGGATATCCTCCACGCTTATGCCACAGGCACAGAATACGAAGCTGTAAAGAAAGCAAAAATCGCTATGGGCGCCACAGTTCTGCCCGAGTTCAAACGCGACACAACCGACCGCAACCGTACATCTCCCATTGCATTCACAGGTAACAAGTTCGAGTTCCGAAGCCTTGGCTCCGCTCTCAACATCGCTTGTCCCAATATTATGATCAACACCATTGTTGCCGAGCAGCTTTCTCTCTTCTCTGATATTCTTGAAAGCAGCGAAAACAAAGATGAAACTATCAACAAGATCATTGCTGATGTTTACAACAATCATCACCGCATCATCTTTAACGGCAACAACTACGCAGAAGAGTGGCTTTTAGAGGCAGAGGCAAGAGGACTTATGAACCTCAAGACAATGCCCGATGCTATGCAGCACTATTCTGATGAGAAAAATGTAAAGCTCTTCGACAAACATAAAATCTTCAACGCTGACGAAATCCGTGCCCGTTGCGAGATTCAGCTTGAAAGCTACTCAAAAACAATCAACATCGAAGCACTCACAATGCTGGATATGGCTCGCAAGGATATCTTCCCTGCTGTATCTCGATTTGTTGGTGATCTTTCCAACTCCGTACTCAGCAAAAAGAATCTTTGCGCAGACCTTCCCATAGAGGCAGAGCTCAAGCTTATAAGAAAGCTCTCCGAGCTTCTCGAGAAATTCGACGCCCTTGTTGACGAGCTTCAAAAGGCAGAAGATAAGGTAAGAAGCCTCAAGGGTGACGCACTCACAGTAGCCCGTATGTACTGCTCTGATGTGCTCACAGTTATGTCAAAACTTCGCAAAGTTTCCGACGAAATGGAGCAGCTTACCGCCGCAGACTACTGGCCTTATCCTTCTTACGGCCGTCTCCTCTTCACCATGTAACTTTTAATGCTAGGCTGTGTGCAGGCTACTTTGCCATCTTCAGTTTAGACGAGAACTTCGTTTCTCCAAATGAACTTTGCTTTTGGCACATTATCATAGCTATGCGAAATATATATCGAACTCAAATCAAGACTCCCTCTTTTTATGAGGGAGTCTTTTCATGCTAAGCTGTGGGTGTCTCTACTTAACCATCTTCAGTTCAGACGAGAACTTCTGTTCATCCAATAGCCTATGCTGTGTGCAGACTTAGTCAGCATCATCGGTTCAGACGGAGACTCCTATGCACCTCGTTACCTTTGTCTTTTTATGCTAAGCTGTGGGTTTCCCTGCTTATCCGTCTTCGGCTCAGACGAGGACTTCGGTTTACCCAACAAACTTTCAATCCACCAAAGGCGGCACCTATTATCTATTCACTATTAACTGCAAAAAAGCATCCGAACTTAAAAAGTTCGGATGCTTTAATTTTATCTTCTTTTATTATTCTTTTTGCGTTTGCGCTTATTGATATCGCCAATAGACTTTGTGTCCTCGTGCTTTATGTGCTCCCACTTAACTCTTCTGAAAACAGAGGAAATTGCAATGGGAATATAGGTTGCCATAAAGAGCGGAGTGGTAAAAGCATAAAGGAACTTTTTGCCTGTTGAGCAACGAAGTTCTTTCCACTCGGTGAGTGTGGTAATAAAAGAAACCGCAAAGAGCAAAAGCAGTGAATTTCGGCAAGTTTCAAGGCAAGACCATATAATAGTCATAAGTGATGAAGGATCTACAATTGCCGAAATTATCATCATAATAAGGTTAATAAACACGCTGAAAGTAGAAAGAATAATCGCAGGCATAATGGACATTGTCATATCAAAGCAGGCAAAACCGTTTGTACCGAAAAGACCCTTAATCAAATCTTTTCTGTATTTTTTGAACACCTGCAGATAACCCCTTGCCCAACGGGTACGCTGTTTCCAGGAATCTTTCAGAGTAGTGGGCTGTTCGTCATAAAACTTAGCCGCGTGACAATAACCGATTTTTTTATCGGTCAGAACACTTTTGATTGTAAACTCAATGTCCTCGGTAAGCAGATAGAACTTCCAGCCGCCGTACTCCTTAATAATACTGTTGCTTACAAGGAAGCCCGTACCTGTTACAACACAACTTGCACCAAGCATAACCCTTACATTATTAAGGTGCTTGGCATCTCGCAGAAACCAAAGTCCGTAGCCTGCTGTAATCCAGTTAGTATCGTAGTTTTTGGAGTTTCTGTAACTTGTAACAACCTCGTTACCTGCACAGAAAGCTTTATTCATTTCTGCCACATATCGTTTATCGAGCAGATTGTCCGCATCAAAAACAAAGAAACCGTCATAGTAGTTATCGGGGCACATCTCGTAGACCTTCTTAAAAAGAAAATCCAGAGCATAGCCCTTGCCTACCTTCTTGTTATTGAATCTCTCAAAAACAACCGCCCCTGCGTTTCTTGCATTAAGAGCTGTGTTATCGTCACAGTTATCTGCACACACATAAATGTCGATAAGTTCTGCAGGATAGCTTTGATCTTTGATGCTCTCAATAAGATTCGCTATAACAACCTCTTCGTTTCTTGCACAAATCATAAAGGCATAGCGGTTGGTCTGCTGAGCCTTTCTATACTTAACAGGTTTTCTTATAAGACTTATTATCATAAAGATAACCTGATAGGAATATGCAACAATAAACAAAGCACATATAAAGAAATTAATACCTCGAATAAATGCACCCATACATATACTCCTGTTAACTCTTATACCATTCTTGTTTTATCCCTTAAGAAAAGGATACTCAATGGGTCGTCTGTCAATCTTCTTCCAGTTGGAAAAATCGTTGGCATCACCCACGACCTCGTAAGTTACAAGTTCGTATTCACGAACAGAACCGTTTTCGTTTGCAGCACTCATGTAAAAATATCTCTTTACATCCGCGTCCTTTGAAACCTCGTCAAAGGGTGTGCCGTAATCTCTGTAATTCTTAATACCCATAGCCTTCATAACAGTTGGCCGAATATTCATAAGCTGCTGAGGACTGTTGTCCTCTTTAATCTCTCCCCTTGCACCTGCAGGCTTGTAGAAGAGTGTGGCAACACGCTCTCTTGAAAGCTCGGTTTCGTTACCTGCATATCCGTGGTCGGTAGTGATGATAATATCCGAAGAATCGTAAATACCCAGTTTTTTGAACTGATTAAGCAGCTCGGAAATATTTGTAAGCACACCTCTTGCAGCATCTTTGATAGTAAGATTTCTGCTTGTGGATATGCAATTCTTGTCAAAAGTGTAAGGTGCGTGGCATCCGTCAAAGTGGAAGTAAGTAAATGTGCCCTTCTCGCCCTTTTCTGCATTCAGATTAATGCCTTCTTCTGTGAGTCGGCGATAGTAATCGCTGTCTTTTTTGGTACAAAGCTCATACTCATCCGAGCCCATAGCACTGTTAAGCTTTGAGGTATCCGTCTCAAAGAATGGCTTAAGTGCCACAGGGAAGCTTCTGTAAATAGAAAGTCCGAGAATGTTCTTCTCAAGCTTCAGATAATCAACCGCTCTGTCCGTTTCTATATAATTAGAGGTATACTCAGAAATATACTCCAAATCTTTGCTGACATAGGTAGCATCAATGTAAAGTCTGCTGTCGTAACCTGCGGACTTTATATCCTCAAGAAACTTATTGTCCTTCCATGCCTCTGCCATATATTCATCACAGGGCTTATCGTAGAGACATTCCTTACCCGTAAGGATCACGGCAATATTGGGGTATGTTCTTGAATTGTGAGACATAGTATTCTTATACCATGTAAATCCGTCAAACTCCTCAAAATATTCGGGGCTGTTCTGCATAACCTCTTCGGTGTATCTTATATCAAAGGAATCAACAGAGATAACCACAACATTGTGCTTTGCTGAAAAATCAAGTTCACCCTCAGAGGTTGCCATAATGGGACTCTTGGGGTCAATCTCACCGATAAAAGCTCCGCTTACAATAGACACTACCTGCACAAAGCACACAAGAACACACAAGAAAGTCATTGTATTCTTCCATGCATTTTTGGCAAATCTATGAAGTGCAAAAAGCACAAGCAGTACTCCCACCCACACAGCAAGGCCAAAAAGAGCCGAACCTGCATAATGCTCCCAGTGAACCATATTGCCGTCAAGAAGCACAACGCTGGAGTTTAAAAACATAACCTGCAAAAACGAGGCAAAGGATAACCCGCCAAGGAAGGTTACATACCAATTATACGCTCTGCCTCTTAAAATAAGAGACAGTCCGAAGCAAAGAAAAAAACCAACGGCACCACCCAGAATAACAGGAAGCAAAAATTCGGACAAACTGTAAACCAGATGTCTTGAATTGCCGAAGTAGATATCAACAGGACCGTAAATAAAGAAATTAAGCACAAAAACAAAACTCGCAAAAGCACCAAAAAGAGCTCTTGAACGAAGCTTTCTGTCATCTGCAAAAAGATATTCTTTTGTTTTTGTTAAAAAACTTTTTACTTTTTCCATAATCCTGATATCCTCATTTTATAAAACAAAAAAGCTCATACATATTGAATTATACCATAACAATCGTAAAAAATCAAACCTTGTATAATTGTAATTTGCACCAAACATAATATATGTGTTGTTGATTATTTCATCAAATATATATCAAGTCCTTTCCCTATTCCCGAAAGCCTGCCAATTTACACAAGGTAAAATATATGCATCCAAAATTAACATACTTTTAACAAAACCTACCTTTTAAAATTTACAAAAAAAAGATAAATTATAAACTGTTTGAAAATTTTATGTTTTTCCAAAGGATGTGAATTTATGAATTTGTTTGATGTACTCACCCTTGTCGGCGGTCTGTGCCTGTTCCTGTTCGGTATGAATGTGATGGGCGAATCCCTTGAGCGCTCTGCAGGTTCGGGACTGAACCGACTTCTCGGCAAACTAACAACAAGCAAAACAAAAGGTTTCTTAACAGGTATGGGAGTTACCGCCGTTATCCAGTCTTCTTCTGCAACAACAGTTATGGTGGTAGGCTTTGTAAACTCCGGCGTTATGACTCTTAAACAGGCTATCAATGTAATTATGGGTGCCAATGTAGGTACAACTGTTACAGCATGGCTTTTAAGTCTTACAGGTATTGAGAGTGACAATATCTTTATCTCTCTCTTAAAGCCCACATCATTCTCCCCTGTACTTGCTCTCATCGGTATAGGACTCTATATGCTTTCAAAGAAGAATAAAAACAAAGACATCGGTGTAATTCTTCTTGGCTTTACAACTCTTATTTTCGGTATGGATATTATGTCCGATGCTGTATCAGGTCTTGCAGATGTACCTGAATTCCAGAACCTCCTCATTATGTTCCAGAATCCTGTTTTAGGTGTTCTTGCAGGTGCATTGCTTACAGGTATTATCCAGTCTTCTTCTGCATCTGTCGGTATTCTTCAGGCACTTGCAGGTGCTACAGGCAGAGTTACAATCGGTGCTTCTATTCCGATTATTATGGGTCAGAACATCGGTACCTGCGTAACAGCACTTATCTCTTCTGTTGGTACAAACCGCAACGCTCGTCGTGCTTCCATTGTACACCTTCTGTTCAATGTAATCGGTACAACGATTTTACTCATAGTATACTGTGTTGTTACGGCTATCTTCGATATTTCAATTATTAACGAGAGTGCTAACGAAACCACCATCGCTATCTGCCACACTGCCTTTAACATTCTGTGCACAGCAATTCTTCTTCCTGCTTCCGGTCTTCTTGAAAAGCTTTCTTACAAGCTCATCAAAGAACCCAAGGATAACTCTGCAGATGAGATTATCGAGCTTGACCAGCGTCTTATGGAAGCACCCGCAGTTGCAGTTAAGCGTTGCAAAGAGGTTACAGCTCAAATGGCAGAAATCGCAAACAAAACCTACAAGGATTCTATTGCAGTTCTCTATAACTATACCGAAGAATCCGCAGAGCTTATACGCTCGGAAGAATCCAAAGTCGACCACTACGAAGATATCCTCGGCAGCTATCTGGTAAAGCTCAGCACTATTGATATGAACGAAAAAGACAGCAACCAGGTAAGCGAACTGCTTTTTGTAATCGGTGACTTTGAACGCATTTCAGACCACGCCACAAATATTCTGCGTTCTGCAAAAGAAATCAGCGAAAAAGAGCTCACTTTCACCGAAACTGCTCAAAAAGAACTTAAAACCATAACCAATGCAGTCAGCGAGATTATGGCTCTTACCATTGATGCTTTTATCAAAAACGACCCCGATGCCGCTACAAAAATCGAGCCTTTGGAACAGGTTGTAGATAACCTTAAGCGTCAACTCCGTGCAAATCATATCGACAGACTCAGAAAGGGCGAATGCTCTATTGAATGCGGCTTTGTATGGTCTGACCTTATTACAAACCTTGAGCGAATCTCCGACCATTGCTCCAACATAGGTGTTCGTATCATCGAAACAGCTCACGACCGAATGGATACCCACCGCTACCTTCGTAGCATTAAAGGTAAGAGCGACACCTTCAACTCACTTTTTGCAAGTTATTCAGAAAAATATTCCGTATAACACACCCCTCCCTCTTTTACAGCACAGCCTTTTGGTTGTGCTGTTTTTATTCCATGATAATAAGTGACCAATTAAAAGTCCGAACTTCATAGGATTAGAGATTGATTTAACATCATCAAAATGGTATAATGCTTTGGTGAGGTGATACTATGGAAAATGTAAAAAACACCGTTGCAAGAAACATAGCAGAGCTTCGGCTCCTTAACAATATGACTCAGGCAGAGCTTGGCGAAAAGCTCAACTACTCCGACAAAACCATCTCTAAGTGGGAACGAGGCGAATCTTCTCCCGATATTTCGGTACTTGTGGAGATTGCCGATATTTTCGGAGTATCTCTTGATTATCTTGTCCGTTCAGAGACCATCGACAAAGACCTTATAGAAAGTCGGAAAGCACAGAAAAACTACAACAGAGTTGCCATCGCTTCTGTGTCTCAGGGAGCAGTAATGTTTGTTGCACTTTTTGCATTCATCCTTACCTCTCTTATTTCCGACAAGGTGAGTTTTCAGTGGCTTTATTTTGTGTACGCACTGCCCGTTATAGTTATTCTTCAGCTTATCTTCAATTCGATATGGTTTAACCCCAGAAGAAACTACCTTATAGTATCTTTCCTTATGTGGTCAGTGCTTATGGCAATTCATTTAAGCTTCTGGCATTTTGGCCTGAACATTTCCCTTATTTACCTTTTGGGAGCTTTGGGACAAATTATCATTTTCTTTTGGTCATTAATCAAAAAGCCAAAGAAAGCAGACCTCACCGAGCAAGAAAAGTAACCGCGAAAGTGTAAACAAATTCTTCTACACCCCTAAAACCTCATACAAAAGAATATAAAATCACAACTAATCAAGACGAACTCGTTTTTTTGGAGTTCGTCTTTTTCTGTTTTATAAACCCGCATAAACACTGATGTTTTTCGATACTCTCCGATTCGTAGAGAGGGTTGTAGAGTGTTTTCGGTATGTTAAAAAATTCCGTAGAGTGCTATCTCGGGGTTGTAGGTTTACTCTAAAGCACAAAACCACTATAATACAGCCGTGATTAAATTTGGAAAACTTTTCAAATCTTCGTCACCCCCAAATAAAATCAAAAACTCGGGAATCTTGCAATCAACATTCAGCCACACCCGCAGTTTTTAAAGGAGACAATATTTATGATAAACAAAGAAATTCCTATCTTCTTCACCATTGACGACAACTACGCACCCTTTTTGGCAGTAGCACTCAATTCAGCCATTAAGAACTCAAGCAACAAAAGGCAGTATCGTGCCTTTGTGCTTCATCAGGGTCTGAACACCGAAAACGCAGAAAAACTTAAAGCCCTGGAAACCGACAACTTTAAAATCGAAATAACCCCCATAAAAGAAAGCTTCTGCTCAATTGAAGACAGAGAAGGTAATCGTCTGCGTTACGATTACTTTACCCTTACAATATATTTCCGACTCTTCATTGCAGCTCTCTTCCCTCAGTACGACAAAGGAATTTACATTGACAGTGATGTAGTTCTCCTTGACGATATTGCAAAACTCTACGATACCGAAATAGGCTCAAACCTCATTGGTGCTTGTCACGATATGTCAATTGTAGACATAAAGCCATTTGTAGATTACACAGAAGAGGCTATCGGTGTAAAGAAAGAGGAATACATCAACTCAGGTGTGCTGCTTATGAATCTCAAAGAGCTTCGCAGAGTTTCCTTCCACAAGCACTTTTTATCTCTGCTTAATACCTACCATTTTGATTCCGTAGCTCCCGATCAGGATTATATCAATGCAATCTGCAACGGCAGAATCCACTATCTTGATCCCAAGTGGGATTTTATGCCTAACAACGAAAAGCCCATTATGGAGAACCCCTCCCTTGTTCACTACAATCTTTTTTCAAAGCCCTGGTGCTACGATAACATTCAGCATGGCGACAAATTCTGGATATACGCAAAAGACAGCGGATATATAGACACACTTACAGCACACAAGGAAGCCTTCACCGAGGACAAAACCGCAGAAGAAAAAGCCTGCCTCGAGAATATGCTAAGCCGTGCAATCGAGATCCCCAAAGGCAATGTAACTTTCAGAAAAGTAAGAGAAAACGGAGTGAAAATCAGATTATGATAATCGGAGACAACAGAAGAGCCGTTATTGAAAACATCAAAAAATACGCAGAAAGCGGAGAATATCATCACAAGGTAGAGCTATCAGACCCTGACCTTACTCCTCAGCAGATGCGCGAGATTACCGACTCTTATATGCAAAACCGCAACACCCTTCCCTTTAAGGTTAAATCTGCAATAGCCGTTTTGGTTGCAAATATTGCCACAAAAATCATTAACAAAGATACCGAAATCAAGGGTCTTGATAAAATTCCCGAAGGCCTTGAGGGTGTTCTTATCACAAGCAATCACTTTGGTCCTTTGGAGAATACCATTATCCGCCACCTTACAAAAAAGCTTAAACGCAGAAAGCTCAACATAATAAGCCAGACTACCAACTTTGCCATGGAAGGTCCCATCGGTTTTCTGATGAATTACGCAAACACTATTCCAATTTCTGTTGAGCCTCGATACCTTGCCCGCGATTTTCTTTCTATTATGAAAGAAAAACTATCAGAAAAAAAAGAAGCCGTGCTCCTTTATCCCGAGCAGGAAATGTGGTTTAATTACCGCAAACCCCGTCCCTCGAAGAACGGTGCATATTTCTATGCCGCAAAGCTGAACATACCCATTATTTCCTGCTTTGTAGAGATTCAGGACACCGACAAGGACGAAAACGAGGACTTTAAAAAGACAAGGTATATCCTTCATATCTTAGGTGTGCTTTATCCCGACAAGGACAAAACACCCAAAGAAAACACAGAAGAACTTGCACAGCTTGACTACGAAATGAAGAAGCAGTGCTACGAGCAGGTTTACTCAAAACCCCTTACCTACAAGTTCGAAAACTCCGACATCGCAGGCTTCAAAGGTGAGATATAAAACATAATTCAGAAAAGGCGAAGTGGTTTTGTGCCATTTCGCTTTCTTTATTTTCCTAAAATTCTTCTTGAATTACATTACGCTGCGTGATAAAATATGATTTAAGATAAAAACTAACATTTTCAGGAATGTGTGTCTATGATAAAACAAAAAAAGTTTTCACTTTCTACAACACAGATAATAATACTCAGCTTTGTGGTAGTAATACTCCTTGGCAGTTTACTGCTCTCCTTGCCCATAAGCTCAGCAAACGGCAAGGCTGTCCCATACATCGACGCTCTGTTTACTGCCACCACATCAACCTGTGTTACAGGTCTTGTTACCCTGACCACCGCTTCTGCCTGGAGCACCTTTGGTCACGTTGTAATTCTGCTGCTCATTCAAGCAGGCGGACTTGGAATAATCACGGTAATGACTGGCTTTATGATGATGCTTCAGAAGAAGATGGGCATAGGCGACCGACTTCTTCTTCAGGATGCCTTTAATCTAAACACAATGTCGGGACTCACCCGATTTGTTAAGAGAATCCTTCTGGGCACCTTTGTTGTTGAAGCTGTGGGTGCTCTGCTTTATATGACGGTTTTTGTTCCCGAATTTGGTGCAAAAGGAATATGGATTTCTGTTTTCAACTCCATCTCTGCTTTTTGTAACGCAGGTATCGATATAATCGGCGACAATTCCCTGTGCAACTATGCCACCAATCCTATTATCAATATAACTACTATGCTTCTTATAGTGCTTGGCGGTCTGGGCTACATTGTATGGTGGGATGTACTCAGGGTACTCAGAACCCGCAACAAGCAAAACCGTCGTGTTTTCAGGTTTTTAACTCTGCACAGCAAGATTGCAATTGTTGCAACTCTTTGCCTTATCCTTGGCGGCGGACTTTTAATATTTATCTTCGAATACAACAATCCCCATACAATCGGGAATATGAATCTCTTTGACAAAATTCAGGTTTCGCTTTTCCAGTCTGTTACAACCCGTACAGCAGGCTTTGCCTCTGTTCCTCAAGAGAATCTCTCTGACCCGACATCATTTGTTTGCCTTGTGCTTATGGTAATCGGTGGTTCTCCCGTAGGCGCTGCAGGCGGTGTTAAAACAGTAACTATGGTAGTTATTCTGCGAAGCGCTTTTGCAACCATCAGAAACAAGGCTGACGCCACTATTTTCGGCCGTACCATTTCTGCTGACTCTATCCGCAAAGCAATAGGTGTAGTAACAGTTTTTATGGCTATTATGCTCACCTCAACAATTTTGCTTTCTGCTGTTACCGAAGCAAGTGCTTTGGATGTTGCTTACGAAACCGTCAGCGCTACCGCCACCGTTGGCCTTTCACGAAACCTTACAACCTCCCTTAACGCCATAGGCAAAATAATAATTATAATCACAATGTATTTAGGACGCATAGGTCCCATATCTCTTGCAATTGCACTGGGCAGCAAAAAAAGAAACCAGAATATAATTTCCGAACCCACAGAAGACATAAGTATAGGATAAGGTGATAAATATGCATAACAAAAAATCTTACGCAGTATTCGGACTCGGCCGCTACGGTATTGCAGTGGCAAAAGAGCTTGTTTCAAACGGTATGGAGGTAATCGCCGTTGACACCGACCAGAGTGTTGTAAACGAAGCCGCAGCCTTTCTTCCTGTTTGCAAATGTGCAGACATAACCGACGCTGATGTAATTGACAAACTGGGCATTGCCGATATTGATACAGTAATAATCTGTATGGCAAGTAACTTAGAAGCAAGTGTTATGGCAATAACCCTCTGCAAAGAAGCAGGAGTTAAAAACGTAATCGCAAAATGCTCCACCGAAATGCATCAGAAAATCCTTCTGCGTATCGGTGCGGATAAGGTTGTATTTCCCGAGCAGGAATCAGGCATCCGCCTTGCAAAGAATTTACTCAGTTCAGGATTTATTGATATGATATCTCTTGCAAAAAACATTTCTGTGATCGAAATAGATGTCAAGGATGAGTGGGTAGGCAAAAGCCTCATAGACCTTAATCTGCGAAAAAAATACAACCTGAATATCATAGCAATCCGCACAGGCGATGATGTAAACATCTCTATTGACCCCAACGAGCCCCTCAAAAAGAATATGACCCTTATCGTTATTGCCAATATTTCAAAGCTTTCCAAGCTTAAGTAAAAAAGATAAATACACAACAAAACGGCCGATGATTTTCACATCATCAGCCGTTTTATTTTACTCAAAAATTTATTTTGTTGCAAATATATAGAACTCATAGGGCTTGAACTCTTTGGAGCTCAGTTCACTAAGGGTAAACTCCTTATCCTCAAAGTCAAAAATCTCGCCGTCGTAATGCATCACACACTGCACACTTTCTGCGTCAAACCCGAAAGTAACATCAGAAAGAGGCTCGTAATAGAAGTTACCAACAAAGTACACCTTGTTATCTTCCATTGTTCTTGAGAATGCAAGGAACCTGGGGTCGCTTGTCTCGATAAATTCAAGGTCGCGGTTAGTAGAAGAAAGAGCCTTGTTCTCTGCTTTTATAACACTCAGTTCTGTGATAAAATCCTCATACAAGGGCTTCTCATCCCAGGTGATAGTGTCCTTCTCAAAGAACTCAATCTCGTGGTCATATCCCTGCTCGTTACCTGTGTAAATAAGAGGCATACCGGGAGCAACATAAGAAAGGGCAAACATAGTTACATAGGCATTGTCAAATCTGTCATAAATAGTTCCCTCATAAGAGTTCTTATCGTGGTTGTCTGTGTAGTTCATAGGGAAGCTTCCTTCGGGATAGAAGGAGTTAAGGGGCATAACCCTCTTGAAGCCGTCTGTTTCCATACCTGCTCTTATCATAAGAGACTGGCTGTAAAGGTTATCGTTATAACAACTGTCAAAAGCATAATCCGTAAGATTGTTGTTTGCAGCAGACTCCGCAAGCATCAGAATTTCGCTGTTTACAGACTTAAGCTTGTAAACCGCCGCATTCCAGAAGGATGCGGGTACACCCATTGCGTGATCACATCTGAATCCGTCAATTCCCTTCTCCTCAACCCAGAACTGCATACATTTAATCATTTCTGCACGCATTTCATAGTTATCGAAGTTAAGCTCTGCAACATCGTCCCAATCAAAAGAATATGTGATATTTCCGTCTTCGTCATGCACATACCAATCCTCGTGGTCTTTAATCCACTTATGGTCCCAGCCTGTGTGATTTGCAACCCAGTCAAGAATAACCTTGAAGCCCATATCATGAGCAGTGTCTACAAGGTGCTGAAAATCCTCCATTGTGCCGAACTCGGGGTTTATCGCCATATAATCGTCAACCGCATAGTAAGAGCCAAGTGTACCCTTGCGCTCTGTAACGCTTATGGGATGCACAGGCATAAGCCACAGGGTGTTGACGCCCATGGCTTTTAGTCTCGGGAGGTGCTCCTCAAAAGCCTTAAAAGTACCCTCTTCGGTGTACTGACGGATGTTAACCTCGTAGAGTACAATCGAGTCAAGCCAAGAAGCAGTGGTCTTCTCAAGCACAGAGTCAGGGTACACAATCTCGGTCATAACTCCGTCTACAATGCTCTTTTCTTCAACATTTTCCGACAAAACATAATCGCTGTGAGTGTATTCGTTTTTTGGTGTATCCTCAACAGTTGTAGTTGTTTCAGTATTCTCCGAGTCATCGGTTTTGCCTTTATCCCCACCGCAAGCCGCCAGAGAGAACACCATAATAAGTGCCAGAATCAACGCAAGATATTTTTTCATAATCTTCCTCCTGTTTTGTATTTTCATAAACAAAGCAATATATATTATATATTCTTTTGATCCAAAAAGCAAACAAAAAAAGAGAAGCATTTCTCGTCGCACCATTTTCGGTTCATAATTGAATGTATAATAAGATTATGATATAATAAAATCATCTTGAAAGTGGAGGATAAAATATGCTTGATGTTATCGATGCAGGAAATATGCTGCTTGAAGGTAGGACACTTTTTCCTATTGTTGATTTAACCGGTACTGTTTGTGGTGTGGTTGGCAGAAGTTCATATCTGCAGCCAAAATATAAATCTACTGCAAAAGGATTTGTAGGAAATATTCTTTCCGAAGAAAAAATAATCATCTTAACCGAAGGCTATATCGATGTTTTACTCTCGCAGCTTCAAAAGAAGGATAATGTTATCGGCATTGTCGGAGAAAGCCTTACCGAAGAGGCAATTGCGTATTTCAAAGCAAAAGACAAGTCCGTTATTCTCTTTTTCGATCAGGATGATTATGGCAAAAAATCCGCAATTAAAACAGCTGAAAAAATGCGAATTGCAGGAATTAAAGTATATATATTTGAAACCGACACCGCCATAGATATGCAACAATATTTAATGCAAGGAAATACAGTTGAAAGTATTATGGAAATAGCAAAATAAACTATACCTTCCCTTGCCTTATAGATACTATCACAACAAAAGCAGATTAAGACAAAGACAGCGGAGTGAAAAATCACTCCGCTGATTGTATCATCTGATATCAAGTTGTGAATTACACCAAGGGCAGACGATATGCTCTTCACCTTCCATTACAGACAGTGGCTCTCTACATTTCGGGCAGGTAATATCTATGTATTCCACCTTCAACACTTCCCTAACCTCAGCATTTTCCACAGGAGGAACATAGTTACATATTGTGCAAGGTAAAAAAGAATCATTAGCTGTTTTACACACAGGACAAATATACCCCATTCCGTTCTGAGTTAAACTAATCTCTTTTTTAGCTTCGTGATTTTTCACTGTGGGTTGAGCAACGCTGATGTTTACTTTAGGTTCTTTTTTCTTAACAAACGATTTTGGATTATGTACAGGCTTGTTCTCCTTTGCGGATTGTTTTGAAGACTGTACAGTCCCCTCTGCCTTCTCATTACAATATTTAATTCTTACAGCATGCATATCTGCCACGAGCTCACCAAAAGCATATAAAGCCCAAGAAGAAATAAAAGCAAGAATCGGACCGCAAAGAAGCACAACAATTCCGTAAATAACAAGAGATTCGTCAGTAGCAATAAGTACTATTCCTAAAACAATACAAAGGATAGCATCAATAATACACAACGCCTTTGCTAAGCCTTTGATTTTTCCACCTATATTATCATACATAGAAAAAAGCCCCCAACTATTTTTTCTTATTATATCATTACCCCACAAAAAAGTAAATTGCTTAATTAATAGTTCCAAAAGCCTCAAACACAAAACTCATATATTGGCTATCATACGCGAGGGTGACCCACCACATACAACATTGACACTTTTCGACAAGTTTTGCCTTGCAATACATAGTATTTCGAAACGATATAATAACTAAGCGAGGTGAATTTCACCTCGCTTTTGCTGATATTAAAACAACTAAATCAAATACAGAAAATCTCAATACAAATCTTTTAACCCTTTGGTTTTGAAACAGATTATCCAAACACAGGAGGAATCACCAAAGCCACCTTCATGGTATTCAAGTTCCACTTTCGTATCATTGCCCCAATGGTGTTTCAGTTTGCTTTGAATAGCATATGCACAGGCCATCAATTCGGTGTCATCCCTTAACTTTCGATATTCATTGTTTTGAAATGTAAGACTCACTCCTGGTCTAATGTAAACATATTCTTTTTCCAAAGTAAAATGGTTATCATATTTATTTGTTTGAAATTCATCTTTAGAATCACAAGTGCGCAAATAATAATTTTCCAAAACGAAAGCAACTATCAATTCACAAAATTCCGAATTCTCAAATTTCGATTGAAGTAGTCGTGCTTTTTCAGGGCGTTCAACCGCTTCTTGTTTCCTTTTTTGTTCTTCTAGATGTTTTTGTTCGAGATCATATTTGGCGGTTTTTCTTTTTTTACTGTCAGGAAGTTCGGTAAGGAATACCAATGCTTTGCCAATCATCCAACAAAGTAGAAAAAATAAGACTAATCCACCTATTATAAAAAACAAAATTTGCATATGTATCCCCTCGCTCAAATGTTTGTTACATATCTGTTATATTAACACGATTCTTTAATAAAGTCAAATTGACAGTATAAATCCCCTCAAATTACAGATAATAACAACACAATTTGTAATTTAAGGAGAAATGTATATATGAAAGCAACAGGAATAGTTAGAAGAATTGAGGAATGCGTTATAATAGGGCAAACCGCCCCAACCCCGCATAAACGCTAGGGTTTTCGCTGGTTTGCCCCATTGAACGCATTGGCGTCAAAAATGGGTTTTGGGCGGTTTTTATACATAGCAAAAGCGAGGTGAATTTCACCTCGCTTTTGTGTTAATCGCTCAATCCGATTTTTCTCATTATTTCCTTATGTTCTTTCTGTAAAAATTTCGATAGTTCTTCTTTCGAACGCAACGGGGGATTTTGGGCGTCGCGATCAAGCAAATTATCATAATTAAAGCCAGCAAGAGTTAAGCGTACTTTTTCTTCAAAGAAATCACCAAACGCATCAAACAATTCAAAATTGAATGAAGACGTATTCAAATAATTCTTTTTGTTTAATAAATCCCAAAAACGTTTGCATTCAGATAAATGAGTTGTTTTTTCAACAGATTGTTCGCTTCCATTTTTGAAAATGCGAAAACTATATGCAAACAAATTAAATGTATATGTCCATCCTATTGTTTCAATACTGTTTCCTTCTATACTTGCATACCGTAAATATTTTGGTAGAAAACCACGCTCTGTTAATTGATTGATTGTAGGTTTTTCGTCACTTATATAATCGTAGAATGTATACACACTATGCTCGTCAAAAATGCCGTTAACATATTGGGAATGTTGTATTTTTTCAGTACCTACACAAAGAATAGCGATATATTTGTTATACGCTTCGTATGGTGGGCAAAGTTCTTTTGGCAGCTTATCTGCGATTTCATCTGAATACACAAATGGATATTCACAGACTTCAATATTATAAACGTTTTCGGCATACTCATAATCCTTATTGCAGGTACGAACAATAATAATATCGCCGGGTTTATGTTTCGGTTTTGCAATTTTGGGTTTTGGAATTTTAATTTCAGGTTGCGGTGATTTTAATTGTTGAAGCAATTTACCCATTACAGCCAGTCGCTTTTTGATATCAGAGCCTTCCCATTCATCAATGCCTATATGTGCTTCAAGCAAAGCAATTGCTTTGTTTTTTATCTCATCGGTTAAAATGCCGTGTTTCCATTGCCAATCAGCAAGAGCAAACCAAAAATCAGCATAATCATTATCAATAATATCGCTGGAAACAATATCGTAATACTCTTTTAAAATCAGTTTTGTGCCTTCTTCAATACCAACTAACGGATATACCTCGTTACACATGTCGCGAACATCGCTTGATGTATCATTAGAATATAAAGCAGTACCCCAAGATCCCATTTGTTCACCTCATTTTGCATTTTTGTTATTATAACATATTTAATTTCAAAAGTAAATCTTGCGGTATATTTCTCCCTTAAATACAGATAATAACAACACAATTTGTAATTTAAGGAGAAATGTATATATGAAAGCAACAGGAATTGTGAGAAGAATTGACGACCTTGGTCGTGTTGTTATACCTAAAGAAATCCGCAGGACTTTACGCATTCGTGAGGGCGATCCGCTGGAAATTTTTACCGCTACTGACGGCGAGGTTATTTTTAAGAAGTACTCGCCTGTGGGCGAGATGTCGGCTTTTGCCACCCAGTATGCAGATGTGCTTTCCCGCATCAGCTCACTGCCCACAATCATCTGCGACCGTGACCATGTTATTGCCGCCGCAGGTGTTTCAAAGAGGGAGTTTCTTGAACGCAGAGTTTCTTCTGCATTAGAACTCTATATGGAAAACCGCCGCACCTACGCTTACCATCAGGGCGACCTGTCCCCCGTTACTCCCGTTGAGGGCATCGACCACGACGCCGCGGTTATCTACCCTATTATTGCCGCAGGAGATGTAACAGGTGCTGTTGTAATGCTTCAGAGCGATTCAATCAAGGCACCCTCCGATGCAGAGATTAAACTCTGTCAGTCTGCCGCCGCATTTCTTGGCAAACAGATGGAAGAATAATTCTTTCATAGAACAAAGCATACTCGTAATAAAACAAAAAGCCGACCAAAGACATAAAACTTTGGTCGGTTCATTTTTATTTTTTTGCAAATCACAGATAAAAATTGTACAAATCCTCTACGGTGTTTATACCGTAATCAGAAAGTCTGAAATCAGACTTGTTGCCTGTTATATCCTCGTACCATTTGAGTGTTTCGCACATATCGGGAGCCGAGACTCCTGAAAGCTCTGCGATTTCTTTGAGGATGGCAAGTCCGTATGGAAAATCTGCAGTAAAATATCTTGAGTCAAAGTCAGGTACAAAACCGCCCTTAACCTCTTTTACAGGTGAAGTGAGTCCCTGCAGACTCTTGATACTGCGGATTTTCTTTGTGAGTTTTTCGGGAGTATCGCTCTCGTAATGGAGTTTGAGCGACCTTACTCCGCTTAAGTCGAGTCTATGAAGCTTGTTGCAAACCTGCTGAAGCTGGTCATCGCAAGCAAAGAGGAGCCTTGAGGACTCGTCTGCCCACTCCTCGTAAAACAGAGGAACACTGCCATACACAACTCCTTCTTTGTAATCGGCAAAAATTGTACGGAGTCTTGTAGTATGGAGTATGGGATTTGAGGGAGTAAGAGTAACACAGAGGTAATTGTCAAGCACCTCGCAAGGCATTTTGAAGATATCGCTCAGAAGTTCTGCAACCTCTGAGATTCCGTCTGAGGAAATACCTGCAATATGAAGCTTGTCTCTGTAGCCTGTAACGCAAACGGTCTTGCCGTACTCCATAAGTCTTGCAACAGAGGGCACACGCTGTAAACCGAAAAGCTCTGCGCCATTTTCTACAATTTTTTTAAAGAAGAACTCAGCACCGCCTGTGCCGGGAACAACGCAGATTCTGACGCCTTTTTCTACATAAGGACAGAGCATTTCTGCAGTAGCTTTAAGCATAAACGCAGGGTGTGTCACAAAGATATAACGAGCGCCTTCTACCGCTGTCTTCACATCGTTTGTAACAAGGTTAACCTCTGCTTTAGCGATCAAAGAGCCTGCTTCGTCCACCATACTGAGAGTCTTATTTATTTTTTCGGGTTTTGATGCAAAAACAGCAACCTCATAACCCCTTGCCGCAAAAGAAACCGCAAACTGAGTTCCGATGTTACCCGCACCGATAACCGTAATTTTCATACCGCACCTCAAAAACAAAATACAAATTAATTATATTATCCCTGCAGAACACTGTCAAGAAAAATATAAATTTATCTCAATTTATATCGCATATGCTGTTATTTCCGACAAACAAAATAAGACCCAAACAATAATATAAAACACATAAATTCTCGTTCGGACTCATGGTACTAAAGTATTTTGCACTTAGCTCAGAAAGAAAAAAACCGCAGGAATTTAATCCTGCGGTCTTTGTAAACGAAAGTGATTGTAAGGTTAAATTACTTAACCTCAACCTCAGCGCCAGCCTCTTCGAGCTTAGCCTTGAGAGCCTCAGCGTCGTCCTTGGAAACAGCCTCTTTAAGAGTCTTGGGAGCGCCGTCAACAACTTCCTTAGCTTCCTTAAGACCGAGACCTGTTGCCTCACGAACAGCCTTGATAACAGCAATCTTGTTTGCACCTGCGGACTTGAGAACAACATCAAACTCTGTCTTCTCTTCCTCTGCAGCAGCAGCTGTTGCGGGACCTGCAACTGCAACTGCAGCAGCAGCGGATACGCCGAATTCATCCTCTACAGCGTGAACGAGCTCTGCAAGCTCGAGAACTGTGAGGCCTTTAAGTGTTTCAATGATAGAAGTAATCTTCTCAGACATTTTAGTAACCTCCAATAATAAATTAGTTAATTTTAAAATTTAGTTTGCAGCGAATTATTCTGCTGCTTCTGTTGCAGGAGCATCCGTCTCGGGAGCCTCTGCTGTTTCTGCTGCGGGAGCTGCCTCCTCAGCAGGAGCGCATGCTTCTACGCCACCCTTGTCAACAACAGCCTGGATAGCACGAGCGAAGGATGCGATGGGTGCCTGGAATGCACCGAGAACGTTTGCAAGGAGAACCTCTCTGGAGGGGAGCTTAGCAAGCTCAACGATCTTATCCATAGAGATAACCTCGCCGTCCATGTAGCCGCCTTTTACAGCGAAGCCTTTCTTGGACTTGTCAGCAAAACCGCAAAGAATTCTTGCAGCTGCTACGTAGTCTTCGTCGCAAGTTGCGAAAGCAGTTGTACCCTCAAGATACTGGTCGAGATCAGAAAGACCTGTCTCAGCGAATGCTCTTGTAAGGAATGTGTTCTTAACTACTGTGTAGTTAACGCCTGCCTCACGAAGCTCTTTTCTGAGCTTTGTGTCGTCAGCAACGTTGATACCTTCGTAAGTAACAAGAAGACCTGTGCAGGAAGCCTTGATTCTTTCGGAAAGATCAGCGACGATCTGTTTGTTTTGTTCTAAAACCTTAGCACTGGGCAATGTTTTCACCTCCGTTAAAATGATAACGCAGTTCATAAAAAAGGAAGCCTCTTCCATTTGGGAAGAGGCGTTAATTACATAATAAGACTAAGTCTTTTTGTAAATGCTTCTTCCTCGGCAGGCGGAGTATAACCTCCATTATACGATAGTTCTTAAAAGAAAAACCGAACCTGCTGTCTTTAGAACAGCGATATATATTCAGCGCTTAGCGCTAAATAACTGAATAATATCCCACAAATCAGCCGTTATTCTGAGCAGCTGTGAACTTGTTGGGGTTGAGCTTTACGCTGGGACCCATTGTGGATGTAACAGCGCAAGAGCGGATGTACTGACCCTTTGCAGCAGCAGGCTTAGCCTTAACGATAGCCTCCATAAGAGTCTCCAGGTTCTGCTGAAGCTTCTCTTTACCGAAGGATACCTTGCCGATGGGGCAGTGGATGATGTTTGTTTTGTCGAGACGGTACTCAATCTTACCAGCCTTAGCCTCCTGAATTGCACGAGCAATATCAGTAGTAACAGTACCAGCCTTGGGGTTAGGCATAAGACCACGGGGACCGAGGATCTTACCAAGACGACCAACAAGACCCATGCAATCGGGAGTTGTGATAAGAACGTCAAAGTCCATCCAACCCTCAGACTGAATCTTCTGTGTCATATCCTCTGCGCCTACGAAATCTGCACCAGCATCCTGAGCAGCCTTCTCGTTGTCTCCCTTACAAATAGCAAGAACACGAACATTCTTACCTGTACCGTTGGGGAGAACGATAGCACCACGAACCTGCTGATCTGCGTGACGGGAGTCAACGCCGAGCTTTACGTGAAGCTCTACTGTCTCGTCAAACTTAGCAGTAGCAGCCTTTACGCAAAGGTCAAGTGCTTCGTCGGTATCATATAATTTGCTTCTGTCGATAAGCTTTGCAGCGTCGACATACTTCTTACCGTGTTTCATAAAAATATTTCCTCCATTGTTAGGTGGTTAAACGGATATTTCCTCCCACCCGGATAAATTAGCAAACAATCAGTCTTCTACTGTAACGCCCATGCTGCGTGCTGTACCTGCGATCATGCTCATAGCAGCCTCGAGGGATGCAGCGTTGAGGTCGGGCATCTTTGTCTCAGCGATCTTTCTGATCTGCTCGCTGGAAATCTTTGCAACCTTGTTCTTGTTAGGAACACCTGAAGCCTTGTCGATTCCACAAGCCTTCTTGATAAGTACTGCTGCAGGGGGAGTCTTTGTGATGAAAGAGAAAGATCTGTCTGCATATACAGTAATAACGACAGGGATAATCATACCGATGTCGTTCTTTGTGCGCTCGTTAAATTCCTTTGTGAACGCAACAATGTTAACGCCGTGCTGACCGAGAGCCGGTCCTACGGGGGGAGCCGGAGTAGCCTTTCCGGCAGGAATCTGAAGCTTAATAAAGCCGATTACCTTCTGAGCCATATGCTTATTGCACCTCCAAAATTCGTGGTTGATGGCGGAGCATCCTGAAAATATTTAATGCTCCTCCCACAAGGGACATTTGCAGCCCCTCTGATAAAAAGCCTCTTCTTTGTGCTTTTTATACCTTCATTAATCTGTAAGCAGTTCAGCCTGACCTAGTTCAAGCTCAACCGGGGTTTCACGTCCGAACATTGAAACAATGACACGAACGTACTCTTTTTCGACGTTCAGTTCTTCAACAACACCAACGAAGTCCTCCAGAGGACCATCGATAATGCGAACACTGTCGCCGACCTTGTACGAAACTTCAACAACTCGAGTTTCGACGCCCATTCTGTAAACCTCAGCCTCGGTAAGAGGAACAGGTTTAGAGGACGGACCGACAAATCCTGTACAGCCGCGGATATTGCGAACGATGTACCAGGTCTCATCGGTATAGACCATTTTTACGAAAACATAACCGGGATAGAGCTTTCTCTCTACCTCTTTGGTTTTGTCATCTTTAATCTCTGTAACAATCTCTGTGGGAACCTTAACATCATGAATCATATCCTGAAGATTACGGTTTTCAACAGTTGTCATAAGGTTAGATGCAACCTTGTTTTCGTAGCCTGAGTAAGTGTGTACTACATACCATTTTGCCTCGCCTGACACGTTAATTCACCCTTTCAAAGTATTTAAAAAGCTGATTTGTGTTCAGGGGATCAAGCTTTGAGGCCTGTGAGAAGACCAAGCAGAGCGTAAAGACCCTTGTCAAGTGCGAAAATAAGAACGCCTGCGATGATGATAACGAGTATTACTACGCCGAAATTCTTTGTAGTCTGAGAAACAGTAGGCCAAGTGATCTTCTTTAATTCGCCGATGCACTCACGAAGATATTTGAACAGCTTCGCAAAAACGTTTGTTTTCTTCTTGTCAGCCATTTCTTTACCTCCGAATTACTTTGTTTCCCTGTGCAGAGTATGCTTGCGGCAGAATCTGCAGTACTTGTTCATCTCAAGTCTGTCGGGATCGTTCTTCTTGTTCTTCATGGTGTTGTAGTTACGCTGTTTGCACTCTGTGCATGCTAGAACAATTTTCACTCTCATTGATAACGGCACCTCCCGTGTTTTTTCGGAATATTCCAGCCTCCCTCAAAAAGGGCACAAAAAAATAAGCCCCTTTTACGAGGTACAAACATTGTATCACAACCAAATCAAGTAGTCAACACTTTTTTTAAAATTTATAAACCTGTCAAAAACCCCACTCTCATCCCTATTTCCTATGTGCAAGATTCCCCAAAAAAATATGATTACTCTTGCTTAAAGCATATTTGTTTGCTTTATCCGCTTCAAACTGCTATAATTAGTTATAACCGGTAAGCAAAAGGAGGTATATATATGATAAAGGTATATCCCGATTACTACAAAGATTTCAAATGCATAGCCGAGAAATGCCGCCACAACTGCTGTATAGGCTGGGAGATAGATATAGATAAGGAAACCGACGGGTTTTATAAATCCTACACAGGAAAACTCAAAGACAGACTTATAAATGATATATGCAGAGACGAGGGTACTCCACACTTTATATTAACAGAAAACGAGCGTTGTCCTTTCCTGAACAAGAAAAACCTCTGCGATATTATAACAGAAGCAGGAGAAGAACACCTGTGCACCATCTGCCGTGAACACCCCCGCTTTCACAACGAGCTGCCCGAAAGAATCGAGAGCGGTCTTGGAATGTGCTGCGAAGAGGCCGCAAGACTTATCCTCACTAAAAAAGAGCCTGTTACATTCATTAAAACAGGCAGGAGTGAAGTCCAGGATGAAATCATCGAACTTCGTGACAAAGCAATCTCGGTTTTGCAGAACAGAGATAAAACTCTTTCCGAAAGAATGGAAGAGCTATTAAATAATTACGGCACACCCCTTCCCCATACCGATATAGTAACATGGGCAGATACTTTTCTGAGCCTTGAGCGTCTTGACGAAGGCTGGACAGATATTTTAAATCTGATAATAAGCACCAACAAAGACATAACCGCTTTTACCGAATATATAAAAGGTCGCGAATTCGAATACGAGCAATTTGCTGTATACATTATATATAGATATATGGCGAATGCTCCCGATGTTTTTGAGGCTCAGATTCGTGTTTCCTTTGCACTGCTCTGTACTATGATGATTTTCTATGCAGGTGCAGCATTATATGAGAAAAATAAAAAATTCACCACAGAGGACCAGATTGAACTTTTAAGAATGTTCTCATGCGAAATAGAGTATTCTGACGAAAACATCTATTCGCTTTATGATGAATTATCGTAAATTCTGCATATTGATAATGCTTTACGATTATTCTATAATACTCAATACATTATTATAAAAGGAGATGTAATTATGGACTGGGAAAAACTCCTCCAATTCGTTTTAGAATTTGCTGCATCCTGGGGTATAAAACTTCTTGCGGCACTTATACTTCTTGTTATAGGTATAAGGCTTATAAAATCCTTCAAAAAATGGCTCACAAACTCCCCGAAACTTGATAAACTCGACGCAGGACTCCGCGGCTTTCTCTCGAGTTTTTCAAACATCCTGCTCTATATAATACTCATCATTACAATTGCATCCATACTCGGCATTCCCGCCACATCATTCATAACAATTCTTGCTTCCTGCGGTGTGGCTATCGGCCTTGCGCTTCAGGGGTCGCTCAGTAATGTTGCAGGCGGAATTATGCTTCTTCTCTTCAAGCCCTTTAAAATCGGCGATTATGTAGAGGTGTCAGGAGAGAGCGGTACTGTTCTTGAGATTTCCGTTGTATATACTGTTATCCTTACAGCAGACAATAAACGCATAACAGTCCCCAACGGCACACTCACAAATTCCGTTATCAAGAATTACAGCGCAGAAGAACTCCGACGCGTTGATATGACCTTCTCTACCGCTTACGATTGCGACATTGAAAAGACAAAGAAAATCATCGAAGAAATCATCGCAAATCACCCTCTTACTCTCGAAAATCCCGCTTCTCTTGTAAGACTTTCCGAGCATGGCCAGAATGCCCTCACCTACACCGCAAGAGCATGGTGCAAAAACGAAAATTACTGGGATGTTAAATTCGACATCACAGAACAGGTTAAGAAAGAATTCGACAAAGAAGGCATCGAAATCCCCTATCCCCAGATGGATGTACATGTAAAGAATAACTGATGTAAAAACAAGGAGGATAACCTATGACTAAAAGGAATTACGGCATAGACTTTCTGCGTATGGTTTCTATGTTTATGGTTGTAATGTTACATGTTTTGGGACAAGGCGGAATTCTCGACAATGCCACAGGGATTAATTTCCGGATTGCCTGGCTTTTTGAAATTGCTTCCTACTGTGCTGTCAACTCCTTCGCACTCATCAGCGGCTATGTTATGTGGCGTTCAAAAACTGCTGTTTCTAAAATCTCTGAATTATGGATGCAGGTTTTCTTTTACGGAGCACTGATTACGGGAATCGCTTTTACTCTGGTGCCTGAAGCCATAGGAATGAATGCCCTGACAAATGTGATGTTTCCTTTTACACGTAAAAACTACTGGTACATTTCCTCTTATTTCGGAATGTATTTACTGGTGCCTCTGCTTAACTCTGCAATTCAGAATATAAGCAAAAAGACCTTTGAAATATCACTCATATCTGTTTTTATTTTCTTCAGCATAATCCCCACAGTCCTTCAGAAAAATCCCTACTCGCTTGCAAGCGGATACAGCACAATCTGGCTCTGTCTTATGTATCTTACAGGTGCTTACTTCAACAAATACGGTATTGCAGAAAAAGCTAAAAAAACTACCGGATGGATACTCTTTTCTGCTTCGGTACTTGTAACCTGGCTGTCTAAATTCGCAATTCGATACGCCGCCGCTCGTATCCCCGCGATTAAAGAATACGATAAACATCTTATAAACTACACCTCTCCCACAATTGTACTTGCAGGCATCGGTATATTTATTGCTTGCAGTAAAATTAACTTTCGAAAACCTGCAGAAAAACTTATTAGTATATGCTCACCTGCCGCTTTGGGAGTATATTTAATCCACGTACAGCATTTTGTATGGACTTATCTTATAAAAGATTTCTCTGCCGATTTTGCCCGGAAACCCGCTTTAATAATGGTCGGTCTTATCTTTTTGAGTGCAATTATAATATACATTGTGTGCACAGCCATAGACCTTCTCAGAATTCAGCTTTTCCGACTTTTAAGAATCAAAAAGCTATGCAACAAAATCGAAGCTGTCACCGTTAAAATTTTCAATAAATTTTACACTAAATTTTTTAAAGAAACAGAAAATACATAACACAAAAGGCTTGCCAAACGGCAGGCCTTTTTTCTTGTAATACATATTATCTTATGGTACAATAAAACAAAGGAGTGGTTTATATGAAACCATTTTTAGGAATTGATTTAACAACAGACAAGAAAAACGAACAAATAAACGGAACTGAATTTTTAATACAGGAGCCTTCTTCAGCATTATCCAACGCACTGGAAAATTCAGCGAAAAAAGCAGATAAAACTGTAGAAAAAGCAAAATTACCGATGCTTTTCCGCATTATTCAATATGTCTGCGGTGTTGCCGCCCTTCTCATCGGTTCAAGTATATTAAGAGCTACATCAAGAACAGATACTACACTTGCAGACAGTTACAATAACGCTCCGATATTATTCTTTGCAGCAGGTGGATGTGCTGTAATTTGGCTTATTCTGTGGATTTTGAGCAAACAGAAATCGAAAACCGTTATGGAAACAGACGAAAGCGAACAGACTTTTTCTCATCTGGATGGGGTTGTTGACGCAATATATAAAGAACTGGCAGTACCTGACGATGCAAAAACTGTGGATGTTCTTTCATTTTTCTACAAAACCGAAGACGGAGACATTAAGGTTCACGAAAAGCCAATGCAGGTTTTCCAGTATTTAAATCCCGAGTTTAAAATCTTTGCCGACAGCGAGAATCTCTACCTTGTAAATCTTGATGGCAAATATGCATTTCCTTTATCTTCTGTCAAAGGAATACACACAGTTACAAAGCGCACACGAATTGCAAACTGGAACAAAGAAGAAATGTTCAACACTGGCATCTACAAAGAATACAAATTAGTAGCCGATAAATTCGGTTGTATTCATTGCAAAGAGCATCACATCCTTGAAATTGACCACAAAGACGAAACCTTCGGAATTTATATTCCCTGCTACGAATTACCGATTTTCGAGGAATATATAAAATTATAAGGTTAAAGGTGATTTTATGAAGCGTGTTATTTCTATACTTTTCATTCTTGCAATTATACTTTCTCTTTGTGCTTGTTCCAAGGTAAAAATAAACTCAGATTCCGATGTAACATTGGCCTTTATTTATGGCGACAAAAACATAAACACCACCCTTACCAAAGAAGAATCGGAAAAAGTTATCGACATACTCGACGGAAGCTCTTATTCTCCAAGATTTTCAGGAACTCCGTCCTGTGGATTCAGCAAGGACATATCTCTCAAAGTCGGCGGCAAAATTTTTGCAATCGCCAACGATACCTGCAATCAAGTAAAAGATATGAAAAACCTTAAATTCTTTTCCATCCCAAAGGAAGATATGGACTATATCCATTCTCTGTTCGAAAGCTATGGCGGACATTTCCCTTGTGTTTAATTGAAATCAAAAGAGGTGCACGATTAGTATGAAGAAACTTGTAAGCATTCTTTTACTGTTGATTGCCACTTGTATAGTCCTTACAGGTTGCTACAAAATCAACAGCAACAACAAAAGCGACTATCCTGATTTTTATGATAAATTAGGTAAGATTATGCCCGAAACACAGTCAATGTTTCCTTCTCCCGATGCAATGGAATCCATTGATGACATATATCTGTATTACTCCGATTACGACCTGCTTGACAGTTTTTACACAATATATCTGGAGTGTAGTTTCACATCCGAAAGTTTTGAAACCGAAAAACAAAGAGTTCACAACGAATGCGGTCCTGCTCTTTTAAATTCGGATTCATTCTCCTACGAATCCGAATACATAGAGCAATTCATAGAACAGGATTCGGACAACTTCACAAACATTCAGCTCTCCTATGTTCTGTTTGACAAAGAAAACAACAAAATAATCTATGTGGCCACCTTTGAAAAAGCATACGAATCCAAGCTGAAAACAGTAAATATTCCACATAAATATCTCCCCAAAGAACTAAATGATCTGTTGAACTAAAAGGAGGCTTTATATATATGAAACTGAATTTCAAAAGAAAAGCTCTCGGAATTGCACTATATTTATATACACTTGCTTTATTTATATTAAAAATATTCTTTCACGCAGAGACTTTTTTCAAACAAATCATTTTACCCATTTCTGCTGTTTTTCTTGTAATTTGGATTATTCTTTTTATCGTATGGTGGAGATGTCCTCATTGTAATAAACATCTGGGACTAAGCACCAGAGATATCAACTATTGTCCCCTTTGCGGAAAAGAGCTTGACGAACTTTACGACGAATAAAACAGATCAAAAACCAAATAAAAACTCGTTATTTGTAGGGGCGGCTATCAGCCTCCCCTTTTTCGTTGTCCGACGTTTCTCGGAGATTACCCCCTTACAACACGGGACATAGACCCTACATTATGGTGCTTATCCAGTAGATAAATCCGTAGATTACACTTGCCAATGTGCCGTACATAGTAACAGGTCCTGCGATTGCAAAAATCTTTGCACCGACGCCGAGGACAAACCCTTATGCTGTCGACACAGGACACCAATTTTCAAAAACATTTACATTAAAACAGCGGTGTGATATAATAAAAAACCAATAGTTGATATACGAAAGAAGTTTTAAAATGACAGAAACAACAAAAGAAATCTTTGAAAAATATGAGGTCAGAAAAACAAAAAAGCAGAAAACAGCCTTCATTGAATATGCTGAACAAACCGCAAAGCAATACGGATATGAAGCCAAGATTGAAAAAGGCTCCTTCGGCGCACGAAATATTGTTATCGGAAATCCTGACTCGGCGAAGGTTCTCTACACCGCCCATTACGATACCTGTGCTCGACTTCCTTTTCCAAACTTTATAACTCCGAAAAACTTTTTAATTTATTTGTTATATCAGTTTTTGATTGTAGGAATTTTCTTTGGTTTAACCTACGCACTCGGTTTTTTGGTTGGTTTAATATTATCTTTCATTCCCACCGTTGAAGATACCATATATTTGGTAATATCTTTCTTACCGCAGGTTATTTACTTAGTTTTGATTTATTTATTATTGGGCGGTCCTGCAAACAAACACACTGCAAACGATAACACCTCGGGTGTTACAACCATACTCGATATTATGAAAGAACTCCCGGAAGACCAAAAAAGCAAAGTGGCTTTTGTTTTGTTCGACCTTGAAGAAGCGGGACTTTTTGGTTCTTCATCTTTTGCATCAAAACACAAAACAATTAAAGAAAACACACTTGTTATTAATTTTGACTGTGTCTCCGACGGAGAAACAATATTGTTTGCTCTAAAAAGAACCACTAAAAAATATGCAGAGCTATTAGAAAAAGCATTTGTTTCCACCCCTGATATTGCCGTTGATATAACAAAAAACGCTTTTTATCCTTCTGATAATGCTTCTTTCAAAGGCGGAATCGGTGTTGCTGCATTAAAGAAATCAAAGTTATTCGGAACTCTATATATGGATAGAATACATACGAATAAAGATGTAATTTATCGCGAAGAAAACATCCGATTTCTAACGAATGGTGCAATAAAACTTGCCCAAATGCTATAACAAAACGACGTATAAAAGGCTTGACCAATTTGGTCAAGCCTTTTTCGTTAAAACAATGTGCTTATCCAATACACAAACCCATAGATAACACTTGCCAATGTGCCATACACAATTACAGGGCCTGCTATGGTAAAAATCTTTGCACCGACGCCGAGGATAAACCCTTCGCTTTTAAACTCAATGGCAGGGGCGGCTATGGAGTTTGCAAAGCCCGTAATGGGCACTAAAGTTCCTGCACCTGCGTGCTTTGCAATTTTATCGTACACACCGAAAATTGTAAGCAACACTCCCAGAAACACCAAAGACACCGAGCAAAGAGTTTTTGCGTCCTTCTCCTGTGCTCCCCAATTCGTATATAGAGTTACAAATCCCTGCCCCAGCGCACATATTCCTCCGCCTACCAAAAAAGCCTTAAAGGTATCAAGGAAAATGTGACTGTTCGGGGACTGTTTTTTTACAAGTTTTGCATATTCTTTTTTATCCAAATTTATCACCACTATTATGATTTCCAAAAATTCTTTGATTATTTTCATTAATATATGTAAAATAAGTGTTTCTTTTCTCAAAGACTTGTTGTATAATATATGGTGATATAATATTAGGAGTAGTAAAATGGCAGAACACTATCTTGATAATTCCGCTACCACTCGGGTTTCCGAGGCGGCGGCAAAGAAAGCTTACGACATAATGACAACAGAATATGCAAACCCCTCTTCTCTCCACTCTTTTGGATTTTCAGCCGCAAAGGAACTTGAAAACGCAAGAGAAAAAGCAGCAAAAGCTTTGGGTGCAGATTCTTCCGAGATAGTATTCACCTCAGGCGGTACAGAGGCAAACAACCTTGCAATACTCGGCACTGTTGATGCTTTGAAAAGAAGAGGCAATAAAATAATCACCACCGCCACCGAGCACAGCTCCGTTTACGATACAATGCAGAAACTCCAAAAAGACGGCTTCGATGTTGTATTTATAAAACCCGACGAGAGCGGCAACATAAATCCCCTTGATGTTATAAATGCCGCTGACGAAAAAACGATTCTTATAAGCATTATGCTCACAAATAACGAAACAGGAGCCAATTATCCTATAAAAGAAATCTTCACACAGATTAAAAGAAGATTTCCGCAAACTGTGCTCCACACCGACGCTGTTCAGGCTTTCGGCAAAACCGAACTGAAGGTATCAAAGCTTTCCTGCGATTTACTTACAGTTTCAGGGCACAAAATCCACGCACCAAAGGGTGTGGGCGCTTTGTATGTTAAAAAAGGTGTTCGTCTTATTCCCCGAACCTTCGGCGGCTCACAAGAGAAAAAGCTTCGCACAGGCACCGAGTCTATGCCTCTTATCTGTGCATTCGGTGTAGCCTGTGAGGAAATCAACCTTGACAAAAACAACCAAATCGCAAAAGAACTTAACACATACTTAAGAGATAAGCTTTCCTCTATGGAAGGCATAAAAATAAACTCTCCCGAGGATGCATCTCCCTTTGTTCTTAACTTCTCAGTTTTGGGAATAAGGAGCGAAACAATGCTGCATCACCTTGCATCAAAGGGTGTGTATGTTTCAAGCGGCAGTGCCTGCTCCAAGGGCGCAAAATCCCACGTACTCTCCTCTATGGGTCTTGCTGACCATATAATCGACAGCGCTATACGAGTGAGTTTCAGTAAACACAATACATTATCCGACTGTGATGCTCTTTTGGAAGCTCTCACAGATGGTATGAATACACTTGCAAAAAGGTAAATGAATATGAAAGAAATTGTACTTATCAAATTAGGCGAAATTGCTCTCAAGGGTCTTAACCGTTATGCCTTTGAGGATGCACTCAAAAAGAATATCAAAAGCGCACTTTACGGCTGCGGATACTTTAAGGTATCAATTGCCCAGTCCACAATCTATGTGACTCCTCAGTCCCCTGTGGATATGGACGAGGTTTGCGACAGAATCTCCAGAGTTTTCGGTATTGTAAGTTTTACAAGAGCTTGTGTGTGCGAAAAGAATATGGAGGACATATTTGCAAAAGCACCCGAATATCTTGAAGACGCTTTAAAATATGCAAAGACATTTAAGGTAGAAGCAAAACGCTCAGATAAAAAATTCGAGCTCAAATCCCCCGAAATCTGCCGTGAGGTTGGCGGTTTACTCCTTGAAAAATACCCCCACCTTACCGTTGATGTACACAACCCCGATGTTAAGGTTGTGGTTGAAGTAAGAGATTTCGGCGCATATATCCACGCAGGCAACTTAAAAGGCGCAGGCGGTATACCCGTTGGCACAGGCGGAAATGCCGCAATCCTCATAAGCGGCGGTATCGACTCCCCCGTTGCCGCATATATGATGGCAAAACGCGGAGTTAAGCTTACTGCAATCCACTTTGCAAGTCCTCCTTACACAAGCGAGAGAGCAGAGGACAAGGTACAGCGACTTCTTAAGAAGGTCTGCCGTTATGCAGGTCCAATAACCATGCTCACTGTACCCTTCACAAAAATTCAGGAAAAGATTAAGGACGAATGTGAAGAGGAACTTTTCACAATTATTATGCGCAGAATGATGATGAAGATTTCTTCTCTCATTGCAGAAAAATACGAGTGTGCCGCTCTTATCACAGGCGAGAGCTTGGGTCAGGTTGCAAGTCAGACCATCCACGCCATTGCCTGCACAGACGAGGCTTCCGATATGCCCGTATTCAGACCCCTTATCGGTATGGATAAAGAGGAAATTATTCAGATTTCCCGTAAAATAGACACCTTTGACATTTCCATCGAACCCTTTGAAGACTGCTGTACAGTATTCACTCCCAAGCATCCCCGCACAAAACCCGTACTCAGATTTGTTAAGTACGCTGAAGAGGATGCCCACCTCTACGACCTTATCAGCGATGCCATAGAGAATGTTAAGATAACCGAACTCAGATAAATATTAATTCGGAGGAATGTTTATGAGAACCGAGATTTATTCCGTGCGATCAGATGCACAGGAAATATCCTACATAAACAACAACATAAAATCAATCGCAAATGAAATCAACGAAAAAGCGAGTATAAAAATCCTTTACAAGACAGAGATTGACGCAAATGCAAAAAAGATCAAAGCCGATCTGGACGAATCCTTTATTGCGGATAACCCACCTGAGCTTTATATTTTCATCAATGCTCTGGACACAAAAGATATAAGTTCTTTCTACTCTCTTTTCTCACCCTTTATCGAAGGACTGGAAAAAGATATCCGCAAAAGATACGAAAACAGAAACATAAGCACAGATTCTTATCCTCATATTCAGATTCACACAATCGAAGACCTTGAGGGTGAATACCCTGCCTACTGTTTTACATTTAAGAGAAGAAAGTTCCTTGTTCTTCCCCGAATCACCCTTACAGGTGCAGAGCTTACATATTTTGTAAGCACAGCAATTATCAAAGCAAAAAATATTTTTACAGAAAATTTTGACAAATGTCCCGATGGTTACATTTACTGCCCCGAAAAACCCGTATCTGCTATGGATAAGGTTTCTGCCTTCTTTTCTCACAATAAACAGAAACCGGAAAAAGCTCCCGCAGAAAAGGCTCCCAAAAAGCAAGACACATCAAACCATACAAATTCTGCTCCCAAAGAGGAAACTGTAGCTGAAAGCAAAAAGGAAGAAAAAGCACCTGCTCCCAAAAAAGAAACAAAGCAGAAGAAAGAAAAAGACAAAACTCCCCCTGCAGAAACTCCTGCAAAAGAGATAAAAGACACCAAAAAGCCCAAAAAGGAAGAACCCGAAGAAAAGGACACAAAGAAAAACTCCGGCTTCAAAAACTTTGTTAAAAGTTTTATCCCCATGAAAGGTGACTCCAGGAAAAACCTCATTCTTAAAATTGTTGTACTTATTGCAATTGTTGTTTTCCTTGTTGGTGCATTCCTTCTGCTTAAATTCTATGTTATCGACCCCAAAATCAACGATAACGATATGAAGGATATTCAGGCTATTTTCTACTCCGACCCCACAGGAGAAACTTTAATCGAAGAGATCACCGATGCCGAAGGCAATGTAATTGAAACCATTGTAAAAGAAGACAAAACCCCAAAGCCTCACAACTGGGAAGGCGTTCAGAAGATTAATAAAGAAATTGTCGGCTGGGTAAAACTCGATAAGACTCAGATCGACTATCCCGTTCTCTTCCACGAAGGCGACAACGAAAAGAGTCAGTTCTACCTATACAAAAACTACAAAAAGAAATACTCCGACTTCGGAAGCATCTTCCTTGACTATCGCAGCAAAGATGCAGATGCCCGTCATGTTATGCTTCACGGTCACAATATGGGCAGCGACAAAGACGCTATGTTCGGCTCACTTATCCGATACACTATCAAAGACGGCAGAACACAGGCAAATACCGACTACTACAAATCCCACGCAATAATCAATTACGATACCCCAAATGCAAACGGAGAATGGATTGTATTCGCCGCTATGAAGCTTGATGTTTCCAACGAGAAAGAAACCCTCAATTACCTTTTGGGTGAGTTCAGAAACGATGCTCAGTTTATGAACTTCGTTTACAACCTGAAGGAACTTTCTTACTTTGATGTAAACATTCCCATAAACGAAACCGACAGACTCCTCACCCTTTCCACATGCTCTTACGAAACAGACACCATGCGAACCATAATCGTTGCAAGACAAGTAAGAGAAGGCGAAGACGTAAGCAAATACATAAAGGGTGTAAAGGGCAAAACTCCCGCATACAAGGTAACCTCCGACTTTATCACCGAATTTGATAACATCAAATGGTACGACGGAAACAAAAAGCCCGAAGGTGACTGTTCTCTTGAAAACTTTGAGAAAAAAGAGATGTTCACCGTAAAATTCTACGATGCAAACGGTAAGGTTATCCGCACCGAAAAGGTACTCAAAGGTGAAGATGCAGTTGGCATTGTAGGCGCAAAGCCTGCAAAGAAATCCGACGGCAAATACAATTACCGATTCATCGGCTGGGACACAGATTTTACAAATGTTAAGAAGAATCTTAACGTACGACCCAAGTTCGAAAAATCTCCCATTCCCAGCTCCGATACAAATCCCTTGGAGGTTCCCGTAACCAGACCCGGCAACAATTCAACTCAGGAGGATACACCCATTGTTACTGTGCCTCCCGTAACCACTCTGCCTCCCACAACTACCACACCCACAACTCCGCCCTCCAGCAGTGACGAGGCATAAACCACTCCCAAAAGGAAGCGAAATCTATGAAATGTGACCTTATTTTTTATCTTGCACGCAGAACAAGCTACTGCGAAAAAGCACTGAAAAAACAACTGGAAAAACTTGATTTAGAGCTTAACATCGTTACAGCATCCACTAATCCTCTTATGCTTGGCGAAAAACTCATTGCTTCCTTTGGCCGTTGCAATCTGGTGTTTATCATTGGTGGCTTGGGATTTTCGGGTAAATCGGGACTTTCCGATGTACTCTCAAAGGCTCTGTCTGCCACAAAGGTTACTGCCTCAGATATTAAAAAACTCAAGAATAATTTAGGCAAACAGTACGGATATGTTATCCGTCAGGGCAATCAGATGATAGTGGCTCTGCCCGATAAACCCGAAGAGCTTTCCGAAATGTTCTCCCCTGCTCTTGTAAATTGCCTGAAAACTTCCTTTGGCTTAACTTAACATTTTTAAAAACAGCAGTTCACTATTGAGCTGCTGTTTTTTTGTTCAATTTATTGAAGTTAAAAATCAAAAACCTCTTTATTTTATAAATCAATTGTGATATATTTATAGTAGGTATATATGCCGATATTTATTTTAGATTTTCTTTTTTAAAAAGGAGAAATAAATATGATATATTTCGTAGAAGACGATGACAATATCCGTGAACTTGTGGTCTACACCCTGACCTCTACGGGACTTTCTGCAAAAGGATTTCAAAGCCCCAAAAAATTCTGGGACGCCATGGAGTCAAAGACTCCCTCTATGGTACTCCTCGATATTATGCTTCCTGATGAAGACGGACTTTCAATCCTTCAGAAAATCCGCTCAAACAAAGAAACCGAGAAGCTTCCGGTTATCATCCTTACTGCAAAAAGTGACGAATACGACAAAGTAAAGGGTCTTGACCTGGGTGCCGACGACTATATTCCCAAGCCCTTCGGAATGATGGAGCTTGTTGCCCGTATCAAAGCAGTGCTCAGAAGAACCGAAACCTCTGACTCACAAGCTGAAGAATACACAGTGGGACCTCTTTCTGTTTCTCCCAAAAAGCACAAGGTAAAGGTAAACGGAGAGAAAGTTAACCTCACACTCAAGGAATTCCAGATGCTCTGTCTGCTTCTTGAGAATAAGGGTCTTGTTTTGTCCCGTGATCAGATTTTAAACAAAATCTGGGGCTATGCCTTTGATGGCGAAAGCCGTACCGTAGATGTTCATATAAGAACCCTTCGAAGCAAACTTGGTGATGCAGGCGAACTCATCATAACAGTACGCGGTATCGGGTACACCATCGGAGAATAACATATGAAACGAAAGATTTTTTTCGCAATACTCATAAGCTGTATTTCGGTTATTATCATCTGTGTTATTCTTATATCAGGTTTTCTCTTCAACTATTACAGCGAGCAACAGAACAACAACCTGAAAAGTCAGCTCGGGTACCTTGTCCATATGGCAGAGGAACACGATATAGAACATATCAACACCATAAGTGCTTCACAAAAAATTATGGTACTAAACGCCGATGGAGATGTAATCATTTCTAACAATGCAAATCCCGAGGTTCCTCAAAAAGCAATCGACGAATTAGTCAGCGAATCAAAAAGCTCTAATCAAGGTCACCACACAAGCACTATAAGTTTTTCCAAAAAAATTGTCGCTTTCTCTGAAAAGCTCCACAACGACTGTGTGCTTATAATCGTTGACACGCACCACTCCTACATAGCAATGCTTGGAAGCGTTTTGGGTTATGTGTTTCTTATCCTCGGGGCAGCCGCACTCATAGCCTACTTCTTTGCGCGGTTGCTATCCCGAAGAATACTAAGGCCCGTATATGACCTTGATATTTCTAACCCTCAGAAGTCATCGGTTTATCCCGAACTTTCTCCTCTTATAGACAAAATAAACGAACAAAACGAAGAAATCCGCCACAGAATGATGAGCATCGAAAACGAACACGAAGCTCAGGATAAAATGCGCAGAGAGTTTACTGCCAATGTTTCTCACGAACTTAAGACCCCTCTCACCTCTGTGTCCGGATACGCAGAGCTTATCCGTGACGGACTGGCAAAAGAAGAAGACATTCCCCGTTTTGCAGGCAAAATTTATGACGAGTCCAAACGAATGATTACCCTTGTGGGTGATATTATAAAACTCTCTCAGCTTGATGAAAAGAACATCCCCGCAAAATTTGAGAAAATAGATCTTTATAATTGCTGCGAGGGTGTAATAATGAGCCTTGAATCCCTTGCGGCAAAACGAAACATCACCTTTGAGCTCAATGGCGATCACTGTGAAATCAGCGGTGCAGAGCTTATTATCGAAGAAATCATTCACAACATCTGCGAAAACGCAGTTAAATACAACAAAGAAAACGGAAAAGTCACTGTTTCTCTCCGTCAGTGTATTGACGGTGTGGAGCTTTCTGTTACTGATACGGGTATCGGTATCAAAGAAGAAGACCTGCCTCATATTTTCGAGCGTTTTTATCGTGCCGACAAGAGTCACTCAAAAGAAATCGGCGGTACGGGTCTGGGCCTTTCCATTGTAAAGCACGGCGCTCAGTTCCACAATGCTTATGTATCTGTTGACAGTACCTACGGCGAAGGCACTACAATCCGTGTACTTTTCTAAAACTTCAAAGGAAGTGAAAGCAATATGAACAAAAAACTCAGCACCAATCCGCCTGTACTCAAAAGAGATTTTAATCTGGATTTAATCCGTATTATCGCTTTTTGCTTTGTGCCCAGTGTACATTTTCTTCTGCATGGCGGATTTTACAGCAACGATGTATCCACAGACAAAATGGAGCTTATCCTCTTTTTCAGAACTCTGTTTCTTCTTTGTATTCCTCTCTTTTTGCTCCTTACAGGTTATCTGCAGGGAGAAAAGGAGATTGAACCTAACAGAAAGTATTTCTTCAAGATATCAAAATTCATCGTTCCTTACCTTATAATAATGCTCATCGATGTTATTATTATCGATGAAATCTTTACACCCCAGCTTCCCGGCACCTTCCCCGAATACGAAACCAAGCAGTATGTTCAGAATTTCACATCCTTTACTCACTACTCCTGGTATGTAGAGATGTACATAGGTCTTTTCCTGCTTATTCCCTTCCTCAATATGATTTGGCGAAATGTTAAGACAAAGGGTGCAGAGTGTTTCCTGCTTATAAGCCTTATTGCAATTTCAATTCTGCCCAATCTTTTAAACACCTTCGATTTAAAAGCAGAGAACATTATGGCTGTTAAAGATGTATCCAACTGGAAACTCTGGCCATCCTGGTGGACAAAGCTCTATCCCATAACCTACTACTTCACAGGCGCATTCCTTGCAAGACATAAAAACAGATTCAAAATAAACCCCTTTCTTGCCCTCGGAATTTTCCTCCTCAGCTGGTTTGGTGTAGGAAAGTTCGTTGTCGAGAGAATGCAGGATGTAAAGCCCTCTATTATGGCATTTACCGACTACAACAGCCCCGGTATATACCTTATGGGTGTTACACTGTTCATCTTTGTGAACTCCATTCCTTTTAACAAGGTTCCTATGTTCTTAAGAAAAGCTGTAGGTAAACTCTCTGACCTTACTTTCGGAGCATATCTTGGCAGCTGGGCTTTAGACCAACTCTTCTATCCCCTATACTTAAACAAGAAAACAGCGGTTTTTGAAGATCGTTGGGACTTCTTCCCCTTTGCAATGCTTATCGTAATTCCTACCGCTTTCATCATTGCTTACCTTACCGACCTCTTATACCGCACAGGTAAAGAAATATTTAATGTTAAGATAAGAAAAAAGAAATCTTAATAAAATATCAAAATTTTAGCCGCAGATGTCCTCTGCGGCTTATTTTTGTAACCTGGATTTTACATAGATTTAACATTTATGTATTTTAGATTTTACATTGATTTGATATTATTTAACAGTAAGATTTTTACAAATAATGACAAACAAATATTAAAAGTACGAAAGGTCGTGACTCGACTCTATGGAACTAAAAAATGTGTTTGAACTGATTATCGGACTTGCACTCTTCCTCTTTGGTATGAACGCCATGGGTGACGGACTTGAGCGAGTAGCAGGTAACAAGCTGGAGACACTTCTCTGGAAGCTTTCTTCAACTCCCACAAGAGGTGTGCTTCTCGGCACAGGTGTTACCGCTGTTATTCAGTCCTCCTCTGCTACCTCTTGTATGGTAGTAGGCTTTGTAAACTCCGGTATGATGAAGCTTAAACAGGCTATTGCTATCATTATGGGTGCCAACATCGGTACCACAGCTACTGCCTGGATTCTCTCCCTCTCTGCTGTTGATTCCGGCGGTAAAAGCACAGACTGGTGGACACAACTTCTCTCCACAACCTTCATAAGCTGTGTTTTCGCCTTTATCGGCGTACTCTTTATGATGTTCTCAAAAAAAGCCACACTCAAGCACACAGGCAACATTATGCTGGGCTTCGCAGTTCTTATGAGCGGTATGAAGATGATGAGCGGTTCTATGGGCGGACTCAAAGACAGCCCCATGTTTGCAGATATGATGTCCTCCTTCGATAATCCTCTTCTGGGTGTTCTTGCAGGTACAATCATCACAGCAATTCTTCAGAGTGCTTCCGCTTCCATCGGTATTCTTCAGGCACTTTCCGCAACAGGTGTTGTTTCCAATGCTTCTGCACTTTACCTTACAATCGGTATGTGTATCGGTGCTTCTATGCCCGTACTCCTCTCCGCTATCGGTGCAAACCTCAATGGTAAGCGTGCATCTATCATCTATCTTCTCTTCAACACAATCGGTGCTATTATCTTCACACCTATCTGCTATGCTCTTGATTTGATTTTCGGCTTTGGCTTTATGTTGGAGGATGCCAATGTAATCAGCATCTCTCTTATCAACACAGTGTTCAATACAGCAACTACACTTGTTCTGCTTCCCTTTATTAATCAGTTCGAAAAAATGGTTTGCTTCTTTATTAAAGACAAAGGAAACGAAAACAAAGAGTACGATATACTCGACAGACTCGACGAGCGTTTCCTTACAAACCCCGCTGTTTCCATTGAGCAGAGCCGTGATGTTCTTGCAGAAATGGCACAGAAATCCCAGCGTAACCTCTTCCGTGCAATCGAGCTTCTCGGTAATTATTCAGATCAGGAGTACGATCTTGTACAGGAGAAAGAAGAGGTTATCGATAAATTCGAAGACAGACTCGGTACCTATCTTGTTAAGATAACAGGTCTTGACCTGAGTGCTCAGCAGAGCAAAGAGGTTTCCAAGTTCCTGCACACAATCGGCGACTTCGAGCGTATTGCTGACCACGCTGTTAATATCTCTCATGTTGCAAAAGAAATCAACGAAAAGAACCTTTCCTTCTCATTCGAAGCACAAAAAGAACTTCAGATTCTTGCTTCAGCCGTTGAGGAAATCGTAAATCTTTCCATTGATTGCTTCCTTGACAGTTCCAACAACGCTATCTTCCGAGTTGAGCCTTTGGAGGAAATGATCGACCTTCTCTGCGACGAGCTCAAGCTTCGTCATGTTAATCGTATCCAGAACGGTAACTGTACACTTAATCAGGGCTTTGTATTCTCCGACCTTATTACAAACTACGAGAGAATCGCTGACCATTGCTCCAACATCGCAGTTGCTCTTATCGAGCTTAATATGAATGCAATGGATATTCACAAGTACCTCAATGATGTTAAAGAAAACAAAAATCAGCAGTTCCTTAAGTACTACGACGAGTACAAAGTTAAATACTCTCTCGGCTGATAAAATCACCTATAAACCAAAGCGGCAATCCAAAAAGATTGCCGCTTTACTTTTAAATCAAAATGGCAGTCCGCTTGGAACTGCCATTTATTTTTTATTAAGTTATCTCCACTCTTCTTTGAGTATGGGATTGTACGAAGGCGCTATGACCATATCTCTCTGTACATTAGTATAAGAAAGCTGCCATCCTGCAAATTCGTAAATATAGTAGTTATCATCAGGTCTCTGAGGATCGGGAGGCGGTGTAGCATCCTTACCCTGACTTACTATCTGGGTCTTGATAATCTCGCCGTTGCAATCGGTAAAAGAAACCGTAAAGGAGTTTCTTCCCTTAACGCCGGGAAGCCATTCGTTGCCCTCAAGGTCACCCTTGCCGTCATACCAAGAGACATTGTTGTTATTGTACTCTGTTCTGAAGGTTGTAATCTCAGGTCTTTTTGTAGCATATTCTGTGTAATAAACATCCGGCCACAAAGGATCAGGATTAAGCTCTGCCCTATCAATGTAGGGTTTTACATTCTCGCCTGCTCTCACCTTTCTTGCAACTACAACAGTACGGAAATCTGTGTACTCATAAGAGCAGGTAGAAAGCGTAATAATCTGATCATTCTCGTTAATGGGAACAGGAATATCAAAGAGAGAGCGCTCTTTAATATTATAAATATAGTTCATATACTGAGCATCATTAGAAAAATCGCCAACAAAATAATTGAAGAATTCGCCGTGACGCTCAAGAGTATTTGTCTTGTACACCGCAAAGATTACCCATTGCTCAACGCCCTTCTCTGTATTAAAGAAGAGTGTGGGCGCTTTTTTATACACATTCATATCCCCTGTGTATTCGCCGTAATCCACCAAATCAGCATACATAGAACCGTTGTTCATATTGTGGCCATGGGTAATGATGTTCCTGGAGTTTACTCCGCTCTTGCTGCGGTAATCGATAAACACACTGCCTGCAAAAAGATAGGATTTATCGAAATTTCGATGCAGATAATACTGATCACCCACTCCGTCACCCTCATGCTTGAGCACAGGATAATTCACATCGGTATTTGGAATATGAATCCAGCCTTTAATTTCTGTATTAATCGCTTTAAGCTTATTCCAGTCCTGAGTAAGTGTGTATTCCTCACCACCGGGAAGTGTGGGAGTTGTGTTCTCTGTGGGCACATCGGTAGGCTCTGCGTCTATGTCGCTTGTAACCTCATCATATGTAGATACAGGAGCCTCGTCAGGAGTCGGAGCAGATAAGTCCACCCCACAACTTCTGAAAATTATAACAGCACCTGCAATGGCTGCTGCAAGAAGAAAGAGTGTCAGCACCACCGCAAGTAAAGCCTTTTTGTTTTTACCTTCCATATTATCACCTCATAAGAAGTCATATATAATTATTTTAACATATAGAAAGCCCCTTGTAAACCTAAAAGCAAAAGTTAATATTTACATAAAAAACAGGAGCACCAAAAGGCACTCCTGCAAATTATTAAAAATATCAGCAGATAATGGACTTACCTGTCATTTCCTCGGGCTGCTCAAGGCCGAGAATCTGAAGCATTGTGGGAGCAATGTCTGCAAGTACACCGCCCTCGCAAAGCTGACAATCGTAGCCTGCAACGCAGAACTTAACGGGATTGGTTGTGTGAGCTGTAAAGGGTGAACCGTCAGCCTCAAACATCTTGTCAGCGTTACCATGGTCAGCAGTGATAAGCATTACGCCATCCATTTTCTCGATAGAGTTTGCAACCTTGCCAACACAACAGTCAACTGCCTCAACAGCGTCAACAGCAGCCTGGAACACACCTGTGTGACCAACCATATCACAGTTAGCAAAGTTAAGAATGATAACATCGTACTTACCGCTCTCGATAGCCTCACAGCACTTGTCGCAAACCTCGTAAGCGCTCATCTCGGGCTGCAGGTCGTAGGTTGCAACTTTGGGGGAGTTAACAAGGATTCTGTCCTCGCCCTCGCTCTGCTTCTCAACACCGCCGTTAAAGAAGAATGTTACATGAGCATACTTCTCTGTTTCTGCAATACGAAGCTGTGTGAGACCCTTCTTTGCAAGATACTCGCCAAGAGTATTTGTAAGGGACTGTGGCTTGAATGCAACCTGCACATTGGGCATTGTTGAATCGTACTGAGTCATGCATACATAGCAAAGATTAAAGAAACCGTTCTTTCTCTCAAAGCCGTCAAATGCCTCGTCCACAAAAGTACGGGTAATTTCTCTTGCTCTGTCAGGACGGAAGTTAAAGAATACAACAGAGTCGTTTGCCTCAATGGGAAGACCACCCTCAATAACTGTGGGAAGTACAAACTCGTCTGTAACGCCCTCTGCATAAGAGTTTGCAACAGCCTCTACTGCATCAGCACACTGTACACCCTCGCGAAGAACCATAGCATCGTAAGCCTTAACTACTCTCTCCCAACGGTTATCTCTGTCCATAGCGTAGTATCTGCCCATAACTGTAGCAATAGTACCTACGCCGATTTCCTTGCACTTGTCTGCACACTCCTGAACAAAATCCTTACCGCTTGAAGGAGGAACGTCACGGCCGTCAAGGAATGCGTGGATGCAAACCTTCTCAAGACCCTTACGCTTTGCCATCTCAAGAAGGCCGTAAAGATGTGTGTTATGGCTGTGTACACCACCGTCGGAAAGAAGACCCATCAGGTGAAGTGTGGAGTTATTCTTAACTGCATTGTCAATAGCAGCACAAAGTGCTTCATTCTCGAAGAAATCGCCGTCGTTAATAGACTTTGTAATTCTTGTAAGCTCCTGATACACAATACGACCTGCGCCGATGTTTGTGTGACCTACCTCAGAGTTACCCATCTGTCCGTCAGGAAGACCAACGTCCATACCCGAAGCACCGATAGCAGTTGTAGGGTTCTCTGCAAAAATCTTGTCAAGGTTAGGTGTGTTTGCAGCATAGATAGCGTTGCCTTCCTTCTCTGCAATACCGAAACCGTCAAGAATACATAAAATCAGAGGTTTTTTCATTTTAATCATCTCCAATAAGCTTTTATAAAGTAACTAAGAGAGGAACTACCCCTCTCCATTATAAACAAAACTCGCATCCGCAAGGAAACCCTGCGGATGCAAAGTAAAATTGATTATAAAATTAAACGGAAGCGAACTCTACAATCTTTGCAAACTTCTCTGCAATAAGAGAAGCACCGCCGATAAGACCGCCGTCAACATTAACCTTAGAGAGAAGCTCCTCAGCGTTAGCGTCGTTCATAGAACCGCCATACTGAATTGTTGTAGCCTCTGCAACCTCTTTAGTGTAAAGCACAGCGTTAACCTCACGGATAATACCGCCACCCTCGTCAGCCTGATCAGCAGTAGCTGTAAGACCTGTACCCATAGCCCAAACAGGCTCGTAAGCGATAACGATCTTGCTCATTTCTTCTGCTGTTACACCCTGAAGAGCAATCTTTGTCTGCATTCTGCAAAGCTCAGCTGTGATGCCCTGCTCACGCTCTTCTTTAAGCTCACCAACACAGAGAATAACTGTAAGGCCTGCATCAAGAGCAGCTCTTACTCTCTGGTTAACAGTTACATCTGTCTCGCCAAAGTACTGTCTTCTCTCGGAGTGGCCGAGGATAACATACTCAATACCCATAGCAGCGAGCATATCAGCGGAAATCTCGCCTGTGAACGCACCGCTCTTTGCCCAGTGGCAGTTCTCTGCGCCAATCTTTACGTTTGTGCCCTTTGCAGCCTCAAGTGCAACTGCAAGGTCAACAAAAGGAACGCAAGCGATAACATCGCAATCTGCATCCTTAACGAGAGGAATCATATCTGCGATAAGAGCCTTTGCCTCGTCGGGAGTTTTATTCATTTTCCAGTTACCTGCGATAATAGTCTTTCTTGTAGCCTTGTTCATTTTATTAACATCCTTTCTTTACGAAAAAATCAAATATTTACACAGATAAGGGCGGAGTAATTTCATCCGCCCTTAAAATTTTAAGTAAAATTATTTCTCAGCAATAACTGCAACACCGGGAAGAACCTTACCCTCGAGGTACTCAAGGGAAGCACCGCCACCTGTGGAGATGTGGCTCATCTTGTCTGCAAAACCGAGGTTGATAACTGCTGCTGCAGAGTCACCGCCGCCGATGATTGTAGTAGCATCTGTCTCAGCAAGAGCCTGAGCAACTGCGATAGTACCCTTTGCAAATGTGGGGTTCTCGAATACGCCCATAGGACCGTTCCAAACAACTGTCTTAGCGCTCTTTACAGCCTCTGCGAACATCTCAGCAGTCTTGGGACCGATGTCAAGACCCATAAGGTCTGCAGGAATCTCATTAGTAGGAGCAAATGTAGCCTCTACCTCTGCGTCGATGGGATCGGGGAAATCCTTTGTGCAAGCTGTGTCAATGGGAAGAAGGAGCTTCTTGCCAAGCTGCTCTGCTTTAGCGATCATATCCTTGCAGTAGTCGATCTTTGTTTCGTCAACGAGGGATGTACCAACTTCGCCACCCTGTGCCTTAACGAATGTATAAGCCATACCGCCGCCGATGATAAGTGTGTCGCACTTGTCGAGGAGGTTGGAGATAACATTGAGCTTGTCAGCAACCTTAGCACCGCCGAGGATTGCAACGAAGGGTCTTACAGGATTCTCAACTGCGTTGCCGAGGAAAGCGATTTCCTTCTGCATAAGGTAACCAACAGCTGTCTCCTTGATGTGATCTGTAACGCCTGCTGTGGAGCAGTGTGCTCTGTGAGCAGAACCGAAAGCGTCCATTACGAATACTTCTGCAAGAGAAGCAAGTTCAGAAGAGAAAGGCTCAAGGTTCTTTGTCTCTTCTTTTCTGAAACGGGTGTTCTGAAGAAGAACAACGTCGCCGCTCTGCATAGCAGCAACTGCCTTCTTTGCGTTCTCGCCAACAACCTCGTCGTCGTTAGCAAAAACAACCTCTTTGCCGAGGAGCTCGGAAAGACGAACTGCTACGGGAGCAAGAGAGAACTTCTCTTCAGGACCGTTCTTGGGCTTACCGAGGTGAGAGCAAAGGATAACCTTGCCGCCGTTCTCGATGAGCTTCTTGATTGTGGGAAGAGCAGCAGTAATTCTGTTATCGTTTGTGATAACGCCCTCTTTAAGAGGAACGTTAAAGTCGCAACGAACAAGAACTCTTTTGCCCTGAACGTTAATGTCTTCTACTGTTACTTTGTTAAGATTCATAGTAAAAACCCTTTCCTATATGATATAAAATAGTGTGTTAAAAAATAAACAAATTTAACCATTTACATTATACATCAATGCACCTTGAGTTGCAAGTATTTATATGGTATTTTTCAGAAATTTACAGTATTAATATGCTAATAAAAACAAATAATATGCAAAATGATATTTTTTATAAAATCATACCCTTGAGGTCAGGGTAAAATTCATATATTCACATGGATTTTACCCCTGTTTTCTACTGCATTCAAGTGCAAGGAATCACTCTGCTTCGCTCCACAAATGGCGGTGAAGTTCACCTTTGCTCTGCAGAGCAGGATAGTCCCATTGACGCAAAGTTTCGTAAACCGCAATGGCAACGGAGTTTGAAAGATTAAGGCTTCTTGCATCGTCAATCATAGGAATACGCACACAGGTCTCTTTATTTTTGAGGAGAAGCTCCTCGGGAAGTCCTGCAGTTTCTTTGCCGAAAACAAGAAAAGCCTTGTCGGGATACTCTATATCCGAGTGGCGCTTCTGTGCCTTAGTTGTAAAATAGTAAAATTTTCCATCAGGATTCTTCGCGTAAAAATCCGCCAGATTTTCGTAGTATGTAATATCAAGCAGATACCAATAATCAAGTCCTGCTCTTTTGAGTTTTTTATCGTCAACCTCAAATCCCATAGGTCGCACCAAGTGGAGCTTTGCTCCCGTTGCGGCACAGGTACGGGCAATATTGCCGGTATTTTGTGGAATTTCAGGCTCTACAAGTACAATGTTGAGTTCTGCCAAAACTTATCACCTCTAACACATTCTAAACCGATAATACTAATAATGCAAGTTTTTTGCTTGCAAAATTTTTGGGGAGGTAAAGATTATGGCAAAAGGCGCAATGAGCGTGGCAAAAGGCGTAGCATTCGGTATGATAGCAGGTGCAGCGGCTTCTATGGTCGGCAAAAAGATGATGGCAAAAAACAAAATGTCCTTAAAAAAGAAAACAGGCAGAGCCCTCAAGGAAATGAGCAGCATAATGGACTCCGCATCCTATATGTTCAAATAAGCAAATAAAAAGTCACAGGTTAAATCTGCAAATCAGAACACACAAAAGCACCCTGCCCGAAACTTTCGGATAGGGTGCTGTACTGCTTAAAAATATATTATTAGTCTAAATGCCAAATCTGATTTACACTTGCAAACAACAAATCAAGGTTTGCTCTATAGTCCAAAGCCTTGATTGCCTCTATTACATTTTCTTTTCCTGGAGTCTTAAGTTTCAGAATATAAAACCTGATTGAATCGTATGTAGGCTCACCAATCAATTCTATAGATTCAAAATCATACTCGGGAAAATCCGCAAGCTCATATATACCGTCAATATATTCCTTCTGTGAAACAATAATACAATCGTCTGTAAATTCATCATCTATAGATACATACTTGGAAAATTCATCCTGGGAAGTCATATCGACTTCCTGTCCGAAATAGAATGTAGTTACCATTTGATGTCCTGCAACGCTTTTCTGAATAGCTGTTGCATTCTTTATGCTCACGCCTGTTTCATAAGGATCAGCAAGGAACTTTTGCACACCGGTAAGATATTCAATCCCTACAATATATTTCTGAACAAGTGTAGCATCTTTAACAGTTACCACACCGTCCATATCCACATCGCCGTAAATAAATTTTTCAGTTTGTGTGATTGTAGTTTCTGCAGATACACCGAATATACTTAAACCGGTAAGCATAATAACAATAATTAAAACAACTGATAATAGCTTAAAATAAATTCTCATTAAACTCACCTCAAAATCTAATATCATTGTGAAAGATCTGCTATATATTTCTGAATTGCAGTTGCATCCTTGATATTCACTTCTCGGTCACGATTAAAGTCTGCTACCGAACAAGGAAGTGTATCGTCAAAATCCGCTGCATAGATATACTCAGCAGAGAAGCCCTCGAATCCTGAGATAACCTTCTGAATATATGTTGCATCCTTTATAGTGAGCTTTCTGTCATTATCCATATCGCCCATAAATCTGCCTACCTTAGCTTCGGTAAACACATTTTCGATACCTTCTATTCCTATCTCGTAAGCTTTTACCAGATCATAAACTTCTCCGCTTTTGGGAATATACACACCTATACCATAAACAAAGGGATAACCGATGTAATTATCATAAAGAACATAGTCACCAAACATATCGGCAGCAAACATTGCTCCGTATGCTCCGTTGGATATGTATATCAACACATAGTCGGGCACAAACTCGTCACCTGTTGACTGCTCATCGGAGGAATAATACTCATACCCCTCGCTATATGTTAAACCAAAGGGCTCCGAGATAGACGGAAAAAGTTTGTTTATGATAATTTCTTCGTATTTATACTTATTTTCGGGGTCGACCTCTGAAATAGAAAAAGCAGACACGGGTACTGCACCCACAAGCATAATAACTGCAAGTAAAAACGCCACCAACATAGATATTTGTTTTTTCATAAAATCACCTCAAAATCTAATATCATTATGAAAGATCTGCTATATATTTCTGAATTGCGGTAGCGTCCTTTATACTTCTGTTGCCATCACGATTAAAGTCGGAAATAAACTTCAACTCGCCATAAAACTCAGAATTGTATCCATAGGGCACTACATCATCTTCGGGGAAGTTCATAATTTCTGCTAAACATTTCTGGATATATGTAGCATCACGAATCGTGAGTTTTCCATCCTTATCCATATCACCGATAATCTCACCGATATTCAAATCACTCAAAGCATTATATATATCCTCGGTATATCGTTCATCTTTCCATATTTCTACCAAATCATAGAATTTTCCGTCGTCAACAACATATAAAGCATAATCCACATGGAAATTATTAATGGGAGTAGTCTTTCTGATAATGCGATTTTCAAATATTGCATAGGGTGTGTTTACCCACATAATAAACATTTCTGTTCTTCCGTGGATCAATGCCCATTCCATCTCTCCGTCAGCGTTATAATGATAGTAAAGCTCTTCATAAAACTCTACGGAATCATTTCCTTCGATATAGTGATCGCAAAATTTCTCATAAAACAACCACTCCGTTTCGTCATCGGTGGCAGAAACGATACCCTCATTTTTTTCAATCGAATCGTTATCTGTCACTTCTGCAGACACAGCCACACAGAATAAGCTCGTAAGTATTACAGCAATAAGTGCAAAACACAGTATTTTTTTCATAAAATCACTCCTTACTAAAATACAAGGTATATTTACCTGTTCACTTATTAGACGAAGTAAGTAACAAAAACCTCACAGAAAATTTTAAAGAACTCGTTTCTATATTTAATTATGTATCTGAACATTCAAAAACACAATGGGGTAAGTTCGTATTTTCTGTAAAATCCGCATTTTTCTTTCAAATATATTTTATCATTATAAAGTTACATTGTCAACGATATTATTATATGCGTAACATTATCACAGCAAATCTTTAAGAACTACATATAACAAAAGACACCCTTCGAAAATCGAAGAGTGCCTTAATTTAAAAATCTGTTTTGTTTTGGTTAGCCGTCGATGTAGGTTTCGCCCTTTGTATAAATTTCGGGGTCAACCTGAACGCCGTCCTTGATGATCTCAAAGTGGAGGTGGTTGCCTGTGGAGTAGCCTGTGGAACCAACACCTGCAATGGCCTCGCCTTTGAGTACCTTGTCGCCTGTTTCTACATAAAGTTCGCAAGCATGGGCATACATTGTCTGGAAGCCGTTGCCGTGGTCAATAATTACATAGTAGCCGTAGCCTGAGTTATCGTAACCTGCCCAGGTAACAGTACCCGAGTCGGAAGCTACGATATCCTGACCATAGATGCCGTTCCAGGAAATATCGATACCATTGTGGAATGTACCCCAACGATACTCGTAAACGCTTGTAACATTCTTTGTGTAAGGCACAGGCCAGGTGAATGAACCTGTTGCACTGTAGCTTTCCTTTGTGCCTACAACGAGAATCTGATCAACGGGCTCTTCAACAAGCTCTGTGGACTGAACGATAGCATCGGTCTGTACACCGTCAATGTAAACAAGCCTGTAAAGTACGCTCTCTTTGCCGGGTTTACCCTGCTGCTTTACCTCGCAGTAGGTATCAAGCTGAGATTCATCGTACTCGTAAATTGTAGTGAAGAATCTGTCATACTCAACAGTAAGGTCTGTTTCGAGTCTTATGGAAAGATTAAGCTTTGCGCTTTCGATAATATCCTGCGAAGACTTGATAGACTCTACCCCATAAACACCGTCAAGAATCTTTACATCATTCTCAAAGGTAGTTGTGGTTGTTTCGTCAAAACGAGCTTTTGCATCGTTGAGCATCTTTGTAAGCTCAGTTGTCAGTGCCTTTTTATCTTTAGTTGCTCCGTAGAAAACATCGTCAATATAAAGGCCCGAAGCCTGAGGTACAACAGCATCGTTGTGGTCAACAAGCTTTTCGTAAACCTCTGTTACAGAAGCCTTGTGAGTGCTGTTCAGAGAAGGATAACCAATCTGCATCAGAGGTGTAGAGGTTTCGGATGCAGTGGTTTTAGAGAGAGCGTTGTGCATCTGTGCAGATGCCTTGGTAAGTACATTCTCGTTCTCGATAGTAGCAATGTACTGACCATCAACACTTACCTGAAGAGGACTGTCGTTACAAGTCCAGAAGCAAACAGTAAGGATAAGCACTACTGCTGCTGCAACGGGTGCAAGAAGTGTTGCAATACCCTTGGGTGTTCTCATAGATTCAAAGTAAGAGGAGCTCAGGTGAAAGTGGCGGATACCCTTAAAGAACTTCTTAAGAGTCAGGGTAGACCAGGTAATGTCACCTATCTTCTTCTTTACAGCCTTCAAATCTCTGGAAACTTCCTTGGGGATTCTCTTTACAAATCTTAAAAGCTTCTTAGCTGTACTGATATTATTTTTACTCTTTTGATTTCTTTTATCGAGAGACTTGATTTCACCGTATCCCTCAACACCGATAAACTTCATACTCAAACAAAAATCTCCTTAATGTAATCGGGGCATAATATATTCACTAATTGATTCGTTATAGTTGTTACAAACTTGTAACCATTGTAACACACCTTGTAATTATACCTTATACAAAGTAAAAAAACAACCCTAAAATCAATTTTTTGGAATATCAGCCACCGTACACAAAGGAGATTGTCGCTTTTTGTTTATTTTGACTACGATTATTTGTATCTTACATCAAAGATAGTCCAATCCTTGATTACATCAAGGTAATCCTTCATAAGCACCTTTGCACCCTCAACATCGTGGTCAAGGTAATTTCCGCACTCTTTTCGCTCTGCTCCGGGAAGCACACCCTCGTGCTCAATTCCTTTTTTAAGAGTCTCTTTTACAAGCTCTATTGCCGCTTTGTTTGAAAGGTCGCGAACAATAAGGTAAAATCCTGTGCGACAGCCCATAGGTCCGAAATAGACCACACTATCTGCATACTTTGAGTTTCTTGCATAGGTTGCAAAAAGATGCTCCAAAGAATGCAGAGCCGCATTCTCGAGGAAGGGCGGAGTGTTGGGTTTAACAAATCTCAAATCATAGGTAATGATGTCCCCGTCAATTCGGGAAACATACATACCCTTCTCCAGAGTATCGTGATCAACTGTAAAACTTGCAATTTTATTCATAATATCTACCTCTCTTAATAATCTTTAAAGCATATGTTCAGGTCAACATTTCCCGATATTCCGTCAACAGTTCCCGCAGCGGTGTACTGCCATATCATATAGTTATAATAGAGTCCGGGAGTATCGTTATAAAATGCGTACCACAAATCAATATCGCAAAGCTGTGCCAGGTCATACTTATAGTATGCCAGAGCGGCACCTGTATATAAGCAGGGAGTAAAGCCTTCTGCCTTTACTCTGTCGCAAAAAACTCTTGCACATTTGGTGAGCATATCAGGAGAAATATTCTCTGTACGGGCACCCGAGGCACCCTCAATGGTTTCCCAGTCAAATGCAAGAGGATAATCCAGAGTCTCTCCCTCAAGGAGCGAAATGGAGAACTCAGCTTCTTCTATTGCTTCCTCTTCGGTTATTGCCTGAGAGAAAAAGTAAGCGCCAACCTTGATTCCTGCATCACGGGCGGCACGAAGATTTTCAAGAAACATCGAGTCAGCATACATAACGCCTTCCTGCCCCCAGCCTCTTCCGCCGATTCGGAGCATTGCGAAATCCACACCTGCATCTTTTACCTTCTGCCAATTGATTTCACCGTTATGCTCGGAAACATCAACTCCCACATAAGATCGGAGCTTCTCGTTTTCGTAGTAATATTTAAAGCCCTTGCTATCCTCGCGGAAATTTTCATCTTTATATACACTGACAGGAACACCGGATATTGCAGGAATCGCCACATCACCGTAAGCTGAATTATATGTATAAATTCTGTCGCTCTCCCCTGCTACCGCTACCTGAGAATTTTTATTGTATATACCTCGGTTGTCACTCAACACATCATCAATCTTTTTCGATAATCTTCCAACGGAGGTTGCCACCATTACAAGTGACACAGACAAAGCGATTACCGCCACAAGCAAAACAGCTACAACAGGATTTATAAATCTGCGTATTTTCCGAAATAAATTCTTTGCCCTTTTATTTTGGGGAGCTTCGTTTACTGCAGATATTTTCACTTCTTCCGACTCAGACACAGCATATATATTCTTGTTCTCTGTTTCAATATTCATATTCCACCCACCTTTTGCACTGTAATAAACAGCATATTATAGAATAGCACAAAAAAGAAGGGATGTAAATATTTTATGGGGTTTAATGTCAACTATTGAAATAAATACAAGTAGGTTGTATAATTATAATAAGGTAATATTCGAAAAAGGAGGGAATAAAGATGCACACAGCCGAAAATCGCGAACAAAGAACACATTATCTGCTGAGAAAACTTGAATTATGCGGTACCATTGCAGAACTTTTTGAGCTTGTAAGAAGCGAAAAAATTGATATCCGTATGCAAACTCTGTGCAGTGCATCCAATATCCCGCCAAAAATGTTTAACCACGATCCCGAATCTTTAGAGCCTCCTTTTGAACGCCTTAAAAAGCTTGTAAAAATCGCAATTATACTCAACACATAAAAGAAACCGTCCCGAAAATTCCAGCGGGACGGTTTTTTGTATAAAGAAAACCACGCGATAGTCGCGTGGTTCAAAAGAGGTTAACCGATAAATAAAAACCTCCGTTTGTGATAGAATTGAAGTGACCTGCCAGTCGACTTCAAAGAAAACAATCGGAGGAATTTAAATGAAAA
>JAZRMA010000016.1:0-75480 GCA_045647135.1 Ruminococcus sp. | reverse complement strand
GGGTTGCGCTCGTTGCGGGACTTAACCCAACATCTCACGACACGAGCTGACGACAACCATGCACCACCTGTCTCAACTTTCCCCGAAGGGCACCTGATGTATCTCTACTTCGTTAGTTGGATGTCAAGACCTGGTAAGGTTCTTCGCGTTGCTTCGAATTAAACCACATACTCCACTGCTTGTGCGGGCCCCCGTCAATTCCTTTGAGTTTCAACCTTGCGGCCGTACTCCCCAGGTGGATTACTTATTGTGTTAACTGCGGCACGGAAGGGGTCAGACCCCCCACACCTAGTAATCATCGTTTACAGCGTGGACTACCAGGGTATCTAATCCTGTTTGCTACCCACGCTTTCGTGCCTCAGCGTCAGTTAAAGCCCAGTAGGCCGCCTTCGCCACTGGTGTTCCTCCCTATCTCTACGCATTTCACCGCTACACAGGGAATTCCGCCTACCTCTACTTCACTCAAGCTCTACAGTTTCAAGTGCAGTTTATGGGTTGAGCCCATAAATTTCACACCTGACTTGCAAAGCCGCCTACGCACCCTTTACACCCAGTAAATCCGGACAACGCTTGCTCCCTACGTATTACCGCGGCTGCTGGCACGTAGTTAGCCGGAGCTTATTCCTTAGGTAACGTCAAATTTCCTCCCTAAGAAAAGAAGTTTACAATCCGAAAACCTTCATCCTTCACGCGGCGTTGCTGCGTCAGGGTTTCCCCCATTGCGCAATATCCCCCACTGCTGCCTCCCGTAGGAGTCTGGGCCGTGTCTCAGTCCCAATGTGGCCGTTCAACCTCTCAGTCCGGCTACCGATCGTCGGCTTGGTGAGCCGTTACCTCACCAACTACCTAATCGGACGCGAGCCCATCCTTGAGCGATAAATCTTTGATATCAGAGCCATGCGACTCCGATATGTTATGCGGTATTAGCGTTCTTTTCAGAACGTTATTCCCCACTCAAGGGCAGGTTGCTCACGCGTTACTCACCCGTCCGCCACTAAGTAAAACAAGAAATCCTGCCGAAGCTATCATTCAGCGTTTTACTCCGTTCGACTTGCATGTGTTAGGCACGCCGCCAGCGTTCGTCCTGAGCCAGGATCAAACTCTCTAAAATCTGTATCTCAACGCTTTCGCGTTAAAACCTATTTCAGAGCTTTTGTGTCTGCTCATTAATAACACTTGACGTGTTTACTTTGATGTTTGTTGTGTCATCTTCACTGTAATTTATGAGTACTATTTTCCTCAAAAAAATTACGGGTTCTCATTTCTTTGTTGTTCAATTTTCAATGTCCTTTGTTCCGTCGATGTCACCAAAAACGGAGATAAACTCTTGTTTATTTCGCTGTGTTTTTGTTGTTCTCTCGTGCGGAACGAGTCTTATTATATAACACTCACCAACAAATGTCAAGCATTTTTTTAAAAAAACTTTAATATTTTTTAAGTTTTTTTGGAGCACCAAAAGATAGTGTATTATACCCTTACAAAGCACAATATATTGACCCAAAACACACACCTTGAATTATATATATATAAATAGTATAGTGGATATTGATTTTATTCGACTCTTGATATATAATTTGTTTATTAAATTACAAGGAGATTTACCTATGACCGCAAAAAGGCGATTCTTACAAAAACCTTTGACTTTGGTTGTTGCTGCACTCTATTTTTTAGTCTTTATTTTCAGCACAATTGCCGCTGACTCAAAAAGTACGTTTTTAAGCGCATTAAAAGAGCGCTTCACAAAAACTCCCTATGTAGACACCTTTGGCGAACAGATTATGGACTTCGTGTTTATTTTTGCGCCTCTGCTTCTTTCCGTTGCATTTCTATTTATATTCTTTTTACACAAACAACTGCCTGTGCTCAGTTCCACCGTTCTGCTTGTCGCAGCCCTTGTTACTCTCAGCGGAATTACCGTGTTTGTATGTCTTAACACTTACAACATCCTCGAAACCTTCAACGCACACGCAAACGCTGTCGAATTCGCAGCAGACAACGAGCCTGAACTTTACAACATACTTCTGACTCTTGTTCCCTACCAAATTTTTCTGATAATATACGCAGGAAGTCTTGTAAGCTTTTCTATGAACATTAAAGGTCAGACTTTAGGCAACAAAGCAAAATCGGGCGGTGCTTTTGCTTTCTCCCTTGCCAACCTGATACTTGCAGTATGGCATCTGGGAATGATAATAAGCCCCCTGACCTTCGTCACCAACTATTTTAATACAAATGCCCTTGATAAAGGTAAATTTATTATCTGTGAAGTAGCACTCGTCCTCTGCTTTGCAGCTACTCATATCTTTTCTCTTCTTTATGGCCTTTCTGCAAAAAAGTGCCAAAAGGAAAACCCTTAAATCACCCCAAAGGAGTACATATATGAACACAATCGATACTATACAAGCCCCTCCTGCAGCGCGAAAAAAACACACCCTGACTCTACTGGTTGCAATTTTTTTCTTTGTTACTGCGATTATTCCCCTCTTTCTGCTTTTTAAGCCTACACCCACAATGGATAACATCGATATTCCCGCAGGGACTTTGTTAAACGAAACCGAAACATATATGACACCCGAGCAGAAGATAGATGAGGTTGCTAAAAAGCTTGAAAATGTTTTCTATCCGCCTTACAAGGAATCTACATTTGAATCCGAAGAAGTTACATTGGCAAAAGAAGCTAACAGACGAGAGTTCTTTACAATCGGCACATGGGTAACCTTTGCAGCTCTTGTAGCTTCATCCTTATTTATGGGTGCCGCATTCCTTCTTATGTATCTTTCTCCGGGACTTTCCTTCAACATCCGCTCTACCATAATGCTTATCTGCGTTATTCTTGCTGTTGTCGGAGCACTTATAATGGCAATAATGCACATCTATTCCATTATTGTACTCGTAAGACGTATCCCCACCATCAACACCAATATAAATCTTGTCGACCAGAAGGCAAAGGATTCCTGCACAACAGAATCTGTGTACTACATCCTCAGAAGCATTCTTGCTACTGCAGGACTGGGATATTACATCTACACCCTGCCTTCATTTGCATTCAACAGCGAAATCAACAAGAAGAAAAAGAAAAAGCTCGCAAGAAAGGCAAAGTCTCTTTACGCAGGCTACACAAGTGCCGCTCTTGTCTGCACATACTACGCTGCCGCAATCGCTCTTACATGGACATTCAACTTTACAACAAAAGCACTGCTTACAATTCTAACCGTATGTGCCATCGGATCTTATTTAATGATTGGATATGTTTACAATTTCCACAACAATCTAAAAAAGGTCATTGCAAAAGAAAGCACACAAACTGTTCCTTCAACCGAAACAGTTGCAGTTTAACAAAAGGAGGATTTATATGAACAATCTTCAAACCGAACAAAACCGCTCCATTTTTAAGCGAGCACTCCACACTCCCGTTACACTCATACTTGGTATTATGTTGGCTGTAACAGGTATTCTTACAATAGCTTATTTCGGCGAATTTGATTGCGAATTTTCTGAACTCACCGAAGCACTTTCATGGAGTTTTTGTACCCTTTTCCCAAATGACAGCTCTTCAGCAAAAGATCTTTACGAAGCAGCCTCTGCAATTGTAGTTCTCTGCACCACTATAGTACCCTTACTTTCATTCGTCGGATACCTTCTTACCTTTATCGGTTCAGGTAACAGTCCCACCAAATCCCCCAAGGGCGGAACCGTTGTGCTTATTGTAAGCTCTATTCTTTCTTTGATAGGTTTTACCTTCATCTTATTTATGTACCTTTCTTCCATGGAAACATTCGCAGAAGCCTTTGAATACAGATACGCAAAGGACGAAGCTGTTTCTTTATTCATCAGAGTTACATTCTTAGTTGTTGCATACATCCTTTACGGCATCAGCAACCTTGTCTTGAGTTGTTCCATGACCGGTATGTGCAACGGTACAAAGCGTTCCGGCAGCAGCTCTGTATTATTCGGTGTATCTTCCATTTTGATTGCTTTTATTTATTTTGCATATGTACTCGATTATACAAGCGAAAACGACAGATTGTCCGACTTGGAAAATATGTTTGTTGCAGCTCTTGTTTTCTCTGCTATATCTTATATTTTATCCGCAGTATTTGCTTTTATATTTAAAGGTCGCATTAACGTACAGCCTGTTCCTGCTTATGCATACACCTCTGTGCCTGCAGCTTCAGTTGCAGAAACTCCCGTTTACGCGAATTATGAAACCCCCTATGCAGCAAATCTTGCTCCTACACCTTATCCTGCATACACTCCCGAAGCACACACTCAGAAGTTTCCCGTTGCAGCTCAGCAGGAAGCTGTTGCAGTCCGCACCGCTATAAGAGAAGCCGAAGACATCCCCACCGAAAACTCCGGCAACACACCTGCTTTCTGCGCTCAGTGCGGTACTCCCATAAAACCCGAGCAAATTTTCTGCGCGAACTGCGGAGCAAAGCTCAAATAAATACTTCCTTTTTATATGGAGTTGAATATTATGAATCCAAGAACACCCAAGAAAAAAACCATAGAGACCTTTTTCGGTAAATCCTATATTGTAATATTTGCCATACTTATCTTCTGCTGTGCAGCTGTTAAGCTGGCATTTACATTATCTCAAAATGAAGCCGCAGGAGCATGGAAATATGTTCTTATTTTTGATACGGTTGCAACGCTGATCACCGCTGCTGCGCTTTTTCTTTTCTTTATTTCGTCAGACACAAAAACCAAAACAGGAACAAAAATTGCCGCAGGAGTTTTTCTTGGTGCATCCATTTTAAATGTAATAACACAGTTTTTTGTTCTTATCTACTATATGTCTGTAAGCTTCAGCATTATTACAGCCTCGTTTTCTCTTCTTTTCTTTGGCACTCAGTCCCTCTTTATGCTTTATTTTGCAATACGAATGTTTATCGATATTGTCTTTAAAAAACAAATAAGCGCTAAGGGTGCACTCTTATATGCGGGTGCAAAAGCATTTTCAATCATTCCTGTTTTTATCATCCGTTATATTGAATCCGAGCTTCTCGCACTCAGTAATTTCCACACGCCCTTTGTAAACGCTACCGTTACAAAAGTACCTTATGATGAGCTCTCTTTCTTTATGTCTATTATCGGAGCTGTTGCATTAGTTATGTTTGCTTTGCTTTACAATAAATTTGCTGTCGATTGTGCAAAAGAAGCAGAAACAGAAGAATAAACAAACAAAAAAACCTCTGAAACGTTTCTATCGTTTCAGAGGTTCTCTTTTTCTTATTTATTATTTTGCCTCAGCGTAGAAGGAGTTGAATACCGCTACAACAGCATCTTTACGCTCTGTGCGATTTGCACTGTCACTATAAGTCATCAGATACTTACCGTTTTCGGAGATGATAGCATCAAAGGTAACATCAAGAAGTGTAATCTTGCCATCATTCTTTGCCTGCTGGTACCACTCGTTATCGGTATCGCTGTAGGAGTACACCTCAAGCACAACCTGACCACCATCGTAAGTGTACATAAATTTGTAACCCTTATCAGCACCAATCATGGAAGCTGTTGTTTTGATAGCATCCTTTAAAGCATAAACACAGTTTTTATCCTCAAGGTATTTGCACATACCCTCAAGATTATTCTCATACTTGGGCTTTGCCGCCTCGTCTGCTGTGCTCTCGTCAGTTGTAGCAGGGAATTCATCAGGTGAGCTTACTGCCCCACCCTCAAAACTTTTGTAGTCAACTGTCGACTTGGGCTTTGAACCCATACAACCGCAAAGAGAAAGGGAAAGAACTACAACAAGCATAAAAGCTAATATCTTTTTCATAATATTAAATCCTCCATAGACTTCCTTTAAGTAAACAAAGGCTCAAAACCTCTGCATTAAATTATCTTAACATATTTCCTTTTTTAAATCAATAGTGTATAATTAAAATATTAGGAGTGATTACTATGCAAAAGCATTGCGGAATTATGCGTGCCGCCATAGATAAATATAATATGATAGAAGAAGGCGACAGAATTGCAGTAGGTGTGTCCGGTGGTAAAGACAGCCTTGCTTTGCTTTTCGGTCTTGTAAATCTTCGCAGATACTATCCAAAAAAATTCGATGTTGTAGCACTTATTGTAGACCCTTGCTTTAACGGTATTTCTTCGGACTATTCTTCTATCGAAAGCTACTGCAAAGAACAAAATGTTCCTTGTGTTATCCGAAAAACCGAGCTTTACAATATAATCTTTGAGGAACGCAAAACCGAAAGCCCCTGCGCCCTATGTGCCCGAATGCGCAGAGGAATACTGCATAATATGGCAAAGGAACACGACTGCAACAAACTCGCCCTTGGTCACCACTCAGAAGATGCGGCAGAAACATTTCTTATGAATCTTTTTAACGGAGGAATTGCCGAGTGTTTCCGACCCGTTACTTATATGAGCATCAAGGACATAACCGTTATCCGACCCATGATTTTCTGTGACGAACATAAAATCGTATCTCTTGCAGAAAGATACAACTTCCCTATAGTCAAAAGCCAATGTCCTATGGACAAAAACACAGAAAGAGAGCGTACCGGTAACCTTATTAAAGAATTATCCGCAAAATACCCTGATCTTAAAACAAAACTTCTGGGTGCACTTGAAAGAGGAAGCATCAGCGGTTGGTAGTTAACTCAATATACAATCAAAAGCAAGACTCTTTTTGAAACAGAGCCTTGCTTTTTTTAATCTTTATATAATTTGTCAATGTCACAAGAAATTACTCTACAATTATCTGTTGTAACTCACCGACAATCCAAAACCATATTAAAAACGGCTCAAATCCAAAAACGGATTTGAGCCGAATCTTTTTTCTTTTAGTTTAAAACATATACTGTTACATTTCTTCTGCCCCAGTTTATACATTCGTTGTATGTGGGGTAAAAAACATCTACAAGCACAGAACCGCTCATAAGAGCTCCACCTGTATCAACGGCTGTTGCGTAGCCGTAAACCTTGCTTCCGTCAGAGGACACAATATAGAGCTTTGAGCCGTAAGGAATAACATTGGGGTTAACCGCAACTCCACCCACATATACAGGCACACCCGTTGCTGTAATAGCACCCTCTGCAGCATAGTAAGCTGTGCTGGAGCCTGTAAGTTTCTTCTTATAATAAACTGTATTGCCCTTTGAATCCACAAAGGAACCTGCAGCGTTATTCACTGATGCTCCGCCCGAATATGACGGTTTTGAAGAATTGCTCTGATAAGAAGGAACTTTACCCGTACCGATAAGCTTAATCTGGTCAACAGGCTCTTTTGTTACTTCGTCGGAAATAACAACACTCCGGGCGAGTTCTCCGTCAATATACTTGTTCTTTGTTACAAGGGTTCTCTCACCCTCTATTCCGTACTGCTTGATTTTAGATGTACCGCTTATAAGGTCGTCGGTCTCCTCGGTTATAAATCCATAGTCAATAACCTCTGTGGTTGTTTCTTCTTTGAACTCAACTCTCTGGACAACAACCGATATACCCTCGTATATCATGTCTGAAAGCTCAGGATAAACTATATCATCTTCGCCGAGTGTTATATCCATCTGAGAAAGAAACTCTCCCACCGTATTGGCTGAACTCACCACAGTACGAGTTTCACCATCTGCAGTAAGTGTAACTCCGCTGTCGGATACTATATATATAATTGTACCGGGTGCAATCTTCTCAGAAAGTTCGGGAGTAACCTTGTGTTCCTTTGTTACGGTGATACCTGCTTTTGCAATAGCATCTGCAACTGTTCCGTCGGAGCATCTTACCATAAACTCTGTTCCGCCGAAGTTAATCTTTACATCAAAGGCTCTGACAACATTAAGAACCACATATCCGTCGCCTTCTGTGCGAAAAACCGTATCATCCTCGCCGAGTGTTATTTCTGCTTTCTCCAAAATCTCGTTTGTATAAGCGGACGAAACAGCCGACTCGTCATCAGAAGAGGACAGATGAGCCTGTGCACTGAATCCAAGAATACACAAAGCCGCAAAAACCACAATTGCAAGTATAACTTTAAGAGAAGATTTTCTTTTTATGGGTTTCACAGGACATCACATCCTTTCTAAGTCTATATTCCTGTGCTGTAAAAAAAGAAAGCTTCACACCTCTCTTTTTACTCTTTTCGAAATTATACTTATTCTTTCAACAAGTGTCAAATTAATTACGCTCTTGTTTTTGTGCATATTGCACAACGCATTCTGTCGAAAATATATTCGACAAGCCTTTTTATTTCTTTTGCAGAACTATTACTTCCTGCTATATGTAAAAAACCAACAGAAATCAATTGTTACAAAAATGTAATAATATATGACACTGTTGTTACAAAGATTACTCTTTTTTATCCTATAATTCAAATGCATCTTTTTTATCATTGGCTTGTCCACTGGGGTTGAGAACCATTTTTTCACCAAAAATCTCTAAAATCACAAAAAGAAATCCGCTGCAAAAAGCAACGGATTTCTTTATACTCGGCCATTAAATTCTGATGTGATTCTATGAGCTTAGTCAAAAGTTCTGTAAAGAGCAATTACAGTACCCAACAGAACAACTTCTTCTGTAATAATAGGCTCAAAAGCATCATTTTCGGGCTGAAGACGGAAATGACCATCTTCCTTATAAAAACGCTTAACGGTAGCTTCGTCGTCAATCATAGCAACAACAATATCACCGTTATTCGCAACAGGTGTACGATGTACAATTACCAGGTCTCCGTCAAGAATGCCTGCATAGAGCATACTCTCACCCATAACTCTGAGGGCAAACAACTCTCGGCCGCGACGCACACTCTCACTTACAGGAATATAACTTTCAATCTCCTCAACAGCAAGTATGGGCAAACCTGCGGTTACCCTGCCCACAACGGGAATCTGAGAGGAAGCTTCGGTCTTGCTGAGTTTTATGCAACGATTAATGCCTTTTTCTCTTTCGATAAGGCCTTTTTCTTCCAAAGATTTCAGGTGCAGATGAACCGTAGATGTAGATTTAAGTCCTGTGGCTACGCAAATTTCTCTTACCGAGGGCACTCTGGACTGCTGTGCACACTCGCTGATATAGTCAAACACCTTCTGCTGACTTTTGGTCAATGGCTTCATAGAGCTTCCTCCTGTATACAATTTAATAAAACTAACACAAATCCAAATATACTATAACATATGATTTGCAAAAAATCAAACATTTGTTTTATTTTTAATAAAAAATACAGCAAAAGTTTTATTTAACTTAACAGGATATTCACCAAATTTCTTAGACCTTCGGATATAATATAATCATAGCGCAAGACTTTTTCATCACCCTCACTCCTATTGGTCAGCCTAAGCAATATGGCAATAATCATAAACCCTGAGCTTGTTGCCATATTCTTAGGTTGACCGCAAGCAACAGCTTGCAACCCCTTTATTTTCCGAAGACCCCGAGACACTCCACTCGGGGTCTTCACTATTGAAACAAGAATTTTAGACTTAATAAAAGGATTTATAGACTTTTAGAAAATTTTATGTTATACTACATCATAGGATATTGCGGGTATGGGACTAACACCTTTCTTAAATCGCCCACTCCCCTGCTAACAAACCTGAAGAACTAAACTTAGAGAATACGTTAATCTATTTTTTCTTTGAGAGGAACTGATATTATGTGCGGTATTTGCGGCTTTACAGGTCAGATTGTTGACCGCAGCAAAACAATAAAGAGCATGACCGATGTTATCACCCATCGCGGCCCTGACTCCAGCGGTTTTTTTGAAGATGATAAAATCTCTATGGGCTTCCGTCGACTCAGCATCATTGATGTTGACGCAGGTCACCAGCCCATTTATAACGAAGATAAATCCCTTGTGCTTACCTTTAACGGCGAGATTTACAACTACAAAGAGCTTCGCCAGGAACTCGTAGAAGCGGGTCACAACTTCTACACCGAAACCGACAGCGAAGTGCTTATCCACGGCTACGAGCAGTGGGGAATTGAGCTTCTGCAAAAGCTCAGAGGTATGTTCGGCTTTGCTATCTACAACAAAGAGGACGGCTCTGTATTTATTGCCCGAGATTTCTTCGGCATCAAGCCCATGCACTATACTCTTATTGACGGCGACCTTGTGTACGGCTCAGAAATCAAGAGTATCTTAGAGCACCCCAAATACGAAAAGAAATTCAATGTTTCCGCTCTGGACAACTACCTTTCTTTCCAGTATGTAGTTCCTCCGGAAACATTCTTTGAGGGTATTTACTGTCTGCTTCCCGGTCATTTCCTTATATACAAAGACGGCGATATACACGTAGAAAGATACTTTGAAGCAAAATTTGAGCCTGACGAGAAGCTTACAGAGGAAGAAGCGGTTGATATGATTGAGACTGCTTTTGAAAATTCTGTTAACGCTCACAAGATTGCAGATGTTGAGGTCGGCTGTTTCCTCTCTTCAGGTGTTGACTCAAGCTATGTTTCCACCTACTTTGCAGATCAGAAAACCTTTACCGTAGGCTTCGACTTCGGCGAAAAATATAACGAAATCAGTTGGGCACAGCGTCTTTCAGAAAAAATCGGCGTTGACCATCACACAAAGGTTATTACAAGTGAAGAATACTGGGAGTCAATCCCCCGTATTCAGTACTTTATGGACCAGCCCCTTGCTGATCCTTCTTGCATAGCACTCTACTTTGTATCCAACCTTGCAAGTAAATATGTAAAGGTTGTGCTCTCAGGCGAGGGTGCCGACGAGCTTTTCGGCGGTTATCAGGTTTACCGTTCACCTATGAATCAGAAGGTATACCACAAGGTTGTTCCCTATTTCCTTCGAAAGCTTCTCAAAAAACTTGCTCTTAAAATGCCCGACATCAAAGGCAGAGACTACCTCATCCGCGCTTGCGATCCTCTTGAAGAAGCCTTTATCGGCAACGCTTTTATGTATAACTACGAAGAAAAATGCGAACTCCTGAAGGACCCCTCTATCGCAACTCGTCCTCAGGATTTAACCCGCAACTTCTATCGCAGAGCAAGAAAGTACGACGATGTTACCAAGATGCAGTACCTTGACATCAATCTTTGGATGGTTGGCGACATCCTCCTCAAAGCAGACAGAATGAGTATGGCAAACTCTCTGGAGCTTCGTGTGCCTTTCCTCGATAAAGAGGTATGGAAAGTTGCATCAAAAATTCCTGCAAAGCTCAGAGTTAACCGCAACAACACCAAGTACGCTTTGCGTCAGGCAGCTCTTCGTCATCTTCCTCAGGAAACCGCAGAAAAAGAAAAACTCGGATTCCCCGTACCCACTCGTGTATGGCTCAGAGACGAAAAATACTACAATGTTGTTAAAGAAGAATTCCAGTCTCCCACAGCACAGAAGTTCTTCAACATTGATATTCTTCTCCGTTGGCTCGACGACCACTTCAACGGCGTTGCAGACACTAGCAGAAACGTATGGACAGTTTATGTTTTCCTCGTATGGTACAAGCAGTACTTCAACGAAGTTTCTGCAACAGAAATCAAAGAGGACGCAATTGCAGAAGTAGAGACTATGGCTCATCAAGCAGAAGCAGAGGTTGCACAGAGTACTCTCAACATTCCCGACAGCGAAAGACTCGACGAGCTTTTTGGTCTTGCATTTGACGACGAAGACGGTGCAGGTGTGGAAGAAATCGTTGCTCCTGCCGAAGATAGCACAAAGGTTGACGAAACCCCTGCAGAAAGCACAAACGAGAATAAAACAACTACCGAAGATTAAACTACATAAGGGCGGAGCACTCCGCCCTTAATCTTTAGAAAGGAGGATGAAAACTATGGAGATTTTAAGTTACCCCTGTTCACTCAAAGAACCTACCGCCGTGGCTCTCGGCAGATTTGACGGAGTACACTCAGCTCATCAGAAGGTTATCGAAAACAGCCGGCAAGAAGGCCTTGTAAGTGTAGTTTTCACCTTCTGCGATAATCCCGGCAAGGCAAACTCGAAGCTCCTGACAACCGAAAAAGAAAAACAAACTCTTATCGAAAAATGCGGTGCTCAGATTCTTGTAAACGCCACCTTCCTGAGCGTACGAGATATGACCGCCGAAGAGTTTGTACGCGATGTACTTTGCACACATCTTAACGCAAAGGTTATCTCTTGCGGTTATAATTATCGTTTTGCAAAAGGTGCTTCGGCTGATGTAAACACCCTCCGCACTTTGTGTGAAAAATATAACCTGACCCTCATATGTTCAGAGGAATTAACCCTAGCAGGAAACCCTGTTTCCTCCACCGCAATCCGCAAACTTCTTTCCGAGGGTAACATTCCCCTTGTAAACAAGCTTCTTAACAGACCTTACTCCCTTTCGGGAAAAATTATTCACGGAAACGCCATCGGCCGTACCATAAGCACCCCTACTCTTAACATAGATGTTGATAACACTAAACTCCTTCCCTTTTTCGGCGTATATGCTACTAAAGCACATATAAACGGCAGGGTTTTTGATTCTGTTACCAACATTGGAACAAAACCCACCGTGGGCGCTGATGCTCCGACAGTAGAAACCTATCTTCTTGATTTCAGCGGAGATTTTTACGGCGAGAAATGTACTGTTGAGCTAGTGGATTTTATAAGAGAAGAAAGGAAATTTACAGACCTCACTGCACTTAAAGAACAAATTTCAAAAGATATAGAAAAAGCAAAACTTATTTTAAGTTAAAGACACAAAAAGACCTCCCGAATCTACGGGAGGTCTTGATTTTTATAAGTAATCGTCTACATCAAAAGGTCTGTCTTTATAGTAAAGAGGTCTGTCCTCGTCGGTTATATCGCGATAAACCTTGCAAGGATTTCCGAAAGCCACTACATTTTCGGGGATATCCTTTGTAACCACACTACCTGCTCCGATAACCGAACCGTCACCAATGGTAACCCCGGGACAAATAACCACATTGGCACCAAGCCACACATTGTTGCCGATTTTAACAGGAATCCCGTACTCGTACTTTTTTCGCGAATCAGGATGAACGGGATGTCCTGCTGCGGTAATAGTAACATTGGGTGCCACAAGCACATTATCGCCAAACACAACCTTATTGCAATCGAGTACGGTCAGGTTATAGTTTGAGTAAAAATTCTCACCCAGTTCTATATTACAGCCATAATCGCAACGAAAAGGCGCTTCAATATAAAAACTTTCTCCTGTTTTTCCCAAAAGTTCTTTGAGAATTTCGGTTTTCCTCTCTGTATTCTCGGGAGGCGTAGAATTAAATTCAAACAAAAGCTTTCTTGTGTTCATCATAATTCTGCGGGTTTCATCGTCGCTATGATAAGGAAGCTCCGCCATCATTCTTTCAAACTGTGTCATTTAAGCTTCCTCTGCAGTGCGGTCCAGCTGTTTCATACGCTTGTATCTGTAAAGCACATTCTGTGCCCACTCTCTGTCAACCTTAATAAAACCCGAAAGTTTTCTGTCTTTGATTGCCAGCTCGCTTACAATTGTAACAGCCTTGCCGTAAATTTCAAGTCTTGCAGACTGAACATAAGGTTCGTGGTCTTTCCCCACAAAGAAGGTAAAACCCATTGTGTTCTTCTCTCGGTCATACATGGAGAGGTAGCCCTCTTCCACATGGGGAATGTCATATTTTTTTGCCACCATTTCGGAAATTACAAGTTTGGTAATCTCCACCGCCATATCGTCAAGACCTGATTCAAATATAAACACTTTTTCTTTAAAGCTGTTGAAATCTGATGCAATTCGTTTTCTGATGCCTCTTAGTCTTTCATATTTCTGCTCAAGTTCTACATCCTCAAGCTGAAAACGGTCGATCTCGGGAATCATATAAACCATAAAACGATTCCTCATATCGTTATAAAGAACAGGATATGTAAGTCTTGCCTCGTGTCCGCAGGCAGAACATCTGAATTTAAAAAGTCTTTCGTCGAGCACATCGGCTCTCAGGGTAGGCTCGTTAGTAGCATTTATACTCATGTACAGCTTTGCCTCTGTAGACTCGCTGCATTTTGGACAAGCGATATTCTTAACAACTACGTTTGCCATTATATCCTCCTTATATATAAAGCTATAAGCATATTATTCTTTATGTATTATAGCACGGGAAGAATCAAGTTTAAAGCACTTTTGCAAATTTTTGTTGATTTTATCCGAGAATAGTGCCATAATATAGTATAGGTATAAAAGTATCCCTCAGGGGTTAAGAGAAATGAGGTTTAATATATGAGCAAAACTCCAAGACTCAGTGATCTTTTTCTTGACGCAACAAGAGAAGTTATCGAAAAAAGCAGAATTAAAGCACAGATGATGCGTCTTGAGCGCATTATGGAAACCGACCGCAGCCGACTTATCGCCGTTTATGCTGAAATCGGTAAATTATATATTGAAGGCACTCTTGCAAAAAACAAGAGCAAAGCAAACTTTGCAGTAAAAGAAATCAATCACTTGAAGCTTCGCCTTGAAAGAGCCGAGGAACGCTACGAACAGCTTAAAGAAGCCCATTCCGTTGACGAGTGCAAAGAGGCTTTCCGCGCAGAGCTTTCTGCTAAAATCAAGCAGGCTCAGGACAATACCGCAATCAAAGCTTACAAAGCAAAGAAAAAGGCTCAGGTTATACTGGGAACCAAAGCTCCTGAGGTTGCACAGCGTATAAAGGGCAAGGCTGTATCCGTTGCAGGCACACTCAAGAGCAAATCCTCTGCTCCTGCAAAAAAAACAAAGGAATATCCCTATTCTGATGAATCTGCAGACTTAAGCTACCTCGACCTTCTTGCAGACCTTAACGACGAAGACACAAGCATCGATTTCGAAGAGGATATTATCCTCACCCCCGACACCGAGGTCAAAGCAATCCTCGACAATCTGGATTCAATCCTTGCTGATGTTGAGGAAGAACTTGCCGAAACCACCATTGAGGATGATATCATCCCAGCTGACATAAGCAGCACAGATTCCGACAACGAATCCGCAGAAACCTTTGATTTCTAAAAACAAATAACTTTTCACACAACAACACCCCGAAGCAATTATCTTCGGGGTGTGTTTTTATTTTCCTGTTATATCTCTGACAATCTGCAGAATATGTTCTGCTTGCTCGGGTGTTAATTTTTCAAGTTCTGCAGTAAGCTCCTTTGTCTTCTTTGGAGAAGCGGACTGAGTGTCAAAAAACTCCTCGGGCGTAATTCCTAAATACTCACAGATGTAAATAAAGCCCGTAAACGAGGGCAAGGTCCGCTTGTTTTCAATCTTATTTATATAGCTCTCGCTTTGTCCTAAAGAAAGGCTCATCTCTCTTGCAGAAACACCCTTCTGAGTTCTGAGCTCATACACACGCTTATAAAACCACTCTATATAATCCATACCTTGCACCTCCACCAGACTTCTGTATATAGTATAAATCCACTCTTTGCAGATTATGTAGAACTACAAGATATATTTTTGTTGACATATAGATTTATAAGATATATAATCAAATTAACAAGGAGTTTTATTCTATATCATTCGGTTTTGAGGAGTAGGTGATTTTATAAGGAAGCTTTTAGTATTAATTTTGGCAGTTATTTTAGGAATGTTTCTTTGTGCTTGCAAAGAAAGCACAAACAACGAATACGATGAGGAAAACCGATTGAGAGAACACATAGGACAACTTGAAAATGAATATGATAATGCAAAACAAAACGCAGACCGATTCAGACAAGATGTTGATGATTATAACAATCTTCTCGATGAATTAGAAAATTACAATTAAAAGGAGTTTTTAAAATGAAAAGATTTATAATGTTACTTATGGTCGTTATTTTAGGCATATCACTTTGTGCTTGCGGCAAAGATACACCACCCTCCAAAGAGGACTTAATTGTTGAGGCAAACCGACATATAGCAAAACAAAACGGAGCTTACGAAGGGCTTGACATCAGCGGAAAATTTGATGAAAATTATGGCGCTTACGCTGTTGTTATTTCCCTGGATATAGATTATTGGTGCAAGACATACTCTCCCGATTCTCTGGAAGGCGGCGCAATGTTAACTATGGCAGAAAACAGCTACGAGGAAACCATAAACACTTTAATTGACACTTTGTTCGAAGAAACAAAAGAAATCTTTGCAGATTCCGACGTTGATGTGCTCGTCGGATATCAAGACAGAAAAGGCGAATTTTCCAATATAAAGTCAACCCTTGATTAATATTAACACCCGTTGTTGAGGTGCAAAATGAAAAGATTATTTTCTCTTCTTGTAGTTATTATTTTATGCTTCTCCGTCTGCGCTTGTGGCAAAAAGGCCGACAACTCAGGAAACAAACCTACAAAAACAATTCTGGTGAGCAAAGAAGAACTGGAAGCAGGCTTTGAAGGCTGCGAGGGTCAACTGGATTGGGACACCGACGACGATTATGGAATGGCTCGTTTCAGAAAAACCATTAAGGATATCAATGCCGAAAAAGTGCTGGACAAAAACTTTGCCAAAGCTGCGCTTACTGTTTACCTGCAGACTCCCTCTGATACCAACGAAGAACAAGCTCAGGTTTGCAGTGCCTACAACGGCATTATCTGCCTGCAGAAGCTCTTTGAGTACAACACAAACAATTTCTCAACAGAAGAATACATCGACGACCTTATCACAACCGTTTGCGACAAAAAGCAGGTTCAGTACAACAACTGGATAATCACAATTGAGATTGACACAGAAAGCGACAGAATTATTATCGAAGGTGACAACACCTACGGTGACTAAAATTTTTATTCAATAATATTATTAAAGGGAGCAGATTTTTTCAATCTGCTCCCTTTAGGCATTTTTCGTTTTTATATTCCAAAAGGTTTTATTACATAGGAAACTGTTTTTCCCACCTTGTTAATGTATACCATAACAGGTTTTCTTTCAATTTCGCTCAAAGATTTTCCTTTTACCACTGCATCTATATCAATTCCGTAAATTTTCACATCAGCGTGGTTGCCTTCCATATTATTAGCCGCTTGCAAATCGTAATGGAAGGTAAACACCTCTCTGTATATTTCCATATCTTCTTTATCACAAACCGTTGCCAGATAGTTACAAATACGCTCTACCTTTGGTTCTGTGTGTCCGGACTTCTCTGTTAACTCAGCGCTTGCTTTATTGGCTTCATTAACAGCAAGAAACAAATCCACCAAACGCATTCCTGCAAACTTCTCACTGTCAAGCGCTATGAGCTTCTTGTACATTTCTATTATCATGAATGCCTGCTTTGAAAGACCGCTGAATCTGTCTCTTAGCTCACTGCGATATTCATAATAAAAGGGGAACAAATCCTTGTTTGCTTTAATGAAAGACATATTCTCAGCAACGCCAAAGCTTCCGACCTGATCAGAAAATGTTTCCGAAAGCACAAGCTGATCCTTATATGTATTGTAATACTCTGTTCCGGGAAAAATTGCACACAAATGCATCTGAACCCCCGAAATTCCCAGTTTCATCAGCCGATACATAAACTGCAGTGTCTCTTCTAAATCGTCCTCTGTTTCCTCAGGAAACCCGTAGATAAAAGATGCACAAACATAAACACCTTTCTGAAGAAGATGCTTTATTATCTCATAGGTTTTGTCCAGATTCAGATTCTTGTGGATGAGCTTCTGCATTCTGGGAGAACCTGTTTCAATTCCTAAATAAATGGCAGTCATACCCGAAGATACCATCTCATCCACAAGCTCTTTGTCAATGGTATCTGCTCTGGAGGAACAAGACCAACGCCTATTTTCTCCGCTCTCTTTGAGCAACTTGCAAAACTCATAAACCTTGCTCTTGTTGGCAGTAAAAAGATCGTGATCAAATACACATCTGTTAACTCCGAATACCTTCTCGATATTTTTCATCTCCAGAAGAATTCTTTTGGGACTTTTAATTCTGAACTTTCTTTGCCAGAACATACTTGTAGAGCAATAGGCACAGTTATAGGGGCAACCTCTGCCCACACCGATAGTCACCGCTTTGTTTTTTTCTTTTGGTTGAGATCGAATCTCTTCGGGGATAAAACCATAGTCCTCTATAGGAAGCTCGTCCAAATCCAAAAGCAACTCCGGACGAGGATTCGACACAACTTCACCACGGTCATTTCTGTATGTAAGGCCTCTGATATGGAGAACATCCGTGCCATTCAATAAGCCACTAAACAAAGGATAAATCGTAGTTTCTCCTTCACCGCTACAGCAATAGTCAACAAAAGGAATACGCTCGATGGTCTCTCTTGCTGAAATATCTGCCTGAGGACCGCCAAAAACAATAAAAACACAAGGATTAATTTCTTTGATTTTTTCTGCCACCCTTATATTTGCAAGGTAGCAATCGCCGCGACAATAAAAGGATACTATCTTTGGTTCCTTTGCGAGTATGTTTTTTACGGAAACATCTACAAAATCAGCAAAACTCTTCTTATCTCCCGATTGATAATATCTGTATATATCTACATCTATTCCGTTTTCTTTGAGAATCGTCGCAAGAAGAAGTGTTCCGTTACACTCGTTTAAAATATCAGCCTCAAACGCAGGAACCACAAACATAACATCGCTCATAAAGTCATCCCCTATAAATATAATGTATTGTGTAATTATATCATCTGCTTCTCTCTATTTCAAGTTTTTTGATTTTTTAGAGTTGCTCAATTAGGTATAAAGTTTTGTACGGCAAAAATCGGAGCTGTATATTTTTTCGGTGTACAGCTTCGGTTACACACCCTTTTTATTTACATAGTTTTCTTGACATTATCCGCCTCAAGTGCTACAATTTTTCTCGTATTTTTTATTGGAGGGATATTATGAAAAAACGTATATCTGTTCTACTTTCAATTTGCCTGATTATTCTCAGCATCTGTCCCACATTTGCTGTGGAGTACGGCACAAAAACCGAAGTTCCTGTTTCTACATCTTCGGTTAAGCTTGTCAAGGTTTCATTCGGTGATTCCGACTTTGACAGCCGCGTTTCCATCAAAGACGCTACAATTATTCAGAAGCACATCGCAGGCCTTACAACTCTTACAGAAGACCAGCTTCTCATCAGCGATGTTGACGGCAACACCCGAGTTAACATTGTTGATGCAACATGGATACAGAAAAAGGTTGCTTCTATTGTTGATTTGTTCCCGGTGGAAGAAAACAAAACCGAGGAGACAACCACCGCAGAATCCGAGGAGCCTACTGTTCCTACTACTGTAACAACTACTGCAGAGCCCGAGGAGCCTACTGTTCCCACTACTGTAACAACTACCGCTGAGCCTGAGGAGCCTACTGTTCCCACTACTGTAACAACAACTGCAGAGCCCGAGGAACCTACTGTTCCCACTACTGTAACAACAACTACTGAGCCCGAGGAGCCTACTGTTCCCACTACTGTAACAACTACCGCTGAGCCCGAGGAGCCTACTGTTCCCACTACTGTAACAACTACCGCTGAGCCCGAGGAGCCTACTGTTCCTACTACTGTAACAACTACTGCTGAGCCCGAGGAGCCCACTGTTCCCACTACTGTAACAACTACTGCTGAGCCCGAGGAGCCCACTAACCCCACAAAGCCCACACCTCCCGAAAACTACAAACCCATCGACTCTATTGATGGTGATATGATTTCCACCGAGACCCTCTGGAGAATCGAGGAAGGCTTCCTCAAGTTAGTAAACGAAGAGAGAAAGAGCCTCGGCCTCGCACCAATTACTCACAACAAGGTTCTTGACGATGCCGCACAGGTAAGAAGTGCAGAGCTTATCGTAAGCTATTCTCACACAAGACCCAACGGTGAAAAGTACAGCACCGCTATCGACAAAGAATCATATCGCTATGCAATCGTTGGCGAGAATGTTTACGCTGTATACGGCACCCGTACCGGCAAAAAAGAATATGTTATTAATGACGAACAGATTGAATATATCTACACCAAATTCTTCAACGACTTTAAGCAGAGCCCCATTCACTACGAAAATATGACATACGATGTATTTAAAGATACAGGCATCGGCATCACATATATCTGGGACGAAAAATACGACCTCCCCTGCTTCTATCTTTCCCACATCTTCGGCGTAACCCGATAAAACACAAACAACAAAAGGCTTCCGAAAACTCGGAAGCCTTTTCTTATACCTTGCGGTAATTATTATTAATTCAAATTACTTGTTTGCTGCCTCGTAAACTGCAACTGCGCAAGCAACTGTTGCACCAACCATGGGGTTGTTACCCATACCGATAAGGCCCATCATCTCAACGTGAGCAGGAACAGAAGAAGAACCTGCAAACTGAGCGTCGCCGTGCATACGACCCATGGAGTCTGTAAGACCATAGGAAGCAGGACCTGCACCCATGTTATCGGGGTGGAGTGTACGGCCTGTGCCGCCGCCGGAAGCTACTGAGAAGTACTTAACGCCGTTCTCGAGTGCCCACTTCTTGTAAGTACCTGCAACGAGGTGCTGGAATCTTGTGGGGTTAGTGGAGTTACCTGTGATGGAAACACCAACATCTTCCTTCTGCATGATAGCTACGCCTTCGCGAACATCGTCTGCGCCGTAGCAACGAACTGCAGCTCTCTCGCCTTCGGAGAATGCCTTCTCCTCAAGAACCTTGAGCTCGCCTGTGAAATAATCGAACTCTGTCTCTACATATGTAAAGCCGTTGATTCTGGAGATGATGTAAGCAGCATCCTTACCGAGACCGTTGAGGATAACACGGAGGGGCTCTTTACGAGCCTTGTTAGCACTTCTTGCGATACCGATAGCACCCTCTGCAGCTGCAAAGGACTCGTGGCCTGCAAGGAATGCAAAGCACTTTGTCTCGTCTCTGAGGAGCATTGCGCCGAGGTTACCGTGGCCGAGACCAACGTTTCTCTGCTCTGCAACAGAGCCGGGGATACAGAATGCCTCAAGACCGATACCGATTGCTTCAGCAGCGTCAGCAGCTGTTGTGCAACCCTTCTTGATTGCTACTGCACAACCAAGTGTGTATGCCCAGGAAGCGTTCTCAAATGCGATGGGCTGTACGCCCTTTACGATTTCATCGGGGTCAAAACCCTTTTCAAGACAGATAGCTCTTGCCTCTTCAAGATCCTTGATGCCGTACTCAGCCATGCAAGCGTTGATCTTGGGCATTCTTCTGTCCATGCTTTCAAATGTAACAGCCATTACTTTAACCTCCCTTATTATTCTTCACGAGGGTCAATGTACTTAGCTGCGCCATCGAAGCGACCGTACTGACCGATGTTGTTCTTATATGCCTCGTCGGGGCTCATGCCGTGACGGATATCCTCCATCATCTTGCCGAGCTTAACGAACTGATAGCCGATAACCTCATTGTTCTCGTCAAGAGCTGTCTTAAGAACATAGCCTTCTGCCATTTCCATGTAACGAACACCCTTGTCCTTTGTAGAGAACATTGTACCAACCTGAGAACGAAGACCCTTACCAAGGTCCTCAAGGCCTGCGCCGATGGGAAGACCGTCCTCGGAGAATGCTGTCTGGCTTCTGCCGTAAGCGAGCTGCTCGAAGATGTTTCTCATAGCTGTGTTGATAGCGTCACAAACGAGGTCTGTGTTAAGGCACTCAAGGAGAGTCTTACCGGGAAGAATCTCTGCAGCCATAGCTGCGGAGTGAGTCATACCGGAGCAACCGAGAGTCTCAACAAGAGCCTCTTCCACAATACCGTTCTTAACGTTGAGTGTGAGCTTACATGTACCCTGCTGGGGTGCACACCAGCCTACACCGTGAGAAAGACCGGAAATGTCGGAAATCTGATAGGATTTTACCCACTTGCCCTCTTCGGGAATGGGTGCGGCACCATGCTTGGGTCCTTTTGCAACAGTACACATTTTCTGTACTTCATGAGAATAGTTCATTATGTTGCTACTCCTTTCTGAAATTAAAAGTTGAGATAACTCATACAGGGACATTATATGCTATTTTCCCCTATTTTTCAATAGTTTTTTCTCTACAAATCGCAGTAATTTAAAATGTTTATAAAATATGCTACATAAAGGTCAAATATTACCCTCGTTTTTATTGACAGTAATCATTTTTTCATTGTATAATTTTTGTGTGTAAATCACATGGCTTTAAGGAGGCACAAAGTATGAAAAAATTTAAATCTGTTTTATCTGTTATACTTACGCTGATAATGATTATGTCTGCCTTTGCTACACTTTCTGTGGTAGAAACCTCTGCCGCAACCTATGCAAAGATTCCTGCTCTGCAGATTTCCCGAGTGTATCAGCCCCATACAGACACAGAAGGTCATTGCTACTGGGCAAGTATGGCAACCGTTCAGGGCTACTGCCTCGGCTCCTACACCTATGGCGGTGTAACAACAAACTACCGTGTTCCCGGTCAGGATTATAATTACCTGAGTCGTGGAGATGCTTTGTCAAAGTTCTGCAAGACTCTTGACAGCTCAACTTACGCTAACAACGCAAACAACCTTACAAAAAAATATCCTGTCAAGATGACCCGCGTAACCGAGGGCATCGGCAAAAACGCTGCTACCTATAAAGCAATTTATAACCAACTTGCTCTCGGCAAACCCGTTATCGTTTACACAGGTACTCACGCTTCTGTTGTAATCGGTTACTCAGGTTCATCAACCACCCTCGACCCCAAAGGCTTCACAGTTTTAGAGATTAAGAAGGACAAAGCAAACACCTCCTCGGGCTACTGGTGGGTAAACTCTGCTACTTACTTCAACAAACACGCAAACAAGCCTCAGATTGACTCCAACACCCTGAAAACCAACGGCACAAACTATATGAGCTGTTATGTAAACCTCCAGTCCTGGATTGAGTATTGCGGTAACAAAGTGCAGGAAATCTGCTATCCCACAAACGCTCTTGCAACTTCTTCCTCCTTTTCTTTTAATGCAAACGGCGGCACAGGCAGTATGAGTGCTATGAACATTAAATACGGAGATACCATCGCAATTCCCGAAAACTCCTTTAACTACACAGGTTATACCTTTGCAGGCTATAATGTATGCCGCACAAGCGACAACGCTTGGTACTGTAATGCAGCAGGCTGGCAGTCACTACAGAATATCCGCAACAACAACTACGAAAGAAAAGTGTACACTCCCGGCGAAACCTACGGCTTCGGTGCCGAGTGGCTTCGTGATGGAGGTATTATGGGTACCGGTTTTGTGTTCTATCCTATATGGAAACCCACAAAAACCACTCTTGATTTCTACGGCAACCACTCAGACACAAACTATATGATGTCTTTTGACAAGGACAACTTCGAGCAATATTATCAGAGCAGAGATAACTCTGTTTATACAGTAAGCCTTTACGAAGATCTCAATTCTTCTTCCTCCCTTGTTATCGAGGGCAAAACAGCAGGTGCATCAGGCAAAGATCTGCTCTTTAAAACCCAGACAAACAAGAGTCCCAACTACAACTTCAATGCAGGCGACAACAAATCCATGCTTCTCCGATTCAGAGCAAAGTCCTCTGTTGACGGAGCAAAAATGTTCATCCGTTGGGGTTATACATCCGACACTACCTCTATTACCCTCTCTACACAATGGCAGGAATACACCATTGATATGTCCAAGCAGGTAAACGATGGCGCTCATATGCATCCTTATTTTGACAAAGCAGGTACTTTCTATATTTCCGACATCAGTCTCACCGATTCAAACGCATCTGCTCCAACTCAGAACGAAACCTCAGACCTGCTTTACACAAAAGAATATACAGTAGGCTCAACCTATGGTGAGCTTCCCACTCCCACCCGTACAGGTTATGCATTCAAAGGCTGGTACACATCCAAATCCGGCGGAGCAAAAATCACAAAGGATACGGTTGTTTTTGACTCTAACCTTGCAGTATACGCAAGATGGATCAAGGCTGATTTTGCAGAAACTGTTCTTATGGGAGACACCGACCTTTCGGGCACCATCAATGTTAAGGATGCCACCCTCATTCAGAAGGGCCTTGCAGGTATTACAACTCTTACCTCAAAACAATCCTTCTGCGGTAATGTAATCACCTCTGATGTCCTCAACATCCGCGATGCAACAGCGATTCAGAAATGGTGTGCAGGAATGTCTGCAGGCAACGCAATCATCAACGAAAAGACACCTTATCTTATTCAGTAAGAGGTTTTTATGAAAAAGTTTTTACCTGTTATTTTTTCTATGCTGATTGTTTTTTTCCTTACGGGCTGCAACAATCAGCTAAGCTCAAGCGGTGACAATCACAATCACGCAACCAATTATGTAACCAACAGCTTAGCCTCAGAAACACCGAAAGACCCCACAAAAGGTGAAATAAACGGCAATGTATACAAAAACGCCTATTTAAACCTTACCCTCACAAAACCTGACGGTTGGGAATTTCTTCCTCAGGATGCAGTCAAGATTCAAGGTGAAGAATTCGATATGATGGCTGTTGATCACCGCACCAACGGCAGCATATATATTGCCTTTGAAAACTTAACCGCAACTGCGGGCAAGACCCTGACTGCCAAAGAATATGTAACCGATGTGCTTCAGGCTGCTCTTGAATACAGCCCATATTCTACATTTATTGACGAAAGCGAAATCACAATCGGCGGCAACACTTACATAAAAGTAACTATTGAAATTCAAGACAAAAACAACCCCTTAACCAAGTATGTTTATCTGCGAGGTGTTGACGATTATATGGTGCAGATTTATGCAACCGTACCTTCAATCAACGCAGAATTAATTGACTTTGACTCAATGCTAAGCTGACTTTTTCGGGCAGGAATAATCCTGCCCGATTTTTCTTAAAGTGTGCAGTTGACTTATTTTAAAGGGAGTGCTAAACTTTCTATTGTAATAAGGAGGCCAAAATATGAAAAAACTTCTTTCAGCTATGCTGTGTCTTTTGCTTATCCTATCCCTTTGTGCTTGTAAAGATAACGGAGATGATTCTGCCAAAGCAATGCTTGTACGAGGAGAAACAGAAAACAGAGTATATACAAACTCCTTTGCAGACCTCACCTACACAGCCCCGTCAGACTGGACCTTTGCATCCAACGAAGAGCTTCTCTCCAACACAGAGCACGCAGGCAAGCTCCTTGACTCCGAAAGGCTCAACGAAATCTTCGACGAAATCGGAATAGCATACGATATGACCTGCTATTCCTCGGACGGAACTCACTCTGTGGGTGTGCTTTTTGTAAACAACAACCACGAGGAATTTAAAAATTTTTCAAACACAGATGAGCTTCTTCGCGCTATGATCGGAGAAACCACACTGGACACAAGCGCAGGCATTACAAGCGAAGAGGTTAACCTCTGCGGCGAAACTTACCTCAGACTTTGCGCCACAACAAAAACAAATACCGGAGCCACAGGCTATGCTACCTTTTACGGCAGAAAAAAAGCAAGTGCAACCATTCTTATTGTTGCCGCTTGTACTGACGAATACACCGTAGCAGATTGTGAAGCTTGCTTCGGATAATATTTCGGATAATATTAAATAAAAACGGAGGAAATACGAAATGAAAAAATTATTTGCAATTCTTCTTGCTGCTATGATGCTCCTTTCTTTTGCAGCCTGCGGCAAAGACAACTCAAACGAGAACACAACCACAACTATCGCTCCCGAAACAACAGCTCCTGCAACCGATGCCGTTGTTACTACCACCACTGCCCCTTCTACTGCTCCCACAACCACCGCTGACACTACTCTTCCCGAAGGCGGGGCTGTAATCGAAGCAGGCGAAACAGAAATTTTCCGCGGTACTGTTTCCGACAACATCTATATGAGCGCATTCTCGGGTCTTTCCTTTACCGCTGACGAAAAGTGGAACTTTTTAAGCGATGCTGATATAGCCACTTTGTTAGGCGTTACAGAGGCTGACCTTAAAAACGACAAGCTTGCGTCCACTTTAAAGACATCTGGTGTTGTTTACGATATGTACGCTCAGCTTGTATCAAGTGACAACATCCTTGATGCAAACGTTATTGTTATGCTGCTCGATGCAAACAACGCAGACCTTAAGGACAAAAATCTGGAAGAATCCGTAGAGTTACTTGCAACCTCATCCTTCGGACTTGACCTGACAAATTCCGAAACAGGTTCTGCCTCCTTTGGTGGTGAAAAATACTACAAGGTTGATGCAACCACCGAAAATGCAAATGTCAGCGTATTCGGTTGCAAAATTGGTGATGTTTATGTAGTGTGTGCGTCTGCCGCCTCCAAAGAAAGCGGTATCGACCCTGTTTCTATGTTCAAATAAAATGCACAAAAGTCGTCGGATTTTCCCGACGGCTTTAATTTTGCAAACTCCTCTTTATATAATCATTGATTTGTGTTATAATTAAAAGGCAAAAAAGAAAGGAGTTTTCTTATGATTATCGACACTCACGTACACATAGGCACAGGTCTGGGATTTCATATGACAGAAGAAGATGTGCTATATTCAATAGATAAATACGGCATAGACTATGCAATTGTTTCTAACACCGAGGTTGCATCCCACGACCACGAACGAAATCTTATTCCCAAGGAATTTCAAAAATCTCAAATCGAATGTCTTGAAAGATCAATTAAATTCGCAAGGGAAAATCCCAAAAAAATCGGTATTATGCACTGGGTCAAGCCCATGGAGGATATTACACCCGAACTTCGCACACTTATCGAAAAAAATCTTGATATTATAAAGGCTCTCAAGTTCCACCCCTATCACGCCGGCTGTGCCTTTACATCCGAGGAATCAAGAAAATACATCGACCTTGCCGCAGAGCTTAATTTACCTGTTGTAAGTCATACAGGCACAGGCTACGACGATAACCCTCAGCGACTTTTTGAAATGGCAAAGATATACACAAAAATTCCCTTTGTAATGGTACACTTGGGTCTTGGCTCTGATAACAAAGAGGCAATCGAACTTTGTGCACAGCGAGAAAATCTTTACGGCGACACAACTTGGGTAAGCACCAAAAGCGCTCTGGAATTCATAAACAAATGCGGAGATGACCGCCTGCTCTTCGGCTCCGACTCCCCCATCGACGGCAAAGACACCTACCTTAACAACGGCCGCGGGGACCGCAGTCTGTATCAGGAATATTTTAATGAATTCAAAGAAAAGGTTTCCGAAGAAACCTACGATAAGATTATGTATAAAAACGCAGTAAAGCTTTTTAAAATCAATTTATAATTTTGCACTAAAAAGGGAGCGGATTTTTTATCCGCTCCCTTATCTTATTTATGTCGCAAATCAGTCAACGGGCTGATTATCGATATAATCCTGAACTTCTTGTCTCCACTCAAAGTTGTCGTGACAATTTTCGCACATATTGCTCCTTGCAATGCTTCTTGCGTTATCACTACCTTCTTTGAAGGTTCTATGACAAACCCCGCAGGTAGTTTTCGAATTATCATTACCCTTATTCTCAGAAATTCCGCCAATAATACTTATGGACGCAAAAATCAGAGCAATAACTATTAAAACAATACCAAAAACCTTTCGAAATTTATCTGATCTCTTTTCAAACAGACCTCCTATCATTACGTCGCCCTTGATATAAATTGATCCTATCACAAGACCAACAAACGCAAAAATACCCAATGTTAACAATATCATATTAGTCCGATTGTTAGCAGGGAATCTATCAAACAAGAATTTTGTCATCCAAGCACCAATCAAACCTATAGCTATGAAAACAACGCCTCCAATCCTCGCGCTAAAATTAGATTTGTATGTCCGTGAAAAAAGCATCATTATTCCATAGCCAACAAAACCCGCCGCCCAAGCAAAAAAGAAAAGATTTATTATAACTGCCAAAAACCAACTCATACAAAACGCCCCTTTGAATATATTAACCGATATTGGTTAATATGATTATACACCATAATCGGTTAATATGCAAGTGGAACTTTACATATAAGTGAGGCTTGCAAAGTATGATTGTTTACGATAAACTGTGGCATACAATGAAAGAGAAAGGTGTTACCCAGTACACTCTGATTAAAACATATAAAATAAGCCCCGCACAGATAACAAGGCTTAAAAGAAACGAAAGCGTCAGCACCCACACCATAGACACCTTTTGCAAAATCCTTAACTGCAAAGTTGAGGACATAATGGAATATATTGAAGAATAAAAAGAGACCTTACCTTTGACTTAACAAAGATAAGGTCTTTTTGTTCGCTTTATTGATTAAGAAAGACTGCCGAGGTCAAGATTGCCAAGATTCTGAGCAGCCTCAACGATAGAGTAGCAGTTATCACAGAGGTGTTTGCCTTCGTATTTGTTGCCTGCACCCTTTGCACCGCAAGAATCGCACTTTCTCATAGATGCACAACCGCAGAGAACACCGATAGCAAGAAGAACTACCATTACAAGAGCAATAATTTTTTTCATAATTTCGCCTCCTTTTCTGCAAATTTCTCTATAGCCATCATATCACTACATTTTGATAAAGTCAACAAACATTTCCAAAATGTAACACATTGTTTCGTTTTCTTCATATTTAACTGCGCTACCTTACTGACGCAATCAACAAATCCGATTGTAAGTAAACCTTTCGTGTTCTGCAGAAAAAGAAAAAGGACTACCTGAGTAGTCCTTTTCTGGAGCTGATAAGCGGATTTGAACCGCTGACCTCGTCCTTACCAAGGACGCGCTCTACCTACTGAGCTATATCAGCAAAGTTCACACATATTTGTGCTACCCGACTATATTATCACAAACTCTTTGTAATTTCAATATCTTTTTCAAAAATTTTTATTTGCTCTTTTTTCTTGTCAATAAGGCATGGGCACACCCTGGAATCCATCTTCGTCTCCATAGTAATCATCCTGCACAGAGTCGTCAGCAGGCAGAGTTTCTATGGGCGGTAAAGTAGGCTCTTCTGTTGTAGGCTCCAATTCAGAGGATGTTGTTTCTACTCTGTACTGAACCTTGCTGTTCATAAGTGCCAGAGTATTTTTTCTGTCCTCGCCTTCAGGCATAATCATAGGCTGATAATTATTCATATATCCTGTGTACACATAGCAAGGAATAAGATCTGTTTCCGTATTAATCTTATTTTCTTCCTTTTTAAGCTCTACTCTGAAAATCACAGTCTGATTATCGGGATAATTCGCAGCTGAGTAGCAGAAATTACCCAAGGAATAAAGGATGGGCACATCGTTTACAACCTCCATAGGCTGAAGCACATGGGGATGACTGCCTACGATAAGGTCGCAAAGTCCCGAATTTGCCAAATATCTGCAAGCATCTATTTTATAGTTATCAGGCTCATGGATTCCTTCTTCGCCGCCGTGGAAGAATACAATCTTATACTCGCACTCATCCTGCATAGTCTCCAAAGCTTCTTCTATATAAGAAACATTGTAACTGCTCCAAAGGTTACAGCAGAGAAGTCCGATTTTAATTCCGTTTTTCTCTATGTAAAGGGGCTTAAGGTTTTCGCCCACCTGCAAACCATGAGATTTAAGTGCCACAACAGTATCATCATAACCGTCATCACCATAGTCGCCAATATGATTATTAACAATACCTGTAACCTCTACCGAGCCCAGAGTGAGTATATCCGTATTGGAGGTAGGTGTTTTGTACCAGAAAGCAGGGTCATAGTCCTTGCCGATCTTTTCAAGGTCTCGGTCGGTAATAACACACTCCATATTTGCAATTGTAAAATCGTCCTTTGAAAGTTCACTAACTACCTTCTCAAAGAAATAGGTATGAGGAGAGTTTGCCGCCATATAAGAAAAATTACCATCGTTGATTTTACCCGATTCGCTACCGATAATACAGTCACCGATAAAAGAAAGCGTAAGAGTATCTTTTTCTTCAGGCTCAACAAATTCCTCTTTCTGAGTAGCAAAAACTTCCTCTGTAACCACCTCGGTTGTGCGTTCGGTCACATTCTCTGCACTATCGTCCCCTTTGTTTTTTCCGACAAGACCGAAAACCAGAACAAGCACAAAAATAAACACCATTATCAACGCAAAGATTATGGTAAGACGCTTTGTTTTTCCTTCCATATATATATCTCCTGTTTATAAATTCATTTTATATACTTTATATATCATATCCGACCCTGGTTTTCAACAACACAATTATTACAATTTTTTCGGGTGTATTGTCAAAATTACCATTCCCTTCGGACATCTCCGCTCTTTTGCTGTGTTCGTCTACAATTGACACCGTACCTCTCTTGGGTTATAATATATGATGTATACTTATGGGCTTTTGTCCCTTACAAAACGGAGGTATGATATATGTTTGATACCATTACGTCCTGGCTCGCTATTCCGCTTGGATATGTTATGGAATTTTGTCACTCTCTGGTTTCCAACTATGGCCTTGCAATTATCTTTTTTACTCTTATCACAAAGGTAATTCTTCTGCCTGTTGGCATCTGGGTGCACAAAAACGCAATCAAAATCGTTAAAATCCAGCCTGCTATCAACAGACTCAAAGCAAAATTCTACGGCGATAAAGAAAGAATCGGCGAAGAACAGAATGCTATGTTCAAAAAGCAAAAGTACAATCCTTTTGCAAGTCTGATTCCTCTTGTTATTCAGATTATACTTCTCTTAGGTGTTGTGGCTGTTATCTATCATCCCTTTACCTATATTTTCAAAACTCCCGAACCTGTCAGAAACGAAATCAACATAACTGCACAGGCAGACCTTCAGTCGAACTCTGTGGAGATTGACTCTATGCACGCAATAAAGAGCAACCCCGAAAGTTTTGCAGATATTGCAAAAAGCAATGACGGCAAAACCGCTATTGAGAACGCAAAGGATTTCGACCTTCAGTTTTTGGGCCTTGACCTTTCTGCTACACCCTCTCAGGTAATGGGTGACGAGCTTATTTATGTACTCTCTCCCGTAATTGCAGGTTTTTCCTCCTGGCTTCTCTGCTTTATTCAGAACAAAATCAATGTTCTTCAGGCAGAACAGAGCAAGGGTAATAAATACGGCACAATGGTGTTCTCTGTTGGTCTTTCTCTTTACCTCGGCTTCTTTGTTCCTGCAGGTATTGCACTCTATTGGGTTGCAAGTAATCTCTTTGCTATCCTTCAGCTTCTGCTCCTCAATACAATTATACCTCCCAAAAAGTATGTTGACTACGAAGAGCTGGAAGCAAGCCGCAAAGAGCTTGCCGCAATTGAGGCTCTGGATACAAAGAGCAAAAACGGATTCTTTAAAAAGGACGAAAACTCCAAGAGAGAAAAAGCAGACTACAAACGCTTCTTCTCGATTGTTAATAAAAAGCTTGTTATTTACTCAGAGAAGAGCGGTTTCTACAAATACTTTGAGAATATTATCAATGAGCTCCTCAAAAACACAGCTCTCACCATTCACTATGTAACAAACGATCCGAACGATGCGATCTTCAAAAAAGCAGAGGAAAACAACCGCATTCGTGCCTACTATATCGGACCCAAGAAAATCATCACCTTTATGATGAAGATAGATGCAGATATAGTTCTTATGACAACTCCCGACCTTGAAAAATACTACATCAAACGCTCTTATGTAAGAAAAGATGTTGAGTATATCTACACTTTCCACGGCCCCACAAGTACCACCATGTGTGTACGCGAGGGCGCTTATGACCACTTTGACACAATCTTCTGTGTAGGTCCTCATCATATAGACGAAATCCGCGCTACCGAGAAGCTCTACAACCTCCCCGAGAAAACTCTTGTGCCTGTAGGATTCGGTCTTATTGATAACCTCTGCAAGATGTACGATAAGATGGAGCAGGTAAAGAAGGACAAAAAGCAGATTCTTCTTGCTCCCTCCTGGCAGGAAGATAACATTCTCGAGTACTGCCTTGACGAGCTTATGGAGGGACTTCTCCACAAAGGCAACAAGGTTATCCTTCGTCCCCATCCCGAATACATCAAGCGCTTCCCCGCAAAGATGGATGCTATCGTTAAGAAATACGAAGGCTGTGACGGCGACGATTTTGTTATCGAAATGGACTTCTCCTCCAACCGCACAATCTGGGAATCCGACCTTCTCATTACCGACTGGTCAGGTATCGCTTACGAATTCTCTTACGCTACCAAGAAACCTTCTATGTTCATAAACACACCCATGAAGGTGCTCAACCCCAACTACAAAAAGATTCCTCTTGTTCCCACAGAAATTTCCTGGAAAGATCAGGTTGGTATCTCTCTGGACAAAGAAAATCTTGCTACCGTGCCCGATGTAGTTGCAACTCTTCTCAGTAATCCCGAAAAGTACGAAAAACAGATTACCGAGGCTCTTAACCGCAACATCTACAATGTTGGCGAAAGCGGTCTTGCCGGTGCAAAATATATTTACAACCGTATTCTCGAGAAACAAAATCAGAAAAACTCAAAATAAAACCGCAATTTATTCGATTATAATTGACTTTTTGTGCACACTAAATTATAATGTTGGTGTTCATTTAAGTTTAAAATCCGGAGGAATTTATAATGATTAATTTTAATGCATATATCGATGCCGCTACTATGTCAATGGTATTTGCTGCTGTTGCAGGTGCTGCTGTTACAATCGGTGCTGTTATCGCTGTTTATCTTCGTCGCGTTAAGCACAAGGTAAGCGAAAAGCTGGGTATCGACGAAAACCGCAACAAAGAGGTTGAAGGCGAGCTCACAGGCGGTTTTGGTGAAACCGCTGACGTTATGACAGCAGAAACAAACAAAAAGGAAAACTAAATCTCCCTTTGTTCAAAAATCAAATAAAATATGCCCTCTGCAAAAAATTTGCTGCAGAGGGTTTATTTGCTCAAAAAAACCTTTGTTTTTCACTTTCGAATGTTCAAAAATACTCACTAAATATAAATAAGGAAACGGTGTTATTATGATTTCCAAAAAACAATTTGATGTACTTGTGTTTCTTTCCGATAAGCACAAGTCCATTCCCCAGCGAACAATCGCAACAGAAACAAAAATGTCTGTCGGCACAGTAAACAAGTGTCTTTCCGAGCTTACCGCTATGGGTTATCTTGAGGACGGTGTAATTACCGCCGCAGGTCTTGATGCTCTTGAACCTTACAGAGTAAAGAGAGCCATCTTTATTGCAGCAGGCTTTGGTTCAAGAATGGTACCCGTTACCCTCAACACACCCAAGCCCCTCATAAGAGTTAACGGCAAGCGTATCATCACAACCCTTCTTGATGCTGTTGTTGCTGCAGGTATCAACGAAATATACATTGTAAGAGGATATCTTGCAGAACAGTTCGACCAGCTTCTTTATGATTATCCTATGATCAAGTTCATCGAAAATCCCCAGTATAACGAAGCAAACAACATTTCTTCCGCTGTTTGTGCAAGTTACCTCTTAAAGAATGCTTATGTGCTTGAGGGCGACCTTGTGCTCTACAACCCCAAGCTCATCACAAAATATCAGTATCACTCCAACTACCTCGGTGTACCTGTTGATAAAACTGACGACTGGTGCTTCGAAACCAACGACAGCGGTGTTATCAAGAAACTCCTTGTAGGCGGCACAAACTGCCACCATATGTTCGGTATTTCTTACTGGGACGAAGCAGACGGATCCCGTCTTGTTGGACACATCAAGCAGGTATTCCAGTCTCCCGGCGGTAAAGAAAGATATTGGGACCAGGTAGCACTGGAATATTTTAAGGACGAATACAAAATTTATGTAAGAGAGTGCTCCTTCGACGATATCATCGAAATCGATACATACAACGAGCTTAAAAAGCTTGACAAAACCTACGATGTTTAATTATAAAAAAAAGGCAGTACGATGTGTACTGCCTTTTTTCTTTATTGTTCTAACACCCGAGCTAAAGCTTTTATGGCTTTTTGAAGATTCTCTTCCTCTAACCCCGAATAATTTATAACCAAAGTATGTTGCTCATCTTCGCCGAACCCCTGCATATATTCAGATAAAAAAGCCACTCTTATTCCCCTCTGATATGCCCTGCGGCAAAATTCATCGTCACACATATCTGTTTTTATTTTCATCAAAAAATGTAACCCTGCATCCTCTTCGGATATTTCAATCTCTGAGGAAAAGCTGCTCTCTTTCAACGCCTTTATCAACGCATCCCGCTTTGCTCTGTATTGAGTCTTCATCCGATTTATATGCCGTTCAAAATATCCTTCACTAATAAACCTTGCCAACAAATACTGATCAATTCCCGAAACAGAACAAGAATAGAAACTCATACTTTTTTTGTATTTCTCCATAAGCTCCTCGGGCAATATCATATAACTTATTCGTACCGCAGGGGTAATACTTTTTGAAAAAGTATTAATATAAATTACCTTCTTTGCATCCAGACTAATCAAAGGAGCAATGGGATGACCCGAAAACCTGAACTCACTGTCATAATCATCTTCTATAATATATCGGTCTTCCGATTCTCCTGCCCAGTGCAACAGCTCCTGTCTGCGCCTGATCGGCATAGCAACACCCGTCGGAAAATGATGTGTCGGAGAAATATGTATTATCTGTGCATCCGTCTTTTTAAGATGTTCTGCAGAAAAACCTTCCTTATCTACCGGTACATATTTGTAAGATACGTTGTTACACTCATAAATTCTTGCAATTTTGTTATACCCCGGTGTTTCCAGAGCATAGCACTTATCTCTGCCCAGAAGCTGAATAATAAGATGATACAAGTATTCCGTACCTGCACCCACGATTATCTGATCGGGACTTACTGATATTTCCCTGAATCTGTACAGGTACCCTGATATTGCTTCTCTTAGTTCTTTAACCCCGCAAAACTCTAAGGGTTCCAGCAGTCCTCTTTTTTCTGCAAGCACCTGCCTCATTATTTTTGACATAACCGTGCAAGGAAATCCCGAATCACATATTCTGTTTGTCTTAAAATCCATAATCAAGTCATCTTCTGCTTTTTCTGCAGAAGGCTGTCCGATATGGTGAGTTGTGTTGCTCTCTGCAACCCACATTGTGTCTATCTGACTGACATAATATCCGCTGCGCTCTCTTGAAAAAATATAGCCTTCCGCCAAAAGTTGCTCATAAGCATTTTCTACTGTAATCACACTTATTTTTAGATGCTCAGACAGCACACGTTTTGACGGAAGTTTTTCTCCTGACAGAAGTTTTCCCGTAAGTATATCCCTTTTTATCCTCTCGTAAAGCTGTTTTGTAAGAGTTCTCTTTGTAGACTTATCCAAAATATAAGTTAGCATATTTTTCCTCCAAAGTAAATCTGGTATTATTATATTATAACAAACTGAATATTTCAATATGTTCAGTTTGCTGTATAATAATGCTCGGACATAAAGGAGGATTTACAATATGAAAAAACAATCTCATCTTATAAATTTAGTCACCGCCTCTCTTCTGGCAGCCTTGTGCTGTGTTGCAACATTTATAAAACTCGCAATAACACCCACAGGCGGTTATGTTAATCTGGGTGATGTGGTAATTATTCTTGCGGCATTCCTGCTCTCTCCTCTGTATGCAGCTCTGGCAGCAGGTATCGGCTCTATGCTTGCAGACATTCTTATGGGTTATGCCCAGTATGCACCGGGTACTTTGGTAATTAAAGCCCTGATGGCTCTCTTTGCAGGTCTTGTGCTTTATGCAGTAAAAAATCTTGCGGACAAAAGCAAAGGTCTTTCCATTATCTTCATAGTCTTTGCCGCCGTTTGTGCCGAAACAGTAATGGTTGGAGGCTACTTTGTATTCGAAGCATACCTCTTGGGCTACGGTGCCGCAGGTGCTCTTCCATCTGTTCTTCCTAATGTATTTCAGGGAATCGCAGGTATTGTGGGCGGTACTCTTCTTTGCCTTATCTTTAAACGCATCAAAATAAAAAAATAACCCACCTATACTTTTATATCCGACTCTTTCAGGGTCGGATATTTTTTTATTGAAAACTCGTAACTTCTGTGATACTATATATAATGTATAAATATCATTATTTTAAAACTCCGGAAAGGATGATGCCAAATGGCACTTATCGCAAAAAAAATCAAGGGCACAGAGGACATTCTTCCTCGTGACAGTTATAAATGGCAGTTTGTAGAGAAGATTCTCTCTGACGAAGCAAGAGTTTACGGTTTCTCGGAAATCCGCACCCCTGTTTTTGAACAGACAAAGCTCTTCCAGCGCGGTGTGGGTGAAGGTACAGATGTTGTTCAGAAAGAAATGTACACCTTCGAAACCAAAGGCGGTGAATCCCTGACTCTTCGTCCCGAGGGTACCGCAGGTGCCGCAAGAGCTTTGCTTGAGCACGGCCTCTACAACGATGGTCTGCCCATAAAGGCTCATTACTTTACAACCTGCTATCGCTACGAAAAGCCTCAGGCAGGTCGTCAGCGTGAATTCCACCAGTTCGGTATGGAGGTTTACGGAGCATCCGACCCCATTGCCGACGCAGAGCTTATCTGTGCCGCAAAATCAATCTTTGACAGACTCGGTCTTTTTAACATTCACCTTGAAATAAACTCCATCGGCTGTCCCGAGTGCAGAAAGAACTACCACAAGGCTCTCAAAGAATACTTCTCTCAGTACACAGATACACTTTGCGGTACTTGTCTTTCAAGACTTGAGAAAAATCCTATGAGAATCCTCGACTGCAAGAGTCCTGTTTGCAAGGAAATCGCTCAGAATGCTCCCAAGATTACAGATTTTCTCTGCGAGGAATGTGACAATCACTTCAAGAAGGTTCAGCAGTACCTTAAGGCTGCAGATGTAAACTTTACAGTTAACTCCTCTATCGTTCGCGGCCTTGACTACTATACAAATACAGTTTTCGAGTTCATCTCCGACAATATCGGTGCCCAGTCCACAGTTTGCGGTGGCGGCAGATACAACGGACTTATGGAGGAATTGGGCGGACAGCCTCTTGCTTCCTTAGGCTTTGCTATCGGTCTTGAGCGACTCCTGATGGTAATGGATGCAGAAGGCATCGAAATCCCTGCACCCGAAACCGATATGCTTTACGTTGCGGCCCTTGGCGACAAAGCTCAGCTCAAAGCCTTTGAGCTTGTAAGAACCGTCCGCGAGACAGGTCTCGGCGCACAGTTCGACATCGTAGGCAGAGGACTCAAGGCACAGATGAAATACGCAAACAAAATCGGTGCAAAGTATTCCATGGTTCTTGGTGATAACGAAATTGAAGAAGGCAAAGCAATCCTTAAAAATATGGAAAGCGGAAGTCAGACAGAGGTCTTAATCAACGACCCAAATATATTTATTGAAAACCTGCTTGCAGCAGATCTTTCAGACGCTGTAAGCTTTGCAGAATAATTCGGGAGGTATAAACAATGGCAGAATTTATGACAGGTCTTAAAAGATCCATATATTGTGGCGATCTGAGAGACACAAACATCGGCGAGGAAGTAACCGTTTGCGGTTGGGTTCAGAAACAGCGTGACCTGGGCCAGCTTGTTTTCGTTGATCTTCGTGACCGCACAGGTATTGTTCAGCTTGCTTTTGACGATAAAACTGACAAAGAAATTTTTGAGAAAGCACAGACACTCCGCAGTGAGTATGTAGTATGTGCAAAGGGTACAGTTCGCGAAAGAAGTTCAAAGAACCCTGATATCCCCACAGGCAACATTGAAATTGATGTTTGTGACCTTCGTCTTCTTTCAAAGGCAGAAACAACCCCCTTTGAGATTATCGATGACCTTAACACAAACGAAGAACTTCGTCTTCGTTACAGATATCTTGACCTTCGTCGCAGACCCCTGCAGAAGAATCTTATGATGAGAAATGAAATCTGCAAGTCTGCTCGTGACTATTTCTACGAGAATGGATTTATCGAGGTTGAAACACCTATGATGATGAAGTCTACTCCCGAAGGCGCTCGTGACTATCTTGTTCCTTCAAGAATCCACAAGGGCTGTTTCTATGCTCTTCCCCAGTCACCCCAGATTTACAAGCAGCTTCTTATGCTTTCGGGATTTGACCGTTACATTCAGCTCGCTCGTTGCTTCCGTGATGAAGACCTCCGTGCTGACCGTCAGCCTGAATTCACACAGATCGATATGGAGCTTTCCTTCGTTGATGTTGAGGATATTCTCGAGATTAACGAAGGCCTTATGAAGCGTATTTTCAAAGATGTTCTCGGCAAAGAGCTTCAAACTCCCTTTGAGAGAATGAGCTACAAGGATGCTATGGAGCGTTTCGGCTCCGACAAACCCGATATCCGCTTCGGTATGGAAATTCAGAACATCTCCGATATGGTAAAAGATTGCGGTTTCGGTGTATTCACAGGTGCAATCGAAGCAGGTGGCTCTGTTCGTGCAATAGTTGCAAAAAACGCAGCTTCTACCTATACCAGAAAAGAAATCGACAAGCTCACAGAATATGTTCGCGGTATCGGTGCAAAGGGTCTTGCCTTTGTAAGATGGGTTGAGGATACTCCCAACTGCTCCTTTGCAAAATTTATGGCAGAGGGCGAGCTTGAGGCAATTCTTAATCGTGTTGGTGCCGAAAAAGGCGATGTTGTTCTCTTCGTTGCAGACAAAGACTCTGTCGTACTCTCTACCCTTGGTGCTCTCCGCGGTATTATTGCAAAGCGTCTTGATATTATCCCCGACGAGTACAAGTTCCTTTGGATTGTAGACTTCCCCTTCTTCGAGAAAGACGAGGAGTCAGGCGAATGGGTTGCTATGCACCATCCCTTCACAATGCCTAAGGAAGAGTGTCTTGAGTACCTCGACACAGATCCCTCAAAGGTTATCGCAAAAGCTTACGACCTTACCCTCAACGGCGTTGAACTTTCTTCAGGCTCTATCCGTATTTCCAACCCCGAGCTTCAGCAGAAGATGTTCCGTGCACTCAAGATGACCGACGAAGAGATTGCTCTCAAGTTCGGCTTCCTTGTAGATGCTTACAGATACGGTGCACCTCCTCACGGCGGTATGGGTATCGGTCTTGACCGTATTACAATGATTCTCTGCGGTGCAGATTCTCTTCGTGATGTTACCGCATTCCCCAAGGTACAGAATGCTTCCGAGCTTATGTCTCAGTGTCCTGCTCCTGTTGAGAAGGAAAACCTTGACGTACTCGGTCTTGCAATTGTTGCTGACGAAAAAGAATAATTATAATAAAAATTATACCCCGAGCAGTTCTGTTCGGGGTATAAACAAATATACAAAAGGGTGTGTATAATATGAAATTATCCGAACTTTTCAGAGAGGATAAACCCACACTTTCTTTCGAGGTTTTTCCTCCAAAAACCTCCGATTTATACGAAAAAGTAGAGCAGGCGGCTCTCGATATAGCAAAGCTAAATCCTGATTATATGAGTGTTACCTATGGTGCAGGCGGCGGTACAAGCGAGTACACCGTTTCAATTGCAAAGGATATTGAAAGCACCTATGGTGTTCCCACTCTTGCCCACCTTACCTGCGTTTCTTCCTCAAAGGAGACCGTACACTCACAGCTTAAAAAACTCAGAGCAGAGGGTATCGAGAATATTCTTGCTCTTCGGGGTGATATTCCAAAAGAAGGCAACCACTCCACAGACTACAAGTACGCATCCGAGCTTATTCGCGAAATCGTGGATTTCGGCGGCTTTTGTATCGGCGGTGCCTGTTATCCCGAAGGCCATCTTGAGAGCGAGTCACTTGAGGCAGATATTGTAAACATCGGCAAAAAGGTAGAAGCAGGCTGTTCCTTCCTCACAACCCAGATGTTTTTTAACAACGACATTCTTTACAGCTACATCGACAAGCTCCACCGCAAAGGCATTTTTGTCCCCATTGTTGCAGGAATTATGCCCATTACAAACGCCCGTCAGATTATGCGTTCCTGCGAACTTTCGGGCACGGTACTTCCCAAAAGATTTATCAAAATCGCAGACAAATACGGCGACAATCCTGCGGCTATGAAACAGGCAGGTATTGCCTATGCTACCGAGCAGATTATCGACCTCTATGCATCAGGGATAAAGAATGTTCATGTTTATTCTATGAACAAACCCGATGTTGCAGCTGAGATTCAGCGAAATCTCTCGGAGATAATAAAAGGTTAATTATGAACGAGATTAAAGTTTTAAACCTCGACCCGAAGGAGCTCTGTGTTCCTTACAAGGATATTATGCTTTACAGCGGTTGCAGAAACTCCACCGACGAAAAGCTTATCTCTTTATGCACGGAATGTCTTGCAGAACTCAAAGAAAAACTCACTCTTCGTGCAGTTTACACCGAGGTCAGTGTAAATTTTGACGGTGATGTTGTGGATTTCGGATTCTGCAAAGCCGAGAGCAAATCTCTGAAAAAATTCCTCGGAAACAGCTCAAAAGCCTACATCTTTGCCGCCACAATCGGTATCGGTGCAGATATGCTTATAAGTCGTTACAGCACCTTATCCCCTTCAAAAGCAGTTATTACAGACGGCTGTGCAACCGCAGCTATTGAGTGCTTCTGCGATTATCTGTGCGGTGAAGTTTTTAAAGTTCCCTGTCAGGAAAGATTTTCTCCCGGATACGGAGATTTACCTCTTTTCATGCAGCCCGAAATTCTCAGCTTGCTTTCATCACACATTAACATCGGTCTTTCTATGACCGACTCCATGCTTTTAACCCCCACAAAATCCGTTACTGCAATCGTAAAATCCCGAAAGGATTGATACATATGAATATAAAAGAAAAACTCGGAAAAGAGCTCTTGTTCTTTGACGGTGCTATGGGCACCGAGCTTCAGAAAAGAGGCTTAAAAACAGGCGAACTTCCCGAGCGTCTCAACATAACAAACCCCGATGCCATCACCGAAATCCACCAATCTTATCTTGAGGCGGGGTCCGATATTATAAGCACCAACACCTTCGGTGCAAATCCACTCAAGTTTTCTGAATCAGAACTTGACTCGATCGTTAATGCCGCTCTGAACTGTGCAAAAAAAGCTGTTGACTCTGTTGGCGGCAAAAAACGTTATATTGCATTGGACATCGGTCCTCTCGGTAAAATCTTAAAGCCCTTCGGCGACCTTTATTTTGAGGATGCAGTAGAGGCTTTTGCAAAGGTTATCCGCATAGGTGCAAAGGGTGCAGACCTTGTGCTTATCGAAACAATGAACGATGCTTACGAAACTAAAGCCGCTGTCCTTGCCGCAAAAGAAAACTGTGACCTTCCCATTTTTGTCACAAATGTTTACGACGAAAAAGAAAAGCTCATGACAGGTGCCGACGCCCTTTCTATGATTGCACTTCTTGAAGGTCTTTGTGTTGATGCCATTGGTATGAACTGCTCTTTAGGACCTAATAAGATGAACGAAATTCTACGCACCTTTGCAGAATATTCTTCCACTCCTCTTATAATAAGTCCCAACGCAGGTCTGCCCCGCAGCGAAAACGGCAGAATTGTTTTTGATGTAACCCCCGAAGAGTATGCAAAAGAAATGGTAAAATCCGCAAAAATCGGAGCTTCTGTCATTGGCGGTTGCTGTGGTACAACTCCCGAATATATAAAGACTGCCCACGATTTACTGTTAAATAATCCCGTTAAAACTATGGAAAAGAAGAATCACACTATTGTCTCTTCTTATACACACACAGTTGAATTTTCTGACACTCCCGTTATTATCGGTGAGCGTATCAACCCCACAGGCAAAAAGAAGGTTAAAGAAGCCTTGCGTGAAGGCGACTACGCATTCATTATGCGCGAAGGACTTTTTCAGCAGCAGGCAGGTGCACAAGTGCTTGATGTAAACTGCGGTCTGCCCGAAATTGACGAGCCTGCAGTTATGAAGAAGGTTATAGAAGATTTGCAGGGAGTCTGCGATGCACCCTTGCAGATTGACACCTCTGACCCTGCCGCTTTAGAGAAAGCTCTGCGAACTTACAATGGTAAGCCTATGATAAACTCCGTAAATGGCAAAGAAGAATCTATGAAGGCTGTATTCCCCCTTGCAAAAAAATACGGCGGTGTTATCGTTGCCCTTACCCTTGACGAAGATGGCATTCCCGAAACCGCAAAAGATCGAGTAAAAATTGCAAAAAAAATAATAAAAACAGCCGAAAGCTACGGAATCGATAAAAAGAATATTATTGTAGACACCTTAACAATGGCAATCAGTGCCGACGAAAACGCCGCAAAAGTTACCTTAGAGGCAATCGAAGAGCTCACCAATATGGGAATCAAGACAGTTTTAGGTGTTTCCAACATCTCTTTCGGTCTGCCACACAGAGATTATGTCAACTCAGAATTCTTCTCTCTTGCGCTCAGGTGCGGACTTTCCTCTGCAATTATGAATCCCCATTCCGAGAATATGATTAACGCTTGTCGCAGGGATTTTGAAGGATATGACAACGCTTCTGATACATCAGACGAACTGCAAACTTTTGCAAAGAATATCATAGACAAAGTTATGTCTATGGAAGATACGGGTAACATCATACCTGCCCACACAGGAAAACTGACTTTAAAAGACACTATCATCTCAGGGCTTTGCGAAGAGAGCTCACTCCTTGCAAAAGAACTTCTCAAAGAGTCAGCTCCTCTTGATATTGTCAACTCCCATATCATTCCCGCTCTTGATGTGGTGGGTCGCGGATTTGAAGAAAATAAAGTTTATCTCCCCCAGCTTCTTATGAGTGCAGAAGCAGCAAAGGCTGCATTTACAGAAGTTAAGGATGTGCTTTCAATGTCTGCCGATTCTTCCGAAAATGGAGAGAAAATCATCGTTGCCACAGTCAAGGGCGACATTCACGACATTGGCAAGAATATCGTAAAAATTCTGCTGGAAAACTACGGCTACGATGTTATCGATCTTGGCAAGGATGTGTCAGAAGAAACTATTCTTGAAACAACAGAGAAAACCGGCGCAACTTTGGTTGCACTTTCTGCTCTTATGACCACCACAGTACCCTCAATGGAGCGTACCATAAAACTCCTGCGAAAAAAATCACCCCATACAAAAGTAGCTGTTGGCGGTGCTGTGCTCTCTCAGGAATATGCAGATATGATAGGTGCAGACTATTATTCGAAAGACGCTATGGGTGCGGTACGAATTGCCGACAAACATTTCAAAGCTTTAAAGGGTGAATAATATGCCCAGACTTTTTGTTGCAATAAATCTGACAAAAGAAATTGCCGACGATCTATACTCCTGTGCACTTCTTTTAAAAGAACACAGCGCTTACGCAAACATCTCCCGAAAAGAAAATCTCCACTTAACCCTTGCTTTTATCGGCGAGAGTAACAATATCCGCTCGGCATCTGATGCTATAAAAGCGGTAGATATAAATCCCTTTGAGTTAACCTTTGAGGGATTCGGCGAGTTTTCTTCAAGAGACGGCAGTATCTGTTTTGCAAAGACAGTGAGCAATAAGAACCTCGAATCCCTTGCAATGTCTATCAGAAAAAATCTTGTTGATAGAGGCTTTAAAATTGACACAAAGCCTTTCAAGGCTCACATTACACTTTGCAGACAATTTACTCCTGCTCCGTCTTTCACAAAAGAACTTATGACAAAAGTCCTTACCAAAAAGCGTATGCAAGTAAACTCAATTTCTCTTATGCGATCTGACCGTATAAACGGAAAACTCACTTACACAGAGGTTATGAGAAAAGTTTTATAACAAAAATCCACCCGCAATAAATAAAGCGGGTGGATTTCTTTTTATTTTACTGTTAAAAGTATGTTCTTTGTATTCTGCCAGTCTGTGTATGTGTAAAATTCCCGACAACACAAATCAAAAGGTGCATCCTCGTCATTCACAAGCTCCACACAAACAGCAGGTCTTTTAAATTCATAACGAAACCAGTTTTCAAATCCGCCCGAATAAGATTTAATATCTTCTGTTTCTTTGCAAAGTTTCAGTTTACAAAGATGTGATAGCTTATGGGCAAATTCTTTATCGCCTGTAATTTCTCCGTTTCCCTTATCCCGCCAATATACACATCCTCCGCGGGTATGCAGAGAAATCATTTTTTCAAACTCATATTTTCTGCAAACATCCATAAGAAATCGGGTTTCTTTCTCTGAAGCCGAATACTCTCCGCCGTTTCTCTCTTTTGGTACATACTCCCACAAATATGGAAAATTTGCATTTAAATTTACACCCCTTGCGTTATCCTTATAACAGTATGGAATGTAATTCTCTATTTTCACCGAAGGCTTTGCTCTTCTCAAGGAGATTTCCACAGAATCAGGGTTGCATTGTGGAATAATATAAAAAGAAAATTCGTCTAATAAATTGCGGATACTTACACACTCCATGAATGTGTTTTCGCAAAAGTATTCCGCATAAAGCTCCAAAATTTTCAAAAGAAAACCTGTGGTTACATACTCTCTGCCATGAATGGCGGCTGTAACTAAAACCTTTTTCTCACCTTTACCAAATCTCAATAGAAAAATGTCCCTGCCCTGCTCACTGCATCCGCCTCTTATCATTTTAATAATTTGCGGATATTTTTTCTGCAGGCATCTTACTGCATAGCGGGTTCTTATAAAGGTAAAAGGATATTGAGGATTTACCGAGTATTTTTGCAAAAATTTCATCTCCCATAGTTTATCTCTAAAGAATATGAATTTTTGCGGTTTACAAGAACTAAAATTTAAAGTTTTGCAATATGCTCCTCAACAAATTTTGCCGCAGTATAAACAAGTTCGGCACAAGGACGCTTTTCGTAATATTTCTTTGTTCTGTCTTCAGGTATAGGAGAAGATGCTTTTTCTTCTAATCCGAGAAGGTCACGACAGATAATGCTGCCTACTTCCTCTTCAAACTCAGCGAGAACACCTCTTATTTCTTCGTAAAGCTTAATTTTTTCCTCTTTTGCTTGGGCGTCTGTGTAGCCATGCAGGAGCGAAAGCACCATTACTGCACCGCTTACAGCACCACAAACCTCCCGACGTCTCGCAAAACCTCCGCCAAAACCCGAAGAAATTTTAACTCCTATGTTAAATTCTATACCGAAGTCTTCGCAAAAAGCACCAAAAACCGCCTGAGAACAGTTATATCCTTTTAAAAAAAGCTCTTTTGCCTTATCTGCTTTTGTCATATTAAATCACTCCTTTTGTTTCTATGACTTTTATATCACAAAACTAAAGGTTTTACAACAAAAAGCTTTAAGAAGAAAATAAAATTATGCAGTGCTATTGTCACTAAAAAAACAATGTGATATAATTAAAGTGTATTTTTATGTTTTGAGGTGATACTCTTGGCATTCGATCAGAGTAAAATTAGAAATTTCAGCATTATTGCCCACATAGACCACGGCAAATCTACCCTTGCTGACCGTATTCTTGAGCAGACAAGCTCTGTTACAGAACGTCAGATGCAGGACCAGATTCTTGACGATATGGAGCTTGAAAAAGAGCGCGGTATTACTATTAAAGCAAGAGCGGTAACTCTTAAGTACAAAGCAGACGATGGCGAGGAATATACCTTTAATCTTATCGACACCCCCGGCCATGTTGACTTTAACTACGAAGTTTCCCGCAGTCTTGCTGCTTGCGAGGGTGCAGTACTTGTTGTTGACGCAACTCAGGGTATCGAGGCACAGACTCTTGCCAACACTTATCTGGCTGTTGACTCGGGTCTTGAAATCGTTCCCGTTGTAAATAAAATTGACCTTTTATCAGCAGACCCTGCCCGTATCAAGAACGAGATTGAGGATATTATAGGCATTCCCGCACAGGATGCCCCCGAAATTTCCGCAAAGAACGGCATCAACATCCACTCTGTTATGGAGCGAATTGTTCAGGATGTTCCTGCACCCGAAGGTGACATCAATGCACCTCTCAGGGCTATGATTTTTGACAGCATCTACGACAGCTATAAGGGTGTTATCATCTATGTCCGCATTAAAGAAGGACAAATCAGTGTTGGTGACGAATTCAAACTTATGCAGACAGGCTCTGTGTTTTCTGTTGTTGAGCTCGGCAATATGGGTGCTGTAGCATCACAGCAGAGAGATACCCTCTATGCAGGCGAAGTTGGATACATCACCGCATCAATCAAAACACTTGGTGATGCAAAGGTTGGCGACACCGTAACTCTTACTAAAAATCCTGCAGAGTTTCCTCTGCCCGGTTACCGAGAGATTCAGTCTATGGTTTACTGCGGTATTTATCCTGCTGACGGTGCAAAATATGGCGACCTTCGTGATGCACTTGAAAAACTCAAACTCAACGACGCATCTCTTACTTACGAAGCAGAAACCTCTGTTGCTCTCGGCTTTGGCTTCCGTTGCGGCTTCCTCGGACTTCATCACATGGAGATTATACAGGAAAGACTTGAAAGAGAATTTAACCTTGACCTTATTACAACTGCTCCTTCGGTTAGCTACAAAATCACTCTTACCGACGGTACGGTCAAGATGATTGACAACCCCACAAACTACCCCGAGCCTTCTCTCATCCAGAGCGCAGAAGAGCCCTTTACAAACGCTCACATCTATGCACCTTCTGACTATGTAGGCAACATTATGGAGCTTTGTCAGGAGCGACGCGGCGTATTCATTGGTATGACCTACATCGACTCCGACCGAGTTGACATTCACTACGAACTTCCCCTTGCAGAAATCGTTTACGACTTCTTTGATACTCTTAAATCCAGAACCCGAGGCTATGCCTCCTTTGACTACGAACTCAAGGAGTACAGACAGAGTCAGCTTGTAAAACTTGATATTATGCTCAACGGCGATGTTGTTGACGCACTTTCCTTTATTATCCACGCAGAAAAGGCATACCCCAGAGCAAGAAAGATGGCAGAAAAGCTCAAGGAGAAAATCCCCAGACAGCTCTTTGAAGTTCCCATTCAGGCTTGTATCGGTGGCAAGATTATTGCCCGTGAAACCGTTAAGGCTATGCGTAAGGATGTTCTTGCAAAGTGCTACGGCGGTGACATTACCCGTAAGAAAAAGCTTCTTGAAAAACAGAAGGAAGGTAAAAAGCGTATGCGTCAGCTGGGTACTGTTGAAGTTCCCCAGGAAGCATTTATGGCTGTGCTCAAGCTTGATACAGACTAAGTTTTATGGAGGTTTTGCTATGGAAGTTAAACCTTTCCTCGAAGTTGACAGAACAGAAGACGACTCTAACAGATACCCTAACGGCAAAGAATTCAATATTTGCGATGTTTCCCGAGAAACCTCTGATAAGTGGAATCTTTGGTACAAAACAAAGAATGCCTTAGACAAAAAACTTAGTCTTCCCTTGTTTTTTATGTATCTTCCTTACTTTTTTCTTTTGCTTGGTTTTACCGTAACCTTGGAAATTGTATCATATCTTTTCGGCAGAAAAAATATTCCCAACGAAAAATACTTTTTAATTATCATCTTTATTGCTGTCATAAGTTACGGATTATATTTTCTGCTTCCACGCATTTATAATTTTCGCGGAAACATACTTATAAAAAAAGAAGAGTTTGCGAACTGTATAAAAAAAAGAGATGAACTTCAAAAACAAAGTCAAAAAGAGCTTAATATTCCCGATGACTATATTCTGGCAGATGTACTCTTCTTTCATTACAGACTTATTAACGGAAAGGTAACTCCAATTTCTCTGCACAAAAAATCACCCCCGTACGAAAACACAGATTATTTTTTCTACAAAGAGAACAATAACTTTTGTGTTTCCACAGTTTTTGATAGTTTTGCTGTACCTCTTGAAACTATGCAATATATTCGCAAAGTTAATGATTCTGTCCGAACTTTTGGGTGGAACAAAAGAGTTCCCTACACCGACCCGATGTACAGAAAGCATATTGAGTCTGCAGACGGAAAGCATATTACCTTCACTCACTATTACATACTTGAGTTTTCTCATAACGGTACTTTGTGGGGACTTTACTTTCCGCCTTACGAGCTTCCTATTTTTGAAAAACTTACAGGATTGAAAGCAGAAAAAAATAATTAAATTTTTTCAGTACAAAAAAGGCTGTCCCACATTTTGTGAGACAGCCTTGATTTTTTTAAAAATTATCCAAAAATTTTAGAGATGGTATCAACTACCCAGAACGAGATAGAAACAACAGCCACTACAGAGCAGATAACTATAAGGGTTGTGCCGATAAGCTTGTCCTTTGCTCTTTTGCCGAGAGATTCTTTTTCTCCCTTTTTATCTTTTTTGTCTTTCTTATCTTTTTTACCTTCTCTGTTTTTAAAGATAAAAAGTTTGCTGAAGATGTAGTTTACCACCAACACAACAACACTTACTATCATTGTTGCCACAGTGATGTTCATTGAGGTAACCTCGCAGATAAGCGGAATACCCACAAGCTCAATAATACTTGCCGCCGCTCTTGCAGAAATAAAGGCAATAAACTCAATGCCTACAATATTCTTGCAAAAACTCTTGCTCTCAAAAACAATAAGCTTATTTGGCGGGAAGGCAAAGAGAATTGTAATAATAAGGGAAACTGCTGTGATAAGAGTGTCGCGAAGTACTCCCTCGCTCATAAATCCTGCAAACAGATTTTCAAAAATAACAGTTGTTCCCCAACGGACTAATGTTGTAAGACCGCCGACGATTATATAATTAATTATTTCTTTGTGTTTCTTATAGACGTTAAGTAATTTTTCCATAATTATTTCTCGTTTTTTTCGATGTTCTTAACCTTTGCGATGTAAATGGGTCTTTTCTTTGTTTCGATGTAAACTCTTCCCAGATACTCACCGATAATACCGATAGAAAGCTCAATAAGTCCGCCAATAAACAGCATTACACAAACAATTGTAGCATAACCTGAGCCAAAATCTCCTGTAACAAGAGCTTCGATAATAATGCCGAGCATACCTAAAATTGAGCCGAAGAACATCAGAATTCCCAAAACAAAGATAAACTTAAGAGGAGAAACCGAGAAAGAAGTGATTCCGTCAATGGCATACTTGAAAAGCCCCCAGAAACTCCAGCTTGATGTACCGATTGTTCTCTCAACATTTTCGTAAGGAATCCACTTTGTGTCAAAGCCTACCCAGCAGAAAATACCCTTGGAAAATCTCTGTACCTCGGAAAGAGAAAGGATAGAGTCAATCATCTGTCTTGTCATAACTCGGTAGTCAACTGCACCGTAGGGCATTTTTACGGAAGACATAGAATTCTGCATCTTGAAGAAGAGCTTAGAGAAGCCGCGACGAAGGAGACCGTCTTTTCTCTCTTTTTCTTCTCTGTAAAGAGCACAGCAATCGTGACCCTCTTCGATACCTTTGAGCATCTCGGGGAACATTGCAGGGGGATGCTGCAGGTCTGCATCCATAACAATTACAAGGTCAGCAGTTGTATGCTCAAGTCCTGCATACATAGCAGCCTCTTTGCCAAAATTCCTTGCAAAAGAAATATACTTTACATTCTCAAACTGTTCTGCGAGTTTTATCATTGTTAAGAGGGTTTTGTCTTTACTGCCATCGTTTACAAGAATATAGCGGAAGCTGTACTCGGGCAGAGTTGCGATAACCTCGTTTGTCACCCTTACAAATTCGGGAAGTACTTCTTCTTCATTATAGCAAGGTACTACAATATCAACAGTTTTCATTATTCCTTCACCTCGTATCAGAATATTCAGTAACCTGAATTACATACCTAAAAGTATTATAACATCAACAAAACAAAAAGTCTATGAAATCCGATTAATATTGCATAAAATAATTTTTATCTTTTTATTAAAAAGAGTTTACCTTTATACATTCTCGTGTTATAATTAATATGTATATCTATGTGTATAAATAAGTTTTATTTATGCAGAAATCCTATTAATTTACGGGAGGTTTTTGTGTATGGTCAAGGCAAAATCCGCCAAATTCCCCACTATGAAAACTCTTATTAAAAACGCCCGTTCAAAAGGCGACGGTTCGGGCAAGTTCATAGCACTTTCTTTTATTATTCCCTTTGTGCTTCTTGCTATCGGCTTTGCTGTTGAGAATGTGGCACCTTTCGGTATTCTTAAAACCGGCGTCAACTATATTCTGTACCAGTTCAGTGACCTTATTGGTATAGATGTTTATGTTGAAACTGAAAATCCCTGGGGTACACAACAGATGCACGTTGTTGATATGTGGCATCAGTACTTCCCATTCCTTGTAGAATTACACGATAAACTCCAGTCCGGCGGTTCACTTTTCTGGACCTGGTCTGTGGGTATGGGTGTAAACTTTATTGCAATGGGATCTTACTACCTTTTCAGCCCTCTCAACTTCTGTTCTGCATTTTTCTCTTCGGATGTTCTTTCAAGCTACATTGTAGTTGCAACCGTAATCAAACTTTCTCTTGCAGGAATGTTTACAGCAATCTGCTTTAAGATTATTTTCAAAAAATGCAGTCTTGCAACGGTATTTTTCTCAACAATGTTTGCCCTTTGTTCCTTTAATATGGGTTATTATTGGAACATTATCTGGCTTGACTCTGTGGCAATGCTTCCTTTGGTAGTTGCAGGCACAGTTTGTCTGCTTCGTGACGGCAAGTACAAACTTTTCATTATTTCCCTTGCTCTCTCTGTTATTTTCAACTATTACATCGGTCTTTTCATCTGTGTTGCAGTATTCCTTACTGCTATCGGCTATACAGCATCCTGCTGGGTAAGCCTCAGAAAAGCAGCAAAAGACCTTCTTCGTACAGCAATCAGTGCAGGGATTTCTCTTATGTTGACTGCCATAGTTACCATACCTGCTTACCTTGCTCTGCAAAACTGCTATAAGCAGACAACAGGTATGCCTAAAGGTTTTGACATCAACATTGGTACAGATAACACCGCAGGTGTGCTTGATGCTTTCCATAAAATACTCAGCAATGCTCTTTCGTTTATATCTCCTACTTCAACAGAAGGTATGCCTAATATTGGTTGTGGACTTCTTTGTCTTGTTCTTCTTGGTATATTCTTCTGCTCAAAGAAAATTAAAAAAGGCGAAAAGATTTTCTGTGTTTCTACTTTAATGTTCTTTGTAATCAGTTTTATTTTCAGAAGACTTGACTTTATGTGGCACGGATTCCATTATCCCAATATGCTGCCTTACAGATTCAGTTTCCTCTTCAGTTTCCTTATTATTTATATGGGTTACAGAGCATATCTTGTTCTTAAAGACAGCAACTACATTGATGTTATCATCACAACTCTTGTCTTCTCCATGTTTATCCTTCTTTACTATTTCAGAAAATTTATAGTAGTAGAAGACGGCACTACAAACCGCACACCTTTTAACGAGAATATATTCACAGCATGTATAATTATAGGCGTCTTTATGATTGCAGCCATACTGCTATATGTTCTTAAACTTGTACCAAAGCGGTTTCTTTCGGTTTTCCTTTGTCTGATTGTTATGGGCGAAATGTGTGTTACCACTATTGTCAGTGTTGACACCGTTGGTTCTACTACAAAAATCGGATATCCTACAGAAAAAGAAAATATAACTCTATTATTAGAAAGAATTGAAGCAAGAAAAGAAACCGAAACTCCCGATATTTACCGAATTGAGACTACAAATGCATATACCCTCAATGATGGTTCTATCTATGATTACAATGGTCTTTCCATGTTCAATTCCATGGCAAATGCCACATTCAACAAATACTTTGGTGATATGGGCGGTGCAGGATATTTAGGCGGTAACCGTTACACATATTACGATTCATCTCCCGTAACCAACGTGCTTTTTAATATCCGTTACCTTATTGCAAGAAGCGGCAAGAGTTATGGCGAACCTTTTATGCAGATGTCTGATACAGCAGGTAATGTAACTCTTTACGAAAACACAGATTACATTAATATGGGCTTCCTTGCAAACAAAGAACTCGAGAATTTTGAACTTCCAAAAACAAACGACAAAAATAAACAGCTCGATGCAAATTCGGATCCTTCTGAGGCTTATGTAAATCCCTTTGAAAATCAGATTGATTTTTGGAGAAAAGCTACAGGAATAGAAGAGCCTCTTTACACTCCTATTGAAAAAACATCAACAGAGCATAATGTAGATCCTTCTGTTAAATATTCCGACGGAATGGAAATCGGCTATACAACCTCCGGCACAACAAATGTTAAATACAATTTCCAAGTACCAAAAGAGGGTTATGTATATTCTTTCTTCTATATAAGCGGTCCTGAAGGAAAAGGAAAAATCAGCATAAACAGCACTCAGCTTCGCGAAATTAATATTGAGCAACCTCATATTGCCGCTATTGGTAAAGTAAATGAAGGTGATACAGTATCATTCCAGGGTAATCTCAAGAGAAGTTCCTGGATTCGTGCACACCTCTATTATCTCAACGAGGATGTTTACAGAAGAGGTATTGAGGTATTAAAGCAGTCAACTCTTCAGACAACTCATGTCTCCGACACAGAGCTTAAGGGTACAATCTATGCAAACCGCGACGGCGTTCTTTACACCTCTATTCCTTACGAAAAGGGCTGGACAGTTAAAGTTGACGGCATTGAGCAGGATGTTATACCCCTCGGTGTTATTTACCCCGATTCAAAAGAACCGGAAAATATGGACAAAGCACGCGAAGGCGGAATGTGTTGTGTATCACTTACAAAAGGTGAGCACACAATTGAGTTTTCTTACACTCCTGCAGGCTTTAAGTTTGGCGCAGTAATTTTTGCAGGTGCACTTATTGTTCTTATCTTCTTTGCTGTATGTACATCAAAATTTATGAGAAACAAAAAGTTTGCCAAACCTGTTGTATGGCTCTTTGACCCTGCAGTAAAAGAAAAAATTTCCGACGATGTATACTTTATCATTGAAGAAGCCAATAATTTAACAATAGAAGAAACCCTCAATCTTGAAGAATTTGAAAATATAGAAAATTCAGAATTTATTGAGGATAATAGAATTATTGACACAGTTGAAGTAGCTGAAATATATTTAACTGACTCTGATTCCTCTACAGATAATATATCTGACGAAAATTAAGTTAATACCAAAATTAAAACCAGTGAGTAGAAATTCTGCTCACTGGTTTTTTTATAATGTATATATTTAATTATTCCTCAATTGCTTCTTCTGCATCATCGAGGATGATTTCTTCTTCCTCGTCGATAACGGCGTCAAGAGCTTCTTCTTCGGGGTCGATTTCTTCTGCTTCAAGAGCAACCGCATCCTCTTCGTGAGGTGCTCTTGCGGCAGCAACAACCTTGTTACCATCCTTGATACGCATTACCGTAACACCCTTTGAAGGACGGGCACATACGCGAATGGAACTTGCAAGAATACGGATAATAATACCATCTTCAGAAACAAGAATAATATCATCTTCAATGTCAACAACCTTGATAGCAGCAACATCGCCGTATTTCTCAACATGGTAGTTAATAATACCCTTACCGCCTCTTGACTGAAGTCTGTAGTTGTCAATCTCAGAAAGTCTGCCGTAGCCTGTTTCAGATACTGTAAGTACTTTACCGCCTTCACGAGCTACAGACATACCAACAACCTGATCTCCATCACGAAGTCTTATAGCACGAACACCACGAGCAAGTCTGCCCATAGGACGAACATTATTTTCGTCAAAGCGGATTGCATAACCTTTCTTTGTGGCGATAATAATAGAATCATTGCCGTTGGTCATTCTTACCCAAGCAAGTTCATCACCCTCGTTAAGTTCAAGGGCAATAAGACCACCTTTACGGTTTGTATTGTAAGCATTAAGAGAAATTCTTTTGATAATACCCTGACGGGTTACCATTACAAGATACTTATCCTCTTCAAAATCAGGAACACGAATCATAGAGGTAATCTTTTCGTCTCCTGTAAGAGGCAGAAGATTTGCAATATTCATACCCTTTGACTGACGACTACCTTCAGGAATTTCGTAACACTTGAGTCTGTAAACTCGACCTTTATCAGAGAAGAAGAGAATATAGTCGTGAGAACCTGTAATCATAAGCTCAGTTGCCACGTCCTCTTCTCTTCTGGTCATACCTGCAACACCTCGACCGCCACGATTCTGAATCTTGTAGGTATCGGTGGTCTGACGCTTGATATAACCGAAACGAGTATAAGTAACAACGCACTGTTCCTCAGGAATAAGATCTTCAATATCAACCTCACCGCTGATTGCACAGATTTCTGTTCTTCTGTCGTCTGCGTATTTATTTCTGATTTCAGTAGCCTCAACTTTAATAATCTGCATTCTTCTTTCGTGACTTGCAAGAATATCTTTGAGGTCTGTAATTTTAATCTGAAGTTCTTTGATTTCTTCTTCAATTTTTTCTCTCTCAAGACCTGTGAGCTGACGAAGTCTCATCTGCACAATAGCCTGAGCCTGAATCTCTGAAAGTGCAAATTTCTCCATAAGTTTTGCTACAGCCTCTGGAGTATCCTTACTTGCACGGATTGTAGCAATAACCTCGTCGATATTATCGAGAGCAATCTTTAAGCCCTCTAAAATATGCATTCTTTCCTCTGCTTTTTTAAGGTCGTATGCAGTACGGCGGGTAATAACTTCTTCCTGAAAATCAATATAATGAGTGAGCATTTCCTTAAGATTAAGAATCTTAGGCTCACCATTTACGATTGCCAGCATAATAACACCAAAGGTGGTCTGGAGCTGAGTATAGCTGTAAAGCTGATTGAGAACAACCTGAGGAGAAGCGTCACGCTTTATATCAATCTCAATATGCATACCTTCTCTGTCAGAGTGGTCCTCTATATTCGAGATACCTTCAATTCTCTTTTCATTTACAAGGTCTGCAATATATTCGATAAGTCTTGCCTTATTAACCTGATAAGGAAGTTCTGTAACAATAATCTTGAATCTGCCGTTCTTTTCCTCAACAATTTCTGCTCTTGCACGAACTGTAATTTTGCCACGGCCTGTCATATAAGCAGCACGGATACCGCTTCTGCCCATAATCATACCGCCTGTGGGGAAATCAGGTCCGGGCAGACACTCCATAAGCTCAGGAATTTCTGCATCGGGATTATCAATAAGCAAACACATTGTATCAATAACTTCGCAGAGATTGTGAGGAGGAATGTTTGTTGCCATACCAACTGCGATACCGCCCGAACCATTTACAAGCAGATTCGGGAATCTTGAAGGAAGTACTGTAGGCTCTTCAAGACGGTCGTCGAAGTTGGGCATAAAATCAACAGTATCTTTATCAATATCAGCAAGCATTTCTGTAGAAAGTTTGCTCATCTTTGACTCTGTATATCTGTATGCAGCAGGGGGGTCACCGTCAACGGAACCGAAGTTACCATGTCCGTCTACAAGCATATATCTCATAGAGAAATCCTGTGCAAGTCTTACCATTGCATCATAAACAGAAGCGTCACCATGGGGATGATAAGAACCCAGCACAGAACCTACTGTATCTGCACATTTTCTGTACGCCTTTTCGGGAGTAAGTCCTTTTTCATACATTGTGTAAAGAATTCTTCTGTGAACAGGCTTTAATCCGTCACGAACATCAGGAAGTGCACGGGACACAATAACTGACATTGAATAATCGAGGAAGGACTGACGCATTTCGCGATTTACATCAACATCAATAATTTTTGTGTTGGCAAATGAGCTTTCGTCAACCATATAAGATTTTTCTTTTTTTGTTGCCATAATTATTTCTCCTTTCCCCGAAATTAAATATCAAGATTCTGAACATACTTTGCGTTCTGTTCAATAAATTCTCTTCTGGGCTCAACCTGATCACCCATAAGAATAGAAAATGTTTCGTCTGCTTCTACAGCGTCGTTAAGCTCAACTCGGAGCATTGTTCTTGTTTCGGGATTCATAGTTGTTTCCCAAAGCTGCTCTGAATCCATTTCACCAAGACCCTTGTATCTCTGAATATCAGATTTACCTTCAATCTCGGAAAGAATCTGATCTCTTTCTACATCGGAATAAGCATATTTATGCTCTTTCTTGTGTGTAATTCTGTAAAGAGGAGGCTGAGCAATATAGATGTGGCCTTCTTCAATAAGAGGTCTCATATAACGGAAGAAGAATGTAAGCAGAAGTGTTCTGATGTGCTGACCGTCAACGTCAGCATCGGCCATAATAATAACTTTGTTATAACGGAGCTTTGTAATATCAAACTGATCACCAATACCGCAACCGAGAGCTGTGATAACAGGCATCAGCTTATCGTTACCGTAAACTTTATCTGCTCTTGCTTTTTCTACATTGAGCATCTTACCCCAAAGAGGAAGAATAGCCTGATAACGTCTGTCACGACCACTCTTTGCCGAACCACCCGCAGAGTCTCCCTCTACTATGTAAATTTCTGTAATGCTTGTGTCCTTACTCTGACAGTCAGCAAGTTTACCGGGAAGTTTTGCACCCTCAAGTGCTGACTTTCTTCTTACACTTTCTCTTGCTTTTCTTGCAGCTTCTCTTGCACGCTGAGAAGCAAGGGCTTTTTCGAAAATTGTTTTTGCAACAGCAGGATTTTCTTCAAGGAAGGTCATAAGCTTATCAGAAACAAGCTTATCTACCATACCTCTTACCTCTGTGTTACCAAGCTTTGTCTTAGTCTGTCCTTCAAATTCAGCTTCTTTTACCTTGACAGAAATAACAACACAAAGACCCTCTCTTATATCTTCACCACTTAAGTTTTCATCATTTTCCTTAAGTTTGTTGAATTTTCTTGCATAATCATTCATAACACGGGTCAATGAACGCTTGAAACCTTCAACGTGAGTACCGCCGTCTACAGTATTGATGTTATTCGCAAAAGAAAGCATGAGTTCTCTGTAGCTGTCTGTGTACTGCATTGCAATTTCAACAGCTGCAGTATCTTCTGCATTGGATGCAGAAAGATAAATAACATCAGGATGAATAGGATTGCTTCTCTTATTAAGATGCTCTACATAAGAGCGGATACCACCCTCATAGCAGTAATTGTTTACTATTACATTTTCTGCATCTCTTTCGTCGCGAAGTTCAATATTAATACCTGCATTAAGAAAAGACTGCTCTCTGAGTCTTGTTTTAAGCACATCATATTCATAAACATCTGTTTCCTGGAAAATTTCAGGGTCAGCTTTAAAAAGTACGGTTGTACCGCGTTCTGTGGTCTTTTCGCCTTTTTTAAGTTTATAGCACTCGTGACCACGCTCAAAACGCTGAGTATACTCGTATTCTCCGTCGCAAACTCTTACTTCGAGCCACTCTGAAAGAGCATTAACAACAGATGCACCAACGCCGTGAAGACCACCGGAAACCTTGTAGCTTCCACCGCCAAACTTACCACCTGCATGAAGAACTGTAAATACAACAGTTACAGCAGGCAGACCTGTCTTTGCATTAATACCGACAGGAATACCACGGCCGTTATCTTCTACTTTAATAATATTTCCGGGCAGAATTGATACTGTAATTTTCGAACAGTATCCTGCCAGAGCCTCGTCGATAGAGTTATCAACAATTTCATATACAAGATGATGAAGTCCACGAGGTCCGGTTGAACCTATATACATACCGGGACGCTTTCTTACTGCTTCAAGACCCTCAAGAACCTGAATTTCATCAGCATTATAATCTTTTTCTACTTTTGTATTTGTAGATTCACCGTAAACTAATTTTTCGTTATCCAAAATAATAACCCCCTGAAATAAGGAATTTTTGCTTTTTATAAGCTTTATTTATTCGTTTTAATTTATTTAAAATTTTCTGTTAGCAGAATAATTTGGAGGAGTTAACCTCTCTTTTTCTGCAATCTTTGTTTCTTTTGTTCTGTCCTTTGTAGGAACATATTCTTTAACATCTTCTTCTGTTTCTATAGAAGGAGTATTATGAGTAACCTTTATAAGCGGAGTATCGCTTGAATAAGAATTTGAGACAGAGTTTTTCTGAATATTTATATCTGTCATAACTTCTTCTTTTTCATTTTTTTCTTCTTTAAAATATTCTGAAGAATCAGAAACTTTAAATGCTCTTGTTTTATCAATACTATTTGAAGATGAAGAAGATATATCTTCATAAACCCCTGAAAAAGCAGGTTCTTTTATTTTTGGAATATTTCTTTTACTTGTTTCTGTTTTTACTTTAGGTGTAGAAGACGTATTTGAAAAAGGAACTGTAAGATCTATTTTTGATTGAGTCTGTTCCATAAATCTCTTCTGAGGTGCATATTCAATAAATAAAGGAGAAACAAAATAAAATACAATAAAGGGAAAAATTTCCCAAAGTACCCATTTCACCTCTTTAAAATCACCAAAGAAGAGTTTTACAAGAAACTTCATTTTTCCTGTATCATCAAAAGTATTCTGAATATTTTTTGCTGATGAAAAGTAAAATACCATAATAAGAAGAGCAAAAAGACAACAAAGAATAAGTATAATCCAAATAATCGGATTCTGCTTTATATTTGATATTTTTTTGCAGTTTTTACAGGTATGTTCACCCTTACTTACTTCAAGCAAGCGTCTCCAATAATTTATCTTTCTTGAACAGTAAGGACATCTTTTCAAATCTTTATTCATAAATCATCACCTTCAATAATTTATTTTCAATAAAAATTATTTAATAAGCTGAGAGCTATGTAAACGTTTTAAAAGAGTCTGACTTGAAAGAGGACTTATATAAACTCTTTCTATCTTATTATCATTTTCTGTTTCTCTGCAAACAATAAAGGATTTAGGAAGGTCAAAAAACGAGACATTTATAACTCTGCCTTCTTTTTCTGCACGATTTAAATATTCTCTTGACCATTTTGAAACAGTCGAAGTATCCATATCATAAATACCAATTATAGTTTCTGCAGATACTACTGTATCCTGTCCTAAATGCAGATACATTTAAATAACCTCACCATTACTGATTGTAAAAACTTTTATATTTTCTCCTTCTGTTACAGGTGGTTCGCAGCCTGTAATAAAAGTCTGACAGCCCTTTGAATTATCAAGTAAAAATTCTTGTCTATTTCTATCGATTTCAGAAAGAACATCATCAAGCAAAACTACAGGAGGTTCATCAAAATACTCCCAAAGCATCTTTGCTTCTGCAAGTTTAAGCGAAAGAACAATACTTCTCTGCTGACCCTGAGATCCAAAAGATTTTGCTTTCATAGAATTTATATAAAATTCAAGATCATCTCTGTGAGGGCCACAATTAGTGCATGAAAGTTTTATATCTTCTTTTCGGCATTTTTCAAAACCTGATTTAAGCTTTTGTATAATATCTTCTTCTTTATCAGAAAGATTAATTCCTGCAGAACTTATATAATCAATCAGGAGTTCTTCTTTTCCTTTTGATATACCTGAGTGATATTCTTTTGCAATAATATTCAACTTGTTTATATACTGAAGTCGTTTAAAAATTATCTTTGCACCGAGTAAAATTAATGAATCATCCCAAATGCAAAGAGTTTCTTTAAGTTCAGGATGCTTATAAATTTCTTTAAGTAAAGAATTTCTCTGTACAAGAGTACGATTATACTGAGAAAGCAAAACAGCAAATTTAATATTCTGCTGACAAATTGCTCCGTCAATAAATCTGCGTCGCAGTGATGGGCCGTTTTTAACAAGTGCCAAGTGTTCCGGTGAAAAAACCACACAACCGAAACATTCTGAAAGATAAGCAGAAGAAGACTTTTTTACATCATTAATATGTATTTGCTTTTTATTACCACTGAAAAGTATGGACGCAGTCTGATTTCTTCCTTGACTTTCGAATTCCATTTCGATAAGTGAATTTTTACTACCGAATTTTGTAAGTTCACTTTCTTTCGATCCTCTGAAAGAATGACCGCCGGAAAAAAGCCATATTGCCTCTAAAAGATTTGTTTTTCCTTGAGCATTATCTCCATAAATAACATTTGTTTCTTCACAGGGATATATTATATTGTCCTTGAGATTACGAAAATCGGAAAATTTCAGGGACACTACTTTCAACGAACAGACACCTCTACAATTCTATCTCCATACTGAGCTTTGTCTCCATCTCGCATTTTCTTGCCTCTCATTGTGCAAACTTCGCCGTTAACAAGCACCTGACCGCTCTGGATAAGAAGTTTTGCTTCGCCGCCTGTTGCACAAAGACCGGAAAATTTCATAAGACTGTCAAGTTTTATAAATTCATCATTAATTATAATTTTATCAGATTTCATCATTTAACCTCATAGGAACAACAAGGAAAATAAACTCTTCACCATCAACAGGTCTTATAATCATAGGAGAAAGACTGCCGTTGAGAACAAGAGTAACCTCGTCACATTCTGTATTTTTAAGAGCTTCAAGAACATATTTATTGTTAAATCCTATTTCTACTTCTTTACCGATTGTAGATACAGGAATTTCATCGTTTGCTCTGCCTACTGCAGTTTTGCAAGAAAGTTTAATTTCGTCCTGAGTGATGCTGAATCTTACAGGACTCTGTACTCTGTCACTTGTAATAAGAGCAATTCTGTCAACAGAATTAATAAGTGAACGGGTATTGATACGGATAAGTGTATCCTCACCCTTAGGTACTGTTGTTCTGTAATCAAGGAAGTTACCTTCAATTAATCTGGATACTACAGAATAGTTATCAATTGTAAAAGATACATGACGCTGACCGACAACAATTAAAACTTCTTTTTCATCATCATTTATCAGCTTAAGAATTTCGCTCTGCATCTTACCGGGAACGATAAATTTCTGTTCAATGTCTGTATCAATATTTTCCTGTCTGATTGCCATACGATAACCGTCAATAGCAACAATTCTCATTACTTTTTCTTTAATATCAAAGAGAGAACCTGTGTAGATAGGCTTATTAATGTTATCAGAAACAGCGTAAATTGTTTGTCTGATCATATTGTGAAGTATACCTGCAGAAATTTTAATTTCATCCAGAGCAGTAAATTCAGGCATTTCGGGATATTCCATAGAAGAAATGCCAACAATCTGATAAGAAGCATTACCTGAATTGATGTAGATGATCATACGCTCGTCTGTTTCAAATGTAACGATTTCTTCAGGAAGTTTTCTTACAATTTCAAGGAACAGTTTTGCACCTACAACAATCTCTCCCTCAACAGCAACTGTTGCTTCAAGTGAAGTTGTTATTGCAAGTTCAAGATCGTATCCTGAAAGTGTAAGTGTATTGTCATAGGCTTTAATAAGGATACCTTCCAAAGCAGGAAGAGTTGCTTTTGTAGAAACTGCACGGGATACATTCTGTACAGCAGAAACTATATCTGAACGCATAACAGTAAATTTCATTTTTGTACGTCCTTTCTCAAATAAAAATATGAAATGATATATTATATATAGTTGTTGTAATAGAGAAGGTTAATATGTTAATAACCTATTTAAACTCAGTAAAATAGGGAAAAATTATTTATTAAAGATTATTTTAATAAATTAGTAGTTTTTAACATTTTTATTTCCGAGGAAATTGTGTTTTATAATATGTTGAAAACTTAAATGTTAATGTTTATTAAAATGTTGAAAAATATGTATTAATTATCTCTTATATTTTTCATAATATCTTCGATAGTTTCTTTAAGAGTAATATCTTTCTGAATCTTCTTATCAATCTGCTGGGTAGCATAAACAATAGAAGAATAATGCATATTGCCGAAAGCTTTACCAATATCAACCATAGTCATACCTGTAAGTTCTCTTGTAATATAAATAGCAACATATCTTGGATGACTGATATTTGCTTTTTTAGTTTTATGAGAACGGATATCATCAGCAGAAACACCGAAGGTACGAGCTACTTCGTCAATAATTTTTCCAAGAGTCTGTTCGGGAGTTGCATCATTGTTAAGAATATCGGAAATTGCCTCAGAAACAATAGCCTGAGTAATTTTTTCATTATTAAGCAAGTATCTTGCTTTGAGTTTCTTTACAACACCTTCAAGCTGACGGATGTTTGATTTTATTCTCTGAGCGATAAAATCAGCGAGATCATCAGAAATAGGAACCTGAAGAATATCAGCTTTCTTTTTGATGATTGCGATTCTTGTTTCAATATCGGGGGCTTGTAAATCTGCAATAAGTCCTGATTCAAAACGAGAACGGAGTCTGTCATCAAGAATTTTCATATCTTTTGGAGGACGGTCAGAAATAAGTACAATCTGTTTATGGTCCTCATAAAGAGCATTGAATGTATGGAAGAATTCTTCCTGTGTACTGTTTCTTCCTGCAATAAACTGAACGTCATCCACAAGAAGAATATCAGCGTGTCTGTATTTCTGTTTAAATTCTGCTGTGGTAGCATCGCCGATAGCCTTGATAAGCTCGTTTGTGAATTCATCACCCTTAGCATAAACAATATTTACACTTGAGTTGTTATTTTTTATTTCATTACCGATTGCATAAAGAAGGTGAGTTTTACCAAGACCTGAGCTTCCGTAAATAAGAAGCGGGTTGTAAGCACCAGCAGGATTTGCAGCAACAGCTTGTGCTGCGGCATGTGCAAATTTGTTGGAAGGTCCAACAATGAAGTTTGCAAAAGTGTAATCATAAATAGAACTGGGGTCTGCTGCTTTTTCCATGTCCGGAGTAATATCTTTTTTGTCCGGTGTTGTAATGGAAAGCTCGAAAGCTGTACCAAAAATTTCTTTACAAGCATCGTTTATAAGAGATGTGTAGCATCTCTCAAGAGTTTCTTTGTGAAACTCGGTAGGTACCATTAATTTGATAGTAGAATTATCAAAATCCAGGTCAATAGGTTTAATGCGGCTGATCCACATTTTATAGGCTACATCTGTAATTTTTGATTTGCAATATTCGCAAATAACGCCCCATGCATCGCTGAAGGATTCCATAGTTATACCTCCTTAAATCAATATCTGTTTTCCCTCAAAATCGTAAATTTCTGAAACTTTTTGTATGGATAAAAAATAAAAATAAAAAATTCAGCTAAATATCCACTATATCATATTTACTTTTTTATTTTATCAAAAATCAGTAGCAAATGCAATAGTTTTTTCACATATATATATGTAATTATACCATCTATAATATAGTCCTAAATATGAGCAAAACAAATATCTGCAAATTGTATGTTAAACACTGAATAAATACAAGATGTAGTATATGATTCTGTTTGAAAATTTTAAGAAAAAAATATATTCGAAAAAAGAAGAAAAAAATTAAAAATTATATTGACTATACGGAAAATTTCAAGTATAATGCTATATTGCAAGGTTATGTATCCGAAAGGAGGATTAATATGCTCAGAACATATCAACCCAAGAAGCTCCATAGAAAGAAGGAGCACGGCTTCAGAAAGAGAATGTCCGATAGAAACGGACGCAAGGTTCTTGCTCGCAGAAGAGCAAAAGGCAGAAAGAGACTTTCTTACTAAGTTAAGAGATTTTCTTACTAACTTAAAAGTGAGGACCACGTACTGTGGTCTTTCTTTTTATCAGCAGAAAGTTACGGCTATATTGCCACTGAGAGAAAAACAGGTGGTTATTAATGAGTGAGCTTATCACTTTAAAAGAAAACAGAGAGTTCAGGCGAGCATACTCAAAAGGTAAATCGTATGTCTCGCCGGATCTCGTTACTTACATTATAAAAAATAAAAACAATAACCTTCGTATCGGAATAACTACCGGTAAAAAAATTGGAAAAGCCGTAGAGCGTAATCGCTCAAGACGTATTATAAGAGCAGCTTACCGAAATATTAGTGGGCATATACGCTCTGGATACGATATAGTATTTGTTGCACGTACTAAAACTCCTTTTCGTAAAAGTACGGATATCCTTAAAAGTATGAGAAATCATCTCTCTCAGGCTGGTATTCTCTGCGAGGATATATAATGAAAAAATTTCTGCTTAAATTAATTCGTTTTTATCAGAAAAGAATCTCCCCTCGAAAACCTCCTGCTTGCAAGTATTATCCTACTTGCTCTCAGTATGGGTATGAAGCAATAGAACGCTTCGGTGCTTTTAAGGGAACAGCTCTGGCACTTTGGAGATTCTTGCGGTGCAATCCTTTTTCAAAAGGCGGTTATGACCCTGTACCGCAGAAAAAACAAAAGACCCGAAAGAAAGGTTAAGCTTATGGGATTTATAGGAAGCCTTTTTGGTTATGTACTCTGGGCTGTTTATCAGCTGATACATAATTATGCTTTTGCTATTTTTATTTTTACTATCATTACTAAGCTTTTGCTTTTCCCTTCTTCTGTAAAACAGCAGAAGACAATGGCTAAAAACTCAAGACTTCAGGCGAAGCAGAGAGAAATCCGCGAAAAATACGGTAATAATAAAGAAAAGATTCAGGAAGAAACTCAAAAACTCTATGCTCAGGAAGGTGTTAGTCCTTACGGCGGCTGTCTTTCTACTCTTATTCCAATGTTTCTGATGATTGGTGTTTATATGGCGGTTGCAAATCCGCTTTCAAATACTCTTCATCTTGACAGTGCAGCTATCGAGAATGCAAAAAATGCATTGATTGCAATACCTGGTGTTAATATTATTCCTTCCGCTAATTACGGCAGTGAAATTGATATTATGAAGTATTTTGATGTTGAATCCGTAAGAAATTGTTTTGCAGATTCAAGTCTTTCTATTGACCAGATCAGCGGATTCTGTGACAGTTTTAATTTTATGGGATTCAACCTTATGGAAACACCCAGTGATTACGGTTTTTCCTGGTATCTTATGATTCCTGTACTCAGCTTTGTAACATCTGTTGGTTCTCAGGTTATTATTCAGAGACTCAACAGCAAGGGTAATCCTCAGCCTCAGCAGGGATGCATGAAGTTAATGATTTTACTTCTTCCCCTGTTCTCTGCATACATTTCTTACAGTGTTCCTGCAGCAGTTGGTTTTTATTGGATTTGCTCAACTGTTCTTGGTTTTGTTCAGTCTTTGATTTTACATCATTATTACGGACCCGGAATGATGATTGCAAAGGGCGAAGCAGCAAGAGTAGCTCTTCTCGAAAAGAAAGAAGCAAGCTACAGAAAAATCAGATAATCAGATTATACTGTACTTAACAAAGAAAATAATTACTTTTTATATTAAATAATATACAAGAAGGTGATATCTTGGTAAGAGAAGCTATTGGCGTAGGTGAAACCGAAGTTCTAGCACAGGAAGATGCTTGCAGACAGCTCGGTGTAGAAACTTATGAAGCAGAGTTTGAAATCATCCAGAGAGCAGAAAAGAAAATTCTTGGTCTGTTTGGAGGATGCCCTGCTAAAGTCAGAGCTTTTATTAAAGCAACTCCTGCTCAGGCAGCAGAAGATTTTATAAAAGATGTACTCAAGGCAATGGGTCTTGAGAGTATCACTGTTGAAATTAAAGAAAATGAAGACAGTGGTGTAGAAATTAATCTTGAAGGCGAAGAAGTCGGCTCTGTTATCGGCAGACGCGGCGAAACACTTGATGCTCTTCAATATCTTACAAGTTTAGTTGCTAACCATGTTGATAATGCATACTTCAAAGTTACTATCAACACAGGTGATTATCGCGAAAAAAGAGAAAAAACACTTGAAATATTAGGCAGAAAACTTGCTTTTAAGGCTGTTAAAACAGGTTATAAAACAAGTCTTGAGCCTATGAACCCTTACGAGAGACGTATTATCCACACTGCTGTTCAAAAAGTAAACGGTGCTACTTCCTGGAGTGAAGGAGAAAACCTTAACCGTCATGTTGTTATTGGTCCGGATCCTAAAGCTCCTCGCAGAAATAACCGAAATCAGAGAAGTGGTCGTGGTTACGACAGACGTCCCAGACGCACTTATGATACAGAGGCTGAAACAGTTCAGCGTACTCCTATCAACGAGGGTGAGGGTGCTGCTCTCTACGGCAGAATTGATAAATAATTTCGGCGGATTTGGCCCGTCGGTACTAAAGGGCGACGGATTGTCGCCCTTTTATTATTATGTAAACATAATTTAAGGTTGGTGAGCGAGATGAGTAACAACACAATAGCTGCAATCAGTACTGCTCAGGGACAAGGCGGAATCGGAATTATCAGAATATCGGGAGATAAATCTATTGAGATTGCTGATAAAGTTTTTGTATCTTTAAATAAGAAACCGCTCTCTTCTCTTTCAGGTTATCAAGCATCTTATGGAAAAGCGGTAAAAGATGGCGAAATGATAGATGAAGTTGTTGCTATTTTATATCGCAATCCAAAAAGCTATACAGGAGAAGATGTGGTAGAACTTTGTTGTCATGGCGGTCTTTATGTAACACGAAGTGTGTTAAGAGCCGTTCTTGAAAACGGAGCAGTTCTGGCAGAGCCCGGTGAATTTACCAAGAGAGCTTTTTTAAACGGTAAAATGGATCTTTCAGAAGCACAGGCTGTTATGGATATTATTTCTGCAAAGAGCAAACAAGCAGCTCGTGCCGCAGTAAGTGTTCGTACAGGTGCACTCACCAAAAAAACAAACGAGATTAAAAGTAATCTTGTTTCGCTTGCAGGACATCTTTGTGCTTGGGCGGATTATCCCGAAGAAGATATTCCTGAGGTAACTACAAAAGCAATTGATGAAACATTAAATAAAGCAAAGTCGGACTTTCAAGAACTTATTAAGGATTATGAGCGTGGTCAGGCTATTCTCCACGGAATAGATACTGTTATTGCAGGCAGACCTAATGTAGGTAAATCTACACTTATGAATCTGCTTTCAGGTTTTCAGAAAAGTATTGTTACAGAAATCCCCGGAACAACCCGTGATGTTGTAGAAGAAACTGTTATTATAGGTAATGTTACCTTAAATCTTTGTGATACAGCAGGTATCAGAGAAACAGACAATATTGTAGAAAAAATCGGCGTTGACAGAACTTTTGAGAGACTTTCTTCCTGCTCTCTCGTTCTTGGTGTTTTTGACAGCAGTGAAGAACTTGCGGAAGAAGACTTAAAACTTATAGATAGTCTTTCGGATGTTCCCTCAATTGCTATTATTAATAAAACAGATTTACAGAGAAAGATAAATATAGAATACATAAAAGAAAAAATCCCTTTTATTGTAGAAATCAGTGCAAAAAAGGGTGATGGAAAAGAAGCTTTGGAAGAAGCAGTTGCAACTGTAACCGGTACAAAGGATTTTGACCCTTGTAGTGGTATTCTTACAACCGAACGACAGAGAATTGCAGCACAGAATGCTTTGAATTCGTTAGAAGAAGCACAAAACACGCTGTTTACAGGATTTTCTTTTGATGCAGTTACAGTTTGTGTTGAAGATGCTATCGATAAGCTTCTTGAACTTACAGGAGAAAATGTTTCGGATGCAGTTGTGGATGATGTGTTCCACTCTTTCTGCGTCGGAAAATAATTTGCCCCTTTAATAAAGGGAGCCTCATCATAAAGAGGAATGTTTATGACAACATATAAGGCAGGAAATTTTGATGTAGCAGTAATTGGTGCAGGTCATGCAGGTATTGAAGCGGCTTTAGCGTCTGCAAGACTTGGTTGCAGTACTGTGATATTTACAATAAATATGGATGCTGTGGGCAATTGTCCATGTAATCCTTCTATTGGTGGCACAGCAAAGGGTCATTTGGTTCGAGAAATCGATGCACTCGGCGGAGAAATGGGAAAAACTGCAGATGAATGTTTTTTGCAGATGAGAATGCTCAACCGCGGAAAAGGTCCTGCGGTTCATTCCCTTCGTGCTCAGATCGATAGACTTAAATATGCATCTGTAATGAAGCACAAGTTGGAGGTTCAAGAAAATCTTCAGCTTCGTCAAGCAGAAATTATTGATGTTAAGAGAACTGAGAATGAAGAATATCCCTGGCAGATTATTACTCAGATGGGTGCAGAATTTTCGGTAAAAAAACTTATTATTGCCACAGGTACATACCTTGGTGGCAGAATTTATGTAGGCGAGGTTTCCTATGAAGGCGGCCCTGACGGTACTTTTGCAGCAACTCGTCTTGGTACAAGTCTTCGTAATTTAGGTCTTCCCCTTCGCAGATTTAAAACAGGAACTCCTGCAAGAGTACTTCGTTCAAGTATTGATTTTACGGAACTTCAGGAGCAGGCAGGAGATGAGCCTCCCGAAGCATTCTCTTTTATGACAGAAAATATGGGAGATAATTCGGTTGTTTGTCACATCAGCTGGACAAATGAAAACACAAAGAATATTATCCTTGAAAATATTCACAGAAGTCCCCTCTACGGCGGAATGATTGAGGGTATCGGCCCTCGTTATTGTCCTAGTTTAGAGGATAAAATCATGAGATTTCCCGATAAGGAAAGACACCAGTTGTTTATTGAGCCTTGCGGTATCAATACAGAAGAAATGTATCTGCAGGGAATGTCTTCTTCTTTGCCGGAAGAAGTGCAGATTAAGTTCTATCATACTATCAAAGGTCTGGAAAATGCTGTTGTTATGCGTCCTGCATATGCGATCGAGTATGATTGTGTTGATCCTTTGACTTTGTCTGCTACTCTTGAATTTAAAGATTTTGAGGGCCTTTATGGTGCAGGACAATTCAATGGTAGTAGTGGTTACGAGGAAGCAGCGGCACAAGGTCTTGTGGCAGGTGTTAATGCTGCTCTTTCTGTTCTCGGTAAAGAGCCTATGATTTTAGAGAGATCTTCTTCCTACATTGGTACACTTATTGACGATCTTATTACAAAAGGTGCAAATGAGCCTTATAGAATGATGACATCCCGCAGTGAATACAGACTTATTCTTCGTCAGGATAATGCAGATAAGAGACTCACTCCTACAGGTAGAAAGATTGGCCTTGTTACCGACAAACGATGGGAAGCATTTCTTAAAAAACAAGAACAAATAGAAGAAGAACTTACACGAATAAACTCCACTACCCTTTCGCCTACCGATGAGCTTAATGAAATTCTTGTTTCACGTGAAACATCTCCTGTTGTTTCAGGGGTAAGCCTTGCTGATCTTCTTCGAAGACCTCAGATTTCTTACAAAGATTTAGAATCTGTGGATGTAAATCGCCCCGAGTTTCTTCGCAGCGTATTTGAACAAGCTGAAATTGAAATCAAGTATGCAGGATACATAAAGAAACAGTTGGACAGAGTTGAGCAGGTACAGAGAATGCAGGGAAAAGAACTTCCTTCTGATATAGATTACAAAGAGATTTCCGGACTGCGTCTGGAAGCTCAGGAAAAACTCAATAAAATTAAACCACGCAACATTGCTCAGGCAAGTCGTATTTCGGGTGTTTCTCCTGCAGACATAAGTGTGCTGGTTATCTGGCTTTCAAGCGGCAAAAGAAAAGGCGGTGAGCAATGATGAGTTTTACTCAGTGTCTTTATGATGAGTGCAAAAATATTGGATTAGAACTCTCTCCCCTTGCTCTTGAAAGATTTGAAAAGTATTATAAAATGCTCGTTGATTATAATGAGAAAATGAATCTTACAGCAATTACTGAAGAAAAAGAAGTTATAGTAAAGCATTTCTGTGACAGCTTGTATCTTTTAACAAAATATGACTTAAAAGACAATGCAAAAATAATTGATGTTGGCACAGGTGCAGGTTTTCCCGGTATTCCCCTGCTTATTGCAAAGCCTGATCTCAGACTTACTCTTCTTGACGGACTTAATAAAAGACTCGTTTTCCTTAGTGATGTTTTGCAGGAACTTGGGCTTTCTGCAGAGATTGTTCACAGCAGAGCTGAAGATGGTGGCAAAGATAAGAGATACAGAGAAAAATTTGATGTTGCAACCTCTCGTGCTGTTGCAAGATTAAATGTGCTTTCGGAATATTGTCTGCCCTATGTAAAAAAAGATGGAGTTTTTCTTGCTATGAAGGGTCCTGCTGCTGCAGAAGAACTCAGCGATGCAGAAAATGCGCTTAAACTTTTAGGCGGAAAGGTAGAAAGCGTCGAGGAGTATACTCTTTCAGATGAAAGTCTGAGAACTATCATCGCAGTAAAAAAGGTAACACATACCCACCCTGTTTACCCGCGACATAATAGTAAAATTAAAAAACAACCCCTTTAACTTAAGAAGAGGCTTCCTTAATAGGAAGTCTCTTTTTTAAGTTATATCGACATTATGCGGGAGCAATCCAAATAAAGCTTCATAAAACTTACTCATATTGCGACAGAATTTTAAAGCAGATGATGCTAAAATATAGACATAGACAAGAGAAAACAAAGGGACTAAATGTTTTGGTGGTATGTATGAAGTTTTTGACAAAAGAAGAAAACAAAGTTTTGGAAATATCAACGATTCAGATTCGTCCCAACAAAACTCAGCCCAGAAAATCTTTTGATGAAGATGAACTAAGGCTTCTTGCACAATCAATTGCTACAAACGGCATTTTGCAACCTTTAACTGTTCGAAGATTATCTCAGACAGAATATGAGCTTGTTGCGGGAGAACGCAGACTTCGTGCGGCGGTACTGGCAGGACTTACAAAAGTACCCTGTGTACTCATAAAATGTACAGATAAAGAGTCAGCCATATTTGCATTGCTTGAAAATATTCAGCGAGCAGACCTTAATATGTTTGAAGAAGCACGAGGTATTAACCGACTTATTCGCAAATACGGACTTACTCAAGAGGATGCTGCAGCAAGACTTGGAAAAAAGCAATCTACAGTTGCCAATAAACTTCGGCTTCTGAAGCTTTCAATGGAAGAGCAGGATTGGATTTTGCAAGCAGGACTCTCTGAAAGACATGCAAGAGCACTATTGCGGATAAGCGAAGAAGAAATTCGAAAAGAAGTGCTTAGCAGAATAGTTGCAGAGAACTTAAGCGCCAAAGATACAGAGGACCTCGTGATAAAACTTTTGTGTCGGGCAACAGTTTCAGACTCTGAATCGCCTAAACAAGAAAAGAAATTCATAATCCGTGATGTGCGGATATTTGTAAATACAATCAATAAAGCTGTAGACACAATGCGGCTTTCGGGTATCAATGCGGTTTCAAAGAAAATGGAAACCGAAGAGTACATAGAATATACAGTACAGATACCTAAAAAGGAAGCGTTGGAGAAGTCTGACAAAAAAGAAAAATCTCCACAAAAAACAGCTTAATTTTATTATGCTTTCCCCTTAGGGTGCTTCGGCACCCGTCCACTCATACCCATTTCCTTATCTGAACCCCTTGCCTCAAGGCGCACGGTAAATCTTTTCTGCCGTGCGTCTTTTGGCGTTTGTAAAAATTACTGATTTTTGATAATGTGCACGGCTTTTCGAGGGCTACGGTGCTCGGCGCTTCGATGTCACGCCTCGTTCACCTACGCTGTTCTCAAAAAGTCAGCGTACTCCGCGAATTTACCTGATTGCGAATGTATAGGATAATTCACAATCTGCTCGGCAAATTGCGGTGTCGTACTCAACTTTTTGAGGCTACGGTGCTCGGCGCTTCGATGTCACGCACTCTTACAGCTCCACTGATCCGCAAAACTTCTCACACTCCCCTGATTTGCTTGTGCGTATTTATTTATCGTTAAATCTGCATTTTTCAGCAAATCGCTCGTCCTATGGAAGTTTTGTAGACTAAGCTGAGAGTGCGCTTCTATAATGTTTCACGTGAAACATTTTGAATTTTGAATTGTCAACTTTTGCTCATACTCAAAATTTATCTTTCTTTAAGTTTTTTGCAAAAACTCTTTAAAATCTTCCCGATTTGTGATAAAATATGATTTAGATTTCGATATTTACATTATTTTAAGCAAAAGGTGATTTTATTGGCAAAGATTATGGCGGTTTCTAACCAGAAAGGCGGCGTGGGAAAAACCACAAGTGCAGTAAATATTGCTGCATCTTTCGGCGCTCTGGGCAAGAAAACCCTTCTCATTGACATAGACCCTCAGGGAAATGCCACAAGCGGCGTGGGGGTTGACCGCCGAAGCGCTAAGTATTCGACCTACGATATACTGGTAAATGATAAAAAAGCGGCGGAATGCATCATTCAGACAAATTTTCAGAATCTCTATGTTATTCCTTCAAGTCTTGATTTGGCTGCGGCAGAGCTGGAGATTGTGGACAAGGATAAACGAGAGGCTATCCTCAAGAATGCAATACTTCCCATAAAAGCAGATTTTGACTACATTGTTATCGATTGTCCACCATCTTTAAATCTGGTAACAGTTAACGCTCTTACTTGCACAGATACAGTGCTTATTCCCATTCAGTGCGAGTATTATGCTCTGGAGGGTCTTGCTCAGCTTATGAATACAATTCGCAGAGTTAAGCGCACATACAATCCTTATCTTGACGTTGAAGGTGTAATCCTTACAATGTACGACGGCAGACTTCTTCTTACCCAGCAGGTTGCAAACGAGGTTAAAAAGTATTTTCCACGAAAAGTTTACGGCACTCCAATTCCCAGAGGAGTTCGTATATCCGAGGCTCCAAGCTATGGAAAACCTGTTATTTACTACGATAAGTCCTCAAAGGGCGCACAGGCTTATATGGAGCTTTCAAAAGAGATTTTAAAGAAAGAGAGGGCATAATATGGCAAAAAGAATAGGTGGCCTTGCAGAAGGCATGGGTCTTGATAAGCTTTTTGGCGAAAACGAAATCGAAAGCGGCAGTGCCCTCACTCTTCGAATAGATGAGATTGAACCTAACAGGGATCAGCCAAGAACAGAATTTGATGATGAAGCTTTACTGCAGCTTTCTGAAAGTATCCGAGAGAATGGTGTGCTTCAGCCTATACTTGTTCGTCCCATTTTTGGCGGCGGATATCAGATAGTTGCCGGTGAGCGTAGATACAGAGCTTCACTCATGGCAGGTCTGACAGAAATTCCTGTTATTATCCGCAGTCTTGACGATAAAAAGACCATGGAACTTGCTCTTATCGAAAATCTGCAGAGAGAAAACCTGAATCCCGTTGAAGAAGCTTTAGGTTACCGTACACTTATGGAAACTTACAATATGACTCAGGAAGAGGTTTCAACATCTGTGGGCAAATCAAGACCTGCAATTGCAAATGCTTTAAGAATCTTAAAGCTCCCTGAGTATGTTCTGGCACTTGTTTCCGAAGGTAAACTTTCCGCAGGTCATGCAAGAGCATTGGCAGCTATCGAAGACCCGGAAAAAATCTGTGCTCTGGCAGAAGAGATTGTTGAAAAAGGTCTTTCGGTACGCTTTGCAGAGCAGGCGGCTAAGCCCGAAAAAGAAAAAAAGCAGAAGGAAAAAGAAAAAACACCTAAACCAAATTATTACAAAGAGGTAGAAATTGCTCTGACTGAATCTCTTGGCAGAAAAATTTCTGTATCAAAAACAAAGAACGGCAAAGGTGGAGCTCTTACCATTGAGTTTTATTCCGATGATGAGCTTAAAAACTTTGCAAATCTGCTCGGCAGATTCAATTAAAAGATAAAATATAGCAATATATTCTTAATAATTATCCTATAAATTGAGGAGTATGAAAAATGATTGATATTAAATTTTTAAGAGAAAACCCTGATGTTGTAAAAGAAAACATCAAAAAGAAGTTTCAGGATCACAAGCTTCCCCTTGTAGATGAGGTTATTGCTCTTGATATTGAGAGCAGAAATGCTAAGAAAGAAGCAGATGACCTTCGTGCACAGAGAAACAAGCACTCCAAGGAAATCGGTGCTCTTATGGGCAAAGGTATGAGAGAAGAAGCAGAGCAGATGAAGGCTCTTGTTACTTCTCAGGGCGAGAAACTTGCAGAACTTGAGGCAAAAGAAGCAGAACTTGCTGAAAAAGTAAAGACAATTATGATGACAATCCCCAATATCATCGACGAGTCTGTTCCTGTTGGTAAGGACGATTCCGAGAATGTTGAGGTTCAGCGCTACGGTGAGGCTTTCACACCCGATTTTGAGGTTCCCTACCACACAGATATTATGGAGAGATTCTGCGGTATCGATCTTGAAAGTGCAAGAAAGGTAGCAGGTAACGGCTTCTACTATCTTATGGGTGATGTTGCAAGACTTCACTCTGCAGTTATCTCCTATGCTCGTGACTTTATGATTGACAGAGGGTTCACTTATTGTATTCCTCCCTTTATGATTCGCTCCGATGTTGTTACAGGTGTTATGAGTTTTGCCGAGATGGAGTCCATGATGTATAAGATTGAAGGTGAAGACCTTTTCCTTATCGGCACAAGTGAGCACTCTATGATCGGTAAATTTATCGATACAATGAACAAAGAGGAAGATCTTCCCTATACTCTCACAAGCTACTCTCCCTGCTTCCGTAAGGAGAAGGGTGCACACGGCATCGAGGAGAGAGGCGTTTACAGAATCCATCAGTTTGAGAAGCAGGAAATGATCGTTGTCTGCAAGCCCGAGGAGTCTATGATGTGGTTCGATAAACTCTGGCAGAACACAGTTGACCTTTTCAGAAGCCTTGATATTCCCGTTCGTACTCTTGAGTGCTGCTCCGGTGACCTTGCAGACCTTAAGGTTAAATCTGTTGATGTTGAAGCATGGTCTCCCAGACAGCAGAAATATTTTGAGGTAGGCAGTTGCTCCAACCTTGGCGATGCACAGGCAAGAAGACTCCGTATCCGCGTTAATTCCAAAGAAAACGGCAAGTATTTTGCTCATACTCTTAATAATACAGTTGTTGCTCCTCCCAGAATGCTTATCGCATTCCTCGAGAACAACTTAAACGCAGACGGCTCCGTTAATATTCCTGAGGCACTTCGTCCTTATATGGGTGGTATGGAGAAAATGGTTCCCAAGAAATAATCAAATGCAAAACAAAAGCGGTATCCGATAAAAAGGATACCGCTTTTAAGTTGCTTTTTATTGCAGGGAATAAGAAAATAGTTTATAATTGAGATATAAATCTAAAGGAGCAAAACTATGAAGATTGTAATACTCGATAAAGATACATTAGGTGCAGACGCGGAACTTTCTCCTATCAGAAATTTAGGTGAGTGCATAGAATACGGCACTACAGACCTTTCTCTTGTAGCCGAGAGGGTTGCAGATGCAGAGGTTGTGGTAACAAATAAGATTAAACTCGGTGAAAAAACACTTGGACTTTGCAAAAATGTGAAGCTCATTTGTGTGGCTGCAACGGGATTTGATAACATTGATACGGAGTTTTGCAAAGAGAGAGGGATCGCCCTTTGTAATGTACCCGGGTATTCTACCGACAGCGTTGCACAAGTGACTCTTGCTATGGCTCTTGAACTTGTAACACATCTTAGTACATACAGAGGTTTTGTACATTCGGGTAAGTATAGTGCATCGGGTGTTGCAAATAAACTTACCCCTGTTTATCACGAGCTTTCCTCAATGACCTGGGGTGTTGTAGGTGGCGGAGCAATCGGTATGAAGGTGGCTGAGATTGCCAAAGCCTTCGGATGCAAGGTGCTTGTTTGCAGACGAAAGCAGGAGGGTGAATTTCCTCTTGCTGATATTGACACAATTTGTGAGCAGGCAGATATTATCTCGGTACACCTGCCCCTTTCCGACAGTACAAGAGGAATTCTTAATCGTGAGAGAATCGAAAAGTGCAAGAGTTCGGCAATTATTATAAATACCGCTCGCGGAGCAGTTGCCGACGAACAGGCACTTGCTGATGCAATCAAAGAAAAAAGAATCGGCGGCTTGGGAGTTGATGTTTATTCTAAAGAACCCTTCCCCGCAGACCATCCTTATACAGAGATTTTGGGATACGATAATGTTTGCCTTACTCCTCATATGGGTTGGGGTTCTTTTGAGGCCAGAAACCGCTGTATTGTAAAAATAGCAGAAAATATCGAGAGTTTTTACAAAGGCGAAAAAAGAAACAGAATTGTATGAAAAAGAAACGCCCTGCAATGAAATTGCACAGGTCCGTAAAAAACGGACAATAGAAAAGAAGAGCCCCCTATGGTAGAATTAAGAAAACTACCATAGGGGGATTTTGTATGCCAAGAGAATACCGACACATACAAGAATACGAGAATGAGATTTTGGGATTAAGGA
>JAZRMA010000015.1:0-31350 GCA_045647135.1 Ruminococcus sp. | reverse complement strand
TGTAGCAGATGACGAGACAGTAGTGGTTACACCTATCGTAACACTGGCTGCTAATCCCACAACAGAAGGCGAGAAGATTACATACATTCTTGCATGGGATGTAGATAAGAGTGCAGTAGGTACAGTAACAGCACTTGGTATTATCATCGTTGACAAGGCTGATTATAACGAAGACACCTTTGTTCACGGCACAACCGATGCAAAGGTATTCGACAGAGCATTCTCAAACAGAGTTGCACAGAGTGGTGAGTATTCTGCAACAAAGACAGGCAGTGTATACGACCATACTTATGTAGCAGCAATGTGGCTTCAGTACACAGATGCAACAACAGGCGAAGCAGTAACTGTTTACTCCGATGCGATCGAAGTTTACAAGCCTGCTCCCTGATGATATATATATAATTTTAAATAGGAGAAAAACATGATCAAAAGAAGTATAATTTCATTTCTTTTAATCCTTATGATGCTTATCGGTACAGTGCCTTTTTCTGTTATGGCAGCAGATCTTACCGATAATAAGGAGCTTGCAACCGTATCTGCAAGTACAGCATATTCACTTCCTTATCAGAGAGCCGACGGTCTCTATGCTTATGCAGGCAATGAGGTTTCGGGCACAAATGCGTGGCAGCGTTGGGACAGCGTAAACAGCAAACGCTATTTCTATCTTCCTTCCACTGCTTCTGATAACGAGGTTATTATTCTTAATACATACAGCAGCTCTGTTACACTCAACGGTGTAACTATTCCTGCAGGCGAGTATGCAGCGGTGCCTTATGTTGACGGCACAACATATACTTGCTCAGGTGCTACAACACAGTCTGTAAAAATTCAGAAATCAGACTCAGAAGGTACAATCTTCCTTAACTCTAAGGAAGGTATGGTTACTGTGAACGATAACTCCTCAAAAACAGAAACAACCATTAATGATGCAACCTACGATATTTATTCTTTCCTTACAGGTAACACAAAAAACCGCGAGGTAAAGAACATAGCAGGTGCAGTTGCTTCTGTTGATAATGGCATTATGGAGGACACATTAATTAAAAAGGTTAAGGGCCGTGGTAATACTACCTGGGACCTTGACAAAAAGCCCTTTAACATTACATACAAGGATAATATTCAGCTTGATGGTATGAAGGGTAAGAAGTGGTCTCTTCTTGCTAATGCTCAGGACAGCTCCCTTATGAGAAACAGACTTATGTATGATATTTCTCACGAGGTTGGTATGGTTTATGCTTGTGATTCCCGTTTCGTAGATATGTTTGTAAACGGTGATTACAAGGGTTTATATCAGTTTACTCAGAAGATTGAGCTTGGTAAAAACACAGTTATGCCTGACTTGGAAGAGCCTATTGTAGAAGAAGAGGTTGACGAGGATACAGGAGAGACCCTTACACCTCCTACATCTGATTTTGACTTTGTTCTTGAGATCGATATGGCAGAAAAAGCTGCAAGTGCAGGTGACCTCACTTTTTATTCCAGCAGGGGTCAGCTTATGACTCATAAAGTTCCCGATGAGCCTACATCTGCTCAGGTAAGCTTTATGAAGAAGAAATACAATGCTTTCGAAGATGCTCTTTACAGAGACGATATGCAGGCACTTGAGAAGCTTATTGATATTGAAGATCTTGCAAGAGCATATCTTATCAATGAAATTGCAAAGAATCTTGACGGTGCACTTACAAGCTGTTACTTCGTTTATAATTCCGATACAGGTATGTTCTATGCATCTCCTGTATGGGACTACGATAATGGTCTGGGTAACACAATCGGTATCGCAGACAGAAAAGATATTAACGGTAATGTTCTCTATATTACAAGCCCTAGCGGTTGGTATACAAGAGAGGTTATCCACATTGACGGCAATTTTGACAAATCCGGCAATGGCAGAACTGTATTCTCACAGGCTTGGTATATGAAGTCAAAGACCTCCGAGAATAAGACTTTTGCTGAGATTGCAAAGAGAATCTGGGCAGAAGATTTTGCAGACCTTGAAGAAATCCTTACAGGCAACAAAGCGTCTTCCGGTAAGAGACTTAAGTCTATTGAAGAATACAAGTCCAATCTGACAAAGTCAGGTAAGTGGAACTATTCTTATGCAGGCTGGAAACTTAATAACAGCACAAACAATTCCTGGATCAGCGATCATAGTTCTGTTTCTATCTACAAATATGATGTAAAGACCGATACACTTACAAAAACTAAAAAATCCTACGATCAGACAAGCTTTGAGGGTCAGGTGGAACACGCATGTGACTGGCTTCTCTCCAGATTTAACTGGCTTAATTCTGAATTTACAGAAGTAAACACAGAGGTAGAAAAGCCTGTTGGTGAAACCGTTACTATTTACTTTGCAAAGGATAGCGACTGGAGCGATGCTTATATCTACGCTTTCTATGGATCAGAGGGCGGTACACCTACATCAGAGTGGACAGCAGCTTATCCCGGTGACAAGATGACTTTTGTAGAGGTGGACAAGCAAGGCAACAGCATCTATTCCGCAAAGATTCCCTCCGATATTGATTTCATCAAGTTTGCTGATGGTTCTTCAACTAACCGCAGAACAGACAATGTTTCTAATTCCGAGATTTCCGACGGCGTATGCTATGGCGTTGGAGATTCTGTTGGTACAAACAAATGGGATGTTGCTCTGTATGAGTACACCCCCGCTGTAACTTCCTTTAACGTTGTTTTCAAGAACTATGACGGCACAGTTCTTTCTGAGCAGACAGTAGAAAACGGCAAGAGTGCAGTTGCTCCTCAGAATCCCACAAGAGAAGGGGATGCTCAGTACAGCTACACCTTCAAGGAATGGGATACAGAATATACAAATATCACAGCAGATACAGTAATAACTGCTGTTTATACTCAGACAGTTAATAAATTCACAGTAACCTTCAAGGATTATGATGGCACAGAGCTCTCACAGCAGACAGTAGAGTATGGCACAGATGCAGTTGCTCCCGAAGTTCCTGCAAGAGAAGGCTACAAGTTCACAGGTTGGGATAAGGATTTCTCTTGTATTACAGGAGACCTTGTAGTTACAGCAAAGTACAGCAAGATTGTAGTTCCTGCAACAACAGGTAAGCTTAAGGTAGATATTACCGGCGGCACAGGATTTACAATTTCTGTAAACGGTGGTGCAGCTCGTCCTCAGGGAACTATGTATTCCAATACAAAGATGTCTATTGGTGCAACAGTAACACTTGTTGCAAATGATGTAGCAGGTGTAGAGTTCCTCGGCTGGGTGAATGATGCAGGTGTAACACTTTCTGCAGAAAAAGCATATACATTCCTTACAACAGGCAATGACTATGCAAAAGCAATGTACAAAACTCCCGTTGACGGCGTAAATGTGGTAATGTTCAAAAACGACAAGGCAGCAGGCAACAAGGGTCACATCATCGATATGCAGTACTATGCAGCAGAAGATGAGGTAATATTCCCCGATGCTCCCTCTCAGGCAGGTTACGACTTTGCAGGTTGGAGTATGACAGCAGAAGACATTAAAGCAAAGCTTACTGCAGGTGAGGATGTAACAGTTCTTGCAGTATGGACACTTGCAAAGGTTTACGTTGATGTTGCAGTAAACGGTGGTATAATCGACACAGAAGCACAGGAAAACGGCAAGTACCTTGCATACTACGCTGTAACAGCAGTAGCAGATGCTGCTCCTGCAGGTATGAAGTTTGCATACTGGACAGACGCAGAGGGTAATATACTTAGCTACAAGTCAACATACAAGTTCTATCCTGCAGCAAGTGTTGAGCTTACAGCAGTATATGTAGCAGAGGATGAGGCAGTAGAGCTTACACCTATCGTAACACTGGCTGCAAATCCCACAACAGAAGGCGAGAAGATTACATACATTCTTGCCTGGGATGTAGATAATAGTGCAGTAGGTACAGTAACAGCACTGGGTATCATCATCGTTGACAAGGCTGATTATAACGCAGACACCTTTGTTCACGGCACAACCGACGCAAAGGTATTCGACAGAGCGTTCTCAAACAGAGTTGCACAGAGTGGTGAGTATTCTGCAACAAAGACAGGCAGTGTATACGACCATACTTATGTAGCAGCAATGTGGCTTACATACACAGATGCAACAACAGGCGAAGCAGTAACTGTTTACTCCGATGCGATCGAGGTTTACAAGCCTGCAGCTTGATTTGAACAATAGTTAAAAGAAAAATCCCTGCTTTTAAAGGCAGGGATTTTTTTGTTGAAAATGTGACCAAGATGTGCTATCATTAATCACAGATGCGTATTATTAGTAAATTTCGGGAGGATTCGGGATGATAGTAAATGCCTCTATTGAAGAAGCAGTAAAAAAAGGTAACTTTGTTATCCATTCGCATGGCGTAAGTATGTGGCCTATGATAAGAAACGGAAAAGATTCCATAAGAATTGAAGCTGTGTCAGGCAGGCTTAAGAAAAACGACATTCCTCTATATAAAGACAATCGCGGAAGGTATGTTATTCACAGAATAATCAAAGTAACAGATACTGGTTATGTAATCTGTGGTGACGGTTTGTATGAGCGGGAGTACGATATTACCGATAAGAATATTTTGGGTAAGGTAGAGGGCTTTTTTAGAAAAGAAAGGTATATCTCCTGCGAAAATAAGGGCTATAAGCTGTATGTTAAAATTTGGGTAGGTCTTATATTTATGCGTAAGCCTATAATCTGGACTGTGAGAAAACTCCGAAGAGCCAGACAACTCTTAAAGGATTATTGGCTCAGAATAAGAAAAGGTAAAGGTCACTATAATAAAGAAAGAAAAGCAAAGTAATGCTTAGAAGGACGGCAAGATTTTATGCCGTCCTTTTTATTTTTTTGCGGTGCAAAATTAGATATTTAAATTGGCAAAAATTATTGCAAAAATTTATTTCAAAAATAAAAGATAAAAAATAGCCATAAATTCATCACAACAAAATAGTAATGAACTTGTGTAAAAATATGTAATTGTTATAATAAAGATAGGTTTTTGAATACTTTTACGGGAGATGTTATCTATGTTTTTTAAGAAAGTATTAAGTTTTGCACTTGTGTTGTGTACACTTATTTCTGCTTTATTTGTACCAACAGCGGTAGCGGTGGAAACTGATACCGCAAATTTATCTGCATATGCTGATGTTGCACAGACAGGTGCAAATTACGGACTTGCAAAAAATATTCAGGATGGTAACATCCTGCATTGCTTTAACTGGAAGTATAACGATATTAAAGCTGAACTTAAAAATATTGCAGAAGCAGGTTTTACATCTGTACAGACTTCTCCTGCGCAGCCTGCAGCAGGCGGCGAGTGGTATTGGCTGTATCAGCCCTACTCATTCAATGTAGGTAACGGCCCTCTCGGTTCAAAGAGTGATCTTCAGGCTCTTTGTCAGGAGGCTGATAAATACGGCATCAAGGTTATCGTTGACGTGGTTGCAAACCACCTTAACGGCGAAACCCACAGAGTACAGTCCGACCTTCAGGATAGCCAGTATTGGCATTCAATGGGCGGTGTAGGTAACTGGGCAGATCGTTATCAGGTAACTCACGGCGAAATCGGTATGCGCGACCTTAACTCCGAGCATTCTTATGTTCAGCAGGTTGTTGCAGGTTATATGAAAGAGTTGGAGGGTATCGGTGTTGACGGTATCCGTTGGGATGCAGCAAAACATATCTCTCTTCCTTCCGAAGGCTGTAACTTCTGGTCTGCTGTTACAAGCAATAACAGAATGTGGCACTATGGCGAAATTCTTGTTGGTCCCGATGACAGAGGCTCAGGTAACGAAGGCCTTATGGTTGAATATACAAGATATATGAGTGTAACCGACAGTAGTTACGGTATGACTCTCAGAGACTCTTTTAACGGTGGTAATGCTCCTCAGGCAATCGGCAACTGGTCTCAGAGAGGCGTTGCTGACAACAAGCTCGTTTACTGGGGTGAAAGCCACGATACATATTCAAACGGATATGACTGGGGCTATTCCCACGGAATGAGTCAGAATACAATTGACAGAGCTTATGCTGTTGCTGCTTCCAGAAACGGCAACAATGCTCTTTACTTCTCCCGTCCCGGCTCTACTGACAAGAGCAGCATCCGTTCAGGTCAGAAGGGTAGCACAGCTTTCAAAAATGCTGAAGTTGCAGCAGTAAATAAACTTAAGAATGCGTGTATTGGCGAGAAAGACTACTATGTTGTAGAAAACGGCAATGCAGCGGTTTGTCGTCAGAGCGGTGCTGTTATCGTAGCAGGTCGCGGCGGTAACTTCCAGATTAACATTTCAAACGGCGGCGGTACCACAAAGCCCGGCACATACAAGGATCTTGTATCTGGTAGTACCTGGACAGTTACTTCCTCTACAATTTCGGGTCACATCGGTTCTTCAGGTATTGCAGTTTTGCTTAATGCTGCACCTCCCAAGCCTGCAGGTCCTTCTGTATCTGTTACTCCCGATTCTCAGGTTTATAAGTCAGAATCTATTACTCTTACACTCTGTGTTGAGAACGCAACAAGCGGTCAGTACAGCATTGACGGCGGTGCATATCAGAACTTTACAAACGGTCAGAAGATTACAGTAGGCGGCGGTAAAGAGTACGGCACCAAAACAACCGTTACGGTAAAGGTTTCGAACGGCAACACAGAAACATATACATACACAAAGGCAGATCCTTCTGCTGCGGGCATTTACTTTGATAACAGCTCTACAAACTGGGGTCAGGTGTATTGCTATATTTACAATGATAACGGCTCTCTGGCAGAGTGGCCCGGCACAAAGATGACAAAAGAGAACAACAATATCTGGTTTATGGAGGTTCCCTCAAACTTTGATAAATGTAAGGTTCTCTTTACAGATAACAACGGTCAGCAGATTCCCGGTGCTAACGAGTCAGGTCTTGATTATACAGGTTCTGCTATGATTTACAAGAATAATTCCTGGCAGGAGCACGTGGTTGTAAAGCCTACCAAGCCTACAACAGCCCCTACAACTCCCACACCTACTCAGCCTACACCCACTAAGCCTACAACAAATCCCACAAATCCCACAATTCCCACTGCACCCACTCAGAAGCCCACAGAGCCTGATGTTGAGGTAAAATATCTTTATGGCGATGTGGATTTCAGCGGTTCGGTAACAGTTAAGGATGCAACAATGGTGCAGAAATTCTGCTCAAGCCTTGAGAGTTTAAGCGCTCTTTCCAAAGAGGTTGCAAAGGTAACAGGCAAGTCCACAATATCCGTTAAAGATGCAACTACCATACAGAAGATGATAGCAGGGGTTATTACAGAGTTTCCTGTTGGAAAGTGGTACACAGTAGGCGGCGGCACAGTTGAGCCTACTAAGCCTTCAACTCCCACACCTACACAGCCTGTACCTACTACCAAGCCTACAACACAGCCCACAAAACCTGCACCCACACAGCCCACAACTCAGCCTACACCTCCTGCTCCTGCAAATAAGACAGTAGTGTATTTCAAGAATACATCGGGTTGGGGTAGTGTAAATGCTTATGTCTGGTCTTCTTCTACTGTTGAAGCAGGCAACGGCTCATGGCCCGGTGGCAAGATGACTTATGTGTCCGGCGATGTTTACAAGATTGAGCTGGATACAAAGTATGATATGATTATCTTCTCTGATAACGGCTCAGGTCAGAGTGCAGACCTTAAGATTCCTTCCTCGAATCAAATCTTCAACTATGCACAGAACAGCTGGAGCAGTTATTCAGGCTCCGGTGGCAATAGCGGCAATAGTGGTAACAGCGGCAATAACAACTACGGCAGTGTTCAGATCTACTTTGTAGATACAAACGGCTGGGGTAGTGCAAAGGTTGTTTGCTGGTCAAATTCCAACTCAGGACAGCGCGACGAAATCAATATGCAGTCCTGTGGTGATAATAAGTATAAGGTAAGCCTTGATAAGAAATACGATAAGCTCTATTTCACCAATGGTAACCAGAAGTCTCAGGACTTCGATCTTCCTCAGAATGGTGGTACATACACCTACAATCACGGTTGGTCATAACAAAATCATCACTCTTCTTTTTAGCAGGCCCTCGGATTTTTCCGAGGGTCTGTTGATTTTACGGGAAATCGGGGATATAATAACAAAGAAATTACTAAAAAAAGAGATGAATAAAATGGCAGAGCTTATACATCTTGCAGGCAATACTTATGTTATAAAAATGCCCACAAACATCGGCATTTTTCTGAACGAGGATAACAGTATCTTTGTTATTGATACAGGTTCAAATGAAGATGATGCAAAGTGTATTCTTAATATAATAAATGAGCAGGGGTGGAGCGTAAAAGCGGTGCTTCTTACTCATGCTCATACAGACCATGCAGGCGGATGTAAGTATATTACAGAGGTCACAGGAGCAAAGGCATACGCATCCGAGGCGGAGCGGATATTTGTAAAATATCCCGATATTGAGCCTGCGGTGGTGTACGGGTCCTTTCCGTGCAAGGATTTCAGAGGTAGGGTTATGAATACCCCTGCCTGCGATGTGCAGGATGTTAAGGATTTGAAGCTGCCCGAAGGTTTTGAAATTTTACATTTTCCCGGACACTTTGTGGATATGATAGGTTTTAAAACGGCAGACGATGTTTATTTTACAGCAGACGCAGTGATAGGAGAGGAGTACTTTCAAAAATCTCCCATAACCTATATCTTCGATGTGGAGCGTCAGTATGAAACTTTGGAGAGAGTTAAAGATTTGCAGGGGAAACTTTGTGTGCATTCTCATGGCGGTTTCACAAGAAATATAGTAAAACTTGCAGAGGTAAATAAGTCAGCTCTCAAAGAGGTGGAGAGTGCTGTAAAGGAAGCCCTTGAAACTCCCAAAACCTGCGAAGAAATTACAGAGTATCTGATGACAAAATACAAGATGAATAAAAGTTTTGTCGGCTTTGTAATGGTAAGCTCTGCTGTCCGCGGTCAGCTCACATATCTGCGTCATAAGGGAGCAGTTGAATACTTTTTTGACGATGGCAGTATGCTGTGGAAAACAAAAGATGTTTTGAGATAAAATACTGGACTTTATTAAAGCCTTATGATATAATCGTAAGGCTTTAATAATTTGTGGGTGTAGCTCAGCTGGTCAGAGTACTTGCTTGACATGCAAGGGGTCGATGGTTCAAGTCCATTCATCCACACCAGATAAAAGCCTATGTTTGTAATTACGCAAGCATAGGCTTTTCTATGTAATAAAACCTCTTGTTGCTTGAAATAAGCAAAGATTTGTGATATGCTAAATTTAACAAAAAATTAAGAAGTGATATGAATGAAACTATTTGCTCGAATCGGAAAAGTGTTTACTCTTGTCCTTTTGCTATGCTTTATGTTTTCTGCGTGTTTTTTAGTTGGGGACAATCTTAAAAAAGACTTTGGTTTTGATAAAAGTAACTTTCATATAGTCTCCGAAAAAGATACTCACGGAGGGTCTCACGGAGACGGCAGATATTACCTTGTTCTGGATTGTTCCGATAATAAGGAAAAAGCAAGAGAGATAGTGGGGGATTGGAATACATTACCGTTGCCTCCTGAACTCAGAGCCGTGATGTGTGGGGAAGAATTTAATGGTGCTACCTATTCTTATGTTTCGGAAGAAGAACAGTGGCCCGTGGTTAAGAACGGAGTTTATAAATTTATTGACCGACACGCAGAAGCGAAAAACAAATCGGACTGTTCTGAATTCCTGCAAAGATATTCCTTAAACTTTTCGGTTGCAATGTACGATTTGGATAAGGATGTTCTGTATTATTTCGAGATGGATACATAATTGTTTCAGAGGTGGAATTTATGGGAAAACTTACTGTAATACCTGTGTGTAATGACAAAGATGTAAAGGCGAATGGGAAGTTTGGTATTTACATCGATGGTGAGCTTAAAGGAGAGTTCACATTTGAGCAGCCTGTCAGCTTTGAGATTTCAAAGGCTTGTGTTGTGGCTGCTATGTATGAGGGAATGAGTTACAGCAAACTCAGAATAAATGCAGATGAAAATATAACGCTTGTTTTGGAATATGATGCTTTTTACGGTGATGTAAGATTCACAAAGAAAAAGTATGAAAAATCGGATGACGCAAAAAAAGATGATGCATATTATGAGAATAACGAAACAGCCGATGAAACTGTTTTGAAAACAAAGAAAGGGATGTTTTCGAAACTTTCTGAAATAGGCGGTTGGGTACATCGTGCGTTTTTAATTTTATTTATTTTAATAATATTAGGTGTTGTAATTTCTTTTTTTGTGCTTTTAGCAGAAGATATGATCGGTGCAGCTTTTATTGTGCTCGGAAGCGGAATAATGTTTTGTCGGGTGTATTATTATGAATATTTGCTTGCAGGATATTTTTATTTTGCGGCAATGGACAAGGGTTACACGGACCTTATGTATCTTTTCTTCCCTTGGGCATTTCCTGTTGTGGGACATTTGCTCATTGCGGCTCTTCCCGACAGAGGAGAAGGCAGAAATTACGAAAAAGATAAAGAATAATTCTTTAAAGAATTAATAAAGAACTCTGGTGCAAATGCGTCAGGGTTCTTTGTTATTTTACACAAAACATCTTCGTAAGATTTATAAATAATTTACATAAACAAATTTTCTATTTTATTGACTTAAAAATGGGTTGATGATATAATTATAAAGCAATAATGTTTTCTGTAACTGGCGGATTTGTGGAGTACCACGTGGGAGCAGAAAACCATCTTTTGTCGACCGCCTGGGCAGATCTGCAAGCATTACTGCAGGTCTGTCCGGTTTTGTTTTTTTACAAATTATTTTTCCAGATAGAACGGAGGAATTTACAATGAAAAAAGTTGCAGTTATTATGGGTAGCGACAGCGATTTGCCTGTTGTTAAAAAAGCAACCGATATTCTCGCTGAGTTCGGTGTACCTTTTGAGGTAAGAGTTCTCTCTGCACACAGAACTCCCGTGGAGGCAGCTGAGTTTGCTCGCTCTGCCCGCTCAAACGGTTTCGGCGTAATGATTTGCGCTGCAGGTATGGCTGCTCACCTTGCAGGTGCTTTTGCAGCTAACTGCTCTTTGCCGATTATCGGTATTCCTGTTAAATCAAAGTATCTTGACGGTGTTGATGCACTTCTCTCAACTGTACAGATGCCTACCGGTATGCCTGTTGCAACAGTTGCTATTGACGGAGCTGCCAACGCCGCCTTGTTGTCTATTCAGATGTTAGCAATTGCTGACGAAGAGCTTTCCAAAAAGTACGACGAGTATCGTGCAAAAGCAACCGCAAAGGTGCTGGAGAAAGACGCAGCAATCCAAAATGAATTTGCAAACTAAAAAAGCAAACACTTAAATCAGTTAAATTTTATTTTAAGGAGATATTTATTATGAAAGAACTTGTTTACAGAGGTAAAACCAAAGACGTATTTGCACTTGAAAACGGCAACTATGAGCTTCTTTTCAAGGATGACTGCACAGGTAAAGACGGCGTGTTTGATCCCGGTGAGAACTCTGTAGGTCTCACAATCGAGGGCGTTGGCGCAGTTAACCTCAAAATGTCCGTTTACTTCTTCGAACTCTGCAAGGCTGCAGGCATCAAGACTCACTATGTATCTGCTGATATGGATACAACAACTATGGAAGTTCTTCCTGCTAAGCCTTTTGGTAAAGGCCTCGAGGTTATCTGCAGAAAGAAGGCAGTAGGTTCTTTCCTCCGTCGTTACAGCGATTACTGTGAAGAGGGTATGGATCTTCCCAACTATGTTGAGATGACATTCAAGAACGACGAGAAGGGCGATCCCCTTGTAACAGCAGACGGTCTTGAGGTTCTCGGCGTTATGAACGCTGCACAGTATGCTGCAATCAAAGAAATGACACAGAAAATTACAGATATCGTTGATGACGAAATGCAGAAGCGTGGTATGGCTCTTTACGACATTAAGTTTGAGTTCGGTTATGTTGGCGACGAGGTATTCCTCATCGACGAAATCGCTTCCGGCAATATGAGAGTTTACAAGAACGGTGAGTACATTGATCCTATGACACTCTCCAAACTCTTCTTTGAGTAATTTTTTAAAAAGCGTTTCTCGGAGGTGCTCGTAAATGGGCGGATTTTTCGGAGCAGTTTCTAAACGAGACTGCACTATGGATGTTTTCTTTGGTGTTGACTATCACTCGCATTTGGGCACAGCTCGTGCAGGTATGGCAACCTTCAGCGAAGAAGACGGATTTCAGCGTCATATTCACAATATTGAAAATACTCCTTTCAGAACAAAGTTCGAAGGAGATCTGGAGAAGATGTCTGGCAATATCTGCATCGGCTGTATCAGCGATAAGGACCCTCAGCCTTTGCTCATCTATTCTCACAACGGTATCTATGCCATAACAATTGTTGGTGCTATCAATAACTCCGACGAGCTTTCAAAGGAGCTTCTTGACAGCGGTAAGGTTCACTTCGGTGCTATGGGCGGTGGCAGAGTTAACTCCACGGAGCTTGTAGCTACTCTTATTGACCAGAAGCCGAATTTCCTTGAGGGTATTGCTTATGCTCAGAGCAGGATAGAGGGCTCTCTTTCCATCCTGATTATGACTGCGAACCACGAACTTATTGTTGCCCGTGACTCTATGGGCAGACTTCCCGTGGTATTGGGTAAAGATGAAAATGGTCATTGTGTAAGCTTTGAGTCCTTTGCATTCCGTAAGCTTGGCTACTCAACTCTCAGAGAGCTGGGTCCCGGAGAGATTGTAAAGCTCACCGCTGATAGCGAAGAGATTCTTAAGGCTCCTTCTGACAAGATGAAGATTTGCTCTTTCCTCTGGACTTATTACGGCTATCCCAACTCTACCTATGAGGGAGTTAATGTTGAGGTGTTCCGTAATAAAAACGGCGAGATTATGGCTCGTGACGAAATGAAAAACGGCACCTATGAGGATGTTGACTTTGTGTGTGGTGTTCCCGATTCAGGTATTCCTCACGCAATGGGTTATGCAAATTTCTCCAAGAAGACCTTTGCTCGCCCCTTTATTAAATATACTCCTACCTGGCCTAGAAGCTTTATGCCAAAGAATCAGCTGATTCGAAATCAGGTAGCTAAAATGAAGATGATTCCTGTTGAGGAACTCATTAAGGATAAAAAACTTCTCTTTGTTGACGATAGTATTGTTCGCGGTACACAGCTTCAGGGCACAGTTGATTTCCTTTATAACAACGGTGCTAAGGAAGTGCATATGCGTTCTGCATGTCCTCCGATAATGTACGGCTGTAAGTACCTTAATTTCTCGTCAAGCAAATCAGAAATGGACCTGCTTGCCCGCAAGACTATTATGGAACTTGAGGGTGAGGAAGGTTTCAAATATATGGATGAATATGCAGACAGCACTACACAGCGCGGCAGAAATATGCGTCAGGCTATCTGTGAAAAGCTCGGCTTTAAATCTCTGGAATTCCAGTCCCTTGAGGGTATGATTGAAGCCATCGGCTTACCTGCAGACTGTGTCTGCACATATTGTTGGAACGGAAAGGAATAAATTATGAGTAATAATTCAAGATCTGAATCCTACGCAGCAGCAGGCGTTGATATTACCGCAGGCTACAAAGCAGTAGAACTTATGAAAGCACACATCAAGCGCACAAAGAATGAAGGCTGCCTTGATGATGTTGGCGGATTTGGCGGTTGCTTTGGTCTTCCTACAGGTATGGAAGAGCCCGTACTCGTTTCAGGTACAGACGGTTGCGGTACAAAGGTTAAACTTGCTATCCTTATGGACAAGCACGATACCATTGGTATCGATGCAGTTGCAATGTGTGTAAACGATATTATCTGCTGTGTGCAAAGCCCCTCTTCTTCCTTGACTATATCGCTTGCGGCAAAAACTATCCCGAAAAGATTGCCTCCATCGTTGGTGGCGTTGCAGAGGGCTGTGTGCAGTCCGGTGCAGCTCTTATCGGCGGCGAAACAGCAGAGCATCCCGGTCTTATGCCCTTAGAGGACTATGACCTTGCAGGTTTTGCAGTAGGTATTGTTGACAAGAAGAAAATGATCGACAACACACAGGTTAAAGCAGGCGACACTATCATCGCTCTTAAATCAAGCGGTGTACACTCCAACGGATTCTCACTTGTAAGAAAAGTGTTCGATGTCGATAACGCCGACCTTAACAGAACCTTTGAGGAGCTTGGCGGCAAGTCTCTCGGTGAGACACTGCTTACACCCACAAAGATTTATGTTAAGTCCGTACTTGCTCTGATGAACGAGATCAATGTTAAGGCTATCTCTCACATCACAGGCGGCGGCTTCTACGAGAATATTCCCAGAAGCTTACCCGATGGCTTCTCTGCAAAGATTAAGAAGGACGATGTTCAGGTTCTTCCTATCTTCAAGCTTTTACAGGCAACAGGCAACATCCCCGAGAGAGATATGTACAACACCTTTAATATGGGCGTTGGTATGAGCATTGTTGTAGACAGCGCTGACGCAGACAAGGCTCTTGAAATCCTCAAGGCAAATGGTGAGGATGCTTACGTTCTCGGTGAAATTGTAGAATCCAACGAGGGTGTTATCTTATGTTAACAGATAAGAAAGTCCGTATTGCCGTAATGGTATCGGGCGGTGGCACAAATCTGCAGGCACTCATCGACAGCGAGAAAGCAGGCACAATCTCTTCAGGCGAGATTACCCTTGTGCTTTCCAATAAAGCCGATGCTTATGCACTCACAAGAGCACAGAATGCAGGTATTAAGGCGGTGGCTGTAACAAGAGCCGAGTTTGGTGCTGACTTTGAAAATAAAATTATCGAAACCTTAGAGGAAAATAACATTGACCTCATCGTCCTTGCAGGTTTTATGTGTATTCTTTCTCGTGATTTTACAGACAGATTCGAAAAGCGAATCATCAATATTCACCCCTCCCTTATTCCTTCTTTCTGCGGTGAAGGCTTCTATGGACTCAGAGTTCACAGAGCTGCACTGGAGAAGGGTGTTAAGGTAACAGGTGCAACAGTTCACTTTGTGAACGAAATTCCCGACGGCGGCGAGATTATTATGCAGAAAGCTGTTGAGGTTTCAGAGGGAGATACTCCCGAAACACTTAGCGCACGAGTGCTTGAGAATGCAGAGTGGAAGATTCTGCCTGCGGCTACAGAACTTGTGTGTCAGAAGATTTTAAAAAGCGAAATCTAAATACATAAAGAGATATTTATTCAGAGAAGGAGAATCAACATGGATGTATACAAGAACTTTTGTATAAAGGAACTGCTTGAAAATAACACATATCCCGGCAGAGGTATTATTATCGGTAAGTCAGAGGACGGCACAAAGGCAGTTACTGCTTATTTCATTATGGGCAGAAGCGAAAACAGCCGTAACAGAATTTTTATAGAGCAGGGCAACGAGGTTATCATTCATCCCTTCGACGCTTCCAAGGTTGAGGACCCCTCTCTGATTATCTACTCTCCCATAAGAGTTTACGAAAACAACCTTATCGTTACAAACGGTGATCAGACAGACACAGTTTACGATGGTCTTAAAGCAGGTATGAGCTTTGAAGAGGCTCTCACACAGCGTGAGTTCGAGCCTGATGCTCCCAACTTTACTCCCCGAATCAGCGGTATGATTACCTTCAAAGAGGATAACTTTACATACAAAATGAGCATCCTCAAAAGTGCAGACGCACAGGGTACTGCCTGCAACAGATATAACTTTGCTTACAATTCACTCTCAGGTGTAGGTCACTTTATCCACACTTATGTGTGTGACGGCAATCCTATTCCCACATTTATGGGTGAACCTGAGCGTGTTGCTATAAATGGCGACATTGACGAGTTCACAAACACAATCTGGAACTCTCTCAATGAGCAGAACAAAATCTCTCTCTATGTTCGCTTTGTTGATCTCAAAACAGGCGAGACTCAGAACAGAATGATTAACAAGCACGCTTAATTTTCTATATTTAACTTCGATTAAGGAGCTTTTATTATGAAAGAATTTGAACTTAAATATGGTTGTAACCCCAACCAGAAACCTGCAAAAATTTATATGAAAAACGACGCAGACCTTCCTATCGAGATTCTCTGCGGCAGACCCGGATACATCAACTTTCTTGATGCTTTCAATTCCTGGCAGCTTGTTAAGGAAATCAAAGAGGCAACAGGTATGGTTTGTGCTACATCCTTCAAGCACGTAAGCCCCACATCTGCAGCAGTTGGTCTTCCTCTTTCCGATGCACTTAAGAAGGCTTGCTTTGTAGACGATATTGAGGATCTTGACGCTTCACCCCTTGCTTGCGCATATGCAAGAGCAAGAGGCACAGACAGAATGTCTTCTTTCGGCGACTGGATTGCACTCTCCGATGTTTGCGACCTTAAGACAGCCGAGCTTATCAAGCGTGAGGTTTCTGACGGCGTTATTGCTCCCGGTTACACAGACGAGGCTCTTGAGGTCCTCAAGTCAAAGCGTAACGGCAACTACAACATCGTTAAAATTGACCCTGACTATGTACCTGAAGAGGTAGAGACAAAGGATGTATTCGGCATCACTTTTGAGCAGGGCAGAAACAACTTCGAGATTAACAACGCTCTTCTTGAGAATGTTGTTACAGCTAACAAAGAAATCCCCGAGGATGCAAAGCGCGATCTTATCATCGCTCTTATCACTCTCAAGTATACACAGAGTAACTCCGTTTGCTTTGCAAAGGACGGTCAGGCTATCGGCGTAGGTGCAGGTCAGCAGTCAAGAATTCACTGCACACGTCTTGCAGGTAACAAGGCAGATATCTGGCATCTTCGTCAGCACGAGAAGGTTCTGAACCTTCCCTTCAAAGAGAATGTTGGCAGACCCGACAGAGATAATGCTATCGACGTTTATATCTCTGACCAGAGTGAAGATGTAATTGCAGACGGCAACTGGGAAAGACTCTTTACAGAGAAGCCTGTGGAATTTACAGCACAGGAGAAGAGAGAGTACCTTGATTCTATCACGGGTGTAGCCCTCGGCTCTGATGCATTCTTCCCCTTCGGTGATAATATTGAACGTGCAAGACGCTCAGGCGTTTCTTATATCGCAGAGCCCGGCGGTTCTATCCGTGACGATAATGTTATCGAGGCTTGTGACAAGTACGATATCGCTATGGCATTCACAGGAATGAGACTTTTCCATCATTAATTGAATATGTACAAAATAACTCCTCGCAGTCATTTTTGGCTGCGGGGAATAGTGCTAAATAAAAGAATTTACATGAGGTGAACCCCATGAGGATAATGGTTGTAGGTGGCGGCGGCAGAGAGCACGCCATTATTAAGAAGCTTCGCGAAAGCGAAAAAGTAACCGAAATCTTTGCACTTCCCGGTAACGGTGCTATTGCACAGGATGCAACCTGTGTTAACATCGGTGCAAAGGATATTGACGGCATTGTAAAGTTTGCAAAAGAGAATAACATTGAGTTTGCAGTAGTTGCACCCGACGATCCCCTCGTTCTTGGTGCAGTTGATGCTCTTCACAAAGAGGGAATTCCTTGCTTTGGTCCCGAGAGTAAGGCAGCTATCATCGAAGGTAGCAAGATTTTCTCTAAGAATATGATGAAGGAAGCAGGTATTCCTACTGCTCAGTACGAGACCTTCGACAATATAGAAAATGCTCTTGAGTATCTTGAAACTTGCGCTATTCCTGTTGTTATCAAGGCTGACGGTCTGGCTCTTGGTAAGGGCGTTGTAATTGCAATGACTCGTGACGAGGCAAAGACAGCAGTCAGAGAAATGATGGAAGACAAAGTTTTTGGTGACTCCGGTAGCAATATCGTTATCGAGGAGTTCCTTACAGGACCCGAGGTTTCCGTACTTTCCTTTACAGACGGTAATGTGGTTGTTCCTATGGTTTCTTCTATGGACCATAAGAGAATAGGAGATAATGACACAGGTCTTAACACAGGTGGTATGGGTACAATTGCTCCTAACCCCTATTACACAGAAGATATTGCCGACAGATGTATGAAGGAGATTTTCCTCCCCACAATCGAGGCTATGAATAAAATGGGCAGAACCTTCAAGGGTTGCCTCTACTTCGGTCTTATGATTACTGCAGAAGGTCCTAAGGTTATCGAATATAACTGCCGTTTCGGTGATCCCGAAACTCAGGTTGTTCTGCCCTTGCTCAAAACTGACCTCTTTGAGATTATGCAGGCAGTTGAAGAAGGAAGACTCGCTGATATTAATGTAGAGTTCAAGGATGAGTCCGCTTGCTGTGTTGTAATGGCATCCGACGGCTATCCCAAGAAGTACGCAACAGGCTTCGAGATTACTTATGATATGGATTTAGAAGCTGAAATATATGTAGCAGGTGCAAAGGCTGAGGACGGCAGACTCCTTACAGCAGGCGGTCGAGTGCTTGGTGTTGTATGCACAGCAGAAACACTGAGTCTTGCAGTTGAGAAGGCTTACCGTGAGGTAGAGAAGGTTCATTTTGAGAACGCTTACTACCGTACAGATATCGGTGCAAAAGCACTTAAAGTTCTGGAGGAAAACTGATTATGGTATATAGAGTTTATGTTGAAAAGAAAGAGGGACTCACAGCAGAAGCTACATCCCTTAAAAATGAAATCAATAACCTGTTGATGATAAAGAGCCTTAAAGAGCTTCGCGTTATCAACAGATACGATGTAGAGAATATTGAAAAAGACCTCTTTGACTATGCAAAGACCACAGTATTCTCTGAGCCTCAGCTTGATAATGTAACAGACGAACTCCCTGATACATCCGACTGCATCGTTTTTGCAACCGAGTATCTTCCCGGTCAGTTCGATCAGAGAGCAGACTCTGCTGCACAGTGTATTCAGCTTATCGCTCAGTGTGAGCGTCCCACAGTTCGCTCTGCTAAGGTATTCCTCCTTTACGGTGACGTAACAGAGCAGGAACTTGCAGTTATCAAGAACTTCATTATCAACCCCGTTGAGAGCCGTGAGGCACAGCTCGGCACTTATGAGTCTCTTGCATTTGAGTGCGACATCCCCGAGGGTGTTGAAACTCTCACAGGCTTCCTTGAGCTCGACAAACAGGGGCTTGCAGATTTCGTAGATAAGTACGGTCTTGCAATGGATGCTGATGATATCGCTTTCTGTCAGGCTTACTTCAAAACCGAGGACAGAGATCCCACAATCACAGAAATCCGAATGATCGATACATACTGGTCTGACCACTGTCGTCACACCACATTCCTTACAAATATTGACAATGTATCTTTCTGTGACGAGCTTTTAGAGAAAGCATACAACAGATATCTTTCTACCCGTGAGGCTATGGGCAGAACAGAAAAGCCCAAGTCACTTATGGATATTGCAACTCTTGCTGCAAAGTTCCTTCGTGCAGAGGGTAAGCTCCCGAATCTTGACGAGTCCGAAGAAATCAACGCTTGTACAGTAAAAATCAAGGTTGAGATTGAGGGCAAGGAAGAAGATTGGCTTCTGCTCTTCAAGAACGAGACTCACAACCATCCCACAGAAATCGAGCCCTTCGGTGGTGCTGCTACATGTATCGGCGGTGCTATCCGTGATCCCCTTTCAGGTCGTTCTTATGTATATGCTGCTATGCGTGTAACAGGTGCAGCTGACCCCACAGTTCCCGTTTCCGAAACTATCGAGGGTAAGCTTTCTCAGAGAAAGATCGTAACAACTGCTGCTGCAGGTTACAGCTCCTATGGTAACCAGATTGGTCTTGCAACAGGTATTGTTGACGAGCTTTATCATCCCGGTTATATGGCAAAGAGAATGGAGATCGGTGCAGTTATCGCTGCTGCTCCTGCAGAGAATGTTCGTCGCGAAGTTCCCGAGGCAGGCGATGTTGTAATCCTCCTCGGTGGTAAGACAGGCCGTGACGGTTGCGGTGGTGCAACAGGCTCTTCCAAGTCACACACACTTTCTTCTATCGAGACCTGCTCTGCAGAAGTTCAGAAGGGTAATGCTCCCGAAGAGAGAAAGCTCCAGAGACTTTTCAGAAACAAAGAGGCATCCCGTCTTATCAAGCGTTGTAACGACTTTGGTGCAGGCGGGGTTTCCGTTGCTATCGGTGAACTTGCAGACGGTCTTAAGATTAACCTCAACGCTGTTCCCAAGAAGTACGAGGGTCTCGACGGCACAGAACTTGCAATCAGCGAATCTCAGGAGAGAATGGCTGTTGTAGTAGAAAAGGGCGATGTAGAGCGCTTCAAGGAACTTGCTGCTCAGGAAAACTTAGAGGCAACACTTGTAGCAGAGGTAATAGCTGAGCCCAGACTCGTAATGACATGGGGCGATAAAGCTATCGTAAATCTTTCCAGAGAGTTCCTCAACAGTAACGGTGCTGAGAAGCACATTGATATTGCTCCCGCGGCTCCTGCTGAGTTCAAGAAGAACACAGAGGGCAGCTTCAAGGAGAATATGGAGGCTCTCGTTTCTGACCTTAATGTTTGCTCCAAGCGTGGTCTTTCCGAGAGATTCGACTCTACAATCGGTGCAGGTACAGTTTTAATGCCCTTTGGCGGTAAGTACCAGCGTACACCCATTCAGGCAATGGTTAACAAGGTTTCTGTTGAGCAGAAACATACAGATACATGCTCCTTTATGTCCTGGGGCTTCAACCCCTATGTAAGCGAGAAGAGTCCCTATCACGGTGCATATCTTGCAGTTGTAGAGTCCCTTGCAAAGCTTGTTGCAACAGGTGGCTCTATGGACGGCGCTTACCTTACATTCCAGGAGTACTTCGAGAGTCCCCGTACAGACGCACAGCGTTGGGGTAAGCCTCTCTCCGCACTTCTCGGTGCTTTTGATGCACAGCTCGATTTTGAGATTGCATCTATCGGCGGTAAGGACTCTATGAGTGGCAGCTTTGAGAAAATCGATGTTCCTCCCACACTTGTTTCCTTCGCTGTTACAACAGGTAAGGTACAGAATGTTGTATCTCCCGAATTCAAAAAGGCAGGCAGTAAGGTAGTTCTTATTGCTCCCGAATATAATAAGTATGGTCTGCCCGACAAGGACAGCCAGAAGGCTGTGTTTGCACAGATCGAAAGCCTTATTAAAGAAGGCAAGGTACTCTCCGCTTATACTCTCGGCTTTGGCGGTGTTGCAGAGGCTGTTTACAAGATGGCTATCGGTAACGGCATCGGCTTTGAGTTTGCAGAGGGTGTAGACTCTAAGGAAATCTTCGAGTGTAATTACGGTGCGTTTATTCTTGAGCTCATCGCTGACGAGAATGTTGGCACAGTGCTCGGTACAACAACAGAGAAAACAGCAATCACTCTCGGCACAGAGACAGTTTGCATTGATACTCTCTCTGATCTTTACGAAGGTAAGCTTGAGGATGTATTCAGCTGTAACATTGATCAGGGCAATCGCGAGATTCCCACACTCAGCTTTGAGAGTGACAAGAAGATTGCTCCTGCAATCAAGGTTGCAAAACCCAAGGTACTTATTCCTGTATTCCCCGGCACAAACTGTGAGTTTGACTCCGCTAAGGTTATGCGTGATGCAGGTGCTGAGGCAGAGATTATCGTTATTAAGAACCTCTCTCCCGCAGCAGTTACAGAGAGTGTTGAGTACTTTGCAAATCAGCTCAAGACTGCACAGATGGTATTTATCCCCGGTGGTTTCTCCGGTGGTGACGAGCCCGACGGTTCAGGTAAGTTTATTACTGCATTCTTCAGAAACAAGGCTGTTACCGAGCAGGTACACGAGCTCCTTAAGAATCGTGATGGTCTTATGTGCGGTATCTGTAACGGCTTCCAGGCACTTATTAAGCTTGGTCTTGTACCTTTCGGTGAGATTGTAGATACAGACGAGAATTGTCCCACACTTACTTACAACACTATCGGTCGTCACCAGTCCAAGCTTGTAAATGTAAGAGTTGCTTCCAACCTTTCTCCCTGGCTCAAGAACTCCAATGTGGGTGATACTTACCTTACAGCTATCTCTCATGGTGAGGGTCGCTTCTATGCAAGCGAGGATGTAATCAAGAAGCTTATCGAGAATGGTCAGGTTGCTACTCAGTATGTTGACCTTCAGGGCAACGCTACTGCAGACATTCAGTTTAACCCCAACAACTCCGCTTACGCTATCGAGGGTATTACATCTCCCGATGGCCGTGTATTCGGTAAGATGGGTCACTGTGAGCGTGTTGGCAATGGCCTTTACAAGAATGTTCCCGGTAACTCTGATATGGGTATTTTCCGCTCTGCAGTTGAGTATTTCAAGTAATAATTTCCAGTTGAGATAATAATGCAAAAGGCTTTAAAAATAAGTAAAAAAACACTTGACTTTTAAAGTCTTTTGCAGTAACATAGTAAAAATATTTATTTAGAATTAGAAAATGTAATTGAGGAGGACTAATTATGGCATACTATTTCAAAGAGCCTTCAAGAACATTCAGCGAGTATCTGCTTGTACCCGGTTACACATCCGAGGAGTGCATTCCCGCTAACGTAAACTTAAGCACACCCCTTACAAAGTACAGAAAGGGTGTAGAAGAGCCTGCAATCAAGCTCAATATTCCTATGGTTTCTGCAATTATGCAGTCCGTTTCCAACGATACAATGGCTATTGCTCTTGCAAAAGAGGGCGGCGTTTCCTTTATCTATGGCTCTCAGTCCATCGAGGACGAAGCTGCTATGGTAGCAAGAGTTAAAAACTACAAGGCAGGTTTTGTTGAGAGTGACTCAAACCTCTCTCCCGAGGCAACACTTGCAGATGTACTCGACCTTTACGAGCAGACAGGCCACAGCACAATGGCTGTTACAACCGACGGCACAGCAAAGGGCAAGCTTCTCGGTATTGTTACAGGCAGAGATTACAGAGTAAGCCGTATGTCTGCTGACGAGAAGGTAGCAGACTTTATGACTCCTCTCGAGAATCTTATCACAGCTCCCGAGAATACAACTCTCAAGGAAGCAAACGATATTATATGGGAGCACAAGCTCAACTCTCTTCCCATTGTAAACGCAGAGGGTCAGCTCCTTTACTTTGTATTCCGTAAGGACTATTCTTCTCACAAAGAGAATCCCAACGAGGTTCTCGATGCTCAGAAGAGATTTGTTGTTGGTGCAGGTATCAACACTCTCGACTATGAAAAGAGAGTTCCCGCACTTGTAGAAGCAGGCGCAGATGTACTTTGCATCGACTCCTCCGAGGGTTACACCTGCTGGCAGAAAAAGACTCTTGACTTTATCCGCGAGAGATACGGCGACACAGTTAAGGTTGGCGCAGGTAACGTTGTAGACCGCGAAGGCTTTATGTTCCTTGCAGAAGCAGGTGCTGACTTTATCAAGGTTGGTATCGGCGGCGGTTCCATTTGTATCACTCGTGAGACAAAGGGTATCGGCAGAGGTCAGGCAACAGCTCTTATCGAGGTTGCAGCAGCAAGAGACGAGTACTTTGAGAAGACAGGTATCTATGTTCCCATCTGCTCCGACGGTGGTATTGTTCACGACTATCATATGACTCTTGCACTTGCTATGGGTGCAGACTTTATGATGCTCGGCAGATACTTTGCTCGTTTTGACGAGTCTCCCACAAACAAGCTCATCATCAACGGCACATATGTTAAGGAGTACTGGGGTGAAGGCTCCAACCGTGCTCGTAACTGGCAGAGATACGACCTTGGCGGCAAGACAAAGCTTTCTTTCGAAGAGGGCGTTGACTCTTATGTTACTTACGCAGGTCCTCTTAAAGACAATGTAGCAAAGAGCCTTTACAAAGTTAAGTCTACAATGTGCAACTGCGGTGTTATAAATATTCCTGACCTGCAGAAGAATGCAAAGCTTACAGTTGTTAGTGCTACCTCTATTGTTGAGGGCGGTTACCACGATGTAATGCTCAAATCTGCTCAGGGTAAATAATTAAGTAAATAAAACTTAAGCTCCTGTGAAATTCACAGGAGCTTTTTTGCACACAAAAACACCCTCTCGAAAAAGAGAGGATGTAATTTTTTATCAGGTTAAGAAAGGATAGGTTTCGCAGGTGTATTTATTGGATGAACCGCCGGAGATATAGTAGCCTGTGTGGTCTGCTTCAACAATTACAATATCTGCGGTCTGTGCACCTGAGCCGTTTGTAAAGATTATGTTCTGATATTTGCTCAGGTCGACTTTGATGTGGTAGATATCCTCGCCCATGGAGTTTGTGTCGACTTTTGTCATCTTGGTGCCGGGCCAATCAGCAAGTTTATCACCGCTGCCCCATACATAAGCATAAACTGTACTCCAGTTTTTATTGTTGGAGAAATAGATGTTGATTTCACCGACTTCTTCGGGTGCAACTGTGCCGCCGATAGCTTTTACAAGAGTTACAAGCTTATCTTCTAAATCAAGGAGAATTTTAGGAGACTCACTCTCGTGGAGTGACCAGCCTTCTCTGAATTCGTATTTAAGGGCATTGTACTGATCGAAGGAACTGTATGTGTAGTAGCTTGCAAGTACCTCTTTTGCTCTTTCAAAGTGAGGAGCAAGTGCACCCGTCTGTGCTGTGTCCTTCTTATTTTCGGCAGGGAAGGATGTGATAAGTCCCGCAACAAGCTTCTGGATTGCTGTGGCATCCTTTACATTAACAGCACCGTCGGCAGTAACATCTGCCTGAGTAAGTGCCACACCCTCAAGAGTGAGGAGGGAAGCTGCGTGCTTCTGTATTGTGGTAGCATCTTTTACGTTAACTGTGTTATTCAGGTCTGCATCACCGAATTTTAATGCGGGAACAGGCTTGTCGGTATTGTTGGAAGAAGAGGGAGTAGTGGTGATTTCGGAAGAGGAAGAGGGGAGAGGTGTTACATCCTTGGATGTGGTGGGAATGGTTGTGGGTCTTTTTGTTGTTGTGATTTCAGTGGAAGCAGGCTGTGTGGAAGTTGCTTCGGAAGTTGAAGGTTTCTCAATTGCAGATGTGCCGAAGGGGATGATGTAACAGCACTGGGGCATAGTTTCGTTATAGTACATATTTGTGCCGTTAAAGAGGATAGCATCCTCGTAAACCTCAACAATGTATCCCTCGGACATACCGAGTACGGCTGTTCTGTCAACCTTGCCGTTTACAAGACGTCTTACACCGCCGATAGCACTGTTGTGCATCATAACAGCAGATGTGCCGTTGTTGTCGGAGTAGTTGTACTGTGCAGAAAGCTCAAGGTGAGTGTGACCTGTGATGATAACACATTCCTTGTAGGTTTCCATAAGCTTTACAAAACGGGTAACATCAGCGTTGTTCTTTTCGAGTGCAAGATCATAGTAGTAGGGAGTGGTAAGTTTATCGCCCGAGCCCCAACCTGTGATGTTTGCATGTTCGATGATAAAGATGTTTTTACCATCGCCCGTGTATTTCTTAAGAAGTCCCTCAAGCCAGTCCAGCTGTGCTTTTGAGAACTGTGTGCCCTTGTTTGTGTAGAAACCGCCTTCAAGTGCCATAAAGATAAAGTGGTCGCCTGTTGTGGGTTCTGTTATCTCAAAATAGGGCAGACCCTTGTTGATGGTTTCAGCCTTGGAGTCAAGACCTGTGCCCATAATAAAGGGAGCATTATCGTTGTAATAGTTGCCGTTTTTGTTCCATACTGTACCAACATCGTGATTGCCGTTTGCCTCGTAGATGGGTTTGCAGTAGTAAGAGTCAGCAAGAATTCTCTGATATGTGCGGTATTCAGCAGCATAAGTCTGCTTACCATTCTGGTCGTTTACTGTGTCACCGGAAGAAATGGTAAAATCAACATCTCTGTCATAGAGTGTTCTCAAAGCGGCTGTGAGGTGGTCCTCGTCATAGGGATAAGAGCCGGAACCGTAGGAGTCATTAGCAATCTGAGGGTCGCTGATTGATCCAAAAGTATAAAGAGCATCCTTTGTGTCAAAGGGGAGGAGTTTGTTTTCGGGAATAGTATAAACTGCAGTTGCATTGGCAACTGTTCTTTTGCTCTCATCAGGTTCACTTGAGGCTTTGATTGCAATAAGCTTTGTAGCATCTGCAGGAATTGCTGTGTACTGAGGCATAGTAACGGTGCCTGATCCTGAGTTTACGGTAAGTGTAGCAATCTCGGAATAATCTTTAAGGGCGGCTGTGTTGTCTGCCCAGTAAAGATAGTATGTGCCATAGTCTGAACTGTCGGGAGTCAAAGTAATTGTACCCTGTGCAAAGCCCTGCTTGTTATTTTTGAAACTGTAGGTGAGGGTATTTGTGGCAGCATTTGCAGATACCATGGATATAATGCTGATAACACCAACAGACAGTACCATAAGCACACAAAGCACGATTGCCACAATTCTTGTTGAAATTTTCATTATGGGCCTCCTTTTTCTTTGTATTCAAAGAAAGTTTTACACATAAATAGTAGCACATTAAGGGTTAAAGTACAATAGAAATCGGATAAAAAAGCGACATACCTATAAAGTATGTCGCTTTTTGACTATGGTTGTGTATTAAATTTATACTCAGAAAGAGCCGCTTCGGCCACTACCGCCACCGCCGCCACCACCGCCGGAAGAGGAGTTGGATTTTGGTTTTTCCGTACGGACAACTGTGGAGTAAAGGAAGATGTCTCTGGACTCTGTTATGTTAAGACTGTTTGCTTTAAGATAATTATTTGCTGCCGGCTGATACCGAACAGATTTAAGCTGAGATTTCATAATAAACACAACAATGAATGCAAGAGCTATACCGCCACCTAATGCGATAAGTACCCAGGTGAATTCAACCTTTACGGTGTGATAGTATTCAATGATTTCTTCGCATTCACTTGTAAAAGCATAGAAGGCATTGTAAACTCTGCCGTCAGATAGGTAGGGTTTAATAATATCCTCAAGCTCATCTTTATCCGATTCTTTAAAAATCTTGTCGTCTGCCTTGCCAAGTAAATAAAAGCCGTATTTACGCTCGGTCATAGATACAAGCAGACAGATTCCTGATTTTTCGCTGTTGTTTGTAAGCTCAAAGTGTTCCTTAAGCTTATCTTCTGCGTGATACATTGCATCTTTATATAGGTCATCTGCTGTGGCAACAATAACCTCACATCCGTATTTTTCACTTACTTTGCTCAGCTTATCTTCAAGTGCAATAATCTCATCATCTGCAAGCAGACCCGCTTCGTCGTAAACTCTGTCTGTGCTCTGAGCAGATACAGACAAACAAGCGGTAAGTATAAGAGCAAAGGAAAGGCATAAAAGTATAATTCGTTTAATCATCCGAACAGCCCTCCCCAGTTTTGTGATAAGAAAATAATAAGGAAGGTGAGCGCAGAGCCTGCAAGGGTAAGAAGACTCCACCAACGCCAGAATGCCTTTTTGTCCATTGGCAGATCGCCTACGAATTTACCTGTCTGACCATTCATAGCAAAGGTGTAGGTTTTGTCTTTGTATGTGGAGTTGAGAATCCAGACGGGGTAGAGGGCATATTTGGCACAGCCGTTGTGAAACTGAATGTTTTTGTGCACTGGTGTTACCGAACTGTAGCCCATAACTGTGGAGCGGAAAACCTCCTCTGTACTATTGCTGATTCGCTCATTGGCTCTTGTAATACTCTCTTTGGCATTTACATCGTATTTATCAGCAAGGTAACCTGCAAGGTATGCTGTCTGAAAAGGAACTGCATCGGTAAATGTGAAGGGCTCAATAGACTCCATAAGGTCGTCTGCCATTTTTGAAGAGCCGTCAACAGGTACTCGCTCAAAGCCGAGAGAACCGCCTCTTATTACAGAAAAATAGCTGGTCTTGGTGTAGTTATATCTGGAGTCGCTCCAAAAACGAACTTTAGTAGCTTTGTAACGCATTTTTGCAGAGGCATCGGTGTCGAAGAGCCAGAAAGGGACATAGACACCTTTTACTTCGTTTATGCGATTTTCGTTTTTAAAGGATTTGGGCAGAAGAATCTTGCCCTTCATATGTTTTTTTAGTCCCTCTTTGGCAGCGTTTTTGTCAAGCTTAAAGGGGATGACAAAATCGGGCTTCAGATCACCCTTGAACTGTCCCATCATAACAACGGGGTTGTTGCAGTAAGGACAGCTTGTAGCGGCAAGAGTTTCGTCACCGATGATCTCGCCTCCGCAGGAGTTGCAGACATAGACACGAAGATGAGTATTCTCACCCTCTTGCCACTCGTTACCTGCCGTAGTCTCCCATTCCATACTGTCTGTTGCATTGGCTTCTTCGCTTAAAACTTCATCAAACTCTTTGAGTGACTCCATCTCAAATTCCGAGTCACAATAAGGGCACTTCATCTTTTGAAGGTCTGAACTGAATTCTATTGCACCGCCGCAGCAAGGACATTTGTATTCCTGTAATACAGCCATAGGATAACTCCTTTAGAAAATTTTTTAAATATCCTCTTCGGTGAAGGGGTCTCCGCACTCGGGACAGAATTTGGGAGGGTTCTTGGGATCTGCAGGAACAAATCCGCATTTGTTGCATTTGTAGGATACAGGTTTTTTAGCACCACACTCAGAGCAGAACTTACCTGTGTTTACCTCACCGCAAGCACAAGTCCATGTGTCTGCTGTCTTGGGTTCGGGTTTCTTTGCTCCGCATTCGTTACAGAATTTGCCTGTGTTAACTTCGCCGCAAGCACAAGTCCAGCTATCCTGTGCAGGAGCAGGTGTTTGTGCTGCCTGCTGAGCCTGTTGAGCCTGTTGCTGCTGATTCATCTGGAAGAAGTTCTGTGCGTTCATTCCACCGCCTGCGTTCATTGCCATACCCATTCCCATAAAACCTGTCATAGCACCTGCGGAATTGGATGCTGCTGCACGCATTGCGTCTGACTGTGCACCTACAAGCTCTGCCCCTGCAAGACCGGGATTCTGAAGTCTTGCTGTGTACTGAGCCTGCTTGAGCATTTCTGCGTCCTCGGGAGTAAGTGTAACAGGATTGAGCGCTACGGATACAACCTTAATACCGCGAAGATCTCCCCATTTCTGAGAGAGAGTTTCGTTCATGGCATTGCAGATGTCATCGTTATGATTTGCAAGCTGATTGGGACGAAGCTCCATATCGGAAAGTTTGCCGAAAGCAGGAGCCAAAGCAGAGATAAACTCTGTCTTAAGTGTAGAATCAATCTGATCTCTTGTGTATTCCTGCTCAACATTACCGCAAACCTTTGTGTAGAAAAGAAGAGGATCGGAAATTGTGTAAGAGTAGATACCTGAGCAACGGATAGAAACATCCATATCAAGATAAATCTTGGAATCTACAACTCTGAAAGGAATAGGATTGGGAGTACCGAATTTGTTATCCATAATTTCCTTTGTGTTGAAGTAGTAAACCCTCTGGTCTTTTCCTGTATCACCGCCGTAGGTAAAACGCTTACCTATAGTCTTGAAGGTTTCAAGAATACTTGTGCCAAGCTTACCTGAGAAGATAGAGGGTTCTGTGGAGGAGTCGTATGTAAACTCACCGGGTTCTGCACAAACCTCAACTACCTTGCCCTGCTCAACAATAATCATACACTGACCATCAGCAACTGCAATGCCTGAGCCGTTACTGATAATATTGTCGCTTCCCTTTGTGTTGGAGGAACGACCGCCTACTCTTTTGGTGCCTTTTGTAACAAGTACATCATTAGAAAGTGATTCGCAGTAGAAAAATTCTTTCCACTGATCTGCAAGTGTGCCGCCTAAGGCACCGAGTCCTGCTTTAATAAGTCCCATAATTCATATCTCCTTTAAATATCGTTTGTTATTTATAAAGTAATTAACTTTACTATGCAAAAATTATACACCAAATCAAGACGAAAATCTACTGTTTTGATGAAAAAGGCAATAAATTAACATTCAATGTACTGTTTATGGTACAGCTTATTTGTTAGAATGTAATTGTAGCAAAGAGGTACTACAAAAAATATATTGCCATTCCCTTTCTTTCATACATACACAGAAAACCGTCGTTTGTTTTTGCAGGCGACGGTTTTCACTTTTAAAAATTTTGTATAATAACTTTTGGGAAAATTTGTTTTTTGTTGAAAATTCAACATACTTTTTTCTTGCGATACTGTTATAATAAAGTCAGAAAAGTAAAAGGAGGTAACAATATGAAGCCTGAAATCACTTTGAATCAGGACAAAGAAATAGTAGAAAGAGTTCGTGCCGGACTCAAGGCAAAGGGCGGATATTGTCCCTGCCGACTCCCGAAAACAGAGGAGTTTAAATGTATATGCGAGGAATTTCGCAAACAGATAGCAGATCCCGAATTTGAGGGCTATTGCCACTGTATGCTTTACTATAAATCAAAAGGCTAATTAATTTGGAAAGGAAGAAAAATATGTCAGTACTCAAAGTAACAAAAAATAATTTTAATGAACTTAAAAATTCAGATAAGCCGGTTCTCCTTGATTTCTATGCAGATTGGTGTGGTCCTTGCAAGATGGTAGCACCTATCCTTGAAGAGATTGCCGAGGAGCATCCCGAATATGTGGTAGGTAAGATTAATGTAGATAACGAGAGTGAACTTGCACAAGTATTCTCGGTGGTAAGCATTCCGCTTCTTGTAGTGCTCAAAGACGGAAAGATTGCAGACCAGTCTGTTGGACTTCGAAACAAAGACGAAATCCTCCGTATGCTTGATGTTTAACTAGATCTTGTGAGCCTCGGGTTTTACTCCCGAGGCTTATGTCAGTTTTTGTATGAAACAGGTGAGGTTATGAGAAAATACATTATCTTTATAGGAATACTATTATTGATAGGAGTGGTTGTTACGCTTTTTACAGGTTGTAAGGATAATGCTTCGCAGGAGAGCAGTAGTGCTCAGGTGCAAGGCGCTGCATACGAGCAGATAACTCCCGAAGAGGCAAAGAGAATAATGGATACAGAAATCGGATATGTAATCATTGATTCAAGGACTCAAGGTGAGTTTGATGAGGGGCATATAAATGGCGCTGTAATGATTCCTGAGTATGAGATTAACGCTTGTGTCGAGGAGAAAATACCGGACAAGAATACCCTCGTTCTTGTGTATTGCAGAAGCGGTCGACGCAGTAAAATAGCCGCACAGGCTCTAGTTGATTTGGGCTATACCAATGTAAAGGAATTTGGCGGAATCATCGACTGGCCTTATGACATTGTAAAGTAAAGCATCGTTACCTTCAAATCCTGCGAAGAAATGCAAGAATATTTAAATAGGTTATAAAGTAAGAAAGAGCACTGAAAAATCAGTGCTCTTTTTTACTGGTGGGAACAACAGGGCAAAGCCTTGCAAAGCAAGTCTTTCACCCTTGGCGACCCAATGCTTTCGCATTCGGTACCCGCCTGCGGGCTTCACAGCTAAAAACAGTTCACCGAACTGTTTTCTTTACGCTGCTCACCTTCCTCAAGGTTCGAGCCCTTGATTGATATAAAAATAAGAGCCCCGAAAAATTCGGAACTCTTATTTTGGTGGGAACAACAGGGCTCGAACCTGTGACCCTCTGCTTGTAAGGCAGATG
>JAZRMA010000014.1:0-32504 GCA_045647135.1 Ruminococcus sp. | reverse complement strand
GTTTTATGGGCAGATTCAGTGCCTGCAATTGGATTCTTAATGATGCCTAAAACATGTGCTTATGTGTGGACAGTCTTAATAGGGTTTATATCTATGCGAAAGAGTACAGACAGCCCACGAACTGCTTACGGAATATTATAGACAACAGGATCCGGCATTAGGAGTTGCAAAATAAGAATTGCATAAATTCCAATTTATCGAACGGTTGCATAAAGCAAAAAGGTTGCATATCAAATGCAACCCAAAAGCCAAAATGCAACTTTGCAACCCGATGTAACCCGTATCAAAAATTGCGTTATAATTCATTGTAAAAGGGAGTATCCTCAACGGATGCTCCCTTTTACATTTATCCGAATTGTGTTGGGTGACAGGACTTGAAGGCGACTGTGCCAAGAGGCAGGTGGAACACCGAAGGCGCAGGCAAAAACAGTTCGGGGAACTGTTTTTAAGGAGAGCGTTGATGATACTTCTTACATCAAACACACCGCAACAAGCGAGGTAGATGCTTTTACCTAAATTAAACCACTGTCACCTGCACCATATTGGAACGAAGTATTGATACGATACTTGCGTTCCTTTTCTTTTTGTCAAAGCCACTTGTCACAAAACTTTTCGGCACTTTTGGAAATGAGATTAGTTTCATTGTATCAAAATTGACGGCACAAAAGTCGAAGTTGAGTGACTCAAACTTCCCCGTTTTTACTACCTCAAAATCACGATGAAATTTTTCTCAAAAGATTAATTTCATTGTGGAGATAAGTTTAATCGTCAAAAAGAATAATTTCAGAGTCCTGTTAATCGGACAGATAATGTGCTAAAATATAGGTAAATCTAAAAACACAAACAGGAAGGTGATTGACTATGAAATTATTTGATGGCTTTGAGGCTATAAAATTCACTCAAGAAAATATGATCTTTATAACCCACGACGGGTATCTTTACTATATCTATAACCCCAAATATAATTTTTGGAGAATGCATCGAAACGCAGGCAGTGATCGTCTGACGGTTACCAATTACGATGATGTAAGTCGGGAAGAACTTATGGATGCTATGAATGGTGTTTTCCCCGAAAAAGAAACTGATTTCATGCGTTTGTGCAATCCCTCCCAGCTGTGTATTCGAGATATGCTTGGGCTGCTCAAAGAGGACTATGCAAAATATATGTCAGATAGCACCATCTACCATACGATCCATTGCTTTTTGTTAGAGTCAGATATTTGCCATAAGACCTTTGAGGGAGTTGAAAAATTGCTTGATACGGCTACTGCAAATCTGTACAGCAATAGCCAGGTAATTGCACAAATAAAGGAACTTTCGTTAAAAATCATCGGCAGAGACATTTTTAAGAGAGAAATTGGTATCGTTGATGGCCACGATAGTTCGTCTTATTTCTGGATTATGCCGGTGCGAATCATCGACTATGAAGATACCGCTGATTTGGATAGCGTTGCGGAAATGAGAAGTGCGGAAATTTCAATTGAAGAAGATGATGTTGCCCAATACCTCACGCCGTTTCTTTATAACTATTTCGACGAAGAACTCGAAGAAAATAAGAAAAGAAAAGATGTTTCCGGATTTGAATGGTATTTAGAGCATAATTTTTTCACATTTGATTCAATGGAATTGATTCTAAAGGACATCGTAGATACGGTTGATGCTCTTGCTTCCGGAAGAGAAACCGAGTACACAAAGAAGGTGAAAATAAAGAGGGGCACCGCTACTTACCAGTTGCTTTACGCGAAAGACCTCAACGCAGAAGAAATCGCAGCATATAATGCCAACAGACCTACAGAGGATAATACCGAAGTGGGACTCGTTATTGATTTTTATCAACGCTTCCTTTATCGGATGGAGTATATGATGAAAGTCGGCAAAGAGAAGGGATATAATTTGATTTCCTTTATGGGGCCTTAAAAATTTGATGATGCTTTTTACTTATCACACGCCGCAACAAGCGAAGTAGATGTTTTCAAATTTAAAACGACCACCGTCACCCGCACTATATCTCAGCACTATGGTTTAGGTACGAAATCATAGTGCTTTTTCTATTCTCTATAAATTTGTAATATATGTTTTTTTGTACACCTTTATAATCAATCGAATTCATTGTATCCTAATTGTATCCTATAAATAATTTGATATAAAATAATTAGAATAATATTTTGAATGAATTTATTATCTGTTTAATTAATTTGTGATATTATATTTTTAAAGCTATCATACTTAAATCCGTTTTATCGGACAACTTTAATAGTACAATATATATAGGAGGTGGCATTATGGCCCATGATTATGGTTATGGTGAACTTGGAGATAAACTGATCAAGTTGTTTCGCTCCGGGAAACCGAATTTTGATGCTGCTGAAGAATTAATTCGGCAGGGAGCAGACATCAACGCCATCGGAAAATGCGATGACGAAAATATTCTTTCTGAAATTTTGAACGGTTATTGGTGGTCGGCACATGGAGATACCTTCATCGACGCCTGCGATAACTGCGATGAAAACCACTGTGAAACTTGTGAGCACAATCAGAATCTGAACCCTAATTTAGGAGCTTCAATGTGTGCAATCATACGCTTTTTCCTTGATCATGGGTTTGATGTGAATAAGTGTGATGGGTGCTTTGGGGCACAATGTTTGTATGGATTGACACTTTCTACTTTTGACCGATATATGATTGAAGCCACAAAGATTCTGCTTGACGCTGGAGCAAAGAACAGAACAACTTCACCAACATCGAACTATGAGAATGAAACTCCTTGGGATTTTATTGGTACGGAAGGCAGCTATCAAGGTACTTGTGAACATAATCATGCTATAGCTAATATTTTTGAGGCAGTTTACCAAGTGTACCAGGCTGTTGAGGAGGGGAAACCTTACAATGGTATTGATTCATACGAAATAGCAATTGAAAAAAAAGTTCTGAAAGTTCTATCTGAAGTCAACATGGACAAGCCTACATTCTTTACTATGGATCTCCCTGAATTTCATAAGGATAACTGCTACACTCAAACATTGTATTTTGTTTATGAGGGTGGCGTACTGATAACGACTCCGTATGCAGATTTCTGGACAGACACCATTTTGCCCACTGTAGATCTGATTGATGTTTCAGATCGTTTTGATGGTATTGTGGGCAATTCTATCAAAGGCTTTACATACGATCACCGAACTGTAGTGAAAGGAACTACACAATATGGTCAGCCGATTACAACGATAGAAATGGACTCCGGACACAAAGTCAGATTCTCTATTAATTTCGGTGAGGTAAAAGAAGAGGAACGTGCAGCATTTTATGAACTCATTTGATGATTTCTCTTTCGGTGCTGTACTTTCATTTTTCCTTGACTTGTGGTCACAATTAGGTTCTGGTGGCAACACCATAAGAATAAGGGATACCTTTTGAGGTATCCTTTTTCTTTTATAATTTATCTTGTTGCAAAACGGGGGATAGGGTAATATAATTGTAAATAGGGTTTACATGTTTTTTGGAGAAATTTTATGGATAGTAAGAAGCATTGTGATAAAAGAAAATATTTTAAGGCTTGGGACTTGGCGATAGTTATTGTTGTGGCTCTGGTGGCGATAATTTCTGTGTGTTCTTTTGTTTTTAAAGGGACAGACGGTTTGCTTGTTGCAGTTATCCGAGTTGATGGAGAGGTGTACTCCGAGGTCGGTTTAGCCGAGGTTTCCGAGCCTTACGAGATTACTGTGCCTGTGGATGACGGGGAGGTTATTGTTCGTTTGTCTTCTGACGGAGCAGAGGTTATTTCTTCACCCTGCAAGGACAAACTATGTGTAAATACAGGTAAACTGACAAAGTCGGAGCAGTCCGCGGTTTGTCTGCCCGAGAGGGTGTCGGTAGAACTTGTGGCTTCTGCTGATATTGATGCAAAGCCTTCGGTTGATGCGGTAGCGGGGTGATTTTATGAGCAGAAAAATTATGATCAAAAAGAATGTGATCACCCTTTGCAAAACGGGGTTTCTCGGTGCGGTTGCCTTGGTTCTTTCTGCATTTGAAAATATGATTCCCACTTTAAGTTTTACCCTCCCCGGTATGAAGTTGGGACTTTCCAATGTGGCTGTAATGTTTTTGCTTGAGATTTGCTCCTTGCCTTGTGCGTTGGCAGTTGTGGCTGTGAAGGCTTTGTTTGCCCTTGTAACAAGGGGAGTTGTGGCTTTTATGATGAGTTTTTGCGGTGGTTTGTTATCCGCTTTGGGCATGTACTTTTTGATTCGGTGTAAGAAGATTTCTTTCGGTTGTTTGGGCATTGGTATAGGCGGAGCTTTTCTGCATAATATGGGACAGTTTTTTGTGGCTTCTCTGATTCTTTCTGATGTGGTTGTTTACTACCTGCCTGTGCTGTGTTTATCTTCTTTGCTGACAGGCTCTCTTACGGCTTTGGTTTTTTATGTGGTTATGCCACCGCTTAAAAAAATACCTTTCCTTCGGCTGTGATTTGTCGTCGGTGGTTGTTTGTGATAAAATTAATGTATCTTCTTAATTTAAAAGGTGATAGTATGAGTGATAAAACAAAAGGAAAAAATACCGCTTTTGTCAGTTTGAATCAAAAAAGAAAGTCTTCCGTTATGCGTATTGTTTTTCTTGTGGTTTTACTGTGCGTTGTAGTTTTCGGTGCGGTGATTATTTCTGATTTTGTAAGTCGCAACGGTGATGGTAAAGATAGTGCTCAGAAGGCAGAGTATGTTACTATCAGGGTGTCGGGCAAAGTGGTTTACCTTGATGGTGAGGTGGTTACACTCGAAGAGCTTTCCGATTTTTTTGCCGAGCAAAAACAAAATTCACAGATTCCCGAGACAGCTTTTATTACCGACACTTCCAATCCTGCTGACGCAGAGGTTTACAATCAGGTGCTTTCGCTTTTGTCGGGGTTTGATATTAATGTGAATGTTGAACGGATGATAGTACCCTCAAGTGCTGATGAAATGTCAGCTTCTACAAATGATGAGGAAATTCGATAAAACTCATGTTAAAAGTATTGACTTTTCATATTGGGGTGATATAATAATTTTCGGAAAATTTAATAACCGCTTATCAAGAGTGACTGAGGGACAGGCCCTGTGAAGTCCGGCAACCTGCGAAAGTAAGGTGCTAAATCCTGCGGAATTCCGAAAGATGAGTTTTCTTACCGCTGTCGGAATGGACGGCGGTTTTTTATTGCAATTTTATATGGAAGGAAGATTTATTATGGCAAGATATTTATTTACATCTGAATCTGTTACAGAGGGACATCCCGACAAAGTTTGTGACCAGATTTCTGACGCAGTACTTGACGCTATTTTAAAGTGTGACAAAAACGCTCATGTTGCTTGTGAGACCACAACAACTACAAACTACATCGGTATTCTCGGCGAGATTACAGCAAACTGTGATGTGGATTTTGAGGCTATTGCAAGACAGGTGGCTTGTGAAATCGGTTACGATAACGACGCTTGTGGTTTTGACGGCAAAAAGTGTGAGGTAAGAGTGCTTCTTGACAAGCAGTCTGCTGATATTGCTATGGGCGTTGACAATTCCCTTGAGCTTAAAGACGGCGAGGCTGACACAATGAATCAGCTTGGCGCAGGTGATCAGGGCATGATGTTCGGCTTTGCTTGTGACGAAACAGAGGAGCTTATGCCTATGCCTATCTCTCTTGCTCAGAAACTTGCAAAAAGACTTACAGAGGTAAGAAAGAACGGCACTCTTACATATCTTTATCCCGATGGCAAAACTCAGGTATCTGTTGAGTATGATGGTGACAAGGCAGTTCGTATTGATACTATCGTTATCTCTACTCAGCACTCCGCTGATGTAAGCCTTGAGACAATCAGAAAAGACCTTCTTGAATATGTTGTTGCTCCTATTGTTCCCGCAGAGCTTCTTGACGAAAACACAAAGTACTTTATTAACCCCACAGGCAGATTCGTAATCGGCGGTCCTTGCGGTGACGCAGGTCTTACAGGTAGAAAGATTATTGTTGATACTTACGGCGGTTACTCCCGTCACGGCGGCGGTGCTTTCTCGGGCAAAGATCCCACAAAGGTAGACAGAAGTGCTGCTTACTATTGCAGATACATCGCAAAGAACATCGTTAAGGCAGGCCTTGCAAAGAAGTGTGAGGTTCAGCTTGCTTATGCTATTGGTGTTGCAAAGCCTGTTTCTGTTTTTGTTGATACATTCGGTACATCCGAGTACAAGGATGAGGTTATCAGCAAGGCTGTTGATATGGTTTTTGATTGCCGTCCTTCAAGCATTATCAAAGACCTTGATCTCCTTAATACTACTTACAGACCCCTTGCGGCTTACGGTCATATGGGCAGAGAGGACCTTCCTGTTCGTTGGGAAGTTACAGACAGAACAGACGCTCTTAAAGAGGCAGTAAGCTCTCTCGTCTGATTTTACAATTTATTCAACAGGGCTGTCTTGCTGTTTTGCAGGACAGCCTCGATTATTTTAAAGAAGAGGTTTTGTTATGAAAATTAAATCTTTAATTGCACTCTTTTTAGTTCTTTTGATTTGTCTGCCTTTTGCGGCAGGATGCTCAAAGTCTGAAAGCGGAAATACCGATAATACAAGTCAGAATGTTACAGGCGTATCTGATGATGAATCCTTTACAACTGCTGTTAACTCAAACTCTGATCCTGATGCTGAGCTGTTTGCAAATAAAAATGATGTTTTCAATATTCTTCTTCTGGGTGTTGATGATATTAACGATTTGGGAATAACAGATACAATTATGCTTCTCTCTGTTTCTAAGGCGGAAAAGAAACTTAAATTCACATCTTTAATGGAAGATACCCTTGTTAATATCCCCGGCTACAGAGTTGATAAGCTCAATATGGCTTATGCTTTGGGCGGTGCAAAGCTTATGGTGGATACGGTCAGGCAGAATTTCTCTGTTGATGTACACAGATATGCTCTTGTGAATTACTTTACATTTGCGGATGCGGTGGACATCTTTGGTGGTGTGGAGCTTGAGCTTACCGCAGAGGATGTAAGCTACATAAACGATCTTATGAAAGTAAACGGAGAAAGTGATTTTATAACCGAAGCAGAGGGCAAAATCAACCTTAACGGTAAGCAGGCACTTTGCTATGTAAGAAATTGCGGCGGTAAGGTAAACGGCAAGGTTTATACAGGCGATGATTTTACAAGAGGAGAAAAGCAGAGAAACTTTATGCTCGGAGTTGTAAAAAAACTGTCTGATGCAAGTGTGACAGAGCTTCGTCAGTTTGCAAACACAATTCTTCCTGTTATTAATACTGACTTGACTATGGAAGAGCTGCAGCTTTTCGTTGCGTATATTCTGATTTATCTCGATTATACTGTGGAGACTTCTGCGGTACCCTTTGAAAATGGCTGGAGTTACACGGATGATACAGAATCTCAAATTGAGGTTAAGAGCTGGACGGAGCTTCAGAGCAAACTCAATGCATTTATCTACGAAAATTAATATGTAAAATGCAAAAGGCTGTGGTGAAACAAACATCACAGCCTTGTTTTTAATTTGTAATAAGACCTAAAGAGATAGAAATAGCCTCGTCAATCTGAGTCATATCCCGAGGACTTACAGCTCCCATTCGTTCTTTAAGACGCTTTTTGTCAATGGTGCGTACCTGCTCCAGAAGCACAACACTGTTCTTTGCAAGACCACAGCAATCTCCACCGATTGAAATGTGGGTAGGCAGCTTTGCCTTTGTTTGTTGACTTGTGATAGCGGCAGCAATAACGGTTGGCGAGTGACGGTTTCCGATGTCGTTCTGGACTATGAGTACAGGTCGCACGCCGCCCTGTTCCGAACCAACAACAGGACTTAAATCTGCGTAATAAATTTCTCCGCGCTTTATGTTCATTCTTCACACTCCGAAGTTTTTATCTGCTAATATTTTTGCCGATACAAAAAGAATTTATACCGCTTTACTTTATTTTATTTGCAAAAAGGAAGATGTGTGAAAAAAGAGTTTTTAAATTTGATTGACACCGAATTCGATTGCAGGTAAAATAAAAGTGATGAGCAGAGCATCATGCGTGATGGTTACTTATACAGCCTGATCCAACTTGATGCTTCTGCTTGTTTTTTTAAGGAGTTGCTGTCAGCGTAGCTTATGTATTGTACGCAGGAGCGCGGAAGCAATTTCTCTTTATGATTTGATGCATTAATAAATTGTATATAAAAATTTGCTCAAAACTTGAAATTAAGTCTTGACATTTCGCGTAAGATGTAGTATTATATTCAAGTCGCGAAACGACATCCGGGTGTAGCGCAGTTTGGTAGCGCGCTTGAATGGGGTTCAAGAGGCCGCAGGTTCGACTCCTGTCACTCGGACCATACAGTATAAATCCGAACCTTCTCATTATGGGAGATGGGTTCGGATTTTTCTTTTTGTGTACTTATCCAAATTTTAATAGCAAAGCATAAAACAAAAAAATCAAGGGCAAGGAGTTAAGTTTTCTCCTTGCCCTTTGCTATTTAGTTTTCCGAATCTATTTTCTGTGCTTTTTTCTTTTCGCGTTCTGCTTTCCACTGAGCAAAGTATTCCTGACCTTCCTCGGTTTCATAGAAAGCTATAATGTCTGGCAGAAAGCATCTTGCCAAAGATTCAAGTACATCATCGGGTATGTTCCATTTACCTGATGCCATAAGGCAACACGGCTATTTATCTTACTGTCGAGCCATTCCTCCTTTACATATTCATGTTCATACCACTGTCGTGGTTGTTTCGGTTTCGTTTCTTCATATAATTTTTCCTTTCTGTTATTACAGGTTGTGTTGTGCAGTCCTCGGTTTCATCATCTTCGTCAATGATTTCACTCAAGGCGCCAATAAGAAATGCCGTATCAGCTCCCAAGCTATGAGAAGCACTGTGGGTATCAGTGCTATGAGCATAAGTTTCACTGTGTGTTTCTTGAGCCTCTGTTTCTCGTCTGAGAGACTCTGTGAAAACTGCTCGCTCATTCTCCCAACCTGTTTCTCCGTATCCGTCAGAAATTTCTCCAGTGATTTCTTCATTTCCTCCGTAGGCTCTTGAAGATTTGAATTGAACTGAGAGATCTCCGTCTTCAGACTCTGAGTGTGATTTATAAGTGTTTCCAGATGTGACTGCATGCTTTCTGTCAACTGCTGTCGGGTAGCAAGCAACAGAAGCCTCTCCTCGATGTCCTGAAGTACCTTTACCTGAGTGTTGAGCTCCGCTATCAAAGCTTTCCAGTTCTGTTCCGTTATGGATACGCAAGGTACATAAGTCTCTGCGAGTTTCAGATCCTGTTGTGCCTGTTTCAGTAAATCTTGATGTGATTTTCTCTCTGATTGTAAATTCATTTTCCATCTTCTCCTTTAAAAATTTGTTGTCAAATAATTTGATATCCCTGCACTTGTTACCGTCAGGGGTGGTGTAAGTTATGTATTTTCGTGAGTCTGAACAACTTACGTTGTAGCCTTCAAACTCCATAAGCATTATGAAATGCTCTTTTGATTTTGCCATTTTCATTGCATTTGCAATGGTAGCTTCAAGCCTCAGTTTCCAGCTTTCTCGTTTTACTGCAGAGCGATATTCTCTGTCTGACATATTTTTAGATTTAGATTTCTCTGTTGTTTTCGGCACAACTGATAAGCCGTACTCCACACAAAGCTTGTCCGACTGTTCCATAAGATTTTCAATCTCATTTTCACTGATATGAAACTTCTTGCCGTTTTCAGCATTTACACTGTTCATAACGAAATGAGAATGTATGTGATCTCGGTCACAATGGGTTGAAACTACAATCTCAAAACCGCTGAACTTTTCAGATTCACTAGCAAACCTCAATGCAATTTCGTGAGCCGTTTGCGGAGTAATGTTTTCATCAACTCCGAAGGATTGTACGAAATGATAGTACTGTCTGCCATCACTTTTTCCAAAAAGATTCTTGGTGTTACAAAACTCCGTGTAGGCAGATTCGGCAGTACAGTTGATACCCGTCACAAGTTTTACGCCATTCTCATCAATGGTCTTGCTGTCCTGGGTAGTGTATCTCAGAACATAGCCCATACCTTTTGCAGTTTGTTTTGATTTTGAATTGATAAAATGTACTATGGCCATGCTATCTGCCTCCTGTTATTTTTGAAAGTTCATCGTGAATTTTTGCAAGTTCAGCTTGTGTTTCATCAAGATACACGGTCTGAATCTTACCTTGTCTTGCTAAAACCAACAGCTGATTAAGGTTGTTACCAAGTTTCTTGACCTGAGTTGTCAGCTCTTTAAGACCGTCATAGTTTGCAATCTTTTTTGAGGTTGCACACTTAATAACATAGTCCGTTATGGTCATATTAGCTTTCTTGGCTTTAGTTCTTATGAGGGTATCTGTTTCATCAGATACTCTTAAATTTATTCGTTTAGTTTTCATAATTACCTCTGTATTATTTTAATATAAAGTGGGTGCAGGGCTTCTGCCCGCATAAAGTGCATCGGCAAAACCGCCCCAATTTAAGGGGTGGCGTACAGCCGAATGCGATGCTGGCTCTCTCCTAGAAGGAGAGAAAATATACAGGGCAAGCCCTGATATAAATTGACCGACAAGGAAAAATAACAAAAGCCGATTTTTGCCCTTAATTCGGGTTATAAAGGATAATCGGGTTAGTACCCTCTGTTTTCTATAAAACGCCAACAAGGGCGAAATTCGGGCAAACAACCGCACCTTAATCTGTACTGATAAATAACAGTAACAACAGATACAATATTGTTTTTTGCAGATAGCAAAGCGATTTGTGAATCTTTATTTTCAGTAACACATCAGCTTCAGTAACCTGTTTTGTCACACATATTAAATCATCTGAAACATCAGTATCTAAAAGACTTTCAACCATATTGTCACTGTTGTCACACTTTTTTCTTATGTAGTGTCTGCTATCGGATCAGACTTGGATTTGATAAGACATACCACACGTTTTGTCTTACCGCCTATACGGACTGACTTTGTGTTCTGACCTTCTGCAGTTTCAATAAGCTTTTCTTCAGCCAAGGCTTTAAGTAATCCTTTTTCAGTAATCGTAAAGCTTTCGCCTTGCTCTTCACAGAGTTTCTTTACTGCTCTGTGAGCTGCGGTTTTGTTAAGATAATAGTAATCATCATCTTCATAACCTATAAGATTATTGGGAGTTATATTAGGTTCAAAGTTTCGATTGATAATTACTGCAGAACCACTGTCAATCAAAGCATAAAGTTTACGGATGAATTTATGTGTAGGCTTGTCCTGCTCAATATTTTCAGATTGTCTTTTTGCAAGTACACAAAGAATTTCGAAAAATTCAGATTCAATTTTACTGCAAGCCTCATCGTCAATAACTTTGTGTTCTTTCATAAACAAAAGAAACATCTTCATACCGATTCTGAGGTTTGCAACTATCTCAGGCACTCTGCCGTGACACTGAATACTCTGTTTGTTAAATTCGTTTCTGTATATTCTGAAACTTTCCGCCAGAGAACCAACAAACTTTTTCTCATCAGCGTTTGCAAAATTTGAAATCATTTTTGTATACGCATACATTGTTTTCTGAAGTATACCTTCCGAAGCTTCTTTTTGTAACATTGATAACATACTGAGATTCACATCACCTGATTTCAGTTCAAGACCAAAGTATCTTGCAGTACCGCTTTCGCCAATGTCGGGCGGAAACTCAGCAGTGATAATTGCATTACCCTGAGGCGGTCGGGAATCCATAGGTGTTGCATCTGATTTAAGTCTGCCTCTGCCTGTTCGGTCACCGTATGACCTCATAATAGATTGTGCTGTTGATGTCAGCTTTGTTTCCTCTTGTTTACCGCAAGGGTGAAAATCGTCAATACAAGTAAGCACATCTTTCAGAGTAAAAGCATGGTGTGTAATGCTGTTGGCAGTATCTCTGAAAGACAAAGGCAAATCAGAAGATGTAAATTTACCAAAGAAAGATAAGAACAATGCTGATAGTGTGCTTTTGCGAGTACCTGTTTTGCCCAAAAGAAAAAGAACGAATTTCGGTTCACAGTTTGCTCTGTGAAGAAACTCGTTCAGGGGTGACATAAAAGTAAATGCCATTAAAGTATATATTATCTCTTTTGGTGCAACGTCGTAACTCATCAAATGAAAAGCCTTTGCAATATCTTTTTCTGTGTACTCTTCGATAAATTCATAGCGGTCAAGCTTACCGCTAAGGCTTACATTGGTGTCAGCAAGTCCGGGCATCAGATATTTCCATTTACCTTCAATCTTTTTCCACCCTGTAATTGCATAAGTTGTTTGCTTTGTAGCAAATTTCGCAGTTGACTGTATTGCGTATCTTATGTAGTCCTTAATGTTAAAACCGATTTCAAGAATACAATCAACTCCCCAAGCATTCATCAGCCAGTTGAAAGTTGCAAGGTCATTGCCGTCAACTTCTATTTCTTTAAGCTGACGGCCGTTTTCGTGTTCACCTCCTAACAATAATTTCTTAGTTTCACTTACTCCGTCATCCTGAGTGATTTCAGAAATGACATAAGGAGTAAAATTGCAGAGTTTCTTTGTTTGCTTGCCCTGCTTTGTACACTGCTCCATATAGAGACAGTTGTTTTCCACCTTATACTCAGGCGGATAACGTGAAGACATATTGCCTTCGAAAATTGTTTCACACATAGGGAAACCTCCTAAAATAAAAGTAAGAGCAAAAGTTTTCGAATTTCACTCTTCTGCTTGTATTGTGTTTCGGATTCTGATAAAATAATATTTGTCATATACAATATAAAACTGTCAACAGACAAATTATTGAGGAGGTGTGATTATGTACGGAAGAATTGCTTTTTATGTTGGTAACGGTAATATTGAAATCAACGGTAAAACTTTTGGTCTTGGTGAAATCACAACAGAGTTTTTGAATATTGATAAAACCGTTTATACCGAAATGCGTGACCAACTTGATATTGCAGAAAACAAAATAGATGAATATGTTAAAACCAAGGATATGGCAGATTGGTTTTATGCCAATGAAGAATACATAAAACTTGATGGTATGATACGCAAATACCCTTTGCTGAATCTTTTCAGGGAAGACACAGAAATATTGGAGGAAGCAAGAATTTTAACTTCTCAGCCTACTCTGTTTGAGGACGATAGTTATGAGCTCACCTCAAAAGATGAAGAGATCCTCAGAAAAATTACTGCGTATGATGATTACTTGCAAAACCCGGGAGAATACGGTGGCATAGAAACGTTTAGTTTAAAGAATTGCGAGAGTGGAGAAATTTGCACTATTAATAAAGAGCAACCGCCTATACCAGAGGTGCCTCCTGCAAAAAGCAGAAATCTGCTTATCTTTCCGGGGAGTCTTGAAATGAAATGGAAAATCTATAAAGATTTCTGCGATACCTATACTTTGTTTTTATATGACATTGAATCCTTTAACTACACAATACATAATTTTATATATTTCTTTCTGTCAGATCTTGATAAATTGAATTCAAGTAACTATGCAATGGCACTTAATGCAATGTTTAACCATCCGCGTAAATACAAACTGATAGCAAATCCAATCCGAGGAACAGGCTTATTCACATCAAGCGACTTAGCTAAAATCACATATATTCCAAAAGAAACATCTGAAGGTTCAGGCGAATACAGAATCTATCAACTGTATGAAGTTGAAACTTTGCAAACTCTTTTGAAAACAGATTTTTACAATGCTCTTGAATTGGGATATATTATCCGCAAATGTGAATATTGCAAAAGATTTTTTCTTCTGAAAAAAGGCTACCATACAAAATATTGTGACCAGCCTGCTCCTGACAATCCACAGTACACTTGTGCCCAACTCGGTTATCATCGAATGGGAATTAAGGAACTGACACCTGACAACCCGAAAGCACAATCATTAAAGCGTTGCTATCAGCGCATTGACAAAGACTGTTCAAGATATATTATCTCGGTAGAGGATAAAGATAAACTATACGCAAAAGCCAAAGAACTGTACTTCAATGCGACTACAAGCTCTGGAGTTTCTAATGATGAATTCGAAGCACAGCTTGCTTCAAAAAATCTTTATGCTCTTTGCAATGTAGTCAGAAAAACAAAACCGAGAGGCAGACCAAAATCGACATAAAGCACGGTTTATCGTACACCTGTTATGATATGATTATTATAAAGAGGTGTTTTTATGACAAATTACGATTTGGTAACCGCCTTTTATAATGGTGATGAGTCCGCTTTGGAGAAGCTATACTTACAGAATAAAAAGTTTATATACAGCATTGCTAAAAAGGTAGCAATGTCATTTAACTGCTATAACACTACACCTGAATCTCCTCACAATCTAACAGACAATACTAAAGAACTTTTAGAAGAGTTATGTAACGAAGGTGCTTTGATGTTCTTTCATTGTCTGCGTAAAAAAGACTTCGATCCCAACAAAGCAAAACTGACCACATATCTGTATCCGTGGTTATGGGGAGCTATGTATAGTTGGATGGGAAATAACGTAGGTGTACTATCGTTAACCGGTAAAGAAATGTCGGCTTTAAGAAAGGTGCAGAAGCTATATTATTCTGACCTTAAGACAGTTGAGGAAATATCAGCTGAATGCAATCTCTCTGTTTCTAAGATTCAAAGTCTGATAAGCTACAACACGCATTTTCTTTCTGTTTACGACCTTGTGCCTCAAGATGAAACAGAAGAAAATGATCCTTATAATTACATAGGTGATGACCATCTTTCAAAGTCAGCTGCATCAATCGTTTATCACGACCTTTGTTTAGAATACCTGAAAGAATTGTTTAATACATTATCTGAAAAGGATAAGGAGATTTTAGGGTATTACTATGGGGTTTACGGTTATGAAAAGATAAACCTTGAAGATTTATCTCTCAAGTATATGTTGACAATTGACGGAGTAAGAAAGGCAAGAGATTCAGCAATCAAAAAACTGCAAAAAGCATACCCCGACAGTAAGTTAGGAATATGGAGGTATGCTTATAAAGCGGTTATGAATACACAAGCGATATAAAACAAGGTGCAAGCGTAATGCCTGCACCTTGTTTTTAGTGTTATTGATAGCAGAAATACACGTGGTATTCATTATCGGGTTGCAACTCAGCATAGTAGTAAAATCTTAAATCAGTATATGTTGCACCTGACATTGCCAGAAAAGCTTCTATTTGTTCATCCATACCAACAACTATTCTGTCCCAATGTTCGTTATAAGACCTGACTGCAGTTTTATCTATCTCTCCCTGATATGTAAACATCCAACCTGTGTTGTGTTTGTTTAGCGTGGGGTCTAAGGTCATCCCTGTCTTTGCATAGTGAACATTCAGTTCAGATGTGAGCCTTTGCATATTTTCTTCGGTAGAGAACTGTTCGTGGGTAAGCTTAGTATCGTCGGTAATAACAGGAGGTTCTGTAATAACCTCTGTAGGTTCTGTCGGTTCATAAAACTCGGAGTGTTCAACCTCAACCTTCGGTGTTTCTGTTTGGGGAGCAGTGACAGTTGTCACTGCAACAACCGCTTCTGTCACTGTTTTTGTTTCAATTGCGGTTGACGATATTGCTGTTGTTTCAATAATTTCTGTTGCTGATGTTACTGTTGTTACTGAAGTTTTCGCAGTAGGCTCTGTACTTGTTGGTGTTACATTTGATTCGTTGCAACCGCTTATGCTCATGCATATCATAGCTGCAAAGATTATTGCTGTCTGTATTCTCTTCTTCATTTTCTATACCTCCGGGAGTTCCATTGTTTTCATAACCTCAACCATAAGCTTTACTGCTATGGTAAAACCTTGGGTGAAAGCTTCGGTTTCAAGGTGATCTGTAATCTCCGACTGACAGTCCTTGAACTTATCAAAGCTTTCTTTTTGCTTTTCCGTAAACCCTGACATAAGGTCATCTTCATTCTGACAGAGGAGTTTCATAAGGTTATCAAGTTTACTACCTCTGACTATTGATCTCTCTGTTGGTCTTACATTTCCATACCATAAATCTTCAAGTATTGTCACAGTTTGCACCGCCTTTCTCAAGCACAACACACTACCACACAAAGCCTCATATGTCCAGACAAATAATAAAATAGAAAATAATAAGGTATCTTTCCTAATATTACATAACAGTTTTAATTTGAGCACATAGCAACAGCCCACCGTTCAATGATCGGTGGGCTGTTTTTGGTTGTTTAATGGGTCGTTTCTATAAACTGCTGATAAGTAAGAATATTGTCCTCACTCACCAAAGTAGTTAAAAAAGTTCTAAAAACAGATTCTATTGGTACAGTAATAAAAAAGAACAATCGTTTTCTTGGCCTTGAGCAACATACATAAAATAGATTTCGGTTTCGTTCAAACGATGCCTCTTTACCGTTAGGAATAGAAGCAAGACCTGTTATCATAGGTGCATAGGTTTCAAATTGGTACTGGTTCCATCCCTTACTGATAACAAAAACGACATTATCATATTCTTCACCTTTTACGCCATGCTCTGTTGAAAATTGTGCATCTGGATATAGAAAATCCCTTACAGCAATAAACTGTGCATAATCTAAGTGCAAAAACTGTTGGATTGTAGTATCAGATGAATATATTGTTTCTGGAGATTCCTTATAGAGTCGATACCATGCATCTAATTTAGGGGGGATCGGTATTAACTGACTATGGATGATTGTCTCCAAAACATCTATTGCTTTTTTTGTGCGAACTTCGGTTAATTGGACATACATATTTTTCCATTTAGTTTTTTCGGATTTTTTTGTAATCGGATATCGCTTGATTCCGAGAGTGTCAAAAAGCAATTGGGTATTCGAAGTATCAAGTGCATGATATATGGGTTCAACCGTATCAGTAAAGAAAATAAGAAAAGGGTCTTCTTTATTTCGCAGACCGTCATTCAGTATATCTAAAAGTTTATCATATCCTTGTTGCGATGCAAGAACTTTATGCGTGATCATTAGCACTTTAAGATTTTCGTCAGCTGGCGTAGTTTTTTCAATCTTTTCTCTGATATTGTTAAGCCTTTCCTTTAATTCGCTCGCCGGTAATTCGTTTTTGAAATTGCGTTCTGTGCGACGAACGCCTGAAAAATCATCACATGTAATCACCAAAACTTCGCCGTCAAATCCATCAATCGCTGATTTTTGTGGCAAATCTGGGCGAATATCGTTCAAGAGTTGAACAATTCTTGGTGCAGATCTGAAATTTGACCCCTTTTTTATTACCTCGATTTTATCATGTGCAACTTCTCCACAAGCATTGTTGGACTGATAGATAGTCTGCCAGGCATCACCGAAAAATCCAAACTGTGGACCAATACTTTTTTCTATAAAAAATTCAATAAAGCGATCGATAATAGGCTTATAGGAGTCCTGGTATTCATCAATAAGTATTAAAGGATATTTATCTGCAAACACACGGCGGAACTTAGGGTTATCCAAAAGTAGGCAGAATAAATTTAGAACATCATCGTGATAAAGGTACTGGACACCATTTTCCTTGTACCGATGTCCCAAAGTATATGCAACTTCAAAAACCTGATTAAAATCACCCTCATCTGGCAGATAATCAGGATTTGTTGTTACAACATCTATCAAAACGCTCTGATACTGTTTGATGGCATTCCATGCAAATGAGTGGATTGTGGAAGGAAGAATGAACGAATCCTTTGTAAGTCTTTCCGCAATTACATCTACAGCCGCATTTGTATAAGTTATACAGACCACATTCTGTTTTTTTCGGCTATAGTCTGACCATTTGTTTGCCTGTATCCATTCAATAACTCGATTCAGAGAGTAAGTTTTGCCAGATCCTGCACCAGCTTCAACGCGAAAACTGCGACCAGACTTAAGTGTTTCGATAATCCGTGCATCAACCTTGTCAGCTTCAGCTTTTGCAAGATCATAATTTGCACCAATATACTCTCTACCCATAAACTAGCACCTCCTTACTCAAGAACTCGTTGGTTATTTAGCCATGTTAACCCTGATTTAATGTACTCTGGAACGCAATAATCGAAGCATTCATAGATAAGATTGAGTGCAAAATCTGTTTTACTCTTTCCTTTGAATTCAAGCTCTTCTTCACTTATATTGTCACTTAAATCGTAGTGAGTTCGGTTGACATTACGGATTGCTTCCTCCAACGAGTGTCCACACAATCCGTTTTCAGCTGTTTGGAACGCAATATGACATTTTCCGATGGTTTTATCATCCGTAGTCATAGCAACAATTTCTGTAAGATCAACTTTTGATGTGTCGTTCTCTGGTAAGCCTTTGTTTCTGCGAACCCACCATTTTATAGTTTCGTTAGATGTTGTTTCTCCTTGGCTAACTACTACGGATTTTTTTACTATCTTTCCGTCTTTACTAGTACGATCTGCTACAGAATCCAAATCAGTAAGAATCAGACAGGGTATTTCTAAAAAATCAATAAATGGAATAAATTTATATGCATAGGCTCCACCAATCTCAATTAAAGCATAATACTGTGCAGATAAAGGAAATTTACAAGAGCCAAACACTCCGGTTGTTTCGCACTTTTCAATCATGTCTGGCAGTAACAACCGCTCGGAGGCACCTTCAACGAAAATCGCTTTATCTGCAAAGAACAAATCGCATTTGGTCAAAGTTAAATACTTCCTAATAAAATCTACATTATCGGAATTAGCCTGAGCAAAAGTATTCAAGTTTTTGTAAATCACACCTGTGTTAGACTTTTGTGCATAGCGAACCTTTGCAAATTCCATAGTATTAGCTATGTGAGCAGAATGCGAGGTTAGAAAAGTTTGGATATAAACAGTAGAGAGCTTGCCAAGAAACTTCTCCAAATATGTAGCAAAAGCGGTCTGCATCTGCGGATGCATATGAGATTCTGGTTCTTCAATAAACAGTAGCGGAATACACGCAACGCCGCGTTTTTCAATATCCTTGGCAAATGCAGCAAGGAGGAATTCCATTTTGATCAGATTTTTGTAACCTAGGCCGTTATGAGAACTCGGTAAACTTTCATTTGCAGTTCCTGAGATATACGATAGCTTGGTCTGATTTTTTATCTGATCGTCGATGCTGAGTTGAGTTGTAACCCCAAGCCTTAATTCTTCTATGTTGGGGTAGCCAAAGCCAATAGAATTGTTTACAACAACACTAAGAATTTCATCGCTTTGCTTTTGAATATCTTTATTGGCCTTTTCTACTATTGTGCGTAACCGTTTGATTTCTTCGGCAACATCTAGATCCAGTTCTGCTTCACTTGTATCAAAGAATTCAGATATTAGCGATCCCAGAGAACTGCTATGTGTGTCATCTTCACCAAGAACTCGTTCAGCAGGAATTGCATGAAACGGGAACAGATCGTGTAACTCTTTTTGGCTTTTCACCTGTTTGTCATCCGGGTTATTAGGATTGATAGCATATACGGTTAATCCAAATAATTTGTCAAAACTATCAGCAAGTATCTTATGAGCATCTTCGCTCGGTGAAAAAGCACCATCCTTATAATAGCTACTTTCCAAGAGTGCCCACAAGTTTTTTTCGTCGGTTTTTAGGCGATACTCCGCTCGAATCAAAGCGGTTGTTGTGTCCACATCGACATCAATGATAAATGGCGACAAAGCTCCTAAATTATCATCCGGATCATCCAACGAATAGTCTACCAAGAACTCTATGGAGATAACTTCGATTTGTTTGCAAAGATCGTCATAAGAGAGCTTTTTATCCATAAACATCTCAAATTTAGAATAGAAATCATCTCGTTTTAACAGTGGATAGTCATCGAAAGATACGGTCTTCCCATCCAGTACATTTCCAACACACGAAAAACAGGATGTTTTGGCTGTGTTGTTTCTGCCCACAATTAAGGTTGTCTTGGGATCGACTTCCAATTCGGCATCAATAAGCAATCTGTAATTCTTTATCTTAATTTTTGATAATTGCATATGCATGTCCCTTTCTGGTGGCACACGCATCATTTGAGCGTATGCCGCTTGAAGTGCCTTCTTTACTCAAGAATACTTTATAGGCAAAAACGACCAGGATAATATAACTCTAAAGACTGCAACAGATCTTGACCATTCATAATCGTCACATTCGTGATATGAGCCTCGTCACGTCCTTCGGAAGTGAAATCGGAGGTCGTAATTACCCAAGCTCTACTTGCATTTCGTGTGCGCATATAGCTATGGACACGTTGGATCGGAGTTGAACCAATATTATTACCTTGTCGATATCTCTTGCATTGAATTAATTCATATTCTCCATAAATGTTTGTAGCGAGGACATCAACGCCTCTATCGCCAGAACGACCAATCACTTCTGCGTGCACAAAACCTCTACGGACGAAGTAGTCCGCAATCAATCTTTCAAAATCATAGGGATCCATTGCACACAAACGCTCCCTGTCATCAGTATTGTGATTGATGTCGAGTGCATTACGAGCGAAGAATTTTCCTTGTTCGGGATCTTCGACAGCATACACATTTAACAGTTCTGGAATTAGTCTATTTGCGGTGTGTAATTGGTTAATGATTTCTCGACTGCCATTTTCCATGAAAGAAGCAAGATGAATCACATACTCTTCAAAAGTAAAACCTTGCCCATCAGCAGTTAATTCCTCAATTACGACCGGAGCAAACTCACGAAGTCTAATTTCAGCATTCATTTCACGATTCATCAGAGTATAAGGAGACAGGCCAGTCAGGCGATACTGTGCACCATTTCTTGTTGTAAATCGATCCAATGTTCTTATGATTTTATTCTCATACATCGGATGAGCGAGACGCATCAATCCGCATCTACGTAATTGAGATAAAAATTCTTGATTAAACTGTGTAATGACAAATGGATTACCCTGATCTGTTGCAGCGCTTGTAGCGGCTAAGAATACAAGTTCATCAATATCTATTTCACCCTCGTACCATCGACGCTCGTTTTCTTGTAGCTTTAGGAAAATAAAGCATACATCGTTTTTGAATGTCCAAGCAGCAGAAGCCAATGCTCGCATTGAAGGATCGGATATCCCTGCAGAAATGGTGAGAAGTGGTTCAAAACCATGACGCCTTCCAAAATCTTTCAATTTGTTAAGATCGCTAACCCAATCTCGTTGCTGCGGTCTAAAATACAAAACCATAAATCCATGGTCATCAACAATCCGATTTGCTTCAATGAACAACCTCTCGATATCAGTAAGAAATTGATCTTTGTTATGCTTGTCCACTCTGGAAGGTGCATTGCTAACAACAACTTCGTTATGAAGTCTATCGGTATCGTCTCTTAACGAATACCCCATAAGTGGATGGATTCTTTGGGCGTGCTCAAAGTATTGCGCATTATCTCCGTATGGAGGATCGGTCAGCAGAAGATTAACTGTGTTGGGTAGAATGGTATGCAAAAAGCGCCGATAGTCCATAGAACTTACTTCTAAAAGATTTAAGTCAAACTCTTGCGCAACAATATAGTTTTTGCGTTCCTCCAACTTCTCCAAAAATCTATGGTATAGGTTGGTTTCCTTTAAGCGATTTTCGGGGCAATGGTTGTCCTGACTTTTGCTACGGTAGTCAGTATATTTTCCACAGTGTGCGATCGAAATAAGAGTATCTTCGAAGAAAGCACGTGTAGTTTCCGGAAGTTCAGCAATTGCATTCTTGAGTGTAATTAATGCAATCTGCTGGCGCTTAGAGAATAAATTTTGATATGTCGTATAGTGTGGAGCCGTAAAATTTAATCGAGAATTCTCAATCAATTCAACATTAGGGAAATCGCAGGGCATGGCCTCAACTTGGAGACGTACAGCTTCATCAAAATCATCATAATGTTTTTCTGTGCAGCCACAGTGACATCTATAACGCCGATTCCTAAAAATTACATTTTCGCCGTTTGTGCCAAGGCGTTCATGTTGTGTAGGATGATAATATTCAAGTGGCTCTCGGTCAAAGAATAAACCATCAAAAGGTAATTCAGTTCCACAGTTTGGACATCTTGTTTTATAGATGGTGTCCATAGTAGGCTCTACTCGCTGTGCAATAAACCGCAAAGCAGCACAATACTCTTCTGTAGTTGGAACACCGCGGAATGGAGCAGTAGACATTTTGTAAGCATATGGCTCCCACTCATTAAAAAGTATATGACGTCCAGCGTCAAGTGCTGCATACGCAAAGGTACCAGAGCCACCGAAAGGATCTACAACAATTGCATTCTCGTCCGTAAGATTTTCAATTAACGTTCTTGCGATAGTGCGGCTTTTGCGACCGATAAAAGGAAAAATTTGCTCAGATTGATCTCGAGGTTGCCTATTGAGAATTGTACTTTGCAAGCGAATCATTTGCTGACGCAGGTTTTCCTGTTCTGCGTAGTCTAATAACCAATACATTACTTACACCTCCATAATCCATCCTGGAACACAAAGGAATCGCTGATGACATCAACAAAGGATTTATATTGTGTTGACAAGATTTGCAGATAACCGCGTTCAAAAGAGTCTTTGAGCATACCGTAGTCGTACAGATCTTGAGAGGTTACCTCTTTATGTGTTGCAATGATTTTCTCTGCACATTTGATTGCAAGTTTCTTTGCCTCGTCTACAGTTCCATCAAATTCAGGAGATTCAACGGTTGGCCTCTTCTGAAACACAACAATGTAGTTACCATCCAGCGTGCTCTTAGGAGTCATAATTGTTTTGAAAGACTTTCTTGGCGTAGCACTTGGAATCTGACCGCAATATGCCAAGCCATGTTCCTGCATCGTCTTGAGAATTTTACTCCATGATTTCAGATCAAACGAGTGATAAAACATAATGAAGTATCCATTTGTTTTCAGGGCAGGAGAAATGCGGCTAAGAATCACCTCGAAAATACGATTGAAATCATCGGCATCCTTATTTCGGCTCGGGGCATCCGAAACAACCAATTCTGCTTCTAACGATTCGTCCGTAAATCCTTTCCACCCCATCACTTTGTACCAAAGCTGGTTATACTCAAGATAAGGAACCTGATCAGTATAAGGCGGATCGGTTAAAATCAAATCGACAGATTCATTCGGAAGCAGTTCTAAGGAAATATTCTGTGCAGGCATATTTTTTAGTACAATGTCATTTTCGTCAACAAAGTTCTTGCATTTTTCGCACAGATACGCCAAGCCTTCCTTAAATGCAGCTGCCTTTTGCTCTATTATCATCACGGCGTTTCTTGAAGTAACATCCTTTTTGGGAAGCCAATACGGCATCTGACTGGATGCTTTTTTATCTGACAACTTAATCAGATTGATTGCCGACGAAACAAGCAATTCTAAAATATCATAGCAATAGCTACTTTGATACGAATGAAGAATATCGAGTATCCGATCCATTGCAATCAAATTCCGATTACAGAAATAACTATATATCGTCGCATTAGGTCTGATAGCAATTCGAGAATTTGGGATCAAAGCGAGATCTTTAATATTTTGTTTATCAGAGTGTGCATAGATTTCGTATTGCTCTATAAATGCACTTGACGCAATAGACTTTTTTCGCCCTGTTAATTTTCCGTTTTTCTGTAACTTATACCAATACATAGTCGGAACAAGTTCTGTGCCACACCTATCAAAATGGCATCTTTCCAATATGCGATTTTCCTCATCTTCAATATGCATATAAAGAGGGGTACATGAAGTGCGTACAGCCTCGCAAAAAGAATCAATTGCTTGTTCTACTTTGCGCAAGTCCCATCTTGTCAGAGATGTTTTACACAGTTTATATGCAAGAAGATTGATATCTGTACCAATTGCTTTTCTCCCAAGTTTACTTGCTTCAATAATCGTCGTACCTGAACCGAACATGGGATCATATACACAGCCGTCATCGGGACAAAAGCGCTTGATTATTTCAGAAACAACATTATAAGGTTTGCGTGCCATATAGTTGTGCATAAAGCCAGCAGGGTTATCAACAATTGGCTTAAGTTCTTTGATTACCGACAATTTCTCATCCACATCATGGACAAACTGTTTCGGACGACAAATAAAAACATATTCATCGACCTTTGATGTTGAGCTGCGGCCTTGTTTTGAATGACTAAGTTCCACTTTCTTAATCAGGACATCGTATTGTTTTTCTGCCAAAGTTTGCAGATCTGCAATGTCCACAATAGAATTATCGGAGTAGCTCATCATCAACCATGCCCCTGCGGTAGCACACTTTGTAATGAGTGTCTCAAATGCACCTAAAGCCTTAGCTTTTTTTCCAAAGTCTGATACGTGTCTATCTTCTCTATATCTGCCAATTGAAAGTTCGCGTGTCTGAGGATTAACTGCCATTGCCGGGTAATCGTACAAGCACAGTGTATTTAACACATGGTAGTATCTGGAATAATGTTCCTTGAAATAAGGTGGGTCGGCATATACCAGCGTACGGTTATCCAAAACAATTGAATCTAAACATTCAGCAAAATCAAGGTTATAACAATCGAATCTTGTGCATTCCTTTTTATCACACAATCCTGCTTCACGGTATTCTTTCAGTAAGGCCTTACACTCTTCAATGATGTTGATTTTTCTTTTGGCAAGCAAATTATTGCACGTTGATTTGCTTTTCACTTTTAAGAACTGAGCAAAATGTGTTGTTGTTGAAGCCGCTGCACTCATAACAGACATTAAGACAGTTAGCAAAATATTTTTGGTGTATTCATCTTTAACCTGTTCAATGATGCTACGCAATGCATCAATTTGGCAACATTGTGCTATGCCAAAATAGGCGTTAGCAAAGTAAGTTAAGAATAAGCAAGGCAAGTCCAAAGTAGGTTTATCCCCTGGAGTTACATGGGATACCAACTCTGCAAGGTCTTCCATACGAAAATCATCACTTTGAGTTTCAAATACAGAGGGGGTTTTTTCGCAAAAAGACTGATATAACTTATAATCCACCTCATCATCAAAGAAGCTTTTTTCTGCTGATATAGCGGTAGATACTTTTCCCTGTAAGAGCACATACTGTTGTTCTACAGCCATCCAAAAAATAGCTTCGTCTGCTTCAGAAAAACTACATCCGTTTAATATAGCTTGGTTGATAATGTATGCGTAGTACTCAATGTCATTGCTAATAACGCTTTTATATGATTTAAGAGCATAGCCAACAGAACCTGTTCCTGCAAACAGATCAACAACGGTTTCAATTGACTCGTTTTTGATTATTGGATCACATATATGAGAAATTATACGTGCTTTACTTCCCATATATTGAAGTGTAGAAATTTCGTTATATTGATTCATTTCATTCGCCTCAATAATTCATTCATTTGGGGTTCGTTTGCGTGATTTATTTTTGCTGTTTTTCTAATGCCAGCCCAATCAACCGATCTGATTGGTCTGCCATAAACAGAGGAATGTTCAGTACATCATCATCCAGTTTCAAATTGTCCAGGGAGAATCGTACACGGAGCTTAATCTTATCGGGGAACAGTTCCTTGAACTTCTTAAGACTCTTGCTGGTGGTGTTGGTTTCAGATTTAACTTCCACCGGGAAAATATCATTTTCTCGTTGAATCAGAAAATCCACTTCATAGGGAGGATTGTTTTGTGTCCAGTATCTAGGAACTACTTCAAACTGAGTCACTAAGGACTGTATTACAAAGTTTTCGGTCAACGCTCCTTTGAATTCGGTGAACAGGCGGTTACCCTCACCAAAAGCTGTAGGAGCCAGTTGTGCCAATCGTCGGAGAAGTCCCACATCTACCAGATAAATCTTAAATGCGGACAAGTCATCGTATGCAGCCATCGGTAGCCCCGGAGCACTGCTGCGGAAGATCTTATGCACCAATCGAGCATCTACAAGCCACTGTAAAGCATCCTCATATTCACGGGCTCTTGCTCCTTCTTTAACGACCTTGTAGATGAATTTTTTGTTTTCTCTTGCAAGCTGCGAGGGAATAGATTTCCAGATCATAGAAATCTTCGGGAACTCGCTGATATTGGGGTGCTTTGCGAAGTCGCGCTCGTAAGCACTGATGATGTTGGACAAGGCTTCTTGCATAGCAGCGACGTCACGAGCCTGAGTCCACATAAAAACAGATTCAGGCATACCACCGGTAACATAATACATCTTTAATTTCTCGCACAGAGGATTGAAGAAAGCATCCGGAATTGGTTCAAGTGAATCCCAAGTTTCCAAAAATGCCAACAAGTTATCGTCACCATTGGCAAGCAGAAATTCTTCAAATGTCATGGGATCAATCTGCATAAAGTTGACCTTTCCCACAGGAAAAGAAGAAGGTTTTGCCAGAGCAATACCTAGCAGAGAGCCTGCACAAGCAATATGATACTGCGGAGCATTCTCGCAGAAATATTTCATAGAATTGATAACCTTGGGGCAATCCTGTACTTCATCAAAAATGATCAGAGTCTTTTCCGGCACAATCTTCTGACCGCTTGCTAACATTAAGTTTTGTAAAATACGATCAACATCTTTTGTGGTTTCGAAGAATTGTCTGTATTCTTCGTTTTCATCAAAGTTAAAATAGGCGGTGTTTTCATAATATCGTTTGCCGAATTCTTTCAAAACCCATGTCTTACCAACCTGACGAACACCCTTCATAATCAAAGGTTTACGATATGGTGAGTTCTTCCAATCCAGCAGTTTTTTTAAAATAAATCGTTCCATAAAAGCACTCCTTCACATTATTATTGGAGTTTTAGCGTTATAAAATCACATTTTTATTATATAACGCAGACGAGTAAATTACAATACTATTTCACAAAATTATATCGTTTTTGTGTATTGTTGATCACACTTTTATGCGTATTGGTTCGCATTAATTACTTTTATGTATGAAATTGCTTAGCTTTTTAAAATCATATTTCGACCTTTTTTACTTTACACAACCGAAACAATATGTTAAAATAGAATTGCAAACAGATGTTCGAGTGAGGAGTGGTATAATGAAAGGCGTAATATATGCACGATATTCAAGTGACAATCAGCGTGAAGAGTCTATTGAAGGTCAGCTTCGTGAGTGTAATGAGTTTGCCAAAAAGAATGGCATACAGATAATCGAAACATATATAGACAGGGCTTTATCAGCAAAAACCGATAATCGTCCTGACTTTCAGCGAATGATAAAGGACAGCGAAAACGGTAATTTTGATGTGGTTATAGTATGGAAGCTTGACCGTTTTGCACGTAATCGTTACGACTCGGCACACTATAAAGCTATCCTTCGTAAGAACGGTGCAAGGGTTCTGTCTGCAACTGAAAGAATATCAGATAGTGCAGAGGGTATACTTTTGGAATCTTTGCTTGAGGGTATGGCGGAATATTACTCGGCTGAGCTTGCAGAAAAAGTTGTCCGCGGTATGACTGACAATGCACTCAAAGGTAAATACAACGGCGGCACTCTGCCCGTAGGTTATGTTATTGATTCGGAAAAGCACTTTCAGATTGACCCTGTTACGGCTCCTGCTGTAATTCATGCTTATAAAAGATATGCCGAGGGTGCTTCTATGCAGGAGGTTACCGATGAACTTAATCTTATGGGTATTCGTACAAAGCGAGGCGGAAAGATTAGCATTAACAGTGTTACCAGTATGTTGCATAACCGAAAATACATAGGCGAATATAAGTTTCGTGATGTTATTCAGCCCGGTGCCATTCCTTCGATTGTGCCAATAGAACTCTTTGATAGAGTTCAAGACAGAATGGTTGCAAATAAAAAAACTCCGGCAAGACATAAAGCCGAAGAGGAATACTTGCTGACAACTAAGCTTTACTGCGGTAAGTGCCAGAGTTTTATGGTTGGTGAGAGTGGTCATAGTCAGAGTAAAGGTACAGTTCACCGTTATTATAAATGTATAACCGCAAAGAGGCACAAGACTTGTGATAAGAAAACAGTTCGCAAAGAGTGGATAGAAGACCTTGTGATTGACTATATCAGAAAGATTTTATTTGATGATGAGCTTTTGGAAACGATAGCAGATAAAGTAGTTGCTGTCTTTGGTAAAGAAAATGAAACATTACCTATGCTTAGAAAACAGTACGATGAAACACAGAAAGCTATTGATAATCTACTTTATGCAATTCAGCAGGGTATCTTGACTCCATCTACCAAGCAAAGAATGCAGGAGCTCGAGCAGCAAAAGAATGAACTCTCAGCTCAGATTATTAAAGAAGAAATGGCAAAGCCGCTTATAAACCAGGAACATATATTAGCTTTCCTGGAGCGTTTGCGTAAACTTAATACTAACAAACTTGAGCATCGCCGTCGTTTAATCGATACTTTTATCAATAAAGTAGTTTTATATGATGATGGCAGTATCTTTATAGGCTGTAATTATAAAGATTGTTCACAGGAGATAACATTTGACGAGCTTGAAGAAGCTTGTGAGATTAGTTCGGATTTCAGTGAGACAGCGGGACCATAAAAATGAGATGTAACCGAAAGGTTGCATCTCTTTTTTTTATTTTACCCTTGCTTTCTTTTGTGTAAATGAGAAAAAGCGCACACAAAAGCACACAAATCTCAAAGAAAAAGTTTCGTTGGGAATTTTTAAAAGTAGATGTTGACAGGTGTATGTTTGTGGAATATTATATTAATCTACTAATTGTTTAAGTATGAATTTATGTTGAAGGAGGCGTTGACGTGACCTTAGTTGTATCGGATTTACATGGGTATCCTCTTGCAAAACTTTTGGAAAAACTTGCGGAAATCGGTTTTGCCGATGAGGATAAGTTGTATGTGCTCGGGGATTGTATTGACCGAGGAAAAGAAGGACTTAAAATTATTAAATGGATAATGACAAAGCCCAATGTTACCTTGATTAAGGGCAACCACGAGGCAATGCTCCTTAAAAACAGAGACATCTTAGAGCGTGACGAGATACCTGCTGTTCTTGACCTTGTGGGTACGGAGCGTAGGAATTTCTCTGTCTGGATGGCAAATGGAGGAGACACAACCGTTGATTCTATCGGAGCATATACCAAAGCGCAACTCAGATATCTGTTTGATTTTATAGAGGAAGCTCCTCTTTACAAAGAGATTGAGGTAGGGGATAAAAGTTACATACTCTGTCATAGCGGACTTGGGGATTTTAAAGCGGATAAGGAGCTTTCTGAATATTCCGAATATGATCTTTTGTGGACAAGAATTTCCCTTGATACGCGATTTTTTGAAGACGGCAGAATTGTAATCTTCGGTCACACACCTACTGATTTGTATGGCAGCAAGTATACTAATAAGCCGGTCTTCACAGACACCTGGATTGATATTGATGTAGGTGTGGCAAGAGGTTATTCGCCTATGCTCCTCCGCCTTGACGATATGCAGGAGTTTTATTTTTAATGTTCTATTAAAATCAAAGCATAATAAAAAGAGATGTAACCGAAAGGCTGCATCTCTTTTTGTTGTTTGTTTAGATTTACGGTTGTGAGGATGAAAAAATCTCAGATTTAAGCTTTGTGGTGTAAGGTGACTTTCCTTCGAGTTTATCTGCTGAGTTATAGGTAACACCATGCTTAAGATTAGTGAGAAGGTCTTGCGAACGATGGATGCCGTTTTATTAGTCTATAGGGGATGAGCCTTCATCTTGATGGGTTAATTCTTAATCATTTGTCAAGGCAGAGAACTGTCACCTTTATTATTAGTCTTTAATGTTAGAGCCATCTTCTAATTTCGGGTTTTTATAGAATTTGTCCTTTATAAATGATGCTATTACGTGCAAAGTAAAGATAATTGAGGAAAGTAAATGTAGGAAAGGGGTATCTTGATTAGTTAGAATACATAATAGTTCACTTGCACAAGTAATAATTACCAAAACAGTTGTTATTTTATATATAGTTAAAGCATGTTTTTTTATCATATTTTTTACTCCTTTGCTCCTTATCATAGTTGTCAAGGGCGTTTAATATTTCTTCTCTGTAAATGCTTTATCATACTTAATCATCCGTCAAGGAAGAGAACTGTCCTTTGTTGTTTCTGACTTTTTATATCACCTATTGTTGTTTTTTTACCACCCGCATTCAGCACCTTCGGGTCTTGGGGTTGTGTTTATCCAAGCAAGAGTTTCGTTTTCTTCAAGTGTGTATGCAAGTGAACTATCAAACTTTTCGTAAGTAAGGGGACCTGTAACTTCATCTGTTTCTACATCAATTATGTAAAAATCCGGATTCGGATCGCCGAAATCAACTTCTTCGTGTACATCTTCGGGAACATCTACACAGTACAAAAATATATACCTGGAATTATAATAAAACCTCGCGACATAATCCCCACCAACATCATCTATAGAGTTTGGACCATCTATTTTTCCACACACAATGCAGTGAGAATTAACACGCCAGATTGCATATCCGTTTTGCATATCATATTCCCAGTCACTAAAAGCCATGCAGGAAGTCAGAAAAAGCAATGTAAACATACAGATTACACACATTATTACTTTAAGGGGTTTAACGCCAACCGGTTTTATATACATAATTTACCTCCTTGTGAAACAAAGTGTTGTTAAAATGTCTAATTTCTTCGTCAATTATATTGTATCTTTCAGGAGTTCAGATTGTCAATGTTTTTTTAGCTTTGTTCGAATGAAGCTAATTTTGGGCATACAAACAGGTGTCAAATATTATCTTTGTTGTTAAAAATTATCCTTTTATTCTTTTTTGTATCTCAAAGTTGATTATTTAAGTTATTACGATTGAATTTTTAAATTGATTGGAGTACAATACGCATTGATGTAAAGTCGGATAAGATTTGATATTCAAATTTTGTCTTTTATCTTACAAGGAGGTATATTGATTTATGAACGTATTGACTATTGAGAATCTGCATAAATCCTTTAAAAAGAAGGATGTTCTGCAGGGTCTTAATCTTACAGTACCCGAGCATAGCGTTTTTGGTTTTGTTGGCAAGAACGGCACAGGTAAAACCACAACTATGAAGGCTATACTGGGTCTTCTTAAGGCGGACGAAGGTGAGATTACAGTTTGCGGCGAGAAGGTAAACTTCGGTCAGACTGCAACAAACCGCTACATCGGTTATTTGCCCGATGTTCCTGCATTCTATGACTTTTTGACTCCCAAGGAGTATCTTGTTCTTTGCGGCGAGAGCCTTGGTATGAGTAAAGAAAAGATTGAGGCAAAGAGCGACGAGCTTCTTAAACTTGTGGGTCTTTCGGAAGATAACAGAAAAATCAAGGGCTTTTCCCGCGGTATGAAACAGCGTCTCGGTATTGCTCAGGCTTTGATGCCCGAACCTAAGCTTCTTATCTGCGACGAGCCTACATCGGCACTTGACCCTATCGGCAGAAAGGAAATCCTTGATATCCTTATGTCTGTTAAGGATCAGACAACTGTTATGTTTTCTACCCATATTCTTTCGGATGTAGAGCGTATCTGCACAGATGTGGCAATCCTCAATAACGGCGTAGTGGCCATGCAGGGCTCTGTTGAGGAGCTTAAGCAGGCTAACCGAACAAAAGAATTTATTGTAGAGATGCAGGATCAAAGGGGTCTTGCAATGCTTTCCAACGCATTTATGGTGCCTGTGTCTGCAGAGAACACTCTTCTGTTTACAGGCGGTGAGGAGCAGATGTTTGCTGTTATGGGATTTATAAAAGACAACAGACTTTCTGTTAAGAGAATCGAGCGTTCACTTTCTTCGCTGGAATCACTTTTTGTGGAGGTGGTTAAGTAATGAGAGGTTTTAAAGCATTCTTTAAAAAGGAACTTATGGAGAGTCTCCGCGGCTCAAGAATAATAATTTTCCCCATTCTTTTTGTGCTGCTTGGTGTTCTTAACACAGCACTTGCAAAGTTTATTCCTATGCTTATTGAGCTTTTAAGCGAAGAACTGGAAGCAACAGGTATGACAGTAGGCGCTATGCAGTCGGATGCATTTACTGCATGGATGCAGTTCTTTGAGAATATTTCTATCGGACTTTTAACTTTTATCTTTGTGTTCAGTAATTCTTTTGCAGGCGAGTACAAGAGCCGTACACTTATACTTATTCTTACAAAGGGCCTTGAGCGAGTTAAGGTGCTTTTTGCAAAAGCACTCAATATGCTTGTTTTCTGGACAGGCGGTTTCTGGCTTTGTGTAGGTGTTACCTATGCTTGTAACGCAGCAATAGGTTGGGATAACGGCGTTGCACCGGGTATTTTCCAGGCTACTGTGCTTTACTGGTTCTATGGTGTATTTGTTGTTTCTCTGATTGTACTTTTCTCTACAATATTCAAGTCTTATATCGGTGTGCTTTTGGGTACATTCATTGTTGATATGGGTCTTAGCATTATTATGATGATTCCTAAGGTATCCGATTATATGCCCTCTGCAATGCTTAATTACAGCGAACTGCTTAACTGCGTAATATCTCCTGCAGATTGTATTGAGGCGATTATTGTTACTGCTATACTGACAGTTGGAGCTTTTGCCTTAAGTGTTCCTCTGTTCAACAAAAAACAACTTTAATATTATAATTTAAGATTTATAAACTAAACGCACCTCCGATGAATTGCACAGGTCCGTAAAAAACGGACAATAGAAAAGAAGAGCCCCCTATGGTAGAATTAAGAAAACTACCATAGG
>JAZRMA010000013.1:0-237464 GCA_045647135.1 Ruminococcus sp. | reverse complement strand
TTACTTTTACAACAACCAAAGAATTCAACTAAAAACAAAACTGACACCACTTGAAAAGCGATGTCAGTATGTTGCTTAAATTTTAATTTTTTCTACCACTAGGGGCGTTTTTGTACTGTCCGCACAATTTGGGGCAGTACAGAATTTCGGAGGTGCGTTTGCATATGTGGTTAAAGTTGCAGAGATTAATCTTCCAGCAAAATGTTGCGGATAGAATTAATTTGTTCTGTTGTAAGACCGATGTCGTTTATTAGAAAATTCTCGATTTTTTCTGCTGTTGTGGAGCCTTCGTAGCTACTGATGATTTCTGCGACAGGCTCTATTCTGTCAAGTGAAACAATGTCGCTTCTGTGAAGGGCTGACATCTGATATTCTCTCATAATATCTTCGTCAGACATTCCGAGCAATCCCTGAAGCAGATATACAACAGTACCTGTGCGGTCAGCGCCGTTTGTATCGTGGAGATACATAGGATAGTTCTTAGGATTTGCAAGGTCTGAGAAAATCTCTTTCATTGTACTCTTGTAAGGGTCGCTGAAAGCATTTACATAAGCTGGTGCATGATAGAATTTATGTCCTACATCCTCGCCAAGAGGGGAGGTGTAGTTTACATAACTCTCGCGGTTTTCTCTTAAGTCCATATCGTATACAAAGCCGAACTGCTCCTGCACAGCCTTAACATCACTTTGAGAGAGAAAGTAAGCGGAGTCAAAGAGACCGTCCATCTCGGTACCTCTTATAATCATACCTTGCTTTATCTTTTTGCCATTGGCGGTGGTGTAACCTCCTATGTCTCGTGTGTTGTAAATACCGGGGATGGAGATGTATCTTGTGCCTTCTGCGGTTTCGAGACTGCCTGTGTAGGTGTCTTCTCCGATATTAACTTGATAGTAGTATGTAGTGCCTGTTTTAAGGTTGTGGATTGATACGGATTTATCGTATCTTGAAAGAACATATTTACGGGAATTGCTCAGATCTTTTTCTTCGCTGATAATGAGTTCTCCGTCAGTGTCGGTAAGCTTATAGCTGAACTTTAGAGGCTGATAAAAATCGGCGGGTTTTATGTCTTCCATTGAAATCTGATTTTTATAGAGTTTTTGTGCAGGTGTGGTGCACAGATTTACGGGAGATTTAAAATTGGGAAGGGTGTAAGTGTCGCTTTTCTGTGCTTTGGATTCAGAGCCTGATTTGTTGCTGAGCTTATCGGCATTAAAAGCCAAAAAGATAAGAACAACAGCCGCAAGACATACACTGATAAGCAGAAAAAGTCTTCTCTTTTTAAGTCTGAATTTTCGGTTAAGGTGTTTGTCTTTTTTGTTTGTGGAGTGAGTGCTCTTTCGTGTGACTTTTTTCGGTGCATGGTAAGAGCCTTCGATAAGTTTTCCGTCTTCTGAAAAGGTGTATGTGCCACGTTTTAAAATTCCGTTTGTCATATCGCCATGAACAATATGCTGACCTGTGGCAAGGTAGCCGTTTCTGCCAACATAATAGATATCACCATCAATTTTGATGGCACCCGCGTGGTTTGGTACACCGTTTGAGTAGTATATAAGTCTGCCGTTTTCTTTAACAATTCCGTTTTTCATATTCTGCCTCCTTGGGTTTAAGGCTTTCTGTGTTGTACAAAATTATTATATCATACCAAAATACCAAAAGCAACGGAATGTTGGTGCAAAAAAAATACCCGACACAACGCAGTATCGGGCAGAAAAAGGAGACGGCTTATTATTGTTTTACAGATTTGTTTTTGGGGTTTGAGTTCGGGGTAAATAAAAACTGCAAATGAAAACCCACCCGCTATGCGAGTGGGTTTAATTTTTTGTTATTAATTATCAGTTAAAGAATGCGTAGAATGCGCGGTATGCCATATAGATGTCAACCTTGGAGATAATCTCGAAGGGTGCATGCATAGAGAGTACGGGAACGCCCAGGTCTACTACATCAACGTTCATATTTGCAACATACTTTGCGATTGTACCGCCGCCGCCAAGGTCAACTCGGCCAAGTTCGCCAACCTGCCAGAGAATATCGTTCTTCTCAAGCATAGCACGAACTTCGCCCATATACTCTGCGGATGCATCGGATGTACCGCCTTTGCCGCCATGGCCTGTGTACTTACTGATTACAACGCCTTCGTTGAGGTAGGAGCTGTCCCCTGTCTTTTTGATCAGTTGCGAGGCTTAAATAAATCGGAGAGCATTTATTTGAGTTTGCGTTTACCTGTATTCGCTGTAGGGGATAACGCTTACGGTTGTGGCAGAGGTATCCTCAAAGCATCCTACCATAATATAGTAGCTGTCGCCTGCGGTGAGCTTGCCTCGGATTGCAAAATCCGAATTGGTTTCGCTTATATTATCGCTGAGAAGCACGCTTTCGCCCATAGCGTTCATAACAGCAACATAGGGATTACCGCCCTTTGAGCGTATAACGATGTCCATATCCTCTTCGGCATTAAGTAAGAAAAGTTTATAATCATTTTGATGTGCAAAATTGATATCCACATTGTCGCCGAGGGTTATATATGAATATTCCTCTTCGTGGTCTGACTCATAATCTGCTTCTGTACCCTCGCTTACAGAGAATTTTACAGCCTGGGTTCCTGCCTGAGTGTAGCCTGCAAACATAAGATAATAGGTTTTCTCTGCGTATAAGTATTCTGTTAAACTTGTGCCTGTGGTGTTGTTTGCTTCGCTTGCCCAGATAAGGGATTCACTCAGTCCCGAGTCAAATACAGTGCTGTCAAAGAGTGTGATTGACGAGTAGTAATCGTGAAGCGTAGTGTTTTGGGGGTTATGGGTATCTACTGCAAACTTATAGTATCCATCTTTTGAGGGTGTGAATTTGTAGCCGTAAACTCCGTCGTCGTACTCTGTAAACGCTGACTCATAATAGAATTCAGACAATACCTCACCGGTGAGAGCTTCGGCATCTTTGAAGTAGTAATTTGTATATGTATCATACTGAACGGTACAGTTGTCTAAGGTGTTGTCTATATCCGGATATCTGTAAACTACAACAAAGAATTCTTGGGCGGTTGACAGATGAAAAGCAAATTCAAAGCTGTTTCTGTTGTATTCAAGATAATCCTTATAGCTGATAAGGCATCCCTTTGTATCGTAGATGTAAACATTGGTGGCGCCTTCTACAAAGATGTCCAAATAGCCGATGTCGTCACGAGTTCCGTCTATTGTAACCTTGTAGACCGTTGCCTTTGTTTCCTGATTGGTGATGGAGAAGTCGGAGCCGAGAGGCAGGTCGGTATAGTTTGAAAGGTCAAAAGGCATATTCTCATCGGGATTGTATTCAAGATAAACTTCTGTATATATATTGCTGTTTCCTGTGCAGTGGACGATATACCTGTATTCGCCGGGTGTGAGGTAGTATTCAATAAACGGGTAAAGTGAAGAAGACACTGAGCGCTTCGAGGTGCTGCGCAAAGCTTCGCCCTGCTCATTATAAAGGGTAATCATACAATCATCGTCTGATGTATCAAGGCGGTATCTGCCTTCTTTTTCGCAGTTAAAAATAAACGTACCCTCATAGCCAACGGTCACATGCATTGCTTCTGACTTGTTAAGGCTCAGATTCTTTACGGGATAAAGCACTTCTTCAAGTGGGAATCTGTCAATGATGCCCGCAAGCTTTTTTTGGATGCAGGTTGCGTCGGTGATTGTAAGCTTCCCGTCGTTGTCTACATCTGCGTTGTAATATCCGTTATAGGTCATTGATTCTATATCTGCAAGGAATTTCTGGATAAGGGTTGCGTCTTTGATTGAGACTTTTTCGTCAACGTTAACGTCGCCAACTACATATGATTCTCTCGCAGGTAAATCGTCACCGAGAGAGGACCATTTTTTGTCATAGCTTATGCCAAGCTCTCCAAGTCCGTCGCCCAGCTCTCCGGAGAATACGTTTGCGGGCAGACTGAGTAATAATGTCATAAGGATTGTGGTTATAAGCATTATTTTAAAGATTTTTTTCATATTTTTCACTCCTGTTGTTAATGAATTACGGTATGAGATCAGAATGATCGGGGAAGATCTGAATGCTGTAGTTGTTTTCTTCGGTTGCACCGAGGTTTCTGAAAGCGTAGTTGTCAAAGGGATTCTTATATACATTTTTTTGATTTGTTATTCCGTCAGTCAGCCGATAGTCGCTTTCGTAAGGACTGTAATCGTAATAAATTGTCGGTTCCGGTAGAGCGTATTCTATAAATTGATTATTTACACTCTTTTGAGTATCGCTGTAATCGGCAGAATTATTTTCGTAATAGTCGTAATTTTCTTCGTAAGCTGCCTCTCCTGCGTAATCAGAGCTTTGGGAAACGTTTTGCAGTTCGCTTTCGGGCTGTGGGGGTAAGCCTTGTTCTTCTTGAGCTTCTGTAGGCACGGCGGCTGTTGGTTTCGGTGTGTTTTCTTTGGAAGCGGTTTGCGGTTGTGTTGCGACGATTTCGTGGACGGATGCCTTAAGTGGAGGTTCTTCTGTCACATCGTTTGCGCTCACGGGACTTGACATAAAGCACATAGGTACAAACAAACACACAGCCAAGGATAAAAGCGTTATCCACAAAGCAGGCTTTTTGTAGTTAAGTACAAACACAATGCGTTTTTTTACACCAATCTCGGCAAAAGCTATGGGAGATGCTTTTATATAGGTTTTCTGAGCACTGCATCTGATGAGGGCATTTGAGTAGTTTTTCTTCTCCTTTACACCCATTTGTTTAACAACCTTCTCGTCACAGGCAAGCTCTACATCTCTGCAAAACATTATATATGCAACCCACACAAGAGGATTAAACCAATGCAGACACAGAATAGTAAATCCCAAGGGTCTTGTGATGTGATCAAGTCTGTTTATATGGGCTTTTTCGTGAGTGATTACATACCTGATGTCTTTGTGGGAAATATCAGAGGGAAGATAGATTTTAGGCTTTATAAATCCCATGACAAAGGGTGTGGAAATGTTATCGCAAAGATAGACGTTATCCTTTATGCACACTGAGCCTATTACGTTTCGGTAGGTGATAACGGCTGATATCACCGAATAGGTAAAAATTCCTAAAGCTCCGATTAACCACACCAGAGCAAGAATACTGATTATATCTGTATTTTCTTGTGCTGTGGTGCTTTCGATGTGACTTGGCTGAAGTGCAGAGCTTGCTGCAGGGGACACTATGATTTCCGATTCGACGTTAGACGGATGAGAAAAAACACTCGGAAATCTGGGAGTCAGACACAGTGCGCTTTCAATGGAAAAAGGTATAACAAGCCTTATCCCTGCAAATCCCCAAAACGCACAGGAAATCCATCGGGGAGATGTTCTTAAAAGCAGTCTTAAAACAAGTATAACCACAATCAAAAAGCTTGCGGTTATACTGATTTCTAAAAGCTTTGATAAAAAAAACTGCATGTTATTTTTTCTCCTTGTACTCGTCAACCAAATCAGCAAGATAGTTAACTTCTTCCTTGGAGAGTTTTCTGCCCTTTGTAAATGCACAGAAAAATGCAGGCAAGGAATCTCCAAAGGAGGTTTTGATAAAATGCTGACTTTGATTTGCTTTATATTCTTCTTCGGTCATCACAACGGACACAATACCACCCTCGCTCTTAAAAAGTCCCTTGTTACAAAGGCGCTTAAGCACGGTATAGGTAGTAGTCCGTTTCCAGTTGAATTCCTTTTCACACACACGGATAAGCTCTGAGGAGGTAATTTCCTTTGCGTTCCATATAATATGGGCAAAGTTCTCCTCAAGAGAACCTAAACTTATTTCTTTCATTTTCTTCAACCGCCTATCTGTCTATAGATTGTAGACATAGTATATATTAGAATTTACATAAATGTCAACGACTTATCCGTAGAAAAAATAAAATCGGTAGAATATACTAAATTGTGCCGATGTGTTTATACAAAATAAATAATCAAATTGTGTGTTGATGCTTGGTTGTGCGCTTGTGAATATATAGATAAAGCTGTTAATAATCCCTCCGCCGCACAGGGACGTTACTATTAATTATGGATGTACATAAAAACAGATGGTGTTTTGTGCAAAAAAACACCCCCGAGGGAAAGTCTTCGGGGGTGTTGAGTGTAAAATTTATCAGTTGAAGAAGCAGTAGAATGCACGGTATGCCATGTAGATGTCAACCTTGGAGATAATCTCGAAGGGTGCATGCATAGAGAGTACGGGAACGCCCAGGTCTACTACATCAACGTTCATGTTTGCAACATACTTTGCGATTGTACCGCCGCCGCCAAGGTCAACTCGGCCAAGCTCGCCAACCTGCCAGAGAATATCGTTCTTCTCAAGCATAGCACGAACTTCGCCCATATACTCTGCGGATGCATCGGATGTACCGCCTTTGCCGCCATGGCCTGTGTACTTGCTGATTACAACGCCGCTGTTGAGGTAGCAGCTGTTCTTTGCTTCAAAGCAGGAAGCATAAGTGGGATCGTAAGCAGCGTTAACATCAGCAGAAAGACACTTACTCTTGCTGATTGCGTGGTGACCCTCTACGCCGTCCATCTTTGCAAGGTCGGTAATAAAGTAGCGGAGGTAGTCGCTCTGCATACCTGTGTTGCCGTCAGAGCCTGTTTCTTCTTTGTCGCAGAGAACTGTGATAACTGTTTTCTCGGGAACCTTTGTGTCGATAGCTGCCATAAGTGCAGGGTATGCACAGCATTTATCGTCGTGACCATAACCGCCCATAAGTCCGCCGTCAAAACCAACATCGCGGGTTTTGTATGTGGGAACAAGACAGAGTTCAGCAGAGAGGAAGTCGTCCTCTGTGATGCCGTATTTCTCGTTGAGGAGATACATAACATTGAGCTTAACAAGGTCAGCTTCGTCTTCGTTTGTGAAGGGTCTGGAGCCTACGATAACATTCAGGTCTTCACCGTCGAATGCTTTTCTTAAGGGCTTGTCAATCTGCTCGTAAGCAAGGTGGGGAAGAAGATCGGAAATGCACAGGCAGGGCTCACTGTCGTCGTCACCGAAGCGAACCTCAACCTTTGTGCCGTCCTTCTTGCAAACAACACCGTGAAGTGCAAGGGGAAGTGCAAGCCACTGATACTTACGGATACCGCCGTAGTAGTGAGTCTTGAAAAGTGCAAGACCGTTTGCTTCGTAAAGGGGGTTGGGCTTTAAGTCGATTCTTGGAGAGTCGATGTGAGCGATAGCAAGCTGTGCGCCTTCTTTAACGCCCTTCTCGCCGATAACTGCAAGCATAAGAGCTTTGTCGCGATTGTTAACATAAACTCTGTCGCCTGCTTTGTAAGATTTTGTAACATCAAACTCAGTAAAACCTGCCTTTTCTGCAAGTTCTATGGAGTACTTAACTGCGTCACGCTCTGTTCTTGAATAATCAAGGAAGGGTTTGTAGCCTTCGCAGAAATCATCTGCTGCTTTGATTTCATCTGCGTTGAGTTTTTTGATACCCTTCTGGTCCATCATAAGTTTTTCTTTGAATTCTTTTGCTTTACTTGTGTCTGACATTTTGGGTCCTCCTTAAATAGTCTTTATACTTAGATTGCAGCGTTTCGGCTGCATTATTTCCTACTATAATATTATCACGATACATAAAAGATTTCAATGATAATTATTAATCAAAGTAGAGTGTTTGATACATAATCTCTGCGCTTTTGATTTTTTTTATATAATTTTCTGTTTCTTCATAAGGAACAACAGAAAGCGTTTTGCCGTCTTTTGAATATTCCTCGTTTGAAAGCCAGGAAGTGACAACTCCCGGCCCTGCATTGTAGGCAGCACAGGTGGTGTATAAATCCTCAAAACCGTAAGTGTCAGTCATGTATCTGAGGTAGTAAACGCCGTAATCTATGTTTGTCTCGGGGTCGGTTATATCCTCGGGAGGAGTATCTCCTCTTTTTTTTGCAAGATACTCAAAGGTTTCGGGCATAAGCTGCATAAGTCCCCGAGCACCCACCGAAGATGTTGCATCCTCGCGGAATCTGCTTTCGGTAAATATAACTGCGCAGATTAAAGCAGGGTCCATATTGTAGTCATCTGAGGCTTTGAGGATTGCTTCTTTGTACTCAAGAGGATAGAATTTTCTATCGATGTTTTTCTTGATTTCTGAGATAACACCCGTTGAAATCAAAAATATGGTAACAAGAAGAAGCAAAAATACAACGATAATTGCTGCTTTGAACCCGCTTTTCTTTTTTCGTCTTCGTCTGGTCATATAATCTCCTTGATTATCTTGTTGGTGTCAAAGAGGAGAGTGTCAAAGTCCTTATCGTTTACAATAACAAAATGTGATTTGTCTGTGTAGAAAGAGTCCTCTTTCTGTGCGTCTATACGGGCGGTAGCCTGTTCTTTTGTTATGCTGTCTCTCTTTAAAATTCTTTCGAGGCGAAGTTCTTTGGGAGCAATGACAGCAATAATCAGATCGCACATTTTATCCATATTCGCTTCAAATAAAGTGGGAGCATCGAATAGAATGTTTTTGTATCCCTTAAGGTATAAACTTTCAAACTCATTAAGGCTTAAAGCGATGATAACAGGGTGGGTGATTGAATTTAACAGTTCTGTATTTTCTTTGTTTGAGAAGGCAACTTTTGCCAGTGCTTTTCGGTTTATGGTGTTGTTTTCGGAAAGAATATCTGTGCCGAATGCTTCTGTAAGCTTTTTTATGCATTCTTTGTCACAAAGTGCTTTGTGGGCAATTTTGTCGGCATCAACACAGGCAAAACGGTTTTCTTCAAAAATTTTGGAAACGGCAGATTTGCCTGAACCTGTAGGGCCTGTGAGTCCGATGAGTCGATAATTTTTACTCAAGTGTAATCACCTCGAAAGCTGCAGCACGGATAAGACGATTGAAAAGTGCCATACCTAGCCCCTCTGTTTTCGGACAGCGTACATAGATTGTTTCGACACCCTCAAAAGTGTCGGCTTCTCTCAGGGCGGAGAAAAGGTTGTGGGCCTGAGTGTCAAGGTCGTTTTTCTCGCCGAGAGATATGTGTTTTGTGTTTAAAAATTCTGCATCGGAATTATAACACAAAGCTGCGGTAGTGTTTTTATCTTTTGAATTTACAAAGTTGACAAACGCCTTGTCCTCACCCTTTACAAGATAAACCTTTGCTTTTGGTGCATAGTGACGGTACTTCATACCCGGGGATGCGGCTTCTTCACCTTCTTTGAGTTTATCAAGTACCGCATTGCTTAAGTTTACCTCGCCCAAAACCGCTGAAAGTTCATCAAGGGTAACCTTACCGGGTCTGAGCACGGTAGGGATTTCTGTGCAGAGGGTAATAACTGTGCTTTCCAGTCCTACATCACTTGAGCCACCGTCTATGATGAGAGGAATTCTGCCGTTTAAATCCTCGAAAACATGCTGTGCGGTTGTGGGGCTTGGACTGCCCGAAAGATTGGCTGAAGGTGCGGCTAAAGGACAACCTGCGGTTTTTATAAGCTCTCTTGCAACCGCGTGAGAAGGAAGACGGATTGCAATGGAATCAAGGCCGCCTGTTGTAGCGGAAGGCACAGCCTCGCCTTTTGGCATAATGATTGTAAGAGGTCCCGGCCAGAAGCTTTGTGCAAGTTTCTTTGCACTTGTGGGGATTTCTCTTACAAGTCCGTATTTTTCTATTTCTTCTATACAGCTTATATGTACGATAAGAGGATTGTCCGAGGGCCTGCCCTTTGCAATAAAAATGGAGTTTACGGCTTTTTCGTCAAGAGCGTTGGCGGCAAGTCCGTAAACTGTTTCTGTAGGCATACCCACAAGTCCGCCGTTCCTTAAAATCTGTGCGGCGGCTTCTATATTCTCTTTTGTTGGGTTTAAGAGCTGTGTGTTCATTTAACTATCCATACTTTCTTTGAGTTTTTCGGCTCTGTCAGCAGCAATGAGCGGATCTATGAGTACATCGAGAGTGCCGTTTACAATCTGGTCAAGCTGATAGAGTGTGAGTCCGATTCTGTGGTCGGTAACTCGGTTTTCGCGATAGTTGTAGGTGCGGATACGCTCTGAGCGGTCACCTGTGCCTACCTGAGATTTTCTGTCAGCTGCAATAGCACCTGCCTGTTCCTGCTGCTTTTCTGAAAGGAGTCGGCTCTTAAGTACTTTGAGGGCTTTGTCTTTGTTTTTATACTGACTTCGCTCGTCCTGACACTCAACCACCATACCTGTGGGTAAGTGAGTGATTCGGATAGCAGAGGAGGTTTTGTTGATATGCTGACCACCTGCACCTGAGGAGCGGAAGGTATCAATCTTAAGGTCGGCAGGGTTTATCTCGACCTCTACATCTTCGGCTTCGGGAAGTACCGCAACGGTAACGGTAGAGGTGTGGATTCTGCCGCCCGATTCGGTTTCGGGAACTCGCTGTACTCGGTGTACACCGCTTTCGTACTTGAGGCGGGAGTATGCGCCGAAACCTTCAAGCATAAAGGAAACTTCCTTAATACCCCCAAGACCTGTTTCGGAAATGTTGATTACATCAGGTTTGTATCCTGCACTTTCTGCGTACATAGTGTACATTCTGAAGAGTACTGCACAGAAGAGTGCGGCTTCTTCTCCGCCTGCACCTGCACGAATTTCCACAATAACATTTTTGTCGTCGTTGGGGTCTTTGGGTAGCAGGAGGATTCGGAGTTCGTTTTCAAGCTCGGGAATAGATTTTTTAGCTTCGTCCAGTTCTTCCTGAGCCATAGCCTTGAGATCTTCGTCTGCTTCGCTGTCGGAAAGAATAGAAAGAGATTCTTCGATAGTGGATTTAGCCCGGTTATATTCATTTATTTTTTCTACGATAGGCTCAATGGAATGAAGCTCTTTCATTATCTCGGTGTATCTTGTGTTGTCAGAAGCTACCGAGGGGTCATAGAGCATTTTTGAGAGCTCATCGTATCTTTTTTTGAAAATTTCTGTTTTCCTAAACAATTTGTTCAGTCCTTTTGAGGATTATATTTTAGTCTTTGGTAAGAATTTTTTTGATGTTTTTTTCTACCTTTGAGCGAGGAAGCATAACTTCGTGATTGCAACCCTCACAGAGTATTTTAAAGTCCATACCGATGCGGTTTACTTTGAAAATTCTGCATCCGCAAGGGTGTGGTTTTTTCATTTCAAGTCTGTCACCGACTTTAATATCCATAGGGGTTCTCCTTAAATATATGATTAAAAAAGTACTTTTAGTCTAAAGCGTAGTCGCGAACTTTGTGCCAGAACTTTTCGTCAATAATTGCTTCGGCAAGGATGCCCTCGGCTGTATATTCTTCAGAAAGAAGAGTAGCTGTCTGGCGGATTTCTGCAATAAGACTTGCTTTAGAGAAGGGCACAAGCATCTTGACTTTCTTTACCCTTACAGGCAGGTTGTCCTCAATTGCCACAAGGAGTTTTTCGATACCTTCGCCTGTTTTTGCCGAGATTTTAACAGATGTACCAAAGTCAATGTCGATGGTCTGTGACTCTAAAAGGTCGCATTTATTGAGTACGGAAATAATGGGGGTTTCTCCGCAACCAAGCTCTTTTAAGATATCTCGGGTAACCTCAAGATGAAGAGCGGCTTCTTCGTCACTTGCATCGCAGACATTGAGGATAATATCTGCCTTTGCAGCCTCTTCCAGAGTGGATTTGAAGGCTTCTACAAGGTGATGGGGGAGTCTTCTTACAAAGCCTACTGTGTCGATAAGCATAACAGTAACGCCCTGAGGGAGCTTGAGTGAACGGGAGGTAGGGTCGAGGGTAGCAAAAAGTTTGTCCTCTGCAAGTACTCCTGCCTCGGTAAGATAGTTCATAAGAGTGGATTTGCCTGCGTTGGTGTAGCCAACGATTGCAACTGTTATAACGGAGTTTTTCTCTCGTCTGCGTCTCAGTTCGTTTCTGTGGTTTTCAACCTCTTTAAGCTGTGCTTTTACGGTTTCCATTCTTCTGCGGATGTGACGCTTGTCAGTCTCAAGCTTGGTTTCGCCGGGACCACGGGTGCCTATACCGCCGCCAAGACGAGAGAGTGCAATACCCTTACCTGTAAGTCGGGGCAGGGCATATTTGAGCTGTGCGAGTTCAACCTGAAGTTTGCCTTCTTTTGACCTTGCTCTCTGCGAGAAAATATCAAGGATGAGTGTGGTGCGGTCTACGACTCTTACATCGGTCTCTGCTTCGATATTTCTTATTTGTGTGGGTGTAAGTTCACAGTCAAAGATGATAAGGTCGATTTCTTCTGCTTCGCAGAATTCTTTTATTTCTATAAGTTTACCTGAGCCTACACAGGTGGCGGTATCCGGTCGCTCTAATTTCTGGCTTATGGATGCTACGGGCTCTGCACCTGCAGACTCTGTAAGTTCAAAAAGCTCAGAAAGAGAGCTTTCTGCGTCAAAATCACCTGTGTCTACGGATACGAGCAAGGCTCTGTCTATTTTTACTTCGGTTTCAAAAAGTTCCATACTTACCTCTTTTGATTTGCCCCAAATTATAGTATATAAAAAATATTATAATATAACTTGTGATGTTTGTAAATAATTTGCATTGAAATAATCCGCTTATATGATATAATCAGTATGTATTTTCAGTATTCCCGATAGTAAGGTGAAAACTTATGAAACAAAAAAGAACAGTTGCAATTAATGATATTTCCTGTATGGGCAAATGCTCTCTTACAGTTGCACTTCCTATAATTTCCTCTTTGGGAATTGAGACTGTGGTGCTTCCCACAGCGGTGCTTTCTTCTCATACCGCTTTTGAGGGGTTCACTTTCTGCGATTTAACCGATGAATTTACACCTGTAACAGAACATTGGAAATCAAGAGGTGAGGAGTTTGATTGCATATATTCGGGCTACCTCGGCTCTCAGCGACAGATTGACCTTGTGGGTAAATTTATTGATGATTTCAAGAAGGACAGCACTAAGGTTATTATTGACCCTGTGCTCGGCGACCACGGCAGACTTTATAAGAATTTTACTCAGGATTTTGCCGACAGTATGGCAAAGCTCTGCTCAAAAGCTGATGTAATAACTCCAAATCTTACCGAAGCATCTTATATGCTTGGCACAGAGTATATAGGCGAGGGTTACACAGAGGAATACATTAAGGAACTGCTTAAAAAACTTGCGAACCTGGGTGCTAAAAAAGTTATCCTCACAGGTGTCAGCTTTGACGATAAGCGCTTAGGCATTGCTTGTTATGATTCTGTTACAAGGGAATATACATATTATGCAGGTGAGCGTATAGAGAGTATGTTCCACGGTACAGGGGATGTGTGGGCAAGTTCCTTTACTGCGGCTTTTGTCAAAGGTTACGAATTTGAGGAAGCAGCAAGGATTGCAACTGACTTTACAGTTGAGTGTATCAAAGCCACAATCGACGATAAAGATAACCACTGGTATGGTGTTAAATTCGAAAATTGTCTTGCAGACTTCTGCATAAAATACGCAAAATAATGCATAAAATGCTACTCCCTTTGTATTCATGCAAGGGGAGTTTTTATTATGTTAAAAAATGTACTTGCAGTTGCATATATATGTATGATATAATATTCAAATAGATTTTTAAAATAGGGGATGTATTTCGTGGACCTCAAAAGAATAGTTATTAAGGTGGGTACCTCCACCCTTACATACGAAAACGGCAAGGCAAACCTTCGCCGTATTGATAAACTCTGCAAGGTGATTTCTGATATTCACAATCAGGGCAGGGAGATTATCCTTGTTTCTTCCGGTGCTGTGGGTATTGGTATGGGTAAACTCGGACTTCCCGAAAAGCCCAAGGCTACAAAGGAAAAACAGGCTCTGGCGGCTGTTGGTCAGTGTGAGCTTATGTTTATGTACGATAAGCTCTTCGGTGAGTACAACAATATGGTGGCACAGGTGCTGCTTACCCGTGACACAGTGAATAGTGAGCACAGAAAAGAGAATGTTCTCAACACCTTCAACACTTTGCTCTCTATGGGAATTATCCCTATTGTTAATGAGAACGATACGGTTGCTATCGATGAGCTTGAAGGTCACAACTTTGGTGATAATGATATGCTCTCCGCCATTGTTGCAAAACTTGTTTCAGCCGATGCTCTTGTGATTCTTACGGATATTGACGGACTTTACGATTCCGACCCCAGAAAGAACAAGGATGCAAAACGCATTGAGAAGGTCGAGAGAATCACCGAAGAAATCGAGCAGATGGCAGGCGGCTCAGGCTCTAACCGAGGTACAGGCGGTATGACCACAAAGGTTATGGCGGCAAAGTATGTTACCGAGGCAGGAATTGACTGCTATGTTATTGCAGGTGACGACCCTGAGAGAATTTACGAGGTAACAGACGGCAAGAGTGTAGGCACACTTTTTTGCGGTAATAAAAACTAAGACCTTTTAAAAGGAGATATATTTATGACTATGAACGAGATGGGAAAAAGAGCAAAGGACGCTGCAAGAATCCTTGCTTCTTCTGACAGTATTTTAAGAACAAAGGCACTGGGTGCTTTGGCAGATGCTCTTGAGGAAAATTGTGATTTTATTCTTTCTGAGAATGAAAAAGATTTAGAGGCAGGCAGAGATGCAGGTATGAGCAAATCTCTTCTTGACCGCCTTGCTCTTACAAAAGAAAGAGTTTATTCTATGGCACAGGGTGCTCGTCAGGTGGCATCTTTTGCAGATCCTATCGGCACTGTGCTTTCAGGCAGTGTTATGCCTAACGGACTTGAGGTTACAAAAGTAAGAGTACCCCTTGGTGTTATCGGTATTATTTACGAGGCTCGTCCCAATGTTACCGCTGACGCGGCGGCACTTTGCCTTAAGTCTGGTAATGCGGTTATTCTTCGCGGCGGTAAGGAAGCAATAAACTCCAACATTGCTGTTGCGGAGGTTATGCGTAAAGCAGTAGAGGGTGCAGGTCTTCCCGCAGACTCTATTCAGCTTGTTCGTGACACAACAAGACAGAGTTCTATTGAACTTATGGGACTTACAGATTACCTTGATGTGCTTATTCCCCGTGGCGGTGCAGGACTTATAAAAGCAACAGTCGAGAATGCAAAGGTGCCCGTTATCGAAACAGGTACAGGTAACTGCCACGTTTATGTTGACGAGTTCGCAGATTTTAAAATGGCAACGGATATTATCTTTAATGCAAAGACTTCCCGTCCTTCTGTTTGTAATGCTATTGAGTCTGTGCTTGTACACAAGAGCGTTGCAGAAGAAGTTCTGCCTATGATAAAGGCTGAACTGGATAAAATGAATGTGGAAATCCGCGGTTGCGAAGCAACAAAGAAAATCCTTGGTGACTCAGTTGTGGATGCTACTGAAGAAGACTTCGCAACAGAGTTCCTTGATTATATCCTTGCAGTTAAGGTTGTGGACTCTATCGACGAGGCTATTGAGCATATTGCTAAGTATTCCACAGGCCACAGCGAGTGTATTGTTACAAAAGATTTCCAGAATGCAAACAGATTTACAAAAGAGGTGGACGCTGCTGCAGTTTATGTTAACGCTTCTACCCGCTTTACCGATGGCGGTGAGTTCGGTCTTGGTGCCGAAATTGGTATCTCAACACAAAAACTCCACGCCAGAGGTCCTATGGGAATAAATGAACTCACCAGCATGAAGTTTATTGTAAAAGGCTCGGGTCAGGTAAGATAATCCGAGTTTCAGATTATTAAATATAAAAGTGCAAGTACGATTGAAAGGTCAGAGTTTTCTTCCCCTGTAAGTATGAGTATAAGCACAAGGATAAGGAGTTTTTCTTTATCTTCAAATATTGAAGAACCAAGAAAACTGTCATTTCTGAAAGGGACATCTTCCCCTGAGTAAGTTTGTGTGCTTTCTTCTTTGTCGGGGATTTCTTTCTTTGTGTTATGACTTTGCCTTTCTGCGTTGCTTTGTTTTCTTTGATTGTTGTTTGCAGGAGGGGAAGGATAAGGGTTGTTTCTGTTTTTGCCCCAGTGCATTTCTTGTGCTCTGCGCATTGCCTCAGCCTCTATGGAATCCATATCTTACCCCCTTTTTAAAATAACCCTTGAATTTTCAGTATAGGCAAAAGCTTTATGACCTTAATCATCTTGTTGGCGTCATCCAGCTTTTTGCGTTTATCATTTGACAAAAAAGGTTTTAAAGCATTTAAAAGAGCTGTGCTCTCGTCTTCTTTGTTTAAACCGTTCAGAATTGGTAACAGTCTCTTTATGGTGCTTAAATCGAAGGGATTTTCTTGTTCTTCTTTCGGCGAAATAAGCGAAGAAAGAACACCTATGTCAAAACTGTTTTTTTGAGAATTTCCATTTTTCTCGGGCACTTGCTCTTTTGATTCACCAATACCTAAGCTTTTGCCTAAATCCTTGATTTTCTTCATGGCATCGGGGTCAGACAGAATAGAACTGATAGTGCTTTCAATATCAGCCATTGTTCTTTAGCTTCCTTATAAGCTCCTGTATCTTCGGATTTGAGAGGAACTTGTTTGTTTCTTCAGGACTCGAGAGAATGCTTTGTACCTTCTCTCTGTCAGCGGGACTCAGTCTTTGCATAAGACTTTCTGCGCTTTTCCCTTTGGTATTTTTGAGTATGTTGCCAAACATATCATTTTGCTCATTTTTTGCCATGAAATCACCTCCCTAATATATATGCAGTCATTGATATAATATGACGGAAAGGCAGTTTATGCGAATTTTGGTTGTGTCGGATACTCACGGCGATGTTTATAATTTAGGTAAGGTTATACGTAAGCACAAAGATGCAGAGGTTATAATCCATTGCGGTGATGGTGCTGACGATGTACAGGCCCTTAAATTTTTGTATACAGACAGAATGTTTATATCTGTCAGAGGTAACTGTGATTTTTGCTGTGACAGCCCGAATTTAGAGTTTATAACTCTTGAGGGTAAAAAACTTTTTATTACCCACGGTCATTTCTACAATGTAAAGTACGACCTTTTAAAACTAACTCTTGCAGCCAAAGAAGCAGGAGCAGATATGGCTCTTTTTGGTCATACACATCTGCAAACAAATATTTATGATGACGGATTGTATTTGCTTAATCCCGGCAGCCTTCAGGGTTACAAGGGAAACTATGCTATTGTTGATATAAGTGACAAGGGGATACTTGTCAATTTCCAAAATCTTTAAATTTAAACTTTACAGTAGAATTTATTTTTACTTTATGTTACAATAAATCAGTGAGAGGTGAGTGCTGTGAATTTTTCTCAATATGAATTTGGAAGTGTCCTTGAAAATCAACTTGGTTCTATGGAAAAAAATCACAGAATGCCTCATGCTGTTCTTATAACAGGCGGTAGTGAAAAACTGCGGAAAGAACTTTGTCGGTTTCTTTCTATGTGGGCTGTGTGCATCGGAAGTGACAAGCCTTGCGGTGAATGTCCACAGTGCTTAAAGGTTAAAAATCTCAACCACAGCGATGTCTACTTCGCCAAAGGAAAAGGTAAAACTAACGGCATTTCAGTTGAAGAAATACGAAACATAAACGAGGATTCCGTTATTATCCCCAATGAAGCACCCCGCAAGATTTATATACTTGAGGATGTAGACAAGCGTATGGGTCAGGAGAGTATGAATGCATTCCTTAAAACTCTTGAAGAACCCGTACAGGCTACAATCTTTTTGCTTACTGCCGAGAATGTTAAAGCGGTACCTCAGACTATTCTTTCAAGATGTACCATTCTGAGCCTTCAGAACACATCGGATATAAAAGAAGATGTTATGGAGTGTGCAAAGAAAATTGTTCTCGGAATAATCGATAAAACCGAATTGCCTCTTCTTAAGGCAACTGCGGTGCTTATGTCAAGACAAACTGCCCTGGAAATACTCCCCGTAGTTCGTCTTATACTTTCTGATGCATTGTCACTTTCTGTTGGTGCACAAGCAATTTGTGACGAAGAGACTGCAAAGGCTTTGTCTGTAAGACTTACAAAGAATAAACTTATTATGCTTATTGATGCAACAACAGATGCTATAAATAAAATTAATCGCAATGTAGGGCTTGGACTTCTTTCAACCTGGCTCTGCAGTGAATACAGGAGGATATTATGTGTGATGTAGTAGGTGTCCGCTTCAAAGAAGTGGGCAAGATATATTATTTTGCTCCCGGCGAAGAGACCTTCAAAGCAGGAGATATGGTTATTGTTGAAACTGCAAGAGGTGTAGAGTGCGGCGAGATTGCTGTTGGCAACAAACAGGTTCCCGACGAAGAAATTGTGCATCCTCTTAAGAGTATCATCCGCAAGGCAACCGATGCTGACCTCAAGAAACTTGAGAAAAACAAAGAACTTGAAGAAAAAGCATTTGGTATTGCACTTGCAAAAATTGCTGACCATAAATTAGATATGAAACTGGTTAATGTTGAATATACATTTGATGGAAGCAAAGTTCTCTTTTACTTTACAGCAGACGGCAGAGTGGACTTCAGAGCACTTGTAAAGGATCTTGCATCTGTGTTCAAAACAAGAATCGAACTTCGTCAGATTGGCGTTCGCGACGAGGCAAAGATGCTCGGCGGTCTTGGTGTATGCGGTAAGGAATTCTGTTGCTCCAAATTCCTCGGTGAATTCCACCCCGTATCTATCAAAATGGCAAAAGAGCAGGGACTTTCCCTTTCTCCTGTAAAAATTTCAGGTACTTGCGGCAGACTTATGTGTTGCCTTAAGTACGAGCAGGAGGCTTACACAGACCTTCTCCGCAATACTCCCAAGTTCGGTGCAATTGTTAAAACTCCTCACGGCAAGGGTACGGTTGTAGAGGTTTCTCTGCTTACAGGTACTTTAAAGGTTAAGATGGATAACACTCCTCCCGAGGCCGCACCTCAGTCCTTTAAGGTTAAGGATGTAAAAATTCTTAAAGACGGTCATATTCAGATCGACAAAAAAGAACTGGAAGAGCTCAAAGGTCTGGAATAATCTTTAAATGGCAGGTTTTGTTCCTGCAATTTATGAAAATTTTGTGGGAATTTAAGAAAATTATGCTGAAATAATTGCATTTTTAAAAAATTGTGTTACAATAGTAAACGAAAATTATTAAGGAGGTGCCTCCCATGGCATATATTATCAATGATGATTGCATTTCCTGCGGCGCATGCGTAGACGAGTGCCCCTGTGGTGCTATCTCTGAGGGCGATGGCAAGTATGTTATCGACGCAGACACATGTGCAGATTGCGGCGCTTGTGCTGATGTTTGTCCCGTAGGTGCTCCCAACGCGGAGTAATTCTCTTAAAGAGGAATGTAACTGCACCCCTTGTTTCTGAGGGGTGCTGTTCTTCTATATAAGGATTTTTTGTAAGGATGTGCAGTTGTGCTTAAAAGTAACGAGAGATTTGAGCCCCTTGGCAACGGCATAGAAATCGTTGTCTGCGATGAATTTCATTTTACAACCGATACAATACTTCTGGCTGATTTTGCAAATCACAGAAAGCGTGATAAGGCTGTGGACCTGTGTACAGGCTGCGGCACTATTCCTATGCTCTGGATGCGTAAAGACTCACCCAAAAAGGTATATGGTGTAGAGATATTCGCACAGGGAGCAGATATGCTTTCCCGTTCAGCAGAACATAATAAAGTAAGCGATATTGTAGAGGCGGTTTGTGCCGATTTAAAAGAACTCAAAGGGGTTCTGCCTTTCGGTGCATTCGACCTTGTAACCTGCAATCCTCCTTACAAACTTTCGGGCGGTGGAATTAAATCCGAAGAAAAGCACGAGCTTGTTGCCCGTCACGAAGAAAACTGTACCCTTGAGGATGTAATCTTCGTAGGAAGCAAACTTCTGCAGTTTTCGGGCAGACTCTGTATTTGTCAGCGACCCGAAAGACTCACCGATGCTATGAATCTTATGCGTAAATACGATGTAGAGCCTAAGCGTCTGCGACTTGTTCAGGGTAAGCGTGACAAAGCCCCAAAACTCTTTTTGCTTGAGGGTAAGCGTGGCTCAAAAGAAGGTAACCTTGTTATTATGCCTACCCTTATTGTAGAGAACGATGACGGCTCTTTTACCGATGAAATGAATGAAATCTACGGCACATACAAAGACGGAGCAGGGAGTAAGTAATATGGATAACAAAGGAATTTTATATGTGGTTGGAACACCAATCGGTAACCTATCCGATTTAAGTCCCAGAGCGGCACAGACTTTAGAGGAAGTTGATTTTATTGCTGCCGAGGACACAAGAGTTACTGTGAAGCTTCTCAACCACCTTGGAATAAAAAAGCCTATGATAAGCTACTTTGAACATAACAAACAGTTTAAAGGCGAGATTATCTGCGATAGAATTTTATCGGGTGAGTCCTGTGCGGTTGTAACCGACGCAGGTATGCCCTGTATCTCTGACCCCGGCGAAGAACTTATAAAACAGTGTGCCGAGAGAGGTATAAAGACCGAGGTTGTACCCGGTCCTTCTGCGGTTATTTCGGCTCTTTGTGTGTCGGGACTTTCTACAGGCAGATTTACCTTTGAGGGTTTCCTTTCTGTAAATAAAAAAAGCCGTAAAGAACATCTTGAATCTTTGGCGTTTGAGCGCAGAACAATGATTTTCTACGAAGCACCTCATAAACTTGCCAATACTCTTGCGGATTTTTACAAAGCTTTTCCCGACAGAAAACTGACAATTGCAAGAGAACTCACAAAGCTTCACGAAGAGATTATCCGTACCACTACTACGGAAGCTTTTGAAAAATATTCCGACTCCTCTCTCAAGGGCGAAATCGTCCTTGTGCTTGAAGGCTCAAGTGAAGAAAAAGTGCAGGAATATACCCTTGAAGATGCTGTTGAAATAGCAAAGAAAATGATAGAGGAAGGCACAAAGCCTACTCAAGCGGCAAAGGATGCGGCAGCTATGACGGGTATGAAGAAAAACGATATTTACAAGGAACTGATATAAATGGATTATATTTCTATTTTGGATAAAATTCATTCTCTCAATAAATTCGGTTCCCGTCCGGGACTTGACAGAATAAATATGCTCCTTGAAAAAATGGGAAATCCCCAGAAGAGCCTAAAGTTTATGCATGTTGCAGGTACAAATGGAAAAGGCTCCGTTTGTGCTGTTGCTTCCTCTGTTCTTCGTGCATCAGGCTACAAGACAGGACTTTTTATTTCTCCCTTTATTACGGACTTTTGCGAGAGAATACAAATAAACAACAAATCCATTCCGAAAGAAACTCTCTGCGAAATTGCAGGGTATGTTTTCTCTTTGGTAGAAGAACTCAATAAGGATGATATAATTATCACCGAGTTTGAGTTTGTTACTGCAGTGGCATTTGAGTATTTTAAAAGAGAGTGCTGTGATATTGTAGTGTTGGAGGTCGGACTTGGTGGTCGACTTGACTCTACAAATACAATCGATGCTTCTGAATGTGCAGTGCTTGTCCGAATTGGTCTTGACCATACAGACATACTTGGCGATACTGTTGAGAAGATTGCCAAGGAAAAATGCGGTATTATAAAGAGTGGTTCAAGGGTGGTTTCTTCTCCTCAGCCCAAGGAGGCTAAGGTTGTTATAGAAGAAACCTGTAAGACCTTTGGCAACCCTCTTGTGTTTTCCGATGCCCTCGAACTTACTGTTGTTTCTCAAAGTGTAGAGGGTACAACCTTTGTATATAAAGATAAAGAAATAACATTACACCTTTTGGGTGAGCATCAGGTGGAGAATTTAAAAACAGCTCTTTGCGCTCTTTCCGAACTCTCTTGTGCTGGGTTTAACAGAATAACCCCGCAGAGTATCAAAGAGGGAGTAGAGAGTGCAGTGAATCCCGCAAGGTTTGAAGTCCTCTGCCGAGAGCCTTATGTTATTATCGACGGTGCTCACAATCCCGATGGTATGAGCACATTTTCTGCTGCTGTCAGAAAATTCTTTCCACATAAAAAAGGTGTGCTCGTAATCAGTATGCTCAAGGATAAAGACAGCACCTCTTCACTTGAATATATACGAGATTTGTTTGACGAGGTTTATACTGTTCCCATAAACAATCCCCGTGCAATGAATAGCGAAGAAATGGCAGAAATTGCAAAGACTTGTTTTGACAATGTTACTCATTGCGAGAATGTAGGGGATGCCTTTAAAAAGGCTTTCCTGAAAGCAAAAGAAAAGGGTACACATCTTTGTGTTTGCGGCTCTCTCTACCTTGCAGGAGAAATCCGACCCTATGCCCTTGAAATCTGCAAAAAATAATAAAAAATACAAAAATCTGACAACAGAATATTCATAAAAACAGATGTCCATACCTTATAAAATAGGTATGGATATTTTTTTATTTGGGAGGACTGAAATGCTTCATATAAAATACGAAGATGATGTGATGACAGTAAGTCTCAGCGGAGAGCTTGACCATCACAGATGCAGTAATATCCGCAAGAAAATTGATTCACGCACCGAGAGTCAGCGACCAAAATTGTTGGTGCTGGATTTCTCCGAGGTAATCTTTTCTGACAGCTCGGGAGTAGGTCTTGTTATGGGCAGGTACCGTCAGATGCTCTTGCTTGGCGGAAAACTTCAGGTTGTAAATGTGCCCGAAAATTTAAAGAAAGTATTCAGGCTCTCAGGGCTTGAAGGATTGGGAGTGATGAAATGAACATTGTAAACGAGATGAATCTTAAATTTGCGGCAAAAAGTATAAACGAGGGCTTTGCAAGAGTTACGGTTTCCTCTTTTGTTATGGGGCTTGACCCTACAATTGCTGAACTTTCCGATATTAAAACAGCAGTATCCGAAGCAGTTACCAATTGTATTGTACACGCTTATCCCGATAAAGAGGGCATAGTTTACATAAATGTCAGGATTGCGGAATGTGGCAAGGTTATTATTAAAATCCGCGACAGAGGATGCGGAATTAAGGATATAAAGAAGGCTATGGAGCCGCTTTTTACCACAGGCGGAGAAGAGCGGGCAGGACTGGGGTTTGCAGTTATGCAGAGTTTTATGGATAAGGTAACAGTGCGTTCAACCCAGGGGAAAGGAACGATTGTTACCATGGAAAAAGCTATAATCCGTCGAGGTAAACATGACCGAGAGGGATAAACTGATTTGCGAGAATACAGGGCTTGTTCACGCTTGCGCCAAAAAATTCTCGGGCAAAGGAATAGAATACGAGGAACTTTACAGCTCAGGCTGTGTGGGACTTATTAAGGCGGCAGAAAGATTTAACGAGTCTCTTGGCTTTAAGTTTTCCACCTATGCAGTACCCGTCATTTTGGGTGAGATAAAGCAGATTTTCAGAGATTCGGGTTCTGTTAAAGTCAGTCGAAGTCTTAAGGAATTATCTCTTAAAATTAACAGAGTCAGCGAAGAATATTATCGAAAACATTCCGAAGAACCCTCGGTCAGTAAAATCGCGGAAATTCTTTGTGAAAGCACAGAGAATGTAGCCGAGGCGATTTCTGCTATGCGTCTGCCCGTTTCTCTTTCTTTTACCGCTGAAGAAGACAGCCGGGAATTTGAAATTCCCATAGACTCCGAAGAGGAAACAATAACAGAAAAACTCTCACTCCATCAGCATCTTTCAGAACTTGCAGAGAAGGACAGAGAGCTTATAAATCTAAGGTATTTCAAAGAAAAAACTCAGAGTGATACCGCAAAGGCTTTGGGGATGACTCAGGTACAGGTAAGCAGAAGGGAAAAGAAAATACTCCTTGAACTAAGACAAAAAATCGGCGGAGCATAAACTCCGCCGATTGATGTAACATATGAAATTTTAGATATCGAGACCCTCTGTGGTTTTGAAGAAATCTGTAAGGTGAGAGTAGATAATCTCTACACCGCCCTCCTGATTGCTTTCGATGTTGAGGGGCATAATGGGGTCGTGAACGGAAAGACGCAGGAGGAACCAGCCGTCACCGTTGTTCTTATCAAATGATACTCTGATACCTTCGCGGTTGTCGTCAGCAACAAACCAGCCTTCCATCTTTTCTGCATACTCGGTAAGCTGTGCAATAACCTTCTCGCCACAAGCTCTGAACTCGGGATCGGTGATCTTGATACGGATTTCCTTTTCTTCCTTAGCCTCTTTAAGAGTGCTGATAAGGTCGGAAATATCCTTGCCTTCGCGTCTCAGCTGTGCTGCCTTGATGATAATCTTTGTGCAGAGGTATGCACCGTCATCAAGGAAGTAGTTTTCCTGCATTGCAGCATGGCCTGAGGTTTCAATTGCAAGAGGACAAGGAATGCCCTGAGCATTAAGCTCTACCGCTTTGTCAATAACATTCTTGTAGCCTCTGCGGTAACGGTAGTGTTTGCCGCCAAGAGTTTTCTCAATAAACTCTTTAAGACCATCGGATGTAATAGAGTCGGTAACAATTGTACCGCCCTCGCAGTTTTCAAGTGCAATCGCAGCAGCCAATGCTACAAGACGGTTACGGTTGATTTCGTTACCCTTGCTGTCAACAACAGCACCGCGGTCAACGTCTGTGTCAAAGATAACTCCAAGATCAGAGCCGGACTCAATAACAGCCTCGGAAATTGCCTTCATAGCAACGGGACTTTCGGGATTGGGAACATGGTTGGGGAACATTCCGTCGGGATCAAGGTATCTGCTACCGCTTACATCTGCACCGAGAGGGGCAAGAACCTTTGAAGCGTAGAAACCGCCAACACCATTACCTGCATCAACTGCAATCTTGAAGTTCTCAAGAGGAAGGTCGTAGTTTTCTGCATTAACTTCTTTTTTGATAAGTGCCTTAAGGTTATCGCAGTACTGCTCCATATAGTTTACATCTTCGCAGGAGCCTGTTGATGTAACCTCGGGAGTAACCTCGTCCTGTGCAAACTGCAGGATTGCTGTAATATCAGAGCCTTCAAGACCGCCCTGACGGGTAAAGAATTTAAGACCGTTGCGGTTAAAGGGATGATGACTTGCTGTAATCTGCACAGCACCGTCACAGCCAAGATCAACAGTAGTCATAAACATAGAGGGAGTAGAAGCGTAGTTTGTGTAAATAACCTTACAGCCAAGGCTAACAAGAGTCTCTTTTACAACTCCTGCGATTCTCTCGCCTGAAATACGGCTGTCGCGACCAATGGAGATTTTAAGGTCAGAGGCTTTCTTAGAGAGCTTTTGTGAAAGCCACATTGCAAAACCGCCTGCCATATTTTTAACAGCTTCGTTAGTAAGATTTAAAACCTCGCCTTCAACGCCGTCACTTGCTATACCGCGGATGTCGGTACCGCTTTTGAACTGTTTATAGAAATCGTTAAGCATATAAAATACCTCCGTTTTTTATTACTTTTCCTATTATACATCATATTTTACGGCTTCTCAACCTGAGTTTTCACCTTTTCGTAGGATTTGTTAAAAAGGGCTGAGAAGTAAGCGCCTTTTCCGTGCAAAGTGCCGAGAGGATAAAAGAGTAGATAAGAGAGGTTGGTGGTGTGTATAGCAAATATGCATAAAATATTACGCAGTCAGTAGTTTAGAATTATACGCAAGATAGCATATTGCACAACGAAAACAACGCCGAATTGTTGACAATAACGAAAAAATGAATATAATTAATATTGTCAGGTCAAGTCCACCTGATTGCCGACATACACAATCTCAAAACAGTCGGTATTTTTTAGGAACATGCCAAATGGTAAATGGCAGCACGAATTTTATAATTTAAAAGGAGGAGTAATACTATGACTACTGTCGTAAGTTTACGAAACGTCGATGCTTCGAAGTTCCTCAACGTGCTTGACACTTGCAAGGGCAATGTATATCTTGTAACCCGTGAGGGCGATCATCTCAACCTTAAAAGCAAGCTTTGTCAGCTCATCGGCTTAACACAGCTGATCGAGGGCGGTAGAATTGCAGAGGCATACATTCTCTGTGATAATCCCGAAGACGAGAGTAAACTGTTCAGATTCGGTCTGTTCGGTGAAGTCGATACAAAGACTGCATAACTTTAAAAACATCGATTTTTTTCGTTTCACGTTTAATTTCAAAAACCTAAAAGCAGAGGCACCGTCGGTAAATCCGACGGTGTTTTTGCGTTGTAAAAAAGTGTTGCATATATTAAATCGGTGGTGTATAATACCCAAAGAAGCAAGGCAACACCATGCTTTTGTGGGCTTCGGTGCTCGGCGCTTCTATGTCACGCCTCGTTCACCTACGCTGTTCCTCAAAAGTCAGCGTACTCCCCAAAATCACCTGTCTGTGAATTTATATCTTCATTCACAGCCTGTTCGGTGATTTGCGGCGTCGTACTCAACTTTTGTGGGCTTTGGTGCTCGGCGCTTCTATGTCACGCCTCGTTCACCTACGCTGTTCCTCAAAAGTCAGCGTACTCCCCAAAATCACCTGTCTGTGAATATATATCTTCATTCACAGCCTGTTCGGTGATTTGTGGCGTCGTACTCAACTTTTGTGGGCTTCGGTGCTCGGCGCTTCTATGTCAGTTCGCAAAATCCTGACAGGGTTAAAACCCAAATCAAAACTACGGAGGAATTTAATATGAAAACAAAGTCCTACAAGGCAACCCTTAATCTTGTGCAAGGGGCACTTATTGCTGCTCTTTATGTAGCAGTGAACTATGCACAGGAAATGTTCTTTCCAACCAGCACAACAGGACCTGTGCAGTTTCGAATAAGCGAAATACTCTGCACACTTGTACTCTTTTATCCTGCGGCAATTCCCGGAGTTACAATCGGCTGTCTACTCTCAAACTTAGTGGCTGTGGGTGTACTTCCCTTGGATATGGTATTGGGTACAACCGCTACACTTCTGGCGGCAATCTGCGCTTACAAGCTCAGGAATGTAAAGATCTTCAAAGTTCCTGTGCTGTCACTTTTAATGCCTGTTATTTTTAATGCGGTCATCATCGGTCTGGAGCTGGAAATCTTCTATATAAAGAGCGATTCCTTTTTTACAGGCTTTCTGATTCAGGCAGGGCTCGTTGCTCTCGGTGAATTTGTTGTATGTGTTCTGTGCGGTATTCCTTTTTATCTGCTGCTTTCAAAAACACCTATCGGCAAAAAGAATATGTAATAAAAATGCTGTGACCAAATGTATGGTCACAGCATTCTTTTATTTATATATAAGTTCAAAATCATAGCCTTCTTCAAGGGTGAGTTTACCCTCCAAAGCCTTTGAAGCAATAAGCTTGTTGTCTTTTGTAAGGATAACATACTCAAAGTCGTCGTAGATTTCGCGAAGACTCTGAGCATAATCGCTTCCACCGATGAACAAAGCTGTGGAAAGTGCATCGCAGACAGCACCGTCTTTGCCGACGATGGTTACCGAAACTACATCGGAGTCAGAGGGGTAACCTGTTTTGGGATCTAATATATGGTGGTAGGTTTTTCCGTCTTGTGTGAAATTTCGCTGATAGGCACCCGAGGTGATAACAGAGCCTTCACCTGTAGAAATTACAGCAAAATAGTTTTCGCTTTCGGGGTCTTTAATGCCAACAGTAAAGTCTTCTCCTGAAGGCTTTGTGCCGAAAGTTCGTACATTACCGCCGAGGGTGATTATGCCGTACTCTACACCGGCGTCTTTCATAGACTGAACAGCTTTGTCGGCAACATAGCCTTTGGCAATACCGCCTAAGTCAATTTGAGCATCGTTTTCAAGACAGACGATATCTTTGTCAAGAAAGAATACATTGTTGCAGTTTACCTTAGCAAGTTCAATGTCTACCTCGTCCTGCGAGGGAACTCTTTTATTGTCTGTTGTAAAGCCCCAGAGCTTCACAAGAGGATAAATTGTGATGTCAAAATTTTTATTCGTGCGGTAGTACATCTCTTTTGCTATGGTGAGCAGGGAGTAGGTGTCGCTATTCAGCAGTAAAAGTTCACCCTCTGCGTTGTTGAGTCTGTAAACATCGCTTTCTTCATTTGTAACAGAAAGAAGCTTATCTAGGGAGTTGATTACCTTAGTTGCCTCTTCGATACCTTTTTGAGCCTTTTCACCGTAGGCAGTAATATCGATTACAGTATCCATGGCAAAAATCTCTGCAGTGTGTTTTTTGTTTTTTTCTTGGCTTTCACATCCGCAGAAAACACAAGAGACAAGAATTAAAATTAAGAATGATATTAGTGTTTTTTTCATAACGATAACCTTTTAAGTATATTTATATCGTTAAATATGATAACACGAATAATAACCATTGACAATATAAAAAATACTAATTCGCAGGGCCGTCCAGGATGTTTCCTTTTGTATCTAATCGAGAACCGTGACAAGGACAATCCCAGGAGTGCTCTGCTTTGTTGTATTTGAGGGCACAGCCAAGGTGTGGACATCGTTTGGTGGTGGGGGTTAAAAGATTTTTTACACTTTCGCAAGTGTTGATAAAAAACTGAGGCTTTATGATAGAGCGGGAAGGGGAGTAGATTTCGGCATATGCCTTTGGCTTTCCTGAAATGTCCGCGGAGATGATTTCAGCGCTGAGCATAGAGTTAGACATACCCCATTTGTTAAAGCCCGTTGCTACATACAAATTGGGAGTGTTCTTTGAATACCTGCCTATATATGCAATCCCGTCAAGGCTTATGGTGTCCTGAGCGGCCCATCTGAATATTTCTTTGGATTTAGGAAAGTGTGTTGTTTTGAAATTAAGAAGTTCTTTGTAATTGCCGCCGTTCTTTCCTGTGCGATGTCCTCCGCCGCCTAAAAGAAGGGTATCTCCAAACGAGCTGAAGGACAGACCCTTTTTATTGTTATCAACATACATCTCTCTTAAATGTTCTGCACTTTCAAGTGCAAGAATATAGGAGCGATGCTGGTAGAGTTTAAGAAAGTAGCAGCCGTGTTTGTTTAAAAAAGGAAAGTGAGTAGCTGCAACTACCTTCTTTGCTTTAATATTCCCCTTGTTTGTTTTTGCTGTGGTGCCGATCATTTCTTGTACTTTTGTGTTTTCAAAGATTCTGATGTTTTTTGATATGTGTTTTACAAGCTCCAGGGGATTAAACTGTGCCTGAGCTTTAAATCCTACTGCACCTGCAGCTTTTACGGGAATGGGAAGCTTCTCTTGGAATAGAGCGGAAACACCGATTTTGCTCAGAGCTTCCAGTTCGCTGTATAATTCATTTTTGTCATTGCTGAATACATAGTTATCTTTGATTTCTAACTTGCAATTTGCTTCATTGCATAAGCTTATAAGATTTTCTGTGGCCTTTTGCTGAGTGCAGAGGAAAACTTTTGCATAGTCTTTGCCGTAAACCTTTAAAAGCTTTTGATATATAAGTCCATGTTGAGAGGTGATTTTTGCGGTGGTATGAGCCGTTGTGTGATCACAGATACGATCCTTCTCTACAAGAACACAGTCAATGCCGTTTTTTGTCAGTTTGTAAGCAGTGAGTATACCTGCAAGACCTCCGCCGATAATAAGCACATCGGTACTGATATTACCCTTAAGAGATGGGAAGGCGGGGAGTTTGCATTCTTCTTGCCATAAAGATTTCATTGCTCAACTACCCTTTAAAATCCTGTATATCTGCGGCGGTAAGCCCAAGGTCGTTTGCTATGTTTTCTATTGCAGTTTCGCTTTCTGCCAAGCCGAAGGGTGATTTGTTTTTAGCTTTGCCTTGTAAGTCTTCTATTGGTTTAATTTTGTTTATGCTTGATTCCCGGTCGTATATCTTTGTACCTTTTTTTGCCATAATAATACACCTCTTATTTAGTTTAGCCAAAATAAATCTGACTACCCAGGAAAATCAAGGGAGGCATTATTGCAATAAAACAACCAATCAATAATTACTATAAGAACAGAAAAAACATTACGACAACTTTGTGTCGGAGTTGTTTTGCACGGCACTTGACTGTGCATATGCTTTATAAGAATGATGTACGCAGTAGGATGCAGAATCTTTTTGCGAGATATTTTAATTAAACAATTGCTGAGTGCTCAGTTATAAAAGGATTTTTTTGAGCAGGAAAGTGTTGGCAGAAAGCTAAAAGTAAATATATCGGAAAATATAAAGGAAACCACCGGTTCAACCGGTGGTTTCCTTTTAATGTGTATAAATCGTAAAGTTATCGCTTTCGTGGAAAACGGAATAATTATTTTCTTCAATTATTCTGTTAAGCAGTTCTTCTTTGTCGGCCTGAGTTATTGTTTTTTCTCCGGTGTCGTTCATATGAATGTATGAAACGACAATAACAGGAAGGTTACCTTCATCTTTTTTTGCTTCGTAAGTATTTGTCAATGTGGATGTGCTGACAGCGTTCAGGTCAATCCATGTTGCATTGAAATAGTTTTTATTTTCGCACAACATAAATGCAATGGGAAAATGTCCAAACACAGCAAGTTCTTTATCGTGTAACTTCTCGTTTTTCATTACGGAGTAGAATTCCTCAATCTGTTGTGCTCGTTCGGGTGTTGTTTTCATACCTCTCAAAGAAGCAATGTCTTCGTTTATGGGTTCGGTAAGTTCTGTTATGTTGCCGTTACCATTAAGATAAGGGCCGTAAGTGAAGGGCAGAAGCTGTGAAACAAAAACGGAACAACTGACAGTAATAATGATTACGGAAAAAATAAGAGCAAAAATTCTTATGACAGAGTTTGCACATTTTTTACGGTTGGTATCATTGTTGAACAAGCCGCTTTTGATTATATGATACATACATAAAGCAAAGCCGATTACGATGGGAGCAAAAAGAGTAAAGAATGTGTTCATTACGTTATCGCTGCCAAATGACAAAACTACGCTGACGCATGCACAAAGAAGTGCGGAAATGCTTACGAGGGGGGATTTCTTTCTGAAAGCAATAGTGCATAAAATACCCAAAAGCAAATTACTTAAGCCTAAAATGTAAAGATAAACTTTGTAATCGGTTCTTTTGTTTAGATAAATAATTGCGAATACTACGGAAAAAATTGCAATTATACAAGCTGTGATTATATAAAAACGTTTTGTAGGTTTAATCTGACGTAAGGGTTGTTTTTTTATACGCGAGATTATTAAAAGTGTTGCAAAGACTAATATAGCAGTAACTACGAGGAAAGGTAAAATTGTTTTAACAAAAACATATATTGCAGCCGTTGCCTGAACAACGAACTTTGAAATCATGGTGCTTAATCCGTGTGAGCTTGAGGTGTTTGTAGCCATATTGGTATAATTTGAGGCGGAAGCTACCATAGAACTCATATTGTATTTTAACAGATAAACAGCAAAAATTATTCCTCCGCCTACAGCAATACCCGCTGCAAAAAACAGAGATTTTAAAACAGCAGCTTTTTTATTTCCAAGAATAAATCCAAAATACCATATTACAGGAACAATGAAACCTACCTGCAATATGTTGGGAAGTCGTACAAATATACTTAAACCTATAACGAAACCGCTGAGAAAAACCAGTAGAGAACTTTCTTTTTGAAATGTTTTTACAAGAAGTAACAATAAGAGGGCCAAAAAGAATGCTGTCAAAGCGTTATACGCAAAGAAGGTTGTGCCGTGTTTTATAAGAAAAAATCCGATTAAAACAGAAGCTGAAAGTATGCTTTTTGGAATAACTTCTTTGAATGCAAAATAAAGCATTACGGAAATTCCGATGTATATTAACCAATACAGTATTCTGAAAACCAGATATTGATGTGATGTGAATACAGAGGCAATCAGACCTCCAATTACATTGGTTAAAAACATTCCGATAGAGGAAGATCCGGTGTTTGCTGCGTGGTTGTTAAATATAACTAAATTGTATGAGGCGTCTGTGTAATCAATTCCTTTGTTGATAAAAGGAATAAACCAAAGAAATGTAAATATGAGTATGCAGACGGATATAATGTTATCAATATTTTTTTTTGGATGGGAAATCCGTTTTGTGAGCGAAGGTTTTTGCATAATGATTTCTTCTCCTCTTAGTTATTTAACCGTAATATAATATCCCACTCGATTTGAGCTGTCGGTGATGTTGCCGATGTTTTCTGTTTCCAGATTGCTGATTCTTACAATCGAGGAGGGATTGGTTTTCTTTAAAGCTTCAAGCTTGTTCAGGTCTTCCTGTGTGAAGATAAAATCAATACGAGCTTCTTTGTGTGGGATGCCTGTAACACTCAGGTCGGGTTCTTTGCCGCAAGCAACATCAATAATCATTTTAAGGAAATCTTTGCCTGTGGAAAGGTAGACAAGGTCAGAGCCGATACAGTCGCCGCCCATTCTTGCTCCGACTTCAATAATTCCGAAATTACCGTTATCGTCAATTCTGAACTCAGTATGACTTGCACCATAGGTTACACCGAGGGCTGTTAATGTATCGAAAATAGTGGAAATGATTTTATCTTTGTATTCTTTGTTGATGTCATCAGGTTCGATATGACCTGTTTCTATGTAGTGAGGAGCACCTGTTGTGAATTTTTTTGTGAATGCGAGGAAGTGGTGTTTTCCTTCAAAGGATACACATTCGCAGCTGTATTCGTTACCGTCTATATAACCCTCGATGATAGCTTTCTTTTCAAGTGACTGTGAGGTGGCATCGGCTATTGCAGGGAGAAGCATATCTTTTGTACGCACAAGGGTTATGCCTCGGCTGCCGCTTCTGTCGGTAGGTTTAACTATTACGGGATATGGGATAGATTCGGGGTCAACCTCTGTATTATTATCGACAAGCAAAAAGAAAGGAGTTTCAAGTTCGGCATCCTTCATGGCTTGTCGCATTGTATGTTTGTTTGTGCAGTTTACCGCAACCTCGTATGAATTACAGCACAGATTAAGGTGTTTGCATATATATGCAACAGTAGGCATAGCAAGGTCGGACCCTGCGGTAAGAACGCCTGTCGGTTTGATTTCTCGGCACTTTTTGAGAATTTCTTCTTTGTCTGTTATACTCAAAGGGTAGAAATAATCCGCTTCATTCTTTGCAACAGCGCCTGCTTCCCAAGCAAAACAATGTACTTCATAGCCCATGGCCTTTGCTTTTTGCACAAGGGGAAGCTGAAATTCGCCTGCACCTATTACAACTAATTTTTCTTTTATCATTTTTAGTCTCCAAAGAGTTTATTGGTTTTCATAAAAACTGCAAATTGCTTTTACAACAATTTTTATATCCTCCGTATTGAGTCCGTAGTACATAGGCAGACGAAGAAGTTTATTGCTTTCTTTTGTGGTGTATTTATCTTCACCGTGGAATCTGCCGAAATTAATACCTGCAGGAGAAGAGTGCAGAGGAATATAGTGGAACACTGCGGATGCACCATTTTCTTTAAGGTGAGAGATAAGTGCTGTACGCTCTTCAATATCTTTGGCTTTTATGTAAAACATATGTGCGTTGTGGTTACAACCATCAGGAATATGTGGAAGCTCAATAAGACCTTTGTCAGCAAGAGGTTTTAAAAGTTCATAGTAAAGATTCCAGCTTCTGAGTCGGTCATTGTTAATTTCGTCTTTGAGTTCAAGCTGTGCAAAAAGATATGCTGCGTTGAGCTCAGAGGGAAGATAAGAGGAGCCTAAATCCACCCAGGTGTATTTATCTACCTGACCGCGATGGAATTTGCTTCTGTTTGTGCCTTTTTCTCGGATGATTTCCGCACGTTCGATATAATCTTCTTTGTTGATGAGGATTGCTCCTCCTTCGCCCGAGGAATAGTTCTTTGTTTCGTGGAAACTGAAGCAACCGAATTCACCGAAAGTGCCCAAAGCTTTTCCTTTATAGGTGCTCATAACAGCCTGAGCTGCATCTTCAATAACATAGAGATTGTATTTTTCTGCAATTCGGCAGATCTTGTCCATTTCACAGGCAACACCTGCATAGTGAACGGGAACGATTGCTTTGGTTTTGTCTGTGATTGCGGCTTCAATGAGGTTTTCGTCAATGTTCATTGTGTCAGGACGAATGTCTACAAATACGATTTTTGCTCCTCGCATAACAAATGCATCAGCTGTAGACACAAAGGTGAATGAGGGCATAATAACCTCGTCGCCGGGCTTTATGTCTGCAAGAATTGCTGCCATTTCCAAAGCGCTGGTGCAAGATGTGGTAAGCAGGGCTTTCTTTGTGTCTGTCATTTCTTCAAAAACAGAATTGCACTTTTTTGTGAATTCTCCGTCACCGCAGATTTTTCTGTTTTCAATTGCCTTAGCAATATATTCGGTTTCTTTACCCACAAAGGGAGGAATGTTAAATTGTACCATAAAAACAACCTTTCCCGATAAGTGAAATCGACGTATAGTTACAATTAATACAATTGTATCACCAGGTAGCAGAAAAATCAACAAAAATGTGGTAATATGCGTGTTCCTGAGCATATAAATATTTCTCGACAAAAAAAGAGGACAGATGCAAAGTCTGTCCTCTTTATAGCGTTTTAAGTTGATAGTTGATTATATTTCACTTTTGTGTTTAGAAGCTTTCTTTTTGCCGGAAGTCAAAGTTTTTTCGTTACTGAGATACATGGAAATAAGTCCTATAACTACCATAACGGTTGAGCAGTAAATGATAATCGGAATAATGGATTCGTATATAAAAGTGCAGATTGCGGTGGCGGTATTTCCACCTATAATTAATGCAGCAAGATAGCCGAAAAATGTAAGACCACCTGCGAACAGACAAATTGTAATTCCATATCCGAAAATGGTTTTTAGTATATCAGAGAATTTTTTTATAAATTTTTTCATAATAATCTCTCCTTACATACCTAAAATCGGAATCCAGCCCATAAGGATTACAACTTCCAGTGTAAACTGTGCAGCAACCCACCAAAGATCGTTTTTGACTGTTTTCGAAAAATCTGATTCAGCAATTGTCATACCTGCATACAATCCCAGTGCCAGAGGAGGTGTTATGCCGCACATAACACCGCATATGCAAGGAAGCATTGCAGCTGCGAGTATGGGATCAACACCAACATTTGCAAGAGTTGTGATGAATACAGGTCCGAAAATAACAACAAGCGAAGAACCGGGAATTGCCATACCCATAAAACATGTGATGAGGCAGATTGCAGCAACGGTTCCCAATTTTCCGAAATTCCAGGAAGAGATGATAGTGCCGAGCTCGTCCGAAACATTGAGTTCGCTGAAAAGAGCGCCTATCATATAACCGAATAAGCAAACAGAAATAGTGGGGGATATGGTTTTAATGCTGTTAGAGAACATTTTTGCAAGTGCTTTAATCTTTATCTGTGATTTGTCCTTTGCAATAATGCAGGTGTAGATAGCTGCTATGCCGCCAATAAAGAGAAGTATGGAGCTTGATAAATATTTGGCACCAACAGCACCCAGACGTGCAGTGAAGAAGGTGTCTTTAAAAAGATAATCAAGAACAAATGGAAGAAGAATGATTACAGGTAAAAGCATACCCTGCCAACCTGCTTTGAGGGTTTCTTTAAAATTGGGTATTTCTTCTTTATTCATAGGCTTTACCTTGTAATATTTACAGAATCCCCATACCATTATAATTCGCTGAAAAATAAACCAAAAAGAAATTCCCCAAAGAATAATCCAGAATTGACCTGTGGTCAGATTTGTGGTGGGATAAAGTGCTGTAAAAGCTCCCATTGCGGCAACAATATTTGAAGATGGAGGAATCATATTTCCCATATAACTTGCGTTGCTTTCAATGTTAGCAGCAAGTTCTGCGGGAAAACCTGAGCGTTTCATAGCGGGTATTGTTATGGTGCCTGTTGCCATAACATTTCCGGGACCGCTGCCGGAAAGTGCGCCCATAAATCCGCTGGCAATAATTGCGGCATAGCCTGCACCGCCTGTGATCCTGCCGAAAAGTGAGAGGATGATTGCTATACAGCTGTCAATTGCTTTGGTTTTGGTAAGCAGAATTGACATCGCTACGAATGCCACCATTGAGTATAACAGCGATGTGGATAAAGCACTGTCTATGTATGTCAGAACACTTGACCATTTGCCTGTAACAGTAAGCAAAATCAAAAAACTCAGAAATACACCTTCGTAAACAGGGCGTTTTAAGGCTATGAACCATACGAAGATAACAAGCAGCATAATACCAATGTATATAAGTGACATCGGCATAAACAAAACCTCCTTTGGTATTTCCTAAAAGTTATATGTGCTATAACTAATGGTTATATTATAAAACTTTTTGCAAGAGTTTGTCAATATCTTTAAGTGTATTAATCTTCTTGATTTTTCTTATCATAAAATGTATAATAAATATATTAATTGGTTCGCAATTCAGGGGGAACTGTAATGAATTTACGACAATTAGAACATGCAATTAAATTGGCAGAGGTTCGGAGTTTTTCACAACTTGCAGAAAAGTTGGATATTTCCCAGCCTGCATTGAGTAAGCAGATATTATCGCTTGAAACCGAGCTTGGTGTTAAACTTTTTGACCGAAACACTACCCCGCTGGAGCTGACACCTGCAGGAGAGGAGTTCATTATACAGGCAAAGGAACTTCTTTATCTTGAAAGTCAGCTGATAAGAAGCATGGAGCAATTCAGTAGTGGTGAAGCAGGAAAACTTACCATTGGTGTTTCGCCTTTCCGAAGTGTTTATCTTTTGCCGAAGTTGCTCAAAAAGGTACGTAATGCTTACCCGAAAGTAAAAATTGTACTTCATGAGGCTTCAAGCGAGGAACTCAGGAAGGAAGCGGCAGAAGGTAAGTACGACTTTGCTATTGTAAATATGCCTGTGGATGAGTCTCAACTTGATGTTATTCCCATTGCGTCGGAATCTTTGGTTCTGGCAGTTCCCGATAAGTATGTTGATATGCTGGATCCAAAGGCGAGAGAATCAAGCGAAATCAGTTTTTCTGCCTGTAAAGATCTACCCTTTGTAGTAGTGGGTCAGTCTCAGGAGATGAGAGCTGTTTTTGATAATCTTTGTGCTATGGAAGCGGTTGTCCCTGATATCGCAGCGGAGGTTGTTGGTCTTAACACAGCAAGGGCACTTGTATGTGAAGGAATAGGTGCAACGCTTCTTCCTATGCAGGTTGTAGATGGTGAGAACCTCAGCGGAAAGATTACGGTTTTTAAAATCAAAGATTATGCTAACATCCGACAGCCTGTTATTGTTACAAAACGCGGACAGTACATTTCAGAGTATGTTAAGTTTGCTGTGGATGTTTTGATTAATATGTAATTTGATAAGGCGGATTTTTATGAACAATCTTAAAGGTAAAAGACTTCTTGTGCTTGGTGGCACAAACAATGCTCCTGATATAGAATCTTTTGTAAAGAAAGAAGATGTAACTTTAGTTCTTGCAGGTTTGTATTTCGGCGAAGAAATAGAAAAAATCGCACACGAAACCTATAATATTGATATTTACAATAAAGAGCAGCTTGAAGCTTTGGTTGTAGAAAAGAAGATTGACGGAATTTTTGTAGGCGGCAACGAATATATTATTTCCTGCACTATTGATGTGTGCGAAAAATTAGGACTGCCTTTTTATGCATCCAGAACCGTATGGGACAATGCTATGAACAAACGTGTGTTCAAGCAGTTTTGTCGTGATTATGGCGTTCCTGCGATGACCGATTACCAAATCGACGAAAACAACCTTGAAAAGTCAGCCGCAGAACTTACATATCCTGTTGTTGTTAAACCTGTTGATAACAGCGGTAGCAACGGTGTTATGAAATGCGAAAGTAAAGAAGAGTTTTCCGAACTTTACAGATTTGCAAAAGAAAACTCCAAAACAGGAACTGTTACTGTGGAAGAGTTTGACGATGGTTTCGAGATTTGTGTTTACTATACATTTGTGGATGGAAATGTTACCTTGAGTTCTATGGCGGATAAATATGTAAGAGGTAATGCAGAAAGCTTTATTCCCTTGTCAGAAATTTATGCTTATCCTTCTCAGTATCTTCCTCAGTACATAAAAGAGGTGGATGCAAATATGAGAAAGATGCTTCTTGGACTTGGCATTCGCAATGGTATCACAAGTATGCAAGGCTTTTACAAAAACGGAAAGTTCAAGTTTTTTGAGATGGGATTTCGTTTGGGTGGTACTGCACAGTACAGATACACAGAGTATATTAACGGAATCAACAGTCTGCATATGATGATGGCTCACTCTCTTACAGGTAAGATGGGTGGCTATGACCAGTCGCTTGATACGGCAAGTTTCAGAAAACCTTGTTGCACACTTACACTTATGTCTAAAGGTGGTACTGTGGCAAGAATTGAAGGGTTGGAGGAAGCTCGTAAATATGATGGTGTTCTTCATATCGAAAACAGATATAAGGTGGGGGATACTATCAAGGCTACAAGAACGGTTTCTCAGTTCCACATAAGAATCTACATTGTTGCCGACAATGAAGAGCAGATGAAAGAAAAAATTAATTATCTGCAAACTTCAATTCAGGCTTACGACACAGAGGGTGAGCCTATGCTCATAACTCATTTTGATACCGATAAACTTACCTTCGGTGATAACGTATTTGAATAAACAAAAGAGAGTATAGCGGTGGCTATGCTCTCTTTTTGCTTGTTGCGGTAAAAGTATTGTTTTTTGTTTAATGTTGGAGTATAATGTAAATTATTAGTAAACTGTTAATTTTGGTTTGATAAATGTTTATGCGAAGGTGATTTGAATGTTGGTATCAGTAGCTATCCCATGCTATAAATCCGAAAAAACAATAGAAAAGGTCGTAGATGAAATCAGAAAAAATATTCTTGCTGAGCCGGGATATGATTATCAGATTGTTCTTGTAAACGATTATCCTTTTGATAATACTTTTTCCGTTATTAAGAAACTTTGCGAAGAGGACTCAAAAATCGTTGGTGTGAACCTTTCTCGCAATTACGGACAGGCAGCAGCTAAAATGGCAGCAATCCCTTATGTTGAAGGTGATGTGCTTGTGTTTATGGATGACGATGGACAGCACCCTGCAGAAGGAATTATACCTTTGGTTAAAAAGATAGAAGAGGGTTACGATGTGGTTTATGCTTATTTCAAAAGCAAGAAACACAGTTTGTTTAAACGCGTAACAAGTACAATCAACAGAAAAGTAGCCGAGTTTAACGGCACAAAGATTAAGGGGATACACTCTTCAAGCTTTTATGCAATCAGTCGTTTCGCTGTTGATGCCTACGCTGATTATCACAGCCCGTTCCCATCTACAATGGGCTATCTTAATAAGGTTATCGGCAAGGTGACTGAAATTGAAATGCCCCACAGAGAAAGACTCGAGGGTACCTCAAACTATACACTTAAAAAACTTCTTAAGCTGTGGCTTACAGGTTTTACAAATTTCTCTGTTGCACCTTTGCGTGTGATCTCCTTCATAGGTGCATTTGTTGCAATTATAGGTGTTTTGTTTGGCGTTGGAATAGTTATAAGGAAATTGATCGAACCCTCTATGATGGCAGGTTATGCTTCTACTATGTCTGTGCTATTACTGCTTGGTGGAATGATATTGTTCGCTTTGGGTTTTATTGGCGAATATATAGGTCGAATTTATATGACAATAAGCAACCTTCAGCAGTACAGAGTCCGAGAAACAGTAAGGAAGGAATCTGCAGAGAACAGCAAATCAGAGTGATTTGTGAAAACATTAAATTTTAAATAATTTAAAAGGAGCACAGTAACTTAAGTTTTAGTTACTGTGCTCCTTTGGTTTTTATGTATTATTTTTTATTTTTGAATCTGTCAACAATCATTTCGGTATATTTGCCGAGCAGAGGACCGTTAACATACTGATAATAGAGTACACCGGGTCCTTTGATGTTGTATTCCATTATGTGAGGATTACCGTTTTCGTCTACTGCAAAATCCCAGCCTACAAAACCAAAATAGGGGAGTTTGCTGTGGTGTTTGCGGATGATATCAACCATTTTGTGATATCCGGGGAATTCCTTGCCTGCAAACTCAACGCCATTGGGACAAACAGTTATGCGTTTACCGCAGGAATGGTATGCTTCATTTTTAAGAAATCCGTTTTCATCTATACCGATAACGAACATACCCATACCGTCTTTGCTGATATAGTTGTCGCTGATAGATCCCTCTGCACCGCATCTTAAGGCACACATTACGGGGTAAACTTCACCGTCTAAGAAAAGGCTTATAAAACGCACAACATTAACAGATGATGAGTTGAAAGAAGCAAGGAGTTCGTGTTGTTTGAATACTTCCTGCACAATATAATTCATCTTGTATTGCGAAAGAGTTTCTTTAACATTATTTTTGTCTGCGCAATTTTTAATTAAGGATACTCCTTTACCGAAGCCTGTGTCTAAAGAAGGTTTGACAATAACATTGTCATACTTTGAAATCAGCTCCAGTGCATGTTCAGCGGAGATTACGTTGTAATCTCTGTCGTAAAAAACATTGTTGATGTTTTCAATGATATTTGTGGGGAAGAGGTCTTTGTCAAACCAAAAGCTGAAGTAGGATTTATCTGACCAAGCGTTTTTAAAAGTTTGGTGATTAAGCTCCATTTCGATTTTTGAACGAAAGAGTTTTTCGGACATAACTTTAGGGTCGAATTTACCTGTTACGGAATAAACAAGTCGATGGGTTTTATAGTCATACTTACCGCAGCCTTTCCATACATTGTCAACGGCTTTTTTCTGTTGACGGGTAAGTCGCTTTCTGGGAATATTATGCAACTTAAGAAGTTTGCTGTAATGTCTGAAACTGTTGTTTGTGCAAAAAATGCGATAATTTTTTATTACAGATAAGTAAAATTTATCGAATATGTTATTAACGCTCATAATCATTATTTATCCGATATGCTGTCGGATGTCTCCTTCTTCAAAATTTTATGTTGTTTTACGTTTTTTGTATAAAACATAAAAGCTAAAGCAGCAATAAGTTTCAAACTGTTTGCCACAAGAGTTACATAAGCAAGACCCCAGATTTGATATTTACCTACAAAGTAGGTTGCGGTGGCGATGTATAAAACGCCCCAAACAAATTGAATGGTCATCTGTATGGCAGTTTTGCCTTGCGTAAGAAGTATGGACATAAACATAGTCGAAATAAATCCGATGATAAGTCCAAGGTTTACGATTGCGTTGTAAGGCATAACGGTGTCGTATAAATCGGGATAAAATAGTTTAACAAATATGGGCGTGCCTACAAGGCAGGCACCATAGAATATACCGCCGAAAATAATTGAAAGGGCGGAAAATTTTATAAGCTGTTTCTTTGTTATTACAGAATCTTTGATTGTAAGATATGTGAGTATCAGGGAGTTGATGGGCTGCACAAGCATCAGCAGAGTTTTTGCAATCAATGATACAACATGATACTGTGTAACAACAGAAGAATTTATGGCTTGTTTTAGAATAACTTTGTCAAATTGATTTACACAATCGCGGACAATGGTGGAAAGCAGCACCATAATAATAACTTTGTTGATTTTGCTTCTGTTGCCTGATAAGCTGTCGTTTCGGAACAGTTTACCTTTTGTGAAGGTGTGTGCAAGTGCCAGTGCTTCGCCTACAACAAAGATAAGAAGCCAGATGTTTGTGAGCATATACAAACCGAAGCCTGCAAGGTAGCCTGCACATATTAGCAGAAAGTAAAAGAAATATTGTTTTATTTTCAGATCAAGTCTGAATTCAACAGTAGCATAAATTCGCAAAAGATATATAACAGAAAAAAGAGCATATGCGATGGAAAAAGCAAGATTAAAAGTGTCGGCAAATCCTATGTATCCGCATATAAGAGCGGATGCGGTTGAAAGAACTGCAATCAGCGGTAAGAAATCCCGATTGGTAATATCACAGGTTTTTCGCATCATAAGGCGAACATTATGCAGTGCTGTACCCAATGCCTGCGGCACAATATAAATGATGCCGATAAAGTAAAGTATATCACCCGTTACTTCGTTACCTTTGTAGTAGGTAATAAGCGGGTAAATAATAATTTGTGTGACTACATTCATAATTACCGTTGCCATAACGGTGTAGAACAAGTCACCTGCTGCTTTTATTGCATTGTTTTTTTTCAATTGGCTCGCCTCTTTTCGCCTGAAAACAATAAAATAATTATATCACCAACACATATTAGTGTCAACCGAATTGCCGGTCAAAGCACTTTAAATAATCAGTTCATTTTAAAAGAGTCTCGGTTTGGTATGAATGAAACTGTTTGCCTCGTTTCTTGCGGCGTGCATATGTTAACAGCATCACAAAGTGGTTGCAAAAAAATAGTACATCGTACTGTTTTTATGTGCGTTTTACGCTGACGCTTAAAATGTGGCACAACCTTTTCAGGTTCCGCCACAACGCAAATAGTAGTTATAAAAACAAAAAAGACATCAACCGAAGTTGATGTCTTTTGGTGCGAGTGACGGGACTTGAACCCGTACGCGTCTCCACACACGCCCCTCAAACGTGCCTGTCTGCCTATTCCAGCACACTCGCATATTTTGTTCCGCTCTTTCGAACGCTCGACTATTATAGCATTAATATACGAGGTTGTCAATACTAATTTTAAACTTTTTCTGATATTTTTTTCTTTGCTGCGAAAAATGGCTTTTTTACAATGTTTTTGATGAGTGGAGTACTAAATATTTAGTTTTAATTAAAAACTTTTGCGATTTATCTTGACAGAGCGATTTTATGGTGATAAAATGAACTCAAATTTTTAAGGAGACCAAAGTCATGAGCAGAATTTCTTTCGCAGCAAACTTTTATTACTTTTACTTTTTTAGCCAGGACTAAAATAGTAGAAGTGATTTGAGCTGCAAATTTTCTGAAAATGACATTCAGATTATAGATGTATTACACCGCAGTGAACAATCACTGCGGTGTTTTTGTTTTTATCCTTTTAATTTTGGAGGTAGTATTTATGATTGCTGTACTAAAAACGGGTGTGGAGGCCACACAACAGGAAAATCTTATTAACTGGCTTGAGGGAATGGGGCTTAAGGTTCATATCTCTGAGGGCGAGTTCCATACAGTTCTCGGTCTTATCGGTGACACAAGTCGTGTTGATATGGACTTGCTTGAAGGACTTGAGATTGTAGAGAGTGTTCGCAGAATCAGTGAGCCTTACAAAAAAGCGAATCGTAAGTTTTTTCCCGATGATACAGTTGTTGATGTGTCCGGTGTTAAGATAGGCAAGGGTCATTTTGCTATGATTGCAGGTCCTTGCTCTGTAGAGAGTGAGGAGCAGATTATTCTTGTGGCACATAAGGTTAAGGCGGCAGGTGCAAATATTCTTCGCGGTGGTGCATTCAAGCCTCGTACATCACCTTATGACTTCCAGGGACTTAAGGCTGATGGTATCGAGCTTCTCCTTAAAGCAAAGGCAGCTACAGGGCTTCCTATTGTAAGCGAGATTATGAATGCTAACCACTTGCCGCTTTTCGAGGATGTTGATATGATTCAGGTAGGTGCTCGTAATATGCAGAATTTTGAGCTCCTCAAAGAACTTGGTAAGACAAACAAGCCTATACTTTTAAAGAGGGGTCTTGCAAATACTCTCAAAGAACTTCTTATGAGTGCAGAGTATATAATGGCAGGCGGTAACGAGAACGTTATCCTATGTGAGCGTGGTATCCGTACCTTCGAAACCTATACAAGAAATACCCTTGATGTTTCCGCAGTTCCTTCTCTTAAAGAAATGACTCATCTGCCTGTTATTATTGACCCCTCGCATGCATGCGGTCATTCAAGAATGGTGCCTTCTTTGGCGTATGCGGCAACAGCTTGCGGTGCAGACGGACTTATCATTGAGGTGCACAACGACCCGAAGCACGCTATGTGCGATGGTGCTCAATCTCTTACCTTCGAGCAATTTGAGAAGGTTACAAAGAAAGTGGAGGATATCCGCAAGGTATTGGCAGATTAATTATTTGGAGTGATATGCATGATTACAATCGGTATCGTAGGTTTAGGGCTTATCGGTGCATCAATGGCAAAGTCTGCAAAGAAGAATGCCGAGTGCACGGTGCTTGGATTTGATATAGATCACAGCATTACAGAATATGCTCTTTTGTCCGGGGTAGTTGACGGGAAACTTACAAAGGATAACCTCAGAGACTGCGATGTGGTGTTTGTCTGCCTTTATCCTTCTGCTTGTGTGAACTATGTTAAAGACAATGCTGATTACTTTAAAAAGGGTGGACTTGTCCTTGATTGTGCAGGTGTAAAGCGAAGTGTATGTGAACCTTGTTATGTATTGGCTGAGGAAAAAGGATTTCATTTCATCGGTGGTCATCCTATGGCGGGTACACAGCAGAGCGGTATTAAATATGCAAAAGACACAATGTTTTACAATGCTTGTTTTGTGCTTGTGCCAAAGCCTTTTGAGGATGTGAATGTTTTATCAAAGGCTCGTGAGGTTGTGCTGATGGTGGGCTTTTCACGAGTATCTGTTATGAATGCAGAGCGTCACGATGAGCTTATTGCTTATACATCCCAGCTTGCACATATTGTATCAAATGCATATGTAAAAAGTCCCTGTGCTCTTTCTCACAAAGGTATCTCTGCAGGCAGTTACAAAGATCTGACAAGAGTTGCATATCTTAACGAGAATATGTGGACAGAGCTTTTTATGGACAATAAAGATAATTTACTCAGAGAGGTCGAGGGAATAATTTGTTCTCTTTCTGAGTATGCCGAAGCTCTCAAAAACAGTGATGAACAGAAACTTAAAGAACTTCTGATTGAAGGAAAAAAAGCAAAGGAGGCTGCAGAATGATGAGAATCGTAAATGTAAATGCATCAAAGAATTATAATGTTTACATAGAAGAGGGGATTCTTGACAGATGCGGAGAAATTGTGAGAGATGTTGTAAAGGGTCGCAGATGTGTGGTTGTATCCGATTCCAATGTTGCTCCTTTGTATGCACAGAGAGTAATGGATAGCCTTAAGTCCTCGGGATTTTGCTCAGCTTTGTTTGAGATAGAAGCAGGAGAAAACTCCAAAAACGCTGAGAATCTGATAGCTTGTGCAGAATGTTGCGTAGAACACGGACTTACCCGAAGCGATGTTCTGATTGCTCTTGGCGGCGGTGTTGTTACTGATTTGGGAGGACTTTGTGCTGCTTTATATCAAAGAGGAATTTCTGTGGTGCAGATTCCCACATCTTTGCTCTCTATGGTTGATTCTTCTGTGGGTGGTAAAACCGCAGTTAATCTTACAAGTGGTAAGAATATGTTTGGTGTGTTTTATCAGCCGGACGCTGTTATTTGCGACAGCAAGGTGCTTGACACTTTGCCGCAAGAAGAGTTTGCAAACGGTATGGCAGAGGTTATCAAGTATGCAGCCCTTAAAGGCGGCAGAATTTTTGAAATTATCAGAGAAAATGTGCAGGATAACCTTGACGAACTCATAGAGGAATGTGTTAAAATAAAAAGAGATTATGTTTGTGAAGACGAACACGATAAAGGTATAAGACAGTTCCTTAATTTTGGTCATACTTTCGGTCATGCTGTTGAGAGAGTAAGTGACTTTTCGGTAGCTCACGGCAGTGCTGTAAGTATTGGTATGTGTATTATGGCAAGAGCTTGCCGGAAGATGTCGCTTTGCAGTGAGGAAGACAAAGATTTGCTTTTGAGTCTATGCAAAAAATATAAGCTTCCGACCTCTTACAAATGTTCTTCGGATGATATTTTTATGGCAGCTCTCAGCGATAAAAAACGAGAGTCCTATAATATTAACATCGTACTTTTTAAAGGTTTCGGTGACTGTGAAATTAAAAAAATACTCCTTGATGATTTGAATGTGTATTTACAAAAAGGAATGGGAGGCAAATAATGAAGGCAGTGGTTTATCCTTCAAAGGCTGAGGGTGTTATAAATGCAATACCCTCAAAGTCTATGGCTCACAGACTTCTTATCTGTGCGGCACTTACCGAGGGTATTACAAGAATAAGATGTACCTCTTCTTCTGAGGATATAGATGCAACAATCGGTTGCCTTCGGGCAATGGGCAGTAATGTGGTGAAAATCGGAAACTACTACATAGTACCAAAGATAACCGCAAAGCCTTGCCAGAGCATAGTCTTTGATTGTAAAGAAAGCGGAACAACCCTGAGATTTATGATGTGTATAGCTGCAGGTATCGGACTTCGTGCAAGGTTTGTGGGTAGTGAACGACTTTTCGAGCGTCCTTTGTCACCTCTTGAAGAAGTGTTGACAGAACACGGTATTGTTATAAGTCGTGATGAAAGTGGAAGAATTATCCAAAGCGGCAGAGCTTTTGGTGAAAATTATAATATAGACGGTAATGTGAGCTCACAGTTTATAAGCGGACTTTTAATGATGCTTCCTATTTGTAAAGGTACGAGCGTTACTGTTACAGGTGAGTTTGAGTCAAAGCCCTATGTAGATTTAACTGTGTCTGCCTTAAAGCAGGCAGATTTAAATGTATCGGTTGAGGGTAGGAAATATACAGTAACAGGCCGATATGATATGCGTGATACATCGGTAGAGGGTGATTGGTCAAATTCCTCTTTCTTCCTTTGTGCTTCTGCGTTGGGATCCGATATAGCGGTGCAGGGACTGGATACAGAGTCTTTGCAAGGCGACAGACAGGTGCTTTCTGTGCTTTCGGATTTCGGTGCGGATATTCATACCGAAAAGAACAAAGTGTATTGCAGTGCAAAAGAATTAAAGGGCATAGAGATTGATGCAAAAAACATCCCCGATTTAGTGCCTGTACTCTCTGTTGTGGCAGCTTTATCAAATGGTAAAACAATTATAAAGGGTGCTGCAAGACTCAGGTTTAAAGAAAGCGACCGACTTAGTACGGTCTGTGATATGATAAATTCCTTGGGCGGTAATTGCGAAGTCTACGATGACGGACTTATCATAGAGGGAGTAAAAAAACTCTCGGGTGGTATAGTAAGTGGTGCCAATGACCATAGAATAGTTATGTCGGCGGCAATTGCGGCTTTAAGTTGCGACGCTCCTGTTGAAATTATGGGAGCAGAGGCGGTAAATAAATCTTATCCCGATTTCTTTGAAGATTTAAAGGCTTTGGGATTGAGTGTTAAGGTGGAGGAATAATTATGTCGGCTACCTTTGGTAATAAAATTAAAGTAACCCTTTTTGGTCAATCTCACGCAGCGTCTATCGGCGCCATTGTGGATGGAGTCCCTGCAGGAATGTTTATTGATGAAGAAAGACTTGCACGATTTATGAACAGACGTCGTGCTAAATCTTCGATTTCTACATCAAGACACGAAGGGGACAAAGTGATTTTCAAGTCAGGCATTGTGGATGGGCTCACCTGTGGAGCTCCTATTTGTCTGATGATTGAAAACGGTGATACAAGATCACAGGACTATAAGAATGTGCAGAGCGTTATGCGTCCCTCTCACTCAGATCTGGCGGCTTTTATCAAGTATGCGGGTCAGAATGATGTTCGCGGTGGCGGTCAGTTTTCAGGCAGACTCACAGCGGCTATGTGTGCCGCAGGATTTATCTGCCTTGAAATTCTTGCTCAAAAAGGTGTGGAGGTTGTATCTCATATATGTCGCATCGGAGATATAGAGGACTCAAAGCTTGATGTGTTAAAAGCGGATTCGCAGCTTAATGCATTCCTGAAGGAAGCAGATTTCCCCGTTATAGATTCCGAAAAAGAGTGTGAAATGACAAAACTTATTCTTGATTCAAAGGAAAGATGTGACTCTGTAGGCGGAGAGATAGAATGTGTTGTCTATAATATGCCTAAAGGTCTTGGCAGTGACTTTTTCGGTGGACTTGAAGCACTTATTGCATCGGCGGTTTTCTCTATTCCTGCTGTTAAAGGTGTAGAATTCGGTGCAGGTTTTGAATATGCACAGATGACAGGCTCTAAAGCCAATGACCCGTTTGTTCTGAACGATAAAGGCGAGGTTGTAACAGAAACCAACAATTGCGGCGGAATACTTGGCGGTATTTCTTTCGGTATGCCTTTAGTGCTCAGGGCTGCATTCAAGCCTACTCCGTCTATTGCAAAACCGCAGAAGAGTGTAGATGTAATAAAAATGGCTGAGACCGAGCTTGTAATAAACGGCAGACACGACCCGTGCATTGTGCCCAGAGCGGCGGCTGTTATCGAATCTATGGTTGCAATTGCCCTTGTGAATGCAGATGGATTCGAATTTTAAAAATTGGAGATAATAAAAATGAGTATTCAGAATTTCAGAGAAGAAATTGATAAAATAGACGAGGAACTCGTCAGACTTTTTAACAAAAGAATGAATGTAATTAAAGAGGTGGCTGAGTTTAAGAAAGAGAGCAAAACCCCTCTTTATGACGGTGAGCGTGAGCGTCAGCTCATAGCTCGTGCCGCAGAGAGAAGCGATGAAGATACAGAGCTTTACACAAGGGTTTTGTTTTCAACTCTTACCAATGTAAGCCGAGCATACCAGAGCCGAGTACTCAACAGCGACAAGCAACTGGCAGATACAATAAGCACCGCTTTGGAGAATACTCCTAAACTCTTCCCCGAGAGAGCAATCGTAGCTTGTCAGGGAACAGAGGGGGCATACTCGCAGCATGCTTGCGAAAAGATGTTCAAACTTCCTCAGATTATGTATATGTCGAGTTTTGAGGCAGTTTTCAAGGCTGTTGACTCGGGACTTTGCAAGTATGGTATTCTTCCTCTTGAGAACAGTAGTGCAGGTTCTGTAAGCATGGTTTATGATCTTATGTCCCGATATAATTTCTATATTGTAAGAAGTGTTCGATGCCGTATTAATCATGCACTTCTCTCAAAGGCAACAAGCTTTTCACAGATTAAGGAAATCTGGTCACACGAACAGGCTATCGAGCAGTGCTCACAGTTCCTTGCAAACAATAAGCATATCAAGGTGGTACCTTTCAGGAATACCGCGGCAGCAGCAAAAGAAATTGCTGAGTCCGGCAGAACAGATGTGGCAGTTATAGCATCTCCTGATTGCGGTGCACTTTATGGTCTTACTGTGCTTCGCCACAATATCCGCGATAATGCCTCCAACGATACCCGCTTTATCTGTATTTCAAAGAATTTAGAGGTTTATCCCGGTGCTGACCGTACAAGCGTAAAACTTACCCTTCCTCACAGACCCGGTTCACTTTATCATATCCTTGCAAAGTTCTTTGCTTCGGGCATCAATCTTGTAAAGCTCGAGAGCCGTCCTTTACCGGGATCTGACTTTGAGTTTATGTTCTACTTTGATGTTTCCGAATCGGTTTATTCTCCCGTGCTCTCAACTCTTCTCTGCGAACTTGACGCAGAAACAGAGGATTTTGAGTATCTGGGCAGTTACACAGAGCTTGTTTGATTATGAATATGTTTATAGGATATAAAGAAAAGAAATACGGCCTTTTGGGAGAGCATCTTCATCACAGCTATTCTCCTTTGATTCATTCATACTTTTCACGTTACCCTTATGAACTTTACGAAGTGCAAAGGGATGAACTTGAAGATTGGGTAAAGAATAATGACCTTGCAGGTTACAATGTTACAATTCCCTACAAGCAGGAGATAATGAAATACTGCGACGAACTCTCTGAAACCGCAAAAAAAATCGGAGCGGTAAATACTGTTGTGAAACGCTCTGATGGCACACTCTTCGGCGATAATACAGACTACTTTGGGTTTTCCTATATGCTCTCTGAACTTAACGTTGATGTAAAGGGTAAAAAGGCTGTGGTGCTGGGCTCAGGCGGTGCGTCAAAAACCGTACAGACAGTACTCAAAGAGCAGGGTGCAGAGGTAGTTGTTATTTCCCGCAAAGGCGAAGATAACTATGACAACATCGAAAAGCACAAGGACGCGGTACTCCTTGTTAATGCAACCCCTGTGGGAATGTATCCCAATTGTCCCGAATCACCTGTGGATTTATCTGTGTTTGAGAATTTGCAAGGCGTTTGCGACCTTATTTATAACCCTGCAAAGACCGATCTCTTATTACAGGCAGAAAGTTTCGGAATTAAGTTTTTAAATGGTCTTTTAATGCTGGTTGCTCAGGCAAAAAGAACCGAAGAGATATTTTTTTCTAAAAAAATTAATGATGATATAATAAAAAACTTCACCGATAAGATTGCCGACAGAACACTTAACATTGCCCTTGTAGGTATGCCCGGTTGCGGAAAATCAACGGTGGGAAAGATTTTGAGCGAGATAACAAACCGAGCTTTTGTAGACAGCGACGAGGAGATTTTCAGAAGAACAGGCAAAACTCCTGCACAGCTTATAGAGGAATTTGGAGAATCCGAGTTTCGCAGAATAGAGACCGAGGTTCTGAAAGACCTTTCGAAAGAAAGCTCTCTTGTAATCGCCACAGGCGGCGGTGTGGTTACTGTTCCAAAAAACCTTATACTGCTTATGCAAAACTCTAAAATTGTGCTTATTGAAAGAGATCTGGATTTGCTTGCAACAGACAACAGACCTCTCTCGAAAAATCTTTCAAAGCTTTACAATAAGAGAAAGATTCTCTACATGGCTTTTGCGGATATAACCGTTGACGGCAATAAGGATGCACGGACTGTTGCAGAAGATATAATCGAAGCTATTTAGGAGATAGTGTTATGAAGATAAAAGTTATAAACGGACCAAACCTTAATATGCTGGGTATCCGTGAGCCTGAGATTTACGGCAAGAGTACATACCTTGATTTGTGTGAGTTTATTGATGATTTTTGTGATGAAATCAATGTGGATTGCGAGATTTTTCAGAGCAATTTCGAAGGTGCAATAGTTACTGAAATTCAGAATTGTCTTGATGAAAAATACGATGCAATTGTTATTAATCCTGCAGCATATACCCACACAAGCGTTGCTATTCTGGACGCTCTTAAGGCGGTAGCATTGCCTACAGTTGAGGTGCATCTTTCCGATGTGGATAAAAGGGAATCCTTCAGAAGCTTCTCCTTTGTTTCTCTGTATGCCGAAAAAGTTATAAAAGGTAAAGGTTTTGAAGGCTACAAAGAAGCTATTGAATATCTCGTAAATAAAACAAAACAATAAAGTTATTTACTATCGGCTCCCTTTTTGTAAGGGAGCTTTTTGTTTGGGGTAAGATAATATTAACTTTCTTTTAATTTGATATGGTAAAACTTGACTTAATGCAGGAGTAGGACTAAAATAGTGGTATTGTTTTGAAACTTTGCAGGAGGTAAATATTATGGCAATAAAACAGTTTAAAACAGAATCTAAAAAGATGCTGGATATGATGATAAACTCTGTTTACACAAACAAAGAGATTTTTCTTCGTGAGCTTATATCCAATGCATCCGACGCAATAGATAAGAGATATTTCCGTTCTCTTACAGACTCTTCTTTAGGTCTTCCCCGCGAGGAGTACTCGATTACAATTGCTGTGGATAAAGAGAACCGCACAATCACAGTTTCCGACAATGGTTGCGGTATGACAGCCGAAGATCTGGAGAATAACCTGGGTACAATCGCACACTCCGATTCAGGTGAATTTAAGGGCGAGAATAAGGACGAGAATATTAGCATCATCGGTCAGTTCGGTGTAGGCTTCTATTCTGCATTTATGGTAAGCAAAAAAATAGTTGTTACCACAAAGGCGCTTTCCTCTGATACTGCTTACAAATGGGAGTCTGAGGGCGTAGAGGGATACACCGTTACCGAATGTGAAAAGAATACAGTGGGTACAGAAATTGTAATGTATCTTAAAGAGGATGCAGAAAACGAGAGCTACTCTGAGTTTATGGATGCTTTCCGTATTCAGAGCCTTATCCGTAAATACTCCGACTATATCCGCTATCCCATTCGTATGGATGTAGAAACAAGTATGCCTAAAGAGAAGGCAAAAGGTGATGATTCTGCTCCCGAGTACGAGACAGTTGTAGAAAACAGAACTCTTAACAGTATGGTTCCCTTGTGGCACAGAAAAGCCTCTGATGTTACAGAAGAGGAGTATGCAGAGTTTTATAAAGGTCGTTTCTACGACACAGCTCCTCCCGTGCGTACAATCCATGCAAAGATGGAGGGCAATGTAGAGTACGAAATGCTGCTTTTTATCCCTCAGAATGCACCCTATGATTATTATTCAAAGGACTACGAAAAGGGTCTTCAGCTATACTCTGACGGCGTTATGATTATGGAGAAGTGCTCCGATCTTTTACCCGATTACTTTAACTTTATCCGTGGTGTTGTAGACAGTTCAGACCTTACTCTTAATATCTCAAGAGAGACTTTACAGCAGAACTATCAGGTAAAGACAATTGCAAAGAGCATCGAGAAAAAGATTAAGAACGAGCTTATAAAACTTCAGAAGGAAAACAGAGAGAAGTATGAGGATTTCTGGAAATCCTTCGGTGCACAGATTAAATTCGGTGTGTATAATAACTATGGTATTAACAAAGAGGCCCTTCAGGATTTACTTGTATTCCGATGCACATCAGGAGAGAGATTCATTACTCTCAAAGAATATGTAGAGGCTATGCCCGAAAGTCAGAAGGCTGTTTACTATGCATTTGCAGAGAGTGCAGATCTTGCAGCAAAGCTTCCTCGTACACAGGCAGTACTTGAGAAAGGCTTCGATGTGCTCCTTCTTACAGACGATATCGACGAGTTTGCTCTTGGCGCTATTAATATGTACTCGGATAAACCCTTTAAGAATGTAACTGCAGGTGACCTTGATCTTTCTACAGATGAAGAAAAGGATGCACTCAAAAAAGCAAACGAAGAGGCAGACGAAATGTTTAAGGCAATGGGGGAGACTCTTGAGGGTAAGGTAAAAGCTGTAAGATTCTCTAATTCCTTGGGTGATAACCCTGTAAGCCTTTCAAGCGAAGGATATATCTCTGCCGAAATGGCAAAGATCCTGAGCCGTATGCCCGGTAACGAAATGTTTGCTCACGCAGATATGGCTCTTGAGATTAACGCAAACCATAAACTCTCAGCCACTCTTAAGACTCTCTTTGCAGAAAACAAAGATAAGTTTGAGCTTTACACAAAGATTCTTTATGCTCAGGCCCGTCAGATTAGTGGACTGGAAACTGAGAATCCCGTTGATCTTACAAATATGATTTGTCAGCTTATGACAGATTAATTTTGCGTAGATCAGGGGTATTCCTGACGAACTTGTATAAGTCAGGATTACGAAAATTAAAGAAAAACAAAGAAAACTGAAGATAAACAGAGAAAACTCCGTCAAAATGTGTATGTTTTGGCGGAGTTTGACTTTTACTGACTTTGACTTTCTCTGACTATTTATGTAGAATAAAACCAAGGTCAGATAAGGTCAAAAAGATTTAACCTTAAAACTTGTCCTTAATTTTTTGGAGGTGACAGTATGCGACTAAGTGATATGCTGACACAATATATAATGGAAATGATAGAGGCAGAAGGTAACGCAGAGATAAGACGAAACGAACTTGCAGATCGTTTTGGCTGTGTGCCCAGCCAGATTAACTATGTACTTACCTCTCGGTTTACTCCTGAGCAAGGGTATATTATCGAGAGTCGCAGAGGCGGTGGCGGATATATCCGTATAAGCAGGGTAGTGTCCGATAAATCCACAATGCTTATGCATCTTATTAATTCAATTGGTGCAGAACTTGATAATATTACCGGAGAGATAATGATTAAGAACCTGTGTGCAAGGTCAATAATCAGTAGTGAAGCTGCAAGGCTTATGCTTACCGCAGGTGCAGACCGCACCTTGCAGTCGGTTACACCTGCACAAAGAGATAAGGTAAGAGCTTCCATTTATAAGAATATGCTTCTTGCACTTGTATAAAAAGGAGGAGTTTATATGAAATGTCAGAAATGCAAAGTAAATGATGCAACAACACACATAAAAAGAATAGTAAACGGAAAATACACCGAGTATGTATTATGTCCCGATTGTGCTCACGAAATGGGCTTTGATAATGTTTTCGATACCTCAATGCCCGATATGTTCGGAGGACTCTTAACAAGTATCTTCGGTGCGGCTTTGCCTTCTCGATCTCAGGCAACCCGTTGCCCTGTGTGCGGAAGTACTTATGGTGATATCAAGAACACCGGTAAGGTAGGCTGTGCTGCTTGTTACAATATTTTTCTGCAGGAGCTTTTGCCCTCAATTAAGAGTATTCATGGAAACACTCAGCATTGTGGCAAAATCTCCGAAAGCACACAAAAACAGCCCGAAACTCCAAAGGAAGAAAAGTCAGAGGATACTGTAGAAGAGCTCAAGGCTCAACTTGAAAGTGCTGTAAAAGAACAGAATTTTGAACTTGCAGCAGAGCTTCGCGATAAGATAAGAGAAAGAGAGGGTGTGTAAATATGAGTGAATCTGTAGTTATTTCCAGCCGTATAAGACTGGCTCGTAATCTTCGTGATTATCCCTTTCCCTGCAGACTTGATGAGGAAGGACGTATTGAGGTCTTAGAAAAAGTTAAGAAAGCAATAGAATGTCTCGGCGAAGAGTTTATATTTGTAAAAATGGAAGACTTGCCTGAGTACGAAATGGTCTCTATGGTAGAAAGACACCTGATAAGTCCCGAATTTGCAAAGCCTCTTTCAGGCAGAGCTCTGGCGGTGTCTAAGGACGAGAGCGTGAGTATTATGATCAACGAAGAAGACCACCTTCGTATTCAGGTTATAAAGAGCGGCACAGCTCTTAAGGAAGCCTACGCGATTGCAGACAGAATCGACAGAGCACTTGATGAAATTCTCGGCTTTGCTTACGATAATAAGCTTGGTTACCTTACACAATGTCCCACTAATCTGGGTACGGGTATGAGAGCCTCCGTTATGATGCACCTGTGTGCACTTTCCGAGAGTAGAACGGTTCAGCGAATTGCAACAAACCTTACAAAGCTCGGATTTGTAATAAGAGGTACCTACGGCGAGGGCTCAGAGTATTCAGGTGCTCTTTATCAGATAAGCAACCAGATTACTCTCGGTATCTCCGAAGAGGCGGCAATTGATAATTTGCTGAGCATCTGCGAACAGCTTACTGACTCCGAAATCGCTACAAGAGGAAAGCTTATGGAGAGTATGGAGTATCAGGACAGACTCAGTCGCAGTATGGGTATACTTCTTACCGCAAGAATCATCACTCACCAGGAGGCAATGCGACTTCTCTCCAATGTGCGTGTAGGCATTACAGAAGGTATTGTTGAGGATGTTAAACTTGATACACTTGATAAGCTGATGATAAACATTCAGCCTGCAAGTCTTATGCGTATAGAAGGCAAAAAACTTACACCACAGGAAAGGGATATTGCAAGAGCAAATCTTATTAAAGCTACATTAAGATAAAATTAAACAGGTGTTTTTCCACATTGTTACAGACTGTATGAAAAATAGGTTACACGGTAACTTAAGGTTAATTTGGAAGGAATGATAAGTATGTACAATTTTAAAGGATTTACACAAAAAGCAAACGATGCCCTCAATCTTTCGATTGAAACAGCAGGGAACTTAGGTCATACCTATATCGGCACAGAGCATCTTCTTTTAGGACTCTTTAAAGAGGGAACGGGAGTTGCGGCAACAGCACTTCTGGAGTGTGGTTTTGACGGCGAAAAGTTCCTTAATAAAATTCGCGATAATATAGGAGTAGGCAGCAAGACTCTGCTTACTCCAGACGATTTCACTCCTCGCACAAAGAGAGTTATGCAGACAGCGGTTCTTTCTTCTGCAAAGTTAGGTCATAATTTTGTAGGTACCGAACATCTGCTTATTGCTATTCTCAGTGAAAGCGACAGTTATGCCGTAAAGTTTATGGAAGAAATTTCTGTGCAGGCAGACGTAGTCAAAGATATGCTCAGACAGAGTCTGGGCGGAGATAGTGAAATTAAGTCGGATATACCAAATACAAACGGAAAAGATAAGAGTCCAAAACTTAAGAATTTAAATCAGTTTGGCAGAGATTTGGTAGAACTTGCAAAGTCGGGCGGAATTGACCCCGTTATCGGCAGAGAAGATGAGATATCGAGGGTTATACAAATTCTATCTCGCAGAACAAAGAACAATCCTGTGCTTATCGGTGAGCCCGGTGTGGGTAAAACCGCGGTAGCCGAGGGTCTTGCCCTTAAAATTGCTCAGAGTGAAGTGCCTGAAATCCTAAAGGACAAAAGAGTTGTAAGCCTTGACCTGACAGGTATGATTGCAGGTACAAAGTACCGAGGCGACTTTGAAGAAAGAATAAAAGGTGTAATTGAAGAGTTAAGAGAGGCTAAGGATATTATCCTCTTTATAGATGAACTTCATACTATTGTGGGAGCAGGATCTGCAGAGGGCTCTGCAGACGCTGCGAATATCTTAAAGCCATCTCTTGCAAAAGGAGAATTCAGGGTAATCGGTGCTACTACCCCTGCTGAATACAGGAAGTATATAGAAAAAGACGCTGCTTTAGAGCGAAGGTTTCAACCTGTGGATGTGTGCGAACCTTCAAGAAACGAGGCGGTAGAAATCCTCAAGGGCCTTCGTGACAGATACGAGGCACACCATAAGGTTACAATCACCGACGATGCAATTGAGGCGGCGGTAGATTTATCTTCCCGATATATTGCTGACCGCTTTTTGCCCGATAAGGCAATAGACCTTATTGACGAAGCAGCATCAAAGGTGCGACTTGATTCTATGAAAGTTCCCGTAAATGTAAAAGAGCTCGAAAACCGCATAGATGATATGGAAAAAGAAAAGTCAGAGGCGGTGAACGAACAGGATTTTGAGCGTGCTGCAAAAATCCGCGATGACCAGAAAGCACTCAGAGAAGAACTTTCAAAGGTTAAAAGTGAGTGGGAAGACAGCTTGTCTTCATCACATCTTAAGGTTACTCGTCAGGAGATTTCAAAAACAGTTTCCGATTGGTCAAAGATTCCCGTTTGTGAGCTTACAAAGGAAGAAACAGAGCGTCTTGTGAATTTAGAAGCGGAACTTCACAAGAGAGTTATAGGTCAGAGTGAGGCAGTAACTGCCGTTTCTAAAGCAGTAAGAAGAAGTCGGGCAGGTCTGAAAGATCCCAATCGACCCATAGGTTCGTTTATTTTCTCAGGTCCTACGGGTGTGGGCAAAACCGAACTGTGCAAGGCTTTGGCAGAGGCAATGTTCTCCAGCGAAAACGCAATGCTCAGGCTTGATATGAGCGAGTATATGGAGAAGCACACAACATCCAAGCTTATCGGTTCACCTCCCGGATATGTGGGTTTTGACGAGGGTGGTCAGCTTACAGACCGTGTCCGCAGAAATCCCTATTCCGTTATCCTGTTTGACGAAATCGAAAAAGCTCATCCCGATGTGTTCAACATACTTCTGCAGATTTTAGAGGACGGCAGACTTACAGACTCCAAGGGTCGCACAGTTGACTTTAAAAATACGGTTATTATTATGACCTCAAATGTAGGAGCAAGGCTCATAACCGACAAAAAAACCGCTCTTGGCTTCTCGGATGATGAGTCAAAAGAACAAGACAATATAAAGAGTAAAGTGCTCGATGAACTTAAAAATGTTTTTCGTCCTGAATTTTTAAATCGTGTTGATGAGATAATTGTTTTCTCGAAGCTTACAAAGGAAGAAACAAAAGAGATTGCTTCTTTGATGCTTACAAACCTTTCACTCAGACTGGAGGCTCTGGGCACAAAGCTTGAGTTTACCGATGCGGTGCTTGAAAAAATTGCTGAGGTAGGCTACGATCAATCTTATGGTGCAAGACCCTTGCGCCGATCGATCACAACATTGATTGAAGATCCCTTGTCCGAAAAACTAATAAGTGCAGAACTTTCCGGAGTAAGAACGCTTATATGTGATTACAAAGATGGAGAGTTTGAGTTTACAGCTCAATAAATAACAAAAGACAGCAAAGAATAAAAGCTTTGCTGTCTTTTAATTTTACTATTGCAAATTTCTTTGAAACATAGTAAAATATAGTTTACAATATTTATTATTTTTGGAGTGCAGAATTATGAAAAGAATTTTAGCTTTATTATTTGCTTTACTTATGGTGTTTTCCCTTGCTGCTTGTAAGAAGGTAGAGAACGCTCCCAAAACTCAGTACGATACAAACGATCTTAGTTCAAAAGATAAGAACGGAGATAATTATATAGTTGCTGTTACTGCTTATGACAGAGCAAGATATTTCTACGGCGTGTATGAAGGCCTTGTTAAGAAGTATGGCGAGGTTAAGCTTGAAAACGGCAACCTCAAGGGTGTTGCAGTTGTAAGACTTCTTGATTTTGTTGGCAACGGCAATCTTAATATGTATGTTGCTTATGCAGACGGCACACAGCCTTATGTAAATAAGCAGATGGTTTATGGTTTTGATAACGGTGGCTCCGAGATCCTCAAGGAAGGCGCATCTATCACCACAGACATTACATCTCTTGCAACAGCAGATGCTAAAACTCCTTCTGTTTGGCTTTATACATCAGCAAACGACAGAGGCTATATCGTTAGCGGCGAAAATATGACAGATGCTCCTGTTTTCAATACATATTTCCAGATGTATCAGGGCGAAAGATGCTATAACTTCCAAGAAGAAACTGCTTCTGTTTCCGGTGGCACATTCGAGAAGATCGATCTTGCAAACCTTGATGAAGAGGCTTACAACACTATCAGCGAGCGTACACAGAAGGTTGTAGACAGCCTTAAAGTTACTGCTCAGAACAAGCCTTCTAAATAATTAAATAACAGATAAATTTAAGTCCCGAGAGTTTTAAATTAAACTCTCGGGACTTTTTATGTGTTTAAATACTTATGTATTCGATTTTGCCTTTGGTAAGATATGCAATTCTATTGAATCCGCATTCATTAATAAGAGCTACTGCATTTTCAAAATCATAGCCAAGGAAATTTTTATTGTGGCAATCGCTTGTAAGTATTACATCACAGCCTTTTTCGTTTATGTATCGGAGAATCTGAGTCTCGGGGTAGGGAGTGGTGCGATAACCTCTGGAGATTGCACCGGTGTTTACTTCAAAGAGTATATTCTCTTCTGCAAGTTTATCGATTGCACTTTTTGCTGCTTTTACATAACGAGGATTGCTTGTGTCGAATATAGCCGAGTCTTCCTGAAATTTAAGGAGTAAATCAAAGTGACCGATAATATTGGCACCCGTCTTATTTTTAACATCTGCTACAAGTTTAAAATATTCCTCGGCAAGTAAAAGGGGGTCTCCTTCAAAATGCTTATCAATACCTTTTTTAAGGGAGGAGGCGGTTTCGTCCATAAAAACAAAGCCGTCAGATACCTTTACTCCGTGAACAGAACCGATAATGTAATCGAAGTTGAATTCTGAGTCTGAGTCGCTGTAGTAGTCTTGCTCAATACCCAGAAGTATTTCGATTTTGTCCTTATACTTTTCCTTAAGCCTTGTAATCTCTTTTTTGTAGATTGCAAGGTTTTCTTTGTTCATACACCAGTATTCATTACCGAGTGGGGAATGACCTGAAAAACCAATGGTAGCAAAGCCCTTTTCTATGGCGGTAAGCACCATATCTTCGGGAGAGTCCTTGCCGTCACAAAGGTTTGTGTGGATATGATAATCTCTGTTTATCATGCCATCTTTTCCTGTTTTACCTTGTGGTCGATAACATGTCTTGAGCCAAGCTCTTTTCTGATATCCTCAACAGAAATGCCCATCTCTACCATAAGCACCATTACGTGATAAGCAAGGTCTGCGATTTCGTAAACAGTTTCTGCTCTGTCTTCTTTACAAGCACCGATGATAACCTCTGTGCATTCCTCACCAACTTTCTTCAGAATCTTATCAAGACCCTTCTGGAAGAGGTAGGTGGTGTAGGAGCCTTCAGGAAGGTTTTCTTTTCTGCCTTTGAGAAGCTCGTAAAGACTCTCGATCTTGAAACCATCAGCCTCGTCACCTTCAAAAATAAGGTTATTGAAGCAGGAGTCTGTGCCTGTGTGACAAGCAGGGCCGTCTTTACGAACTCTTACAGTAAGAGCATCGTTGTCGCAGTCTGCTGTGATGGAAACGATGTGCTGGAAGTTGCCGCTTGTTTCGCCCTTGAGCCAAAGTTCCTGACGGGAACGGCTGTAAAAACAGGTAAGACCCTTCTCCATAGAAATCTGAAGGCTTTCACGATTCATATATGCAAGGGTCAGTACCTTGTCTGTGTCTGCATCTACAACGATAGCGGGAATAAGACCCTTTTCGTCAAATTTAAGTGTGTTTATATCGAACATAATCATAACCTCACATTAATATTGTTGTCTCTGAGAACTTTTTTAAGATCGGGAATGGCTACTTCGCCAAAATGGAAGATTGAAGCCGCAAGACCTGCGTCAACCTTGGGAAGAGTATTGAAAAGTTCTACAAAGTCATCTATCTTACCTGCACCGCCCGAAGCAATAACAGGAACATTTACAACATCGGAAACAGCCTTGAGCATCTCAAGATCGAAGCCGCCTTTAACTCCGTCGGTGTCGATGGAATTAAGCACAACCTCACCTGCACCGCGGTCTACGCAGGATTTAATCCAGCTGATAGCTTCCATACCTGTGTTCTCTCTGCCACCCTTTGCAAATACTCGGAACACTCCGTCAACTCGTTTTACATCGGCAGAAATTACAACACACTGGTCGCCGTATTTCTTGGCAGCCTCGGTGATGAGCTCGGGGTTTCTGATAGCACCCGAGTTTACGGATACCTTATCTGCACCGCATTTAAGCACTCTGTCAAAGTCGTCAAGAGTGTTGATACCGCCGCCAACCGTTAAGGGAATGAAGATTGTTTTTGCAACCTCGCGGAGAATATCGGTAAAGAGAGCTCTGCCCTCGGCTGACGCTGTAATATCGTAGAATACAAGTTCGTCTGCACCGCACTGGCTGTAGTATCTTCCGAGTTCAACAGGGGAGGAAACATCAGAAAGTCCCTCAAAGTTTACACCCTTTACAACTCGTCCGTTTTTAACATCAAGACAGGGAATAATTCTTTTTGTAATCATCTTGCTACCTCGATTGCTTCTTTTAGGTCAATTGCACCGATATAGTATGCCTTTCCGATAATCGCACCGTACATGTTCATATCGGTAAGTGCTTTTATATCATCAATAGAAGAAACACCGCCCGAAGCCACAAGGTCGATGTTATACTTTTCGCCAAGTTCTTTGTAAAGAGTGTTGTTACTGCCCTGCATAGCACCATCTCTTGAAATATCTGTGCAGATAACAGTCTTAACGCCCAAAGCTTCCATCTTTGACATAAAGTCATCGGCGGTAACAGAAGATTTTTCTGTCCAGCCTTTGATAGCAACGAAACCATCTTTAAGGTCAACACCGACCGCCACCTTGTCGCCAAAAAGGGCAAGGGCTTCTTTGAGAAAATCCTCGTTTTCAACAGCGGCTGTGCCGAGAATGATTCGGTCAACACCGATATCAATGTATGCTTTTGCTATTTCGATACTGCGGATACCACCGCCGATTTCTGTGAAAAGTTCTGTGTTATCCACAATCTTTTTGATTGTTTCAAGGTTTGCGGGTTTACCCACCTTTGCACCTTCAAGATCTACAAGGTGGAGGTGACGAGCCCCTGCTTCCTCGAATTTACGAGCAACCTCTAAAGGCTCGTTGCTGTAAACGGTCATCTGGTTGTAATCGCCTTTGAAAAGACGCACAGCCTTGCCGTCGTACAAATCTATTGCAGGAAAAATATTCATAATACCCTCGTTTAAAGTTTATTTGCAAAGTGCAGAGAAAGAACGGAGAATCTTCATTCCCACTTCTCCGCTTTTTTCGGGATGGAACTGACAGCCGTAAACATTATCTTTGAATACTGCGGCAGTAAGCTCCTTACCGTATTCTGTGGTAGCACAGAGTGAGTCTTCACAGCCTTGTGCATAATAGGAATGAACAAAGTAAACGCAATCATCCTTTTTGAGATTTTCAAAAAGGGGACATTCTTTTGTGATGTGCAGAGCGTTCCAGCCGATGTGGGGGATTTTAAGCTCTGCAGGAATGCAGTTAAGCATGGGCACAACCTGACCCTTTAAGAGTCCGAGACCCTCGTGTTCACCATATTCATAGCTTTTTTCAAAGAGGAGCTGCATACCGAGGCAGATACCCATAAGGGGTTTGCCCTTTGCGGCTTGCTTCTTAACAAATTCGTCAAGGCCGTTTTCTTTGAGTTTTGCGATTGCATCCTCAAATGCACCAACACCGGGGAGTATAAGTCCCTGTGCTTTTTGTAGTTCTTCTTTATTGCCTGAAACAAAAACTTCTTCGCCGATAGCCTCAAAAGAGGATTTGAGCGAGAAGAGATTGCCCACGCCGTAATCAATAATACCAATCATCAGATAACACCTTTTGTAGAGGGAATTTCATCGCCGAGAGCGGGGTCGATTGCAACTGCGGCTTTAAGTGTACGAGCAACAGCCTTGAACACGCCTTCTGCAATGTGGTGAGAGTTGCTGCCGGAGAGCTTCTTTATGTGCAGAGCCATAGGGCAATTCCTTACGAATGCCCACCAGAACTCCTCGACGAGTTCTACATCGAATGTGCCGATTTTTTCTGTAGGATAATCTACATCGTAGCACAGACAGCTTCTTCCGGAAATATCAACAGCAGTGAGAATAAGTGATTCATCCATAGGCAGAATTATGTTTGCGTAGCGGTTGATACCTCTTTTTGCACCAAGTGCCTCGCTCAGTGCCTGACCCAGACAGATACCGATATCCTCGGCAGAGTGGTGGTCATCTACCTGTACATCGCCAAGGCAGGTGAGTGTAAGGTCAAATCTTGAGTGAGCGGCAAAGAGTGTCAGCATGTGGTCAAGAAAACCCACACCTGTTGAAATCTCGGATTTACCTGTACCGTCAAGATTTAATGTAAGAGTAATGTTTGTTTCCGCTGTTTTGCGTTCAATTACACTTGTTCTCATAATTATTCTCCTTTGAGTATTTCCTTTATAGCGTCGAGCATTGTGTCCATCTGATCTTTTGTGCCGATTGTGATTCGGTTAAATTCGCAGATACGCTCTTTTGTAAAGTGCCTTACAAGGATGTGACGATTTTTAAGCTCTGTGTAGAGCTTTTCGCCGCTTATTTTGTTATGCTTTGCAAAGAGGAAGTTGGAGGAGGAAGGGAGTACCTCAAAGCCTAAGGTTTCAAGCTTTTTTTTGGTGTATTCTCTTACACTCATAATCTCTTTGCATTTTTCTGTGTAATAGTCCTCAGCATCAACGGTTGCCTCACCCAAAGCACAGGTTAAGCGGTTGATGTTGTAGGGGTTTGTGGAGAATTTGATTCTCATAAGGTCTTCGATAAGACCCTTTGCACCTATTGCGTAACCAAGTCTTGCACCTGCCATAGAACGCGATTTTGAGAAGGTGCGTACTGTCAGCAGGTTGTCATATTTTTCTATAAGCTTGTAAGCTGAGTTGCCGCCAAAGTCAACATAAGCTTCGTCGATAACTACCACTGAGTCGGGATTTGATTTTATAATCTCTTCAATCTCCCACAAAGGTCTTGAGTCACCTGTGGGAGCATTAGGATTAGCAATAACAATTAATTTGTTTCTGTTAAGATAATCCTTGTAGTCTACTGTGAAGTCCTCTTTTAAGGGAATTTCCTCGTACTCAACCGCGTGAAGCTCTGCAAATACAGTATAGAAGCCGTAGGTGATGTCGGGAAAAACTGCACCATTCTGTCCGAATGCCATAAAAGCAAAGTTTAAGATATCGTCAGAACCATTAGAGAGGAAGATGTTCTCTTTCTCTACACCATAGAGTTTTGCAAGTTTTTCTTTTAATGTGCAAAGTGTGGGGTCAGAGTAAAGACGAAGATTCTCCACATCCTGCTTTGTGAGTAAATCTACAACAGCAGGAGCAGGAGGGAAGGGAGATTCGTTTGTGTTGAGTTTTATGTACTCTCCGTCCTTGGGCTGTTCACCGGGGGTGTAAACCTCAAGGGCTTTGTAATTTTCTTTTAAGAATCTGCTCATACATTTTCCTCGGTTCTGATGGTAACGCTTCTTGCGTGAGCGGTAAGTCCCTCTTTCTCTGCAAAGAATGCAACCTCGTCACCAATCTTTTTTAGAGCATCTTCGGTGTAGTAGGTATACTGAATCTTCTTAACAAAGTCATCAACAGAGAGAGGACTTGAGAATCTTGCAGTACCTGATGTGGGCAGAGTGTGGTTTGCACCTGCGTAGTAGTCGCCGAGAGCCTCGGGACAATGTCTGCCCATAAATACAGAGCCTGCATTCTCGATAGCGTCAAGGTAATCGAAGGGGTTGTCCACCATAATCTCAAGATGCTCGGGGGCAATCTCGTTGGAGATGGCAATTACATCTCTTATGTTGTCGGCAATAATAATCTTGCCGTTGTTGTCAATTGAAGTTCTGGCAATCTCGCTTCTGAGCAGGAGAGGAATCTGTTTTTCAAGTTCCTCGGATACCTTCTGTGCAAGGTCTTCGCTGTCTGTAACAAGAACAGCACTTGCCAGTTTATCGTGCTCTGCCTGAGAAAGAAGGTCAGCTGCAACATGTGAGGGGTTAGATTTTCCGTCTGCAATAACAAGGATTTCGCTGGGTCCTGCAATCATATCGATGGATACCATACCGAAAACCTGCTTCTTAGCCTCTGCAACAAAAGCGTTTCCGGGGCCTACAATCTTGTCTACTTTAGGAATGCTCTCTGTACCAAAGGCAAGAGCTGCAACAGCCTGAGCACCGCCGACCTTGTAAATTCTGTCAACACCTGCAATCTTTGCAGCAGCAAGGATGACAGGGTTAACTTTGCCGTTTTTTGAAGGAGGAGTAACCATAACGATGGTCTTGCATCCTGCAATCTTTGCGGGAATGCTGTCCATAAGCACTGTGGAAGGATAAGCAGCTGTGCCACCGGGTACATAAAGACCTACCTTCTCGATAGGTGTAATCTTCTGACCTGTTACAACACCTGCTTTTTCGTTCATAATAAAGCTTGTGCGTACCTGCTTCTGATGGAATGCTCTGATGTTTGCAGCAGCATTTCTGAGGATGTCGAGGAATTTATCTTCAACACTTTCGAATGCTTCGTTGATTTCTTCTTCGGAAACCTCTAAAGTTTCAAGGTCAGCACCGTCGAATTTAAGGTTATATGCGAGTACCGCCTTGTCGCCGTTTGTCTTTACATCTTCTATAATATCGGAAACAATTGCGGATACATCCACGGTTGCTTCCTGTCTTGCGAAAATCTCATCTTTGGAGATTTCGCCGTATTTCATAATTTTAATCATTTACGAGACCTCACTTCTTTTTCAAGTCCCTGACAAATTTTGAGTATTTCAGCGTTCTTGAATTTATAGCCTGACTTGTTTGCAATAAGTCGGGCACTTATAGGAATGATTGTTTCTACAACTTCAAGGTCATTTTCTTTGAGGGTTGTGCCTGTCTCAACAATATCAACTATAACATCGGAAAGACCGAGGATAGGAGCAATTTCGATAGAGCCGTTGAGCTTGATGATATCAATATCCCTGCATTTTTCGTTGTAGAAGGTTTCTGCAATGTTGGGGAATTTTGTAGCAACCCTCAGAGTTCTTGTGTGAGTGTCGCGGAAATCTTTCTTAGCGGCTACTGCCATACGGCACTTGCCCATTTCCATATCAAGAAGCTCGTAAACATCGGGTTCGTACTCGAGGAGAATGTCCTTACCTGCAACACCGATGTCAGCAGTACCTCTTTCAACATAAATTGCAACATCAGAGGGTTTTACCCAGAAATAGCGTACACCTTTTTCTTCGTTTTCAAAAATGAGTTTTCTGTTTGTTTCTTCAATAGAGGGGCATTCAAATCCTGCACTCTTGAAGTAATTATAAACTTTTTCGCCAAGTCTGCCTTTGGGCAGAGCAACATTAACCATTGTTTTCAAGAGTTTCAACCCCCTTATCTGTAAGTTTTAAGAGTTTACGGTATTTAAGTCTTGCGGGAATTGTTGTGCAAACCCTGATGCTTGTATCTTTTGCAAGTTCATTCACTGCGTTTGTAAGTGTAAGAGGATCACAGTCTGCATCGTAAAGGAGAACTGTGTCTACATCATAGTCCGCTGCTGTGTTATCAAACTGCTCCAAAAGGTCAAGGTAAAGGGCAAAGCCGATTGCACCGCTTGTGCGTCGCATTTTTTTAAGAAGTTTATCATACTGACCGCCGGAGAGGATGCTTGTGGGTATACCCTCAATGTAGCCTTTGAATACAACACCTGAGTAGTATTTCATATCGTTGCCAACAGAGAAGTCAAGAATAACGGACTTAGAAAAACCGCTTTTTTCGATGATATCACAAAGGCTCTTAAGTTCTTCGTAAGCTTCTTTCTCTTTGTCGCTTGTGATGAAGGCGGAGATTTTTTTGAGCACCTCTTTTGGCTCACCGCAGTAGTCAACAAGAGCGCAGAGTTTTTCGGTTTTATCCTGAGGGATATTCTCTTGCTCACAAATTGCACGAAGCTCGTGGGAATTCTTCTGATGCAGAAATGTATGTGCAGCACCTTTGCCCTCGTAGCTTAAACCGCTGTCATCAAACATTGCGGAAATAAGTGCCTTGTGGGAAATGTCGAGAACATAGTTTTTGTTCAGAAGTGCAAGGCTCTTTGCAGCAAGAAGCACAACCTCTGCAATTTCGTAGTTGTGAATATCGCCAATGCACTCAAGACCGGCCTGCATAATTTCTTTGAAGGAGTGGCTTCCTTTGGAAACTCTGTAAACATTTTCGTTGTAATAAACCTTCTGAATAAAACCGGGTTTATCTACTGTGTTTTTGATGATAGAAAGAGTAACATCGGGCTTTAAAGCCATAAGTCTGCCGTTTCTATCGGTGAAGGTGATAACCTCGTCAGAAACAAGGAAATCCTTGTTGTTTACATAAAGGTCATATTCCTCGAATCTGGACATTTTGAATCTGGAATAGCCGTACTGACGATAAAGTTCACGAAGCTCAAATATTGCTCGTTCATCGTTTTTAATAATTTTTTCGTTAAGCATTATCTTTTTTACCTTCCTTTTGGTAACTTTTGCAGACAAAACTCAGAGTTTTATATTTTCTGCAACAAATAGAAATATATAAAGATATATATACATAAATATATGCTTGACATTTTACCACTATATCACGCTAAAGTCAAGTTGTTTTTTTATTATGTATTTTTTGCACTATATTTGAAAGAACTTTGGATAAAAAAACATCAATCTGACAAAAAACTTCTGTCTGATTGATGTTGTGTTTCATTGCTTTATTCGAAATGGGTTAAATCTATGGGGATTTCTTTGTTGATTTCCATACTTTGTTCGGTTATTACACAGTCATATGCAAGGATTTTTACGCCTTCACTTTCTGCTTTTCTGAGGGCATCGCCAAAAGCCTTGTGGGTTTGGTCGTTAGGTCTGAAAACAGAGATTCCCTGCATCTGAATAACAAAGAGAATATAGGAATCAAACCCTGCTTTTTTTAGTGAAATAAGTTCTTCAATATGTTTTACTCCACGCTCTGTAGGAGCATCGGGGAAGAGGGCGGTGGAGTCTTTTTCCTGAGTCACTCCCTTGACTTCCAAGAAAGCTTTTTTATCCTTGTCTTCAATGTAAAAATCAAATCTTGAATTACCCTGTTTTACCTCTCGTTTTATCACCGCGTCAGAGGAGAAAATTGTGCCTTTTTTAAGGAATTCTTCTGCTGCGTCGTTAGGTATCTGTGAGTCTATGTTGATTAGCAGAGAATGCTGATTCTCTCTATGTTTTTCGGCAACAACAAGGTCGTATTCGGTCTTGCGGTTCGGGTTTGAGGAGCGGGTTAAAAAGACAGTTGTGCCTTCCTTTAAAATCTCTTTGCATCTGCCCGTATTTTTCACGTGAACAGTATGGATTTTTTCGTCAATTTTTACCTCTGCGATGAACCTGTTGGGACGCCTTATAAATATGCCTTTTGTAATATTTTTGTACCTCATAAAAAACCTTCCTGTGTGGCTTAATTGTATGCAATTTATTTTATCGTATTATCTAAAATAAATCAACGAAAAATACATTTATTTGTTACTTGTATGGAACTTGTTAAATTTTTGACAAATATATATATAATGTATTGCATACGCACAATTCTTGTGATATAATTTCGATATTGTAAAATGCGGAATTATGTGTATTGTTGTCTCTAAACTACTAATATACCAAATTTTACACCGAAAAGTTTTAGTATCTTATATTTCTTTTAAAGGAGAAGGTTTATGAACAAAATTACAGTTATCGGCTCAGGTAATGTAGGAGCTACAATTGCTTACACACTTACAGTTGCAGGTGTTTGCTCCGAGATCGTGCTGATCGATATCAACAACGAGAAAGCATTCGGTGAGGCACTTGACATCCGTCAGGGTACACCTTTCTGTCATTCCTGCTCTATTTATGCAGGTAGCTTCCAGGATGCAGCAGGCTCCGATATCGTTGTGCTTACATCAGGTGTAGGCAGAGCACCCGGTCAGTCAAGACTTGACCTGGCTCAGACAAATATCGAGATTACAAAGAGCATCATCCCTCAGATTACACGTTATGCACCCGATGCAATCTATGTAATTGTAAGTAACCCCGTAGATGTTCTTACTTATGCATTCTGCAAACACTCAGGTCTTCCTCAGGAGAGAGTAATCGGTTCAGGTACAATTCTTGATACCTCAAGACTCAGAGCAAGACTTTCCGAGTACTATTTCCTCAATCAGCGTAATGTTCACGCTTATGTTCTTGGTGAGCACGGCAACTCTGCATTTGTTCCCTGGTCACTTTGTAACATCAGTAATGTTCCCATTGAGGAGTACAGAAAGAGCGTTCAGCGTACAGATGTTGTTTATCCCGAGCTTAATTACGACGAGGTAGAAGAGTATGTTAAGAAATCCGGTGCAGAGGTTATCTCCCGTAAGGGCGCTACCTTCTATGCTGTTTCTGTTTCCGTTGTACACCTTTGCAAGTGCATCCTTTCCGGTGTAGACACAACTCTTACAGTTTCCACAATGCTCAACGGTGAGTATGGCATCTCCGATGTTTGCCTCAGCCTTCTCAATGTTGTAGGCAACAACGGTGCACACAGCAAAGTGCTTCTGCCTCTTACAGATGAAGAAATTGTTAAGCTTCGTGCAAGTGCAGATACACTCAAAGAAGTTATTAAGAGCGTAAATATTTAATATAGATTTTAGGTTTTTAGAAGGGAGATTTTGAAATGGAATATCGTATTGAACACGATTCTATGGGCGAGGTTAAAGTGCCTGCCGACAAATACTGGGCAGCACAGACACAGCGTTCAAGCATGAATTTCGAGATTGGCGTTGGTATCGAAACAATGCCCCGCGAGATTATCAGCGCTTTTTCTATTCTTAAAAAGGCAGCTGCTATGACAAACGCAGCTTTAAAGCCCGAGAAAATGACAGAAGAAAAACTTGCTGCAATTTCTGCTGCTTGTGACGAGGTATACGAGGGTAAACTCGAGGGTAACTTCCCCTTGGTTGTATGGCAGACAGGCTCAGGCACACAGTCCAATATGAATATGAACGAGGTTGTTGCTAACCGCGGTAACGAGATCGCAGGCAAGAAGCTCCTTCATCCCAACGATGACATCAATATGAGCCAGTCCTCCAACGATACATTCCCCACAGCAATGCACATTGCAGCTGTTCTTATGATTGAGGACAAACTTATTCCCGCAGCAGAGGTTCTTATCGAAACCTTCAAGAGACTCGAAAAAGAGAACGAGGGCATCGTTAAGAGTGGTCGTACACATCTTCAGGATGCAACTCCCATTACATTCTCTCAGGAAATCAGCGGTTGGCGTTCAAGCCTTGAGCGTGATGTTGAGATGCTCAAACTGGCTGTTAAGCCTCTTTGTGAACTTGCTCTCGGCGGTACAGCTGTTGGTACAGGTCTTAACACTCCCGCAGGTTTTGCAGAGCTCGTTGCAGAGAATGTGAAGAAACTTACAGGTAAGCCCTTTGTTACAGCTGTTAATAAGTTCCACGCTCTTACATCTAAAGACGAGCTTGTATTTGCACACGGTGCTATCAAGGCACTTGCTGCTGATATGATGAAGATTGCAAACGACGTTCGTTGGCTTGCAAGCGGTCCTCGTGACGGCCTCGGCGAAATCTTCATTCCCGAGAACGAGCCCGGCTCTTCCATTATGCCCGGTAAGGTTAACCCCACACAGTGCGAGGCTGTAACAATGGTTGCAGTTCAGGTTATGGGTAACGATGTTGCAGTTTCCATGGCTGCTTCTCAGGGTAACTTCGAGCTTAACGTATTTATGCCCGTATGTATCTACAATTTCCTCCAGTCTGCAAGACTTCTTTCTGAAGCAATTCTTTCCTTTAACAAAAACTGTGCAGTGGGTATAGTTGCTAACCGCGAGAAGATGCACCACAACCTGCACAACTCCCTTATGCTTGTTACTGCTCTCAATCCCTACATCGGCTACGAGAACGCAGCTAAAACAGCAAAGAAAGCATACAAAGACAACATCTCTCTCAAAGAGGCTTGCGTAGAGCTTGGCTTCCTTACTGCCGAGAGATTCGATGAGGTTTTCCATCCCGAAGAGATGGTATAAAATTATTCGAGGTGTTTTTTGATGAAAGTAAGTTATTTTCCCGGATGTACCCTTAAGAACAAAGCAAAAGACCTTGATGTTTATGCAAGAAAGTGTGCAGAGGTTCTGGGTATTACTCTGGAAGAGATAGAAAATTGGCAGTGCTGCGGCGGTGTGTTCACATCAAAGGATGAGCCTGTTTCCAAGCTCTCTTCCGTCAGAGCACTCAAATGGGCAAAAGAGAACGAACAGCCCCTTGTTTCTGTATGCTCTGCTTGCCACAACGTACTCAAACAGACAAATTTCCTTATGCAGACTGATGATGGCTTCAGTGCAAAGGTTAATCGCTATATGGCTGAGGAAACAAACTACGATGGTTCTACTCAGGTTTATCACTATCTTGAGATGCTTCGTGACCTTGTTGGCTTTGAGAAAATCAAAGAGGCAGTTGTAAATCCCTTGAAGGGTAAGAAGATTGCCGCTTATTACGGATGTCTTCTCCTTCGTCCCAGTAGCGTAATGCAGATGGACGATCCCGAGAATCCCACAATCTTCGAGGAACTCATTAAGGCTATGGGCGCAGAGCCTGTCAGCTACTCTATGCGTAACGAGTGCTGCGGTGCTTATGTAACAATGGAGAATCCCGATTTTGCAAAGCGCAAGAGCCTCGAGATTACAAAGAATGCACAGGCTCAGGGTGCAGACCTTATTGTTACAGCTTGTCCTCTTTGTAAATACAATCTTGATAAGAACACAGATTCTATCCCTGTTATCTACTTTACAGAGCTTCTTGCCGAGGCTCTGGGCGTAAAGGAGGAATCAGCAAATGCATAATGATAATAGAAAAATCGCAGACGAGATTATCTTCAGAAGCGGTGTTAATCCCAGAAAATGTATGAAGTGCGGTAAGTGCTCAGGTACTTGTCCCGCTTACGACGAGATGGAGTATCATCCTCACCAGTTTGTATATATGGTTGAAACAGGCGATATCGAGCCTCTTATGAACTCCAAATCCCTTTATATGTGTCTTTCCTGCTTTGCTTGTGTAGAGAGATGTCCTCGTGGCGTTGAGCCTGCGAAGATTATCGAAGCAGTTCGTAATGCACAGATCAGACAGCAGGACAAAAATCATATGACAGCAAACGATGTACCCGCAAAGCTTGACGAGAATATTCCTCAGCAAGCTCTTATGAGTGCATTTAGAAAATACAGAAAGTAAGGAGGAAAACAATATGCAGAGAATTGGCGTATTTGTATGCTGGTGCGGTAGCAACATTGCAGGTACTGTAGATGTACAGGCTGTGTCCGAAGCTCTTAAATCAGAGCCCGGTGTTGTTTATTCCACCAACTATCAGTACATGTGCTCTCAGGCAGGTCAGGATATGATCATTGAGGCTGTAAAAGAGCACAATTTAACAGGTATTGTAGTATGTTCCTGTTCACCTCGTATGCACGAGGCTACATTCCGTAAAACAGCAGCTGCAGCAGGTCTTAATCCTTATATGGTAGAGATCGCAAACATCCGTGAGCAGTGCTCCTGGGTACATAAGGATATGCTCACAGGTACCGAGAAGGCAATTATCCTCGGTAAAGCGGCAGTTGCAAAGGTAAACCTCAATACACCTCTTATCCCCGGCGAGTCTCCCGTTACAAAGAGAGCTCTCGTTATCGGCGGAGGTATTGCAGGTATCCAGACAGCTCTTGATATTGCTGATGCAGGTTTCCCCGTTGATATTGTAGAGACAAAGCCCACAATCGGCGGTAAGATGGCTCAGCTTGATAAAACATTCCCAACTCTTGACTGTGCGGCTTGTATCCTCACACCCAAGATGGTTGATGTTGCTCAGAATGATAAAATCAGAATCTTCTCTTACAGCGAGGTAGAGGAGATCAAGGGCTTCGTTGGCAACTTTGATGTTACTATCAAGAAGAAGGCTCGTTTTGTTAAGGAAGAGATCTGTACAGGTTGCGGCGCTTGTGTTGAGAAGTGTCCCATGAAGAAGATTCCCAACGAGTTCAATCTCGGTATGGATAACCGTCGTGCAATCTACATTCCTTTTGCACAGGCAGTTCCCAAGGTTGCAACAATCGACCCCTCTGCTTGTAATATGCTGAAAAATGGCAAGTGCGGTGTATGCTCCAAGGTTTGTGCCGCAGGTGCTATCGACTATACACAGAAGGACGAGTTCGTATCAGAGAAGTACGGTGCAATCGTTGTAGCAACAGGCTTTAATCCCATCAGTATGGATAAGTTTGACGAGTATGCTTACAATCAGTCCAAGGATGTTATCACATCTCTTGAGTTTGAGCGTCTTACAAATGCTGCAGGTCCTACAGCAGGTAAACTGCTGCGTCCTTCCGATTTAGAGCATCCCCATACAATCGTATTCGTACAGTGTGTTGGTTCCCGTTGTGCTTCCTGCGCTGAAAAAGGCAAGGAGTACTGCTCCAAGATCTGCTGTATGTACACAGCAAAACATGCAATGCTCGTTCGTGATAAATATCCCGATACAGAGGTTTATGTATTCTACATCGACGTAAGAACTCCCGGTAAGAACTTCGACGAGTTCTACCGCAGAGCAGTTGAGGAATACGGCGTTAAGTATATTAAGGGTATGGTTGGTAAGGTTACTCCCGAGGGTAACAAGCTTAAAGTAAGAGCTTCCGACCTTATCGCAGGCAAACAGCTCAACATTGATGCAGACTTAGTTGTTCTTGCAGCAGCTATCGAGCCCGATAAATCTGCTCGTCCTCTTGCAACAATGCTTACAGCAAGTATGGACACAAACGATTTCTTCACCGAGGCTCACCCCAAGCTCCGTCCTGTAGAGAGCCCCACAGCAGGTGTGTTCCTCTCAGGTGCTTGTCAGGGTCCCAAGGATATTCCCGAAACTGTTTCTCAGGCTTCTGCGGCGGCTTCCAAGGTTATCGGTCTGCTCTGTAAGGATAAGCTCACAGGTAACCCCTGTATTGCTAACCCCAACGAGCTTATGTGTAACGGCTGCTCAACTTGTGAGAATGTATGTCCCTATGGTGCTATCACTTATATTGAAAAAGAATTTATGAATCACGACAGAACAAAGTCTATGCGTCGTGTTGCACAGGTTAATCCTGCTGTTTGTCAGGGTTGCGGTGCTTGTACAGTTGCTTGTATGTCAGGCGCTATGGACCTTAAAGGATTTATGAATACTCAGATTAATGCGGAGGTGGATGCAATATGCAGGTAAATGAATACAAACCCTTAATCGTGGCATTCTGTTGTAACTGGTGTTCTTATGCAGGTGCTGACCTTGCAGGTAACAATCGTCTTAACTATCCTGCAGATGTTAAGATCATCCGTGTACCCTGCTCCTGCCGTGTTAATCCTATGTTTATCCTCCGTGCTTTTCAGCGCGGTGCAGACGGCGTAATTATCTGCGGTTGCCATCCCGGTGACTGCCACTATACATCAGGTAACTACTACACAAGACGTAGAATGGCTCTTCTCTTCTCAATGCTCGATTACCTCGGTATTGAGCGAGAGAGAACCCGTCTTGAGTGGGTATCTGCGGCTGAGGGTGCAAAGTTTGCAGCAACAATGAACGATTTTGCTCAGACCGTTGCGGCTCTCGGCGAAAACAAGAGATTGGAGGATCTGAGATGCAAAAAATAACTCGTGACGTGATTTTGGAAAAAGCAATCTCTATGCTCCAGAGCGGCGAAGTTTCCGCTGTGCTTGGTCACAGAGCAGGTGAGTTTTCGTACGATGTAACTCCTTCTGTTTTTACAGATGCTGAGGATTTAAAAGCAAACTTCGTTTGGAACGATTTCTGTGGTGCTAATTTCTCCAAATATCTTATTTCCAAAACAAAGAAACTTGAGGGTAAAATCCTTGTATTCCTCAAGCCTTGCGACACTTACAGCTTCAATCAGCTCCTTACAGAGCACAGATTTGAGCGTGAAAAGGTTTATGCAGTAGGTATTCCTTGCGAGGGTATGGTTGACATCGCAAAGGTTAAAGCCCAGACAGGCGACGGAATTATCTCTATTGAGAGCACCGACGCAGGTGTTGTGGTTGAAACTCTCTACGATGGCACAAAGACAATCGCATTCGAGGATGTACTCCTTGAGCGTTGTGTAAACTGCAAAAGCAAAAAGCATGTTGCTTACGACGAACTCCTCGGCGATGAGGGAGAGGTTATCGACTCCAATCGCTTTGACGAGGTTGAAAGACTCGAGGCAATGACTCCCGACGAGCGTTTTGCATTCTGGCAGGGTGAACTTTCCAGATGTATCCGCTGTAACGCTTGCAGAGACGTATGTCCTGCTTGTACTTGTGAAAAGTGTGTATTCGATAACCCCAATTCAGGTGTTGAGAATAAAGCACCCACAACAAGTTTTGAAGAAAAAATGTTCCACATCATCCGTGCTTTCCACGTAGCAGGCAGATGTACTGACTGCGGTGAGTGTTCCAGAGTTTGTCCTCAGAACATTCCTCTGCACCTGCTTAACAGAAAGTTTATCAAGGATATCAATACCTTCTACGGCGAATATCAGGCAGGTGAGGTAGAGGGCTCCCGTGCTCCTCTTGTAAACTACACCACCGAAGATCTGGAAGCAGAAGATGTATTCAAGAAGGAGGGTGAATAAGTTATGCGTAAAATTTCACTTGCAAATCTTGACACCTTCTTTAAAAAGATAAATGAAAACGCAGCACTCTACATTCCTGCAACCGATAACGCAGGCGGTGCTGTGTACACAAAATACGCTGATGGCGTAGAGTACCTTGACACTCTCAATACAGTAAGAAGCCCTAAGGATTTCTTCTTCCCTCAGAGTGAAAATCTTATGGAGTTCAAGGTAACAGGCAAGAATATCGAGCTTTTTGACATCAGAGAAGAGTCCGAAGACTTTGTTGTTTTCGGTGTTCGTGCTTGTGATGTTAAGAGCTTTGAGATTCTCGACAGAGTATTCCTCACAGAGCCGGTTGACAGCTATTATGCAAACCGCAGAGCTCACGGCGTGATTATTTCTCTTGCTTGTACAAGACCTGCAGAGACTTGCTTCTGCACTACATTTGGTATTGACGCAGCTGCTCCCGCAGGAGATATTTCCGCTTGGAAAACTCAGGATGCTCTCTATCTTGAAGCAAACACCGACAAGGGCGTAAAGCTCATTGAGTCTCTTTCCGATATTCTTGAGGATGCTGACAACTCCGAGGTTACAGCACAGCAGGAGAGTACAAGAGAGATTATGAAAAAGCTTCCTCTTGCAAATCTTACAACCGATGCTTTTGGCGGTAACAAGACAAAGGATTACTTTGATTCTCCTCTTTGGGAGGAACTTTCTCAGACTTGTCTCGGTTGCGGTACCTGTACCTTTGTTTGTCCTACTTGTCAGTGCTACGATATCAAGGATTTCAATACAGGTAATGGCGTTATTCGTTATCGCACATGGGACTCCTGTATGTACTCTGATTTTACAAAGATGGCACACGGCAACTCCCGAAACACTCAGGTTGAGCGTTTTCGTCAGCGCTTTATGCACAAGCTGGTTTACTATCCCGAGAACAACGATGGACTCTTCAGCTGTGTAGGTTGCGGCAGATGCCTCTCTAAGTGTCCTATCTCTATGAATATTGTTAAAGTTATGAAAAGACTGGGAGGAGAGAACTGATGGCTAATATAAACGATACTCTTATTCCCGCAATTGGTGTTATCACCGATGTAAGAATAGACACACCCGATGTAAAAACTTTCCGCGTTGTAACACCCGATGGCAAAAAGGCATTCGACCACAAGCCCGGTCAGTGTGCAATGCTTTCAATCCCCGGTGTAGGTGAGGCTATGTTCTCTATCACATCCTCTCCCACAAACACCGAGTTTATGGAGTTTTCTATCAAGAAATGCGGTTGCGTTACAGAATGGCTCCATCAGGCTGAGGTTGGTCAGCAGATTACAATCCGCGGACCTTATGGCAGACCTTTCCCTGTTGATACAGAGTTCAAGGGCAAAGACCTTCTCTTTATCGCAGGTGGTATCGGTCTTGCACCTCTTCGCTCCGTTATCAACTATTGCCGCGATAATCGTGCAGATTACGGCACAATCGATATCGTTTACGGCTCCAGAAGTATGGATGATCTTGTTGACTACAACGAGATTATCGAGGAGTGGACAAAAGACACAGACGTTCATGTTCACCTGACAATCGACAGAGAGCAAGAAGGCTGGGACGGTCACGTTGGCTTTGTTCCTACCTATGTTAAGGAGCTCTCATTCGATACAAACAAGACTGCAATCATCTGCGGTCCTCCCATTATGATCAAGTTCACCCTTCAGGGTATGATCGAAATGGGCTTTGACAAAACTCAGGTTTACACCACTATGGAACTTCGTATGAAGTGCGGTGTTGGTAAGTGCGGCAGATGTAACATCGGTGCAAAGTATGTTTGCAAAGACGGTCCTGTTTTCCGTTGCGACGAGCTGGACGAACTTCCTGATGAATACTGATAAAAGGAGAGAATAGAAATGGATAATATGGTTAATATTTTTCTGTTTGGTAAGAAATATGAAGTACCTTCCAATCTGACAATTATGCGTGCTATGGAGTACGCAGGCTACGAGCTTGTTCGCGGTTGCGGTTGCAGAAACGGCTTCTGCGGTGCATGTGCAACAATCTATCGTATTGCAGGTGACAGAGAGCTTAAGGCTTGTCTTGCTTGTCAGACAAAGGTAGAGGACAATATGTACATTGCAACTCTGCCTTTCTTCCCCCTCGTTAAAGCTGTTTACGATATCGAGAAGGTATCCACTACCGAGCAGGTTATGATGCAGCTTTACCCCGAGGTTTACGCTTGTGTAGGCTGTAATGCTTGTACAAAGGCTTGTACTCAGGGTCTTAATGTAATGCAGTATATCGCATACGCACAGCGTGGTGACTTCGAGGCATGTGCAGAGGAGTCCTTTGACTGCGTAATGTGCGGCGTTTGTTCTTCCCGTTGTCCTGCAGGTATTTCTCATCCTCAGGTTGCAATGCTTGCTCGCAGAATCAACGGCAAGTACCTTGCTCCCAAGTGTGCACATCTCGAGAACAGAGTGCAGGAGATCAAGGACGGCACCTTCACAGAGCTTATCGAGGCTCTGATGCAGAAGCCTGTTGAAGAAATGAAAGAACTTTATAATACAAGAGAAATCGAAAAGTAAGGAGGGCAAGTTTATGTATTCAGAACAGTTTCAGAAATCTTTAAAAGCAGTTGAGGCTGCAAGAGAAGCAAATATTGCCCTTGAGCCCGCAAGAATGACTGCACAGCAGAAGGAAGAACTTCTTGCAGCATATCATCCCGATTATAAAAAAGATGAGTTTACAGAACTCGTTATTGGTCCTAACAAGGGCGATAAAGTTCCTCACGAACTTGCAGAGACTCTTCAGGCTCATGCAAGAATCAAGGCAGAGGATATCGATCTTAACAAAGTTGATTACGATGTAGACGTTCTCATCATCGGTGGCGGCGGTGCAGGTGCATCTGCTGCTGTTGAAGCACACGAGGCAGGCGCTGATGTAATGATCGTTACAAAGCTTCGTATCGGTGATGCTAACACAATGATGGCAGAAGGCGGCATTCAGGCTGCAGATAAAGAGAACGACAGCCCTGCAATCCATTTTGTAGATGCTTTCGGCGGCGGTCACTTTGCTGCAAAGCGTGAGCTTCTCCGCAAACTCGTTTGCGATGCTCCCGATGCAATCAACTGGCTCTCCGAGCTTGGTGTTGAGTTTGATAAAGACGCAGAGGGTAATATGATTACAACCCACGGCGGCGGTACTTCCAGAAAGCGTATGCACGCTGCAAAGGACTACTCCGGTGCAGAGATTATGCGTACTCTCCGCGACGAAGTTTTAAATCGCTCTATTCCCGTTGTTGATTTTACTTCTGCAGTTGAGCTTATCCTTGACGATAAGGGCAGAGCTGCAGGTGCAGTACTTATGAATATGGAAACAGGTGAACTCCTTGTAGCAAGAGCAAAGACTGTTATCATCGCAACAGGCGGTGCAGGCAGAATGCACTATCAGGGTTTCCCCACATCCAACCACTATGGTGCTACTGCTGACGGTCTTGTACTTGGTTACAGAGTAGGTGCAAAGCTTCTTTATGCAGAAACACTTCAGTATCATCCCACAGGTGCTGCATATCCCGAGCAGATTTTCGGTGCACTTGTTACCGAGAAGGTTCGTTCTCTCGGTGCAAAGCTTATTAACGAGAAGGGCGAGGTATTTATGCATCCCCTCGAGACTCGTGACGTTGCTGCTGCTTCCATTATCCGCGAGTGTTCTACACGCGAGAACGGTGTAAGCACAGGCGAGGGTCAGGGCGTATGGCTTGATACTCCCATGATCGAGGCAATCGGCGGCGAGGGTACTATTATGAAGAGAATCCCTGCTATGTGGAGAATGTTCGATAAGTACGGCATCGATATCCGTAAAGAGCCTATCCTTGTTTACCCCACACTTCACTACCAGAACGGCGGCCTTGACATTACAGAAGACGGTATGACAACTAATGTAGAGAACCTCTATGTTGCAGGTGAGGCTGTTGGCGGTATCCACGGCAGAAATCGTCTTATGGGTAACTCTCTGCTTGATATTATCGTATTCGGTAGAAGCGCAGGTAAGAATGCTGCTGCTAAGAGCAAGGAAGTAGAGCTTGGCACACTTACTCTTGAGCATATTGCAAAGTTTGAGCAGGAGATTACAGATGCAGGTATCGTAACAGATACAGTTTCTCCTAAGCTTCTTCCCAAATATACAAGAGAAGTTTAATAGAAAAATAATCTTCACACAGACGCCTCCCTTGAAAACAGGGAGGTGTTGTGACGAAATCGGTTACATATTACATTTAAGTTTATTTTAAGGAGATGGCGTAATGTCTTTATTCGGAGGAGTAATTTCCCTTCAGGGAATATCCTTTTTCCTGTTCTGCGTATTTGCCATTCTTGTAACAGGTTATCTGCTCGGCAGAATTACTATCAAGGGTGTATCTCTTGGTGACGCAGGCGTGTTTATCATCGCACTTCTTTTTGGTGCACTTTTCTGTTCAAGTCTTGCAACAGACACATTTGGTATGAAACCTCTTGAGTTTAACCACGAGTGGCTTGAGCTTCTTGAGAGCTTTGGTCTTATCCTCTTTGTTACAAGTGTAGGTTTTATCGCAGGTCCCAAGTTCTTTGCCAATATGAAGAAGAACTTTAAGTCTTATGTTCTTTTAGGTCTTATCATTATCCTTGCGGGCGGTCTTGCAGCCTTCGGTTGCATTATGCTCGGCGAGCATCTGCTCGGTTATGGCGGCGATATTAAGAATATCGATGGCTTTGTAGCTATGATTGTAGGTCTTCTCTCAGGTTCACTTACATCTACTCCCGCATTCTCTGCTGCAAAGGCAACTGTTGCAACAGAGTATCAGAGCCTTGTTTCCGTTGGACATGGTATTGCTTACATCTTTGGTGTTATCGGTGTTGTACTCTTTGTTCAGCTTGTTCCCAAGCTCGCAAAGGCAGATATGGCAAAAGAGCGTGAGGCTATCGCCATCAAGAAAACAGAAACAGCAAAAGAGAAGAAAGCAAGAACTTTCCACTTTGACCACATGGGTATCTGCGTGTTCTCTCTCGCAGCAATCCTCGGTACAGTAATTGGCAAGATCAAGATTCCCATGAGTGCAGAGGGTCTTGATGGCACTTGCTTCTCACTCACAACAACAGGCGGTTGTCTGCTTGTTTCTCTTGTTATCGGTCACTTCGGCGGCTTCGGTAAGGTTAGTCTTATGCCTGCTGAAAGCACACTTAAGCTCTTCCGTGAGCTTGGTCTTGTGCTCTTCCTTGTAGGTGCAGGTATCCCCGGCGGTGCAGACTTCATAGCAAACTTTGACGGTATGTACTTTGTATATGGTATCATTATGACAATCGTGCCCATGATTCTCGGATTCCTCTTTGCAAAGTATGTATTAAAGCTCAAGCTTCTCAACAACTTAGGCTCACTCACAGGCGGTATGACATCTACTCCCGCTCTTGGTACACTTATTGGTGTTGCAGGTACAGAGGATGTTGCAGCAGCTTACGCAGCAACATATCCCATCGCGCTTATCGCGGTTGTACTGGTTTCCCAGTTCCTTATCCTTATGTTCTAATTAAATACTAAGGTATATTTAACGCCCTTGCGGATATGAATCGCAAGGGCGTTTCTGTGTATAATAGCTTTTTGTTCGGGAGTAAAAGTAGCCCTCATCTGAGAGGAGGGTGGCACAGCGTAAGCTGTGACGGGAGGAGTGTGTGAAAGATTCAGGAGAGAAATATATATTTTTACTTGACATTATTATACAATGGTTGTACTATTGTATTAGAACAGTAATACAAGTTTTAGTTTTATAAGAAAAGGAGGCTTAATATGGCATGGAGTTTTGACAAGCACACTCCCGTGTATCTGCAGATAGCCGCCAGAATCCGTGGGGATATAATAAGCGGAGTTTATCCGCCTTCCTCGCAAATACCCCCTGTGAGGCAACTGGCCACAGTGGCCGCAGTTAATCCAAATACTGTACAGCACGCGCTTACAGCTCTGGAGGGTGAAGGTCTGATTTATTCTCAGGGTACATCGGGCAGATTTGTTACATCAGATAATAAACTTTTAGAAAATGCAAAAAAGGATGCGGCAAAGGAATTTGTAAATGAGTTTCTTTCAAGAGCAAAGGAACTATCCATAAGCCGTGAAGAACTTATTAAACTTATAGAGGAGGAGAGTAAATGAACATATTAGAGTGCAGGAATCTTACTAAATGCTATGTCAGAAACAGAAGAGTACTGGATAATATGAATCTGTATGTGCCAAAGGGCAGGATTGTAGGTCTTTTAGGGCCTAACGGATGCGGCAAGTCAACTCTTATCAAGTTGGTTGCAGGGCTTCTTGTGGCAAATTCGGGCGAGATACTCATAGACGGTACAGAGGTGTCTGACAAAACAAAAGCTCTTGTTTCTTATCTTCCCGAGCGAACATACTTTAACGGCTGGATGAAGGTAAAAGAGCTTGTAAAATTTTTTGAAGAGTTTTACGAGGATTTCAACTCAGCGAAAGCTTATGCGCTTTTAGAGGATTTGAATATCGACCCCAATGCAAAGCTCAGAACCCTTTCAAAAGGCACAAAAGAAAAGGTTCAGCTCATCCTTGTAATGTCACGCAGGGCAAAACTCTATCTGCTTGATGAGCCCATAGCAGGAGTAGACCCTGCCGCAAGAGAGTACATACTCAGCACCATTGTAGGCAACTATCAGGAAGACTCAACAATAATTATCACAACCCACCTTATCTCTGATGTGGAGCAGGTGCTGGACGATTATATATTTATGTCCTACGGCGGCAAGATTCTTGCAAGTGGCTCTGTTGATGATGTAAGAATGCAAAGAGGAACTTCGCTCGACGAATATTTCAGGGAGGTGTTCAGATGTTCGCAAAACTTTTAAAACACGATTTCCATGCAGTATTCAAGTATTGGTGGATAGGCGCGGTTATTTCTGTTGGAATTGCTGTTTTAGGCGGATTTGCAGGTCGGATAGCTTTTATCGGTGATACTAAATATGATGCAATTACAGACCTGAGCACAATTATTTTTGTTTTTGCTCTCTGGGTAATAATAATGCTTCCTCTGTTTACGCAGATCATTCTGCTTGTAAGGTATCAGAGGCATTTCTTTTCTGACGAAGGTTACCTTACCTTTACACTTCCTGTTAAAAAGACAACTCTTATCGAATCAAAATTTATGGTATCCTTTGTTTTTTCGGTATTTTCTTATTTAGTGGTGATTCTTAATTTTGTAATTATAGATATGATTTGCGTTGACTTCGGATTGTCTGAAGAATTATCCCTTGATTTTTCAATATGGTGTGAGAATATGGGCGGTTATGCATTACCTTATGCTATAATTATAATCCTTATTCTTTTTACACTTATTCTTTGCTCCAATGTACTTATCTTTGCTTGTGTTACCTTTGCTTCTGCAATCGTTAAGAAGTACAAGGTGCTTGCAGGTTTAGGTGTATATACGGGTGTTACGAGCATTGTTTTCTCAATTGTAAGAGTAATTGTGGTGTCACTTTCCTTCAGTGAATATGATTCCTCTGCACAGGAACTTATGGATTTGTTTACAGTAGATACAGGTTTTGCAATACTCCTGGGTATTTTAGGTATTCTGATAGCTGTGTTTGGTGCCCTTTACTTTGCTATCACAGTTATTCTGAATAAAAAACTCAATCTGTCATAAGGAGGGGTGGATATGAAGAAGTTTGTTTCAATAATTTTAGTTTCTCTCATTCTCTGTACCTCTTTAGGATTTGGTATGATTTCAGCCTCTGCAAGTGTTTATCATGGTTGGGTACTGGGCGAGGATGCGGAGTATCTGACCCACGACGGCGACACTTATTATCCTGTGTTTACTACCGCCGACTTACAGTATGGCATATATACCCATTACAGTAGTAAATATACAGCAAATCTAAAATTTATCAATGATGATACAAAAGAGAAATATGCAGGTTCAACAGTGCTTCTTTCCACCACAACAGTAAATAATTTTGTGGAAGTATTTCTGGAAAGTAATGTAGGCTGGTGCTATACAGTTATTTTTGTAAAAGAAGGCTGTATGGAAGAATACGAGAAGCTTCTTACAGGCGAAGGCGCAGGATACTTTGTTAATTCTTATGTAAGCGGTACTTACTTTGATATTACTAAAGAAGAGTTTGAATTCTGCAGAAACACAGGCAGAGTTACCATTTCTGCAAGTAAGCTTTATCAGTACGATATGAACGAGCTTTATGTATATGATGAAACAAAGCAGTTAACAACACTTTGCGGTTATGCTCTAGTTGATTCAGAAAATGGTGATGCCTACATACTCCACTATTCACAGTTTGACCCTAATAAGCTTTACAGCACAGACGATACCGTTACTATCTACGAGATAGAGGATGCTGAGCGAAAAGCTGCTCTTATCGAGTACTCAACTTCCGGGTACGAGGATGAACTGGAGTGGATGGATCCCGGTCCTGTAAATATTAATCTGGTATATGTGATAGGTGTAGCTTTATTTTGTGTAGTTCCTGTTTTGGTACTGGGATTCTCGATTACAATGTTCTTTGTGCTTAAAAACAGAAGCTATCGCAAGGGACTTGTGATTATGGGTATAGGCTCTCTGATTATGCTTATCGCCTTTGTGCTTTTCCTTATTCTGATTTAAGGCGGTGATTTAATGAAAAAAGTAATTACAATATTGGTTATTGTATTTCTTGTTGTTGGTGTTTTATTGTTAGTCGGTGTTTCGATTTGTAAAAAATCAAATCAGAATTGCAATGATTTGGACGACTTAAGTACCATTGTGGGAATAGACTTAAATAAATACAATATCGATGAAATAAAATCGGAAGTAATTAAAGATGAAGATATGAGCACAGAAGTTCTTGTAAAAGTCATAGCGGATAATGACGAAAAAATATATCAGGAATTTGAGGAAAGTAATCAAGCACCTCCCGGATTGATTGATGCTTTGAATGAACTTGGTGTTAATGCTCAATCACTGTCCCGTTTTGGTGTTAAGCATAAAGAACTTTCAGTTCGTAAATTAATCCCATTTTTAGAAACAGAATATAGACCATACGAAGTTTGGTTGCTTTCTGAGGAACAATCTAATGTTATATTTATATACACTTGTGTTCCTGATAAAATTAAAGTGAATATTGACTGATGCAAAAACTCCCCGAGGTGTTTTTACACCTCGGGGAGTTTTTAATATATAAGTTATTTTCTGTGCTTAATAAATCCCAGAGCCTTGGAGATTTCCATGATAACAGTGGGTGTTAATATGAGACCTGCGGCAATAAGATATAGCTGCCAGGGGAGAATTACAATGCTGAATGCGATTCTCACGGGAGTAAAGAGTACTATCATTACCAGTACTAAAGAGGCGAGCACTGCCAAGTTCAGATTCTTGTTTGTAAATATACCTGTTTTAAAAAGCGAACGTTCGCTTCGCATGTTAAATGCCTGTAATGTCTGTGAAAGAGAAAGTACCATAAATGCCATTGTCTGACCTGCCTGAACTGTACCAACCCAGTTTTTGCCAAGCCAGAAGCCGAGCAAGGAGATAGCGGCAAACATTATACCCTGAAGCACTATCTGTACTCCGAAGCCCTTTGCAAAGATTCCTTCGTCCTTGGGCTTGGGTTTTCTGTTCATTACATCTGCTTCAACAGGTTCCATACCAAGAGCAATTGCGGGTAGAGAGTCTGTAACAAGGTTTATCCACAGAAGCTGCATAGGAAGCAGGGGGGATTCGTGCCACAAAAGCATTGCAACAAATACGGCAACAACCTCGCCGATGTTTGTACCGAGAAGGAAGCCGACTACCTTCTTGATGTTTGCGTAAATGCCACGACCCTCTCTTACTGCTTCAACGATTGTTGAGAAGTTGTCGTCAGTAAGGGTCATATCAGCAGCACCCTTTGCAACGTCTGTGCCTGTAATACCCATTGCACAGCCAATGTCAGCAGCTTTGAGTGCGGGAGCATCGTTAACGCCGTCACCGGTCATTGATACAACCTGACCTTTTCTCTGCCATGCTTTGACGATTCTGATTTTATTTTCGGGAGATACTCTTGCGTAAACCGAGATTTTCTCAACCTGTCTGTCCAGTTCTTCGTCGCTCATAGCGTCAAGCTCTGTACCTGTAATGGCAAGGTCGCCTTCGTTTAAGATACCAAGCTCCTTTGCAATTGCAGAAGCGGTGATAACATGGTCACCTGTAATCATAACAGGCTTGATTCCTGCCTTTTTGCAGGTTTCAACAGCAACTTTTGCTTCGGGTCGCGGGGGATCGATCATACCCACAAGACCCATAAATGTAAGGTCTGATTCAACCTTTTCGGGAATAAGTTCTTCGGGAATACTGTCAATAATTTTATATCCTACAGCCAGTATTCGCAGAGCCTGTGCACTTAAAGTATCGGTAATCTCTTTTGCTTTTGCGATATTTCCGCTTGTGCATCTGCTTGCCATAACATCAAAGGCACCCTTAACGATAACTACAAACTTGCCATCAATCTTGTTTATTGATGTCATCAGTTTTCTGTCGGAGTCAAAGGGAATACCTGCAACTCGGGGATAAGTTTTGTTTATCTCGTCTTTTAAAATGCCGTTTTTGTAGGCGGCAAAAACAATGGATGTTTCTGTGGGGTCACCCAGATGCTGTTCCTGTCCGTCTGTAAATACAACCGAACCGTCACAGCAGAGTGTACCGTAAGTGAGGAGTTTTTTAATGCTATCATTAGAGCTGTCATTTACATCAGAAGCTTCATTGTCGCCATCCACATAAACCTTCATAACAGTCATCTTGTTCTGAGTAAGAGTACCTGTTTTATCAGAGCAGATAACAGACGCACTGCCCAGAGTCTCAACAGCAGGTAGGCGTCTTATAAGGGCATTTCTCTTAACCATTCGCTGTACACCGATGGAAAGAACAATGGTAACAATAGCGGGCAGACCCTCGGGGATTGCAGATACCGCTAAAGATACCGCAGTCATAAAGATGTGTATGGGGTCGAGTCCGTTTAAAAGTCCCACAACAAACACAACAGCACAAGCGGCTAAAGCTACAAAGCCTAAGTATTTGCCAAGCTGTGCCAGCTTTTTTTGCAAGGGTGTCTGGGTTTCGCCTTCTCCTGCAAGGAGGTTTGCGATTTTGCCCATTTCTGTGTTCATACCTGTTGCAGTAACAACTGCTGTTGCAGTGCCGTATGTGATACTGCAACCGGAGAATACCATATTTTTTCTGTCGCCTAAAGGTGCGTTCTTGTCTACCTCTGCCTCTGCGTCCTTTTCTGAAGGCACAGATTCACCTGTAAGGGCAGATTCCTCTGATTTAAGACTTGTGCTTTTAAGGAGTCGTGCATCCGCAGGAACAAAGTCGCCTGCTTCAAGGAAGATAATATCACCGGGCACCAAATCAGAAGCGTCAACAATCTTTTCTTCGCCATCCCTGAGCACTCTTGCATGGGGTGCCGACATATTGTTAAGGGCATCAAGAGCTTTTTCTGCTTTGCTTTCCTGAGCTACACCCATAATTGCATTGAGAATTACGATTGCAATAATAAGTGCAGGTTCAAAAAGTTCACCCCAGTTTTGTTCTACACAAACAATGGTGAAAGAAACCACAGCGGCAATAATCAGAATTATGATCATTACATCCTTGAACTGATCGCAGAATCTTTGAAAGTTAGTTTTCTTTTTCTTTTCCTGCAGTTTGTTAAGTCCGTATCGCTCTTTTGCTTTTTGTAGCTGAGAAGCGGTAAGACCTTTATCGCAGTCAACAGAAAATTTCTTTAAAACTTCTTCTTTTGTTAAATTGTGTGAAGCCAAAAATATCTACCTCCTGAATCACACTATTATGTAAAATTTACATATCTATATTATAGCAAAAAAAATTCCGATTACAACAAGACAATAAAAAGATAAATTAAAAAATATGTTAAAGTTTTGTAAAATTATGGTTTATTATAAAAATATAGTGACCCGACGAGTAGTTTGTGATATAATATTTTCTATATCAAGTTAAGGAGATTTGTATGCAGATTAAGGCGGTTTTATTTGATTTGGACGGATCACTTCTTCCTATGGATCAGGATGAGTTCATAAATGCATATTTTACACATTTGTCAATGCGTATGGCAAAGTTCGGATATGACCCGAAGGAGCTGGTGGCTACTATCTGGTCAGGAACAAAAAATATGATGAAAAACAACGGAGAATGTTCCAACGAGGATGTTTTCTGGAAGGCCTTTGCAGATACTTACGGCGAAAAATATCTTGAAGACAGAACGGTTTTTGATGATTATTATCATAATGAATTCTTAAAGGTAAAGGATGTCTGCGGCTATAACCCAAAAGCAAAAGAGGCTGTTTATAAAATTAAGGAAGCAGGTTACAGAGTTGTTCTTGCAACTCAGCCTATTTTTCCGAGTATTGCAACAGAGCATCGTACTCGCTGGGCGGGTCTTGATGTGTCCGATTTTGAGTTTTTTACAGCTTTTGAGAATATCGGCTACTGCAAACCTAACCTTAAATATTACGAAGAAATCTGCAATCGTCTTGGGGTTCTGCCTTCGGAGTGTCTTATGGTAGGCAACGACACAGGCGACGATATGGTTGCAGAAAAACTTGGTATGCAGGTGTTCCTGCTTACAGATTGTCTTATTAATCAAAGTGGCGAGGATATAGAAAAGTATAACCGTGGCGACTTTGAGGAACTTCTCCGTTATCTTAACATATAAAGAAAACACCGTCAGTTTTTAGCTGACGGTGTTGTTTTATTCTTCGGTAGTTTCCAAAGTGTTGTCATTGAGTTTTGAGAAGACGAAATTTTGTTTTGAGTAAAGACTTGCTTTGCCTGAGAGTATAAAGCTTATTGCTGAACTTATGGCAAAGAAGAGGATTCCCTCACCGGTAAAAAGTTCAACGCAAAGCACAAGTGTACCTAAGGGACAGTTTGTAACTCCGCAGAAAAGAGCAGCAATTCCCACAGCGGCACCAAATCCGGGATTAAGACCCAGAAGTATTGCAAGGCTTCCACCCATTGTTGCACCGATAAACAGTGTGGGGACAATCTCTCCACCCTTGTAGCCTGCCGCAACAGTTATAGCGGTAAAGAGAATTTTAAGCAGGAAAGCTTCGTATCTGACCTCACCTTTTTCAAAAACATTGTTTATGATGTTTATTCCGCCGCCATTGTAGTCGGTTGTTCTTAAAATAACAGGGAGCAGTACAAGCAGCGAACCGCCGATTAGAATACGCAGAAATTCATTTTTGAAATATTTCTTTGCAAAGTGTTCCGAAAGATGCAGAACTTTACAGAAAAGCATACTGACCAGTGCTCCTGCAACGCCAATAAGTGCAACCTTCCAAAGAACATTAAGATGTAATTCGGGAATGGAAGCAACGGTAAATCTTTCGGCATGAGCACCTAATGAGTGAGAAACAAGGTAGGCAGAAACACTTGAGATAAGGCATGGAAAAATTGCCGCAGAGCAGATGTAGCCAACGCTTATTACTTCAATAGCAAATACGGCAGCGCCCAAAGGAGTTCCGAACAAAGCCGAAAACAAAGCAGCCATACCGCACATAGTAAGGATATGCTTGGATTCTTCTTTAAGTCTGAATATCTTGCAGAAAAGGGAAGAGATGCTTCCGCCAAGCTGGAGTGCGGCACCCTCTCTGCCTGCTGATGCTCCGAAGGTGTGGCTGAGTACAGTTCCTGCAAATACAGCAGGGCCGAGTAGTACAGGAACCTGTGTTTTGCTTCTTGCACTTTCAAGAACTCTGTTTGTACCAATATCACTTACTCTTAAAAGTTTGTATATAAGCACCGAGAGAAGACCTGCAACGGGCAACAGATAAAGAAACCATCCGTGTTCCTGACGCATATCTGTTCCGAATTCGATTGCTTCTGCAAAACCATAGCCGATAACACCGCATAGAGAACCCAGTACAGATCCGAGAACAAGCCAACATATAAAAGCAAAAAGGTAATTTTTAAAACTTTTAAAATTATCTTTTGTTTTTTCTTTCATAAAATTCACTTCTTTTTTATTTTTTCAACAAATTATAACATATTATGAGGTTTTCAGCAATAGAATTAATAAACTACAGATTCTTTTTTCTTGAAAAAGATGTCAGTTTATGCTAAAATAAATACGTATTTGATTTTAAAGGATGTGAATCTTTGCTTAATAAGTTAGAGAAGGCGTACACAATTCCGATCAGTTGCTGTGACCATAATGCCCGGCTTTCTTTTGTGGGGATTTTCAATGCTTTTATGGATATAGCTACCGACCACGCATGCGTTCTCGGAATAGGAAACAATTCGATTGCAAAAGATGGTATATTCTGGGTTGCAGCTAAAACAAAAATAAGGGTTAAAAGACGCCCGTATATGCAAGAAGAAACGATCCTTGAAACCTGGCCTGAGAAACCCGGCAACATCCGTTGCAATCGCTATTGCACCATAAGTGACTCCGAGGGTGTTATTGCTGAAGGCAAAACCGAGTGGACAATTATTGATGCTGACAGCGGCAGACCTCAAAAGGCAAAAGATATTTATCCAAAAGAACTTGTACATCTGGAGGATGTTGTGTGTGGAGAGCCTTTTCTCCGCTTTAAAACAGACTTCAGCACCTGCGAGGAAATTGCAAAACATAAGATTGTTTCAAGCGATATTGATATGAGTAAACATATGAATAATGTGTCTTATGTAAGAGCCGTATTGTCTGCTTTTACAACAGAGGAGCTTGACAAAATAAATATTTCAGAGATTGAAATCGCCTACAAGGCTCAGTGCTTTGAGGGTGAAATTCTTTCGATCCGAAAGATAAAAACTGAAAACGGATTAGAAATTGGTGTGCTTAAAGAAGATGGTACTTGTGCGGCAGCACTTAATTTAAGATAAAGTTTTTTAAAGGAGTGGAAGATATGTCAGAGATCAAATCAGTAGAGTCTTGGCGTAATAATATAAAGAGAGTTCTTATTACAGAAGATGAGATTAAAGAGGCAATCTCAAAAGCAGGAAAAGAAATCAGCGATTCTTACGATGGAAGACCGATTCTTCTTGTTAGCATTTTAAAAGGTGCTTTTGTGTTTATGGCTGACCTTTGCCGTGCAATTACAGTTCCCTGTGAAATCGGGTTTATGTGTGCAAAGAGCTATTATAGTGGTACGGTTTCCAGCGGTATTGTGCAAATCACCATGGATCTGGATCAGGATGTAAGCAATTATCATGTTATTATTGTCGAGGATATTATCGACACAGGCAGAACCCTTAATGATGTGGCAGACTTGCTCCGTGCCCGTAATCCTCTTTCTCTGCGTATTGTTACCCTCCTCGATAAACCCTCAAGACGTCTTGTGGATATTTCGGCGGATATCACACTTTTCACAATCGAGGATCTGTTTGTTATCGGTTATGGTCTTGATTGCGGCGAGATGTATCGTAATCTGCCTTACATTGCAGAGTTTGAAGAAAATAACTAAAGTATTAAAAGAGTCTGTTCTGCACAGGCTCTTTTGTTGTTTGCCTTTTTATAATAATATGATATAATAAATCGGACTTGAGGTGATAAATGTGATTAAAAAAGCTTATCTGGAGATAACAAATGTTTGCAATCTTTCTTGCACATTTTGTCATCTTACAAAGCGAGAACCAAGATTTATGGAAGTGGAAGAGTTTAAATCAGCGGCAAAAAATCTTCGTTCGATTACAGAATATCTGTATTTTCACCTTATGGGTGAGCCTTTGCTTCATCCCCATTTGGATGAGTTTTTCAGGATTTCTCATGATTTGGGATTTAAAGTTAATATCACCACAAACGGCACACTTTTAAAGGAAAGAGGAGATTTGCTCCTTAAAGCTGATGCTTTGCGTAAGGTGAGTATTTCGCTGCATTGCTTTGAGGTTAATACCATTGGGTTTAGCCTAGAGGAGTATCTTGCTACTTGCTTCGATTTTTGTAAAAGAGCGGCTGATAAAGAGATAATTGCTGTAATGCGTCTTTGGAATAAAGGTGGCGCAGACAGTATGAACAAGGAAATTCTTAAGTTGATGCACGAGTATTTTATTGATGAGTGGAAGGAACTTAACTCAGGATATAAACTCAGGGAATATGTGTTTTTGGAGTGGGGAGAGCTTTTTGAGTGGCCTGACAAAGAAGCACAGGATTTCGGCTCAAATCACTCCTGTTACGGACTTCGGGATCAGGTAGGTGTCCTTGTTGACGGTACGGTTGTGCCTTGTTGTCTTGACAGCGAGGGCACTATAAATCTCGGTAATATTTATAAGGCAAGTATCGAGGATATTCTTGCGTCGGATAGGGCAACTGACCTGAAAAAATCTTTTCAGCAAAGAAATGTTTCTGAGGAGCTTTGTCGCAGATGCGGATATGCCGCAAGGTTCAGATTATAAAGGAGAGGAACGGTATGTCAAAAAAATATAACCTATGCTACGATGTGCTTACAATTTTGGCTTGTCTTATGGTAGTTTTCTTTCATTGTAATTCGGTAATCTACAATTATTCGGATACAATAAGTTGGAAGATAAGCGTTATAGAACGTTGTGTGGTTTATAGTGCAATCCCTGTTTTCTTTATGCTTACGGGTGCAAAACTTATGAATTACAGAGTAAGATACAGCACAAAAGAGTATGCAAAGAAGCGACTCTTAAGAGTTGGTGTACCTTATCTTTTCTGGAATGTTTTTTATGTTATTTACGGGTTCTTTATGTCCGATGGTATGAAGTGCAGTTCTGTTAAGGACTTTATATCTAAATTCATTAATTCGGAGTTTCAGGGAAGATATTGGTTTTTCTGGCCACTGTTTATGGTGTATCTTGCGATTCCTGTAATTTCACTTGTCTTGCAGGCAGAAAATCACAGAAAATACCTTTGGTATATGGTGTATTTAACCTTTGGTTTATGCTGGGTAGCAAATCCTGTAATGAAACTTTTCGGTATACAACCTAACACCTATATGATTGTTCCTGTGTGTGCGGGATTTATGATGTATGTGGTGTTTGGCTATCTTGTCAGCACAGAGGTGTGGAGTAAAAGAAAGAGGATTATTCTTTATGCTCTTGCTCTTACAGGCGGTGTGTTTGCTGTTGTTTATACAATCCTCAGATCCAACTCAGCAAACAAGGCTATACTGGGAATACTTTCCTATGAATATTTTCCATCGGGACTTACAGGTGCCGCTATATTTGTGTTCTTCAAGCACTTCTTTGAAAATTCCAAAAAACTCTCTGCACCAAATAAAGACAGCAAAACAGTGAAGTTTATAAGAACGGTGTCGGGAACTTGTATGGGGGTATGGCTTACTCATTCTTTGGGAATCCTTTTTGTTGAGTATTTTCTGAATATGGGAATTAACTCCTATGTATTCCGCTTTGCATATCCTCCTGTTGTATTTGTGCTTTGTGTGAGTGCAGTGTGGGTAATAAAGAAAATTCCCATTATAAAGCATATAGTATAAATCAGAATATAAAGATAAAACACAACCTGTATTTTTTATGGGTTGTGTTTTTTATTGGTTGCTTTTTGGAGACAATGTGTCTGATTTTTGCATTTATCTTCCTTTAACGACAAAATACTTGTGATTTTAAGCACCCTGTGATATAATTTATTAAATATGTGTAAAATAATAACAGACTATATCACCTTTTATTTTACACACTTAGTTTAAAGGGGTGGAAAAATGAAAGACTATGTAATTTTAGCCGATGTAACCTGTGACCTTTCACAAGAAATCAGGGACTATTTCGGTATAGAAACATACATTCCCGGTCACATTCATTTTAGCGACGGCAGAGATTTTCCCACAACTCTCGATTGGTCGAATATCAGCCGAGAGGATTTTTATAAAGCCTTGTCAGATAAAAAGATGCAGGTGAGTACTGCTCCTCCCAGTCCTGCAGAGTATTTTGATATATTCGAAAAATACGCCAAGCAGGGAATAAGCGTATTGAGTATGTCTATTTCTTCCAAGATAAGTTCTACATACAATGTAGCATCTATGGCAGCGCAGAGCGTTAAAGAAAAATATCCCGAGTTTAATATTTATTGCTTCGATTCCTTCAGAATGTCAGGCAATTTTGGTTTGCTTGTTATGTATGCCCACGAGCTTAAAACTCAGGGTAAGAGTTTTAATGAAGTTATAGACTGGCTTGAAGAGAACAAGCAGAAGGTGCACCAGATGGGTCCTATCGATGACCTTATCTTTGTTGCAAGACGAGGCAGACTCACTATGGGAAAGGCTATTATGGGTAGTTTTGCCGGTGTTAAGCCTATGGGTGATTGTTCGGACGAAGGATATGTTTCTGTGCTTTCTAAGGTCAAGGGTATAAATAAAGCCCTTGATTTAACAGTTAAATATATAGAGCGTATGGCTACTGATGTGAAGAATCAGTATATTCTGGTATCTCACAGTAACCGAGCAGAGTATGCTGAAAAACTTAAGAAAATGATTGAAGAGAAGATTTCTCCCAAGAAAGTATTCCTCAGCGATGTTTTCTCAGGTTGCGGTACAAACATCGGCCCCGGTATGATTGGTGCTTATTTTTTGGGCGAGAAAATCTCAGAGGGTTTAAGTGTTGAAAAAGATGCTATGAACGAGATTATGAACAGGTGATTATATTATGAAAATGATTGATGGCCTGTGTTTTCGGAATATGGTAGATTTCGGTGTCCGTAACCTGAATTTGCATGTGAAGCTTGTAAATAAGCTCAATGTGTTTCCTGTTCCTGATGGCGATACGGGAACTAATATGGTAACAACTATCCATAAAGGACTTTTGGCGGTTGACGAAACAATTGCAGATCTTTCTTCTGTTTCGAAGAAATTTGCACGTTCCGTAGTATATGAGGCACGTGGTAATTCGGGCGTTATTGTTTCTCAGTTTCTTAAGGGAATATCCGAGAAGTTCTACGGTGTTGACACGGCGGATTCAAAGCTTTTTATAGAGGCTTTGGAAAAAGGCGTTTCTTATGCTTATCTTTCTGTTGCAACTCCCGTTGAGGGTACAATGCTTACGGTTATGAAGGATGCAACAAATGCGGTAAAACAGGAGCATAACCCACAACAAAGCATAAGTGATGTTATAAATGCATTTGTGATTTACGCAAAGAAATCTTTGGAGAATACCCCTGAAATTCTGCCTGTGCTTAAGGATTCAGGAGTGGTCGATAGCGGTGGTGCAGGTTTAGTTTATCTTTTTGAGGGTATGAAGAAATATCTGGATGGTGAGTCTTTGGAGGCTTTCGAGGATAATTCCTCAGTACCTTCTGTTGATTACGAGGCATTTAATATGGAAAGTAAGTTTGAGTACGGCTATTGTACCGAACTGCTTGTTCAGCTTCTCAACAGCAGAGATTATTTCGATTGCTGCACATTTAAAAACGAGCTTTCCCTTTTGGGTGACTCTTTGGTTATCTCTCGGGAAAACGATAAGGTGCGTGTCCATATCCACACTCCCTTGCCCGAAAAAGTCTTTGAGCTTTGCCATAAATACGGCGAGTTTCTTTCTCTTAAAATCGAGAATATGACAGTGCAGCACACAGAACTTACAAAGCGGATTATGTGTGCTAAGTCTAAGAACAGCGGTCTTTTTTCTGTTGTTGCGGTTGCTTTTGATTCAGAAGTTCAGAAACTATTTCTTGATATGGGAGCTGATGTGGTTATTTGTTGCCACGAAAATGTATCGACCAAAGATTACCTTGATGCCTTCGAAAAAACCGAAACAGATAATATTTTTGTTTTCCCGAACAGCTCCGATGCTATCCTTTCTGCAATGCAGGCAAAGAAGCTTTATCAGAAAGCAAAGGTATATGTGCTTAACAGCCGTACAGTAGCAGAATGCTATTCTGCGCTTCCTGCTATTGATTTTGAAGAAACAGATATAGAAAAGATTTCTGATGATATAACAGAGATAATCAATAATCTTTATGTTGTTTCAATTGCCAGAAGAAAAAATTCCATAAGATACGGAAACAGGGATATATATCAGAACGAGTATTATTCCTTCTCGGGCAAAGAGCTTATTGTTATTGACGAAAGCCTTACTCAGACTGCTGTTGAAACAATCAAGAAAATCGTGAAGAGTAAAGAAAAAGAGATAGTTACAATCTTTTATCGTTCTTCTGTTTCAGAGGAAAAAGTAAATGCTATTGTAGAAGCCTCTGTAGAGCAGGGGGTATGTGCAGAGTTTTTTACTGTATATACAGAAAACCTGCCTTGCGAGCTTACGATATCGTTTGAATAATAGAAAGGGATAATAAAATGCAACCTTTAAAGAAAAAATCAAGTATTATTCTTTATGCATGTTCAGGTCTTGGCGTTAATATGCTTAATATTATTGTTGGATCTTATCTTTGCAGCGCACTCCTTGTAGGCGGTTTTGCAAAGAATGTAGAGAACTGGACATATCTTAACAAAGACTTGGTAGTAGCAGGGCTTTGGGCAGTACTCATTGTTGTTGCAAAGGTTATGGATGGTCTTATCGACCTTCCTCTTTCTCACTTTGTTGATAACCTTCAGAGTAAATGGGGCAAACGAAAGACAGGTATCGTCATGGGCTTTTTCCCGATGATTACAGCATATTGTCTTTTTCTTATTCCCATAAATACTACAGCAACTTACCTTAACACCATTTGGTTTGGATTTTTGCTTTTAGTTTATTACACAGCTTATACACTAACAATGATTACATACTACGCAACTTTTGCAGAGGTTTCAAAGGACTCTGAGGATATTGTGCTTCTTTCTAACACAAAGTCAATCTGCGATGTAGTATATTTCAGTTTAGGTTTTGCTTTGGTGCCCGCTTTTGTAAGTATGGGTTTTAACATAAGAGTTGTTGCTTTGATGTTCTTACCCTTAGCCCTTACTATGCTTATTCCTATGTTTCTTCTCAAAGAAAATAACGAAAAAGCAGACAAAAAAGCTAAGACAGACAGAACAAAGTTCAAAGAATCTCTTCTGTTTACACTTAAAGATAAGCCTTATATCCTCTGGCTTTGCACCTTGTTTGTAATGAACATTGGTCTTCAGCTTTTCCTTTCGGGTATCAATGAGTATTTCTCAACCTCAGGTCTTAATATGACCTTTGTAATGGCATCGTGTTTTGTACCCGTACCATTTACAATTATTCTTTACAATAAAATTCTCAAAAAGCACGGTCTCGGCTTTGCTTTTCGTTATATACTCGTTGTTTTCTCTGCGGGTATGGCACTTATGGGGCTTATAAGCTTTATTCCCGAAAATCTTATGTATCCCTATGCAATCGGTTGCAGTATCATTGTATCTTTCTCAATCGGTGCATTTTTCTCAATTACATACACGGTACCCTCTGCAAGAGCAGCTACCCGCAAAGAACTCAATAACGATACTGCATCTTCCATGTATTATGCAGTTCAGGGACTTTTTGAGGGCGCATCTGCAGGTATTGCTTCCGGTGTGATTCTTGTAACCTTCAAGCAGACAGGCCTTGTTCCTGTTATGACAGTCTTTGTTTCGGTTGTTTGTATGGCAGCATTCTGTATGTCTTTTATGCTTCCCAAAGCAATTTCAAAAATCGGCAAGGCAGATTCATAATGGCAGTTATCTATGATATTTGCAGGTGGATTGGAGTTATCAGCGGCTATCCTTTCAGATGGCTCGTGTTCAAAACCAAGTTTTATTACGAGAGCGAGAAGGCAAAACGCAAGATTAAAGGCGGAGCACTGATAATCTCCAACCATTTTAACACATTCGATTTTGTTCACAATGTTTTTGTGTTCTTTCCCAGAAAACTTTATGTAGTAGCGTCCGAGCATGCCTTCAGGAATTTTATCATAAGACTCGGTATGAAGTTCTGGGGCGGCATTAAAGCTGACCGCACAACAAAGAGTGCTAAATTTATTTTTGAGAGCATAAGGCATTTAAAAAGCGGTCATCTTGTGCAGATATTCCCTGAAGGACATAACACCGACGATGGCAATATGCAACCCTTTTATCCAAGCTATATTCTGATTGCTCACAAAGCGAATGTTCCCATTGTACCTCTTATTATGGATGGTCGGTATGGACTTTTTAAACGGGTACATCAGATAATCGGTGAGCCTATATATCTTTCCGAATATGTAAAAGAAGGAAAAGTAACAAAGGAAGAAATCGAAAGATTAAATGAGGTTGTTTACGCAAAAGCTTTAAAGCTTCGCAAGGAGCTTGATTTAAGAATACAGCAAGACAAGGATAAAAAGAGAGGTAAAAGAAAATGAACTGGGATATAGTGTTTTATATTGTAATAGGTTTTCTTGCTTTTTCTCTTGTTTTTTATGCTGTTATGATAGCGGTGGCATCCAATCGCATATATATTCTTACTCTTAAAAGAAGAAGTAAGGATCAATGGGGCAGACAGGTGTCTATAGTTACAGACGAGACTCTTGCTATGGATGCAGAGGGTCTCAAATGGCAACGCGAACACGATGGCTTTAAAAAGGAAGTTCATATTGTTAATGCAGGACTTAATCTTTATGGCGAGTATTACGATATGGGACATGACAAAGCGGTTGTTATTCTTTCGGGCAGGACCGAGAGTCTTCGCTACGGCTATTATTTTGCAAAGCCTTACAGCGATGCGGGATTCAATGTTCTTGTAATTGACCCCAGAGCTCATGGACTGAGCGATGGCGAATTCAACACAGTAGGATTTGAAGAGAGCAAGGATGCACTTGCTTGGGTTCGATTTTTACACGAAGAACATAAGGTCAAGAATATCATATATCACGGCATCTGCATTGGTGCCGCATCAGGTATGCTGGGGATAACCTCTGAGGAGTGTCCCTCTTATCTCAGGGCGATTGTTACCGAAGGAATGTTTCCTAATTTCAATCAGTCTATGAGGAATAACCTTAAAGACCGAAAGCGTCTTATGTTTCCTGTTTTGCAGTGCATTGATCTGTGGATGAAGAAATACACAGGCCACTCAATGAAGTATGGCCCTATTAATGTAATCGATAAACTCGATAAACCCATCTTAATGCTTCAGAGTAAAATGGACAGAGCATCCAAGGTGGAGAATGCAATTAAGATGTATAATATGTGTCCGAGCAAAGAAAAAGAGCTTGTGCTTTTTGAAACAGGCGACCACTCGATGCTCAGAATCACACATACAGAAAAGTACGATAAATCAATATCGGACTTCTTACTAAAGATTGTATCAACCTTTTAAATCAGGTTGTATAATTAATAAATATTTTATGGAGGTTTTGAATTATGGATCAGAACAATTTTAACGGTCAGGGCGTACAGAACGACCAGACAAGAGAGCCCCTTCCTACTTTTGAACAGCCTGTATATCAGCAGCCTGTATATCAGCAGGAGCAGCCAGTATACCAGCAGCCTGTTTATCAGCAGCCTGTTTACCAGCAGGAACAGCCGGCTTACCAGCAGTATCAGCAGCCTGTTTATCAGCAGCCTATGTATCAGCAGTCTGTAAGCCCTGTATCTCAGGAAATCGAAGAGAAGGCAGGCAGTGCTTTCGGTAAGGGACTTGCAGCTACAATTATGGCATGGTTCCCCATTACATCAATTATTGCAATTATTTTAGGTTCTATCGGACTTAAACTTGCAAACGCTAACAACGAGCACGCTTCCCGTTTGGGTGTATCTGCAGGCGGCAAGAATGTTGCAGCAAAGATTCTTGGTATTGTTGGCCTTGTTTCAGGTATTGTTATGACAATATTCTGGGTTGTTTACATTATTGCTATTGTTGCAATCGTTGAAAACGCAAATGAGGTTAGTAACGCTGTCAACGACTTTTACTATCATTATTATTGATTGAAAGGTTTGTTTTAAATGGAACAAGCGTTTTCCAAATGGCTTGCTGATAATGGTCTTGTAAAGGCGTTTACAACAAACGCAGGTGACTCCTTTTATGTAAATCGTGAAAAGAAATTCGGAGTAATAAAAAACGCTGATAACTATTCAGTCCAGTCCTTTTATCTTGACGATGTTATGGCGCTCATAGTAAACGACGACGAAAATCTTCTTGTTGAGTGGAACACTTTTATGCCTGCACTCAGATATTTACCAAAGAGTTATCGCCATTCTACAAGCGAGATTAAAATGCGAATTCAGCTTCTTAACGGTATGGAACTGAGACTTCAGATTTTCAGAGCAGATGGTTATAGCAAGGTTGTCCGCGAGTCACAGGCTCACGTTGCCCTTGTAAACTACGCTGCACAAATCACTCAAATCTTTTATAACTACATAAAAGGCACAAAACAATAAGTAATCATTAATAACATCACAAAAGCTTGCTACCATTTGAGTAGCAAGCTTTTAGTTTTATTTATACAAAAAGGGTATCGTAAATACATTACGATACCCCATTACTTATTTGATTTCTTGTTCTAAGGTTTTGAATGTGTCGGTGTTAAAGAAGTCATAGAGTGAAATCTCCAAACCATCACAGAGTTTCTTGAGTGTAACAATTCCTGCGTTCTGACTTCCACCATTGATGATGTTCTTAAGAGTTGACGGAGGAACAGCAGAGATTCGAGCCAAAGCATTAACGGATAAATTCTTTTCTTCGCAGAGTTCAAGTAATCTATTAGCAACAGCTGTTCTTGTATCCATAAAATCACCTCAAAATGTACTACTATTAGTGTATACATTTTGAAAGGTTTATAACGACCATATATGGACTTTATGGACCATATATGGTATAGTGTTGTAAGAGGTGATTGTATGATTATAGATGTTACAGGTATAGAATTAACTCCAGGGAACAATGGGGGAGACTGCAAAGGCAATGGAAAACACTTGGATGAAAACGGCAATCTCATAGAGTGTTGTTGTGACGAATGTAACTACCTACTCTGTTGCGTATCGGATGATGTTAATTGTAGTGAGTGTATGGATACCGATTGCCCGAGGAGAACTGAATCAAAATAAATAAAGCCAGATTGTGCAATGGTATATTATATCCTTAAAATGTTGATTGTCATTGAGAAACTCAAATAGTTATGCTATTATATAAATGTTAAGCGGAATGTTATATAGTAAGACAAAATCTGTCCTATAAATAACTGCATTTCTAATTTATAATTAAATTAGAAAATTAAAGGAGGTTATTCTATGACTAAAGCTGAAAGAATCGAAGAGTTTGTTAAGGTGTGCTTTGAACTTTTTCACCTTAACTATGAAGAGTATTTTTGTTATGATTTTGAAGATGGCGTATTGGAAGAAATATCTTGGGTAGACGATAAAGGAAAAATAATCATGTCTGCGGTAGAGCATGCAAGCGAGGTGTTGGGAATATCTGTTGAGGATATTCTTTCGAAAAATAGAGAAGCAATGATGAAATGGTTGCGAAAGTATTCCTATTTAGAATTACTTGGAGAATACTATTATGCATATGAGAAAACTTTTTATACACCTGAATTCGAGGTGGTTCGTTTAGCAGAACGCATATTCGATTCTGATCTGAGTGATCAATATACGACGCGTTATGATTATGTTGACATAAAAAAACGAATGCTTGAAAAACTCAAGTTGAAAAATCTTGTTGAGCCCGGTGCTTTTCACGAAAATGCAACCATTAACAATCTCAGAATTACAACAGAAAATTTTTGCTCGTATGATAGAATAGAAGAGATGACAATCAGTTTTATTGATATGATAAATAATTCAAAGCAGTTATTCCTTAAAGCAATTAACACAGAGTTGAACAAAGAGGAGATAAATGAATATAATCTTCTTGTAAGTATCTTGGGAATGCGTGATAGGTTCTATACTCGTGGTTATTTGTATTATAGTCAATTGCAGAAAGTAAGAGATTTCTACAAAGATATTAATCAGGATAATTTTAGTGATTCTATCATATTTAAACAAGTTCATGAATTTAAACCATGGAGATGTTCTGAGTTTATATGTAATAGAGACCTTGTGCAGAAATACCTTGATGTTCTTCCGCAAACTAAGGCTGATATGAGAGTATATGCGTTAGATGTTACTCGGTTTAGGTGTGAGTTTGTGTGGTCTGATGCAAAGCCTATTATGTATTCTCCTGAAGAGGAAAAAATGCTTTCTGATTTTAATGCTGCTATTGGTGAGGAAGATATTCCTTTGGAAAAGAGAGCAAAAGAACGGTCGTGTGTGGATATTGATAAGACAGTAGATGAACTTAATGGCGAAGACAAAACAGCAGAAATGATACTTAGCTATTGTCGTCCTGTTAAATTGGGTGGATTATCAATTAAGATTCCTAGTGAGAATTATGATGCATCAATTATGTTGAAACATATTAGTACGCTTCTTGGTAAGGTAGAGCACAATAATTATATTGAGCGTATTATCGCCCGAAATGAAGTTTCGGGAGGTGCTGGCAAATGAGTGATATATCGTTAAAAAAGAAAGCCGGCGAAACATTGAGACGTTTGATAAAAGAAAATTACGAAACTCAAGAAGAATTTGCATATGATTACGGATTAGAAATAAGAACAGTTAGCAGATATATAAACGAGGGAATCAAAGATAGCGATAAAGTTGAACAATTAGCTAAATTTTTCAATGTGCCTTGGTTGTGCTTCTATGGAATAGAGTCATAAATACGACAAAAATTGTCCTACAACTTTTAAAGCCCGTCCTGTATAATAAACTCAGAAAGAAAAAAGGAGTGTATTATATGGGATGGGCAAAATATTTTGAAGACAATATGGAAATTGTTTGTGAGAGACACGCTGCAATGCAGACCCGCATTCAAGATACTCGGGTCAATATGGTTTGCACAGGTATTCATCCGATTGCAAAGTTGTTAGTTGAAGCGATAAAAGAAGATGCTGTTTCGGTTGTTCAGGAAGAATACGTTGATAGATACATAATATGCAGAGATTGTGGCCGCAAATTCTTGTTTACCGCAAAAGCACAAAAACACTATGACAAAATGGAATGGAATGACCCTGTGAGATGTAAGAATTGCCGTGATTTCAGAAATATTCGCTTTCTTATGCGTGCTTATTATTAAGGGGTGACATGATGAACACACGAGTATATACGACAGAAAACAACCAATATGAGCATTTCGAAAAGCTTAGTCCATCTAGTTTTACAAGAAGATGTATCGATAATACCATTACAGGAAGCAACAAATGTGTTGGATATTGTCAGTATAGCGGACATCCTGGTTTCCTTACGGATAAGCAAAGAAAAGAGCATAATTGTATTGGAAAGCAGTGCTATCATTATCTTCCGAAACCTCAAAAAAATAAACATTTACAAAAAACTATTATAGATCAGTCAAAAACTGTTTTATCAACGATTCGAAGATTAATGCTTGATAATGAAGGGATACGAGTGCTTCGAGTTGAAAACCATAATATTAACAGATACGCTGCTTTCTATGTGACCATTACTAACGAATGTGAATTGAGTAGTTACGAAACAAGAGTTCAAAGGGAACTTGGAGTGGAGATCGATTTTGTAAGGCTAGATTACGATTTCGATAAATGTGTAGCGCTTTTATACGCGGGTTAAAGGATAAGTGAACAGTTTGAGTGAAGTACAGTAGAAGTGCCATATGTATTATGGCTAAATATATATAGAAAGGTGAAATGATATATGGGACTTGAACACTTATTTGCAGGACTTATTGCTGGTTGGATTGTTAATAGGAAAGATAAAAATAAGTCGGAATCCTTTTACACATCACCGACTCATTTGTCGGTTTCTGAACGCTTGTTTGTAAACGCAAGGAGAAAGCACATTGCGGTAGAGTATGTACCAGTTAATTATGCATTGCTTGCTAACTCCGGGAGATCTCAGTCTATCTATAATTTAGATAGTCTGGAAGAATATCAGCGTGCGGAAATACTTATGTATTATTCAAGACTTGAAAGTAACCCTAACTCTATTGAGTGCAGAACAGAGCTTGTGCACTATCTTTTTAATCTTTGGCGAAATGAAGATCATGTTGAACTGATCGATATTATTCAAAACGAATTGATATATCTTATTGACCATATTCATCCTATTAGTCAACAAGAGCGGATGTATCAGCATTTAGCAATGTTTCTTTCATCAGAATGCTACTTCATTCAGGGTGAACTTGGGAATGCTTTGAAAAGGCTCTATCAAGTATTAGATTGGCAAGAAATCTATGATAATGTTGAAGATAAGGATGGAATTGATTTTAATGGCCTTTCCAATTTTCATCAAAGTGTGATTTCTAATATCATTAACATTTATGGCCTTGTTGGATTGAAAGAGAAGAGTGAAGATTTTGTTCATTCATGTAAAGGTGTTGTTGCTGATATGAAGAAAACTTTAAACTCTATTAAAAGCGATAATATAAGTAATGTGGATTTTTATAACTTTATTAATGACACCATAAAAGCTCTTACTCCAAGTAATCAGATGGAAGGTTATTATTTCTTTGCAAATACGAATTACAATGAGAACTTTTTTAAAGAATCATGTACTACTATTATTCGTGGACAAGCAATCTATAGTATAGATTGCTTCTTAACGGCTAAAAAAGAAATAAGCATTAAGGATTCATTTGGAGTATATGAAGGCGTTTTTTCTACATATCCAACTTTGTGGTTTGGATATAATGGTGGGATAATTAATTATCAAGCTGTTATTGAGCGTGAACGTAAGATTATAGAAAATATATAATAAAATATTAACATAGTATTGCACAACCGATGGAAAAAACATTGGTTGTGCTTTTATATGTTGAATATTTAGTTGGATGTGTTAACGTGAGCTACTCTTGTAACGCGTGCAAAGAAAAACTCGCAACTGTATATACAGTTGCGAGAATTATGGTGGAGGCGAACCGCTACATCTGAAAGTCGCATCACTTCGATATCTTTTGAAGTAATCCACCATGCAGGAAAAGCGTGACCGCGGTATATGTAATAAAAATATCATATTTATAGAGATCAACGGCAGAGCAGCTTTGCACAACAGTCACGACTGTCGAAACACGAATTGATGACGCGCTTTTGTAAGCGCACCCATCGTGTTTCTGTGCGCAAAGAAGCTCTGCCGTTTCCTTTTGAGGTAAAATTTATATGATTTTTTAGAAGCAAAGATAAAACAGCACAATGCGGATTATCATTGAGATTTCCACATCAGTATGCTATAATATATTTGTTAGTTCCGATTTAAATTTAATGTTATAAACTAATGACTCCATATTTCATAAATTGAGATTATTATATTCATTTAGAGAGGGGATCAATTATGGCAATTAAAGCACCAGTTTCAAATGATACTGAATTAAGTGAGTTAATGAACGAGGTCAAATCAGGGAAAATGCAATTACCAGAGTTTCAACGTAGTTGGACATGGGACGATAATCGCCTAAGAGGTATTCTTGCGAGTTTATCGCAGGGATATCCTATGGGAGCTATCATGCGTTTACAGTATGGTAATGAGGATATTAAGTTTAAATATCGTCCTATTGAAGGTGTAAAATTATCTGGAATTGTCCCTGAACATCTGGCGCTTGATGGTCAGCAAAGATTGACTTCTATTTATCGTTCTACAATATCAAAAGACCCTGTTGAAACAAAAACAGATAAAGGTAAGGAAATAAAAAGATATTATTACTTGGATATAAATCTATGTTTAGATGAGGATGCAGACAGATTTGACGCAGTATTGTCAATTCCCGATGACAGAAGAGTTAAGACGAATTTTGATAGAGATGTCATCTTGGATGTTTCTACTAGGGAGCTGGAATATGAGAACGAAATGTTTCCGTTAAATATAATTTTTGATAGCAATGAACGCGAAGATTGGGCAGATGGATATAAGGAGTATTATGATTATTCTCCTGAATACAAAGCAAAGTACAAGGCTTTTAGGAAAGAAATACTTGATACAATTACACAATATAAATTACCAGTTATTACATTGGATAAATCAACTCCGAGAGAAGCGGTTTGTAAAGTGTTTGAAAACGTTAACACCGGTGGAGTGCCTCTTACTGTTTTTGAACTTGTTACCGCTATGTTTGCAACATATGAATTTGATTTGCGTAAAGATTGGGAAGAATGCAAACGAAGTATCCAAGGAATGGGTGAACAGCTTAATACAGATGTTATGAATGGTATTGATGAGACTTCTTTCTTGACAGCGGTAACACTCTATACTACATATTTAGGTCCAACGATGACCACTTGCAAGAAAAAAGATGTACTTGCGCTTAAGTTTGAAGATTATCAGAATAATAAGAAAGCCTTGCTTGAGGGGTATAAATTAGCAAGGAAGTTCCTTTTTAGCCAGTACGTTTTTCGTAAGAGAGATTTACCCTACACAACGCAGTTGATACCATTAGCGGCAATATGTGCGGTTATAGGAAAAAGCGTGTTTGATCAGCCTAAAACGAGAGATATATTAGCACAGTGGTTTTGGTGTGGTATTATGGGTGAAATGTATGGTGGTGCTAATGAAACAAGATATGCAAATGATATTGAAGATGTTGTAGCATCGATCCGACAGCAAGAAAGCTTGAATCGTACAATTAATTCAGCATATTTTTCTGCAACTAGGCTTATTTCATTGCAGACAAGAAATAGCGCAGCATATAAAGGAATTATGGCACTCGTATATCGTGAACAATGTCGTGATTTTGTAAAGGGTACAACCATGGATATTGTTAAAAGTATGGATGAAGCACCCGATATTCATCATATTTTCCCTGAATCATATTGCATTAAGCAAGGATATAAGCGAGAGCGTTGGAACTCAATTGTAAATAAAACTCCTTTGCTTCCTGAGTCTAATCGTTCTATTGGTGGTTATGCACCAAGTGTTTACAGCAAAAATGTTTTAAAGACCGCGGAAATAGATGAGAATACATATAAGGAACGTGTTGAATCTCATTTAATTAATTATGATTGTTTTATCAAAGATGATTTTGATGCGTACTTTGTTGATAGAGCTAAGGCTCTATTGGTTATTATTGAGAACGTTATGAAAAAGACGATATCTGATAAGTCATCAGAACAAACTATACAATTGTATGGTCAGTCATTAGAATAATTTATATTATGTTAAAAAGCGCAACCGGTGGATAAACCATCGGTTGTGCTTTTCTTTTTTAGGAGGCAAAATGAAAATACTTGAAGAACTTTATTACGGGAATGTTTCTCCCAATGAAAGAAGCATTAAACGAGGGAGTCAGTATGATAACTTGCTGAGTTTACTTTGCAGAAATGAAGAAGCGTTAATCAAAACTCTGTCTCAAAATCAAAAAGAACTTTATGACAAAGTTAAGGATTGTCGTGAAGAACTGGCAACATTAACCGAAAAGGAGATGTATATAGAAGGATTCAGATTAGGCTCGTGTATTGTAATTGACGCTGTTTGCGGTACAAGTGAACAGTTTAGTCATATATAAATTTATAGAAGGAGGATGTATCATGAGATATATCACAACAAACGCAAGCAACAGAATCCCATTGGAAGTGCAGTTGATGCTTTGGCATCTGTACGATTCCATGGATCAGAAGGTCAAGGAGAAAGACTACTTTCAGGTCTTTGAGCTGTTCATCAATCCTGATGGCTCGCAGAAGATAGTCCACTTCCAGGAAGATCCCGAGTGGAGAGAGGAATGTACTCTGATTATGAAGCTAGGCTCAGCAGTAAATGAGAAAGTCTACATCATCAGGGATGAGATGGAAGACGGACCTATTGAAACATTCCTTCTGCCCGAAGACTACTAAGAGAAAGGAGATAACAATGAAAGCAAGTTTGGCATTCATAGGCGGTTTTATCCTGAGTTTCGGACTGCTTCTGTGTGCAGATTCATCAATCAGGAAAAAGCAAATCAAAAGCAAAGGAGAAGAAAAATGATATTGTCATTAACCGCGTTCACTGCAACAGTTCTTGTTGATGCGTTTCTCTCAGGATGCGTTGCAGGAATCTCACTCTACACAGGAAAATCAGCACTCAGGAAAGGGAGAAGTAAATGGTAAAAATCAGAAAACTTACGGACATCGAAAAAGTCCCTTTGCAGTATCAGTCGCACATAAAAAATCTCTTCAATCAAATAGCGTTCGCATATAAAGAAGATAGCACTAAGTTGGATTTAGATTCAATCGGTGCTATCTTTTTTGTTTCTTCGGCAGATGATTTTGAGAAATATGAAGAGTTTGGATTATCTTCTTCAATTAGCGAAAAACGCTTTGAAGAGATAACTGTGGAGAACGGAATTGCAACAGGAATAATCGTTTTATCAAACAGCAAAGCAATCACAATTGTGGGCTCTTTACCCGCATTTATTAACTACTTGGAGGAAGTGTAAATGGCTAAAAAAGAATTGATAGAAAGAAGAAGCATCATCGAAACCACAGCGATATTCAGCGAAAGCGAGATGGACAGATACCTGCTGAGAATATCCTGGGACGATTCAAAGAAAAAAGCGGTAATCATCATGGCATCACCATCATCAGCGGATGAATACATACTTGACCAGACCACAATGCTATGCCGTAACGGAGCTATAAGAAGCGACTTCGGAAGCATTGCGATTGTCAATCTCACATCATCTATCGGAGCAGAGAATCCCAAATCAAACAAGCAGAACAGCGCATACATCATCAAAGAATGTGAGAATGCGGATTGCATTCTTTGCTGTTGGGGCAGGGGAACAAGTATGACCGAGGAGAAAACTGCAATGCTCGAGGCTCTGAGGCCTTACAAAGATAAACTCTATACCCTGGTAGATTCTAAGGGTTTGGAGTTTTCGCATCCCTTGTCACCATATGCCCACGAATGGAAGATAAAGAAACTGGATCATAGAAAAACTTAATTCTCGTCACGAGATGTATTAAAACACAGGAGGTAAATATGGCAATTTTATTTTCACACATAACAGTTGAGGCTGATAAAAAGACAGTACAATTCTGGTATGCCGGAATCCCGAAAGAAGTAGATGACCTGAGAGGTTGGACTGCGTTTGAGGATTTCATCAAACACATTAAGAAAAAGACCGAGGTAAGAGTGCGCGTTATTGTGTACAGATACGGTGAGGGAGAAGAGTGCCCTGCAAACGTTTACGAGGTAGCAGATTTTCAGCAGAGAATCAAGGAACGTCCGAGCTTCCTCAAATCAAACTGTACTGTACCATATTGTTTAGGTTTCAAATTCACCTGGCCCGAAGAATCTGTACAGGACAAATTCCCATTCGTAGAATCATAAAATAACAATCCCGGAGTATGGTCGCCATACTCCGGGAAAACGGGTTTTCGGTATTTTTATTTTTTTCGCAGTGATTTGCAACGTCAAAAGCTATCCAAATCCATCCCGGTTTTTAAAATGTATTGGAAAGATGTTGTATATAATGTATTTTAATAAATATTATTTGTATTTTTGTTGAGAATTGTAAATATATTTGGTATAATGAACACAATAGTCAAAATAACTAAAATATTTGTTACAAATACATGTTGAATATGGCATGTGGATTAAAATATAAGTGGTGTTTTTGAAATGTATCCGTTTTATAGGACAGCTTTTGTGATATATTATTTATATAGAATAGGAGGGTAACTATGAATAATCTTAGAGAAAACAAACCGACAGCAGATATATTGATGGTTTCCATGAGAGCAATGGGATACACGTTTGAAAGTGCAATTGCAGATATTGTGGATAATAGCGTCAGCGCCGGTGCTAAGAATATCTGGTTACGATTTCCGATTGATCCTATGGGCTGCTATGTGGCTATTTGTGACGATGGATATGGTATGGATAGAGATGAGCTTTTTGATGCAATGAAGTACGGTAGCGAACAAAAACGTGATTGCCGTAAAGAAGACGATTTGGGAAGATTTGGACTCGGCCTTAAAGCCGCTTCTTTGTCTCAATGCAGAAGACTGACTGTTGCGAGTAAAAAAGATGGTGTTGTTTCTGCATATATATGGGATCTTGACGTTATCCTTGACAAAAAAGATTGGTTTATGGTTGAGTGTACGCAGGATGAGATAGTAGCCATAAAACAAATAGAGTGGCTTGATAGTGTAGATACCGGTACGATTGTTGTATGGGAAAAATTTGATTTGATTGAAAAATCTTCAGGAAATGTTTACTCCGAATTAAACAAGTATCAGGAGATAACAGCGGATTATTTATCATTGATTTTTCACAGATACATAAATAAAACAGGTAATGACAAGATTTCGATTAAAGTTAATAACTATGTATTGAAAGGTCTTGATCCGTTTCTTGAAAACCATAAGAAGACAAATGCTCGTAAAAGAATTGAAATTCCCGTTGAGGACTCTAATGGTGTAGAGAGAATGGTAGTTGTTCAGCCTTTTGTATTGCCTTTTCAGAAAGATTTATCTGCAGAAGATAAGAAACTTTCCGGTGGAATAGAAAACTATCGTTCAAAGCAAGGCTTTTATGTGTATAGAAACGAAAGATTAATTGTCTGGGGTACATGGTTTGGCAGACACAGAGATGAACTGACAAAATATGCACGCATCCGGGTTGATATCCCAAACACTCTTGATGATATCTGGGGAATTGATATCAAAAAACAGAGCGCAAAATTGCCGGCAATGATCAGAAAAAGACTGACACGTGCCGTTGATGAAGCAATGGATATAGCCGTAAAGGCTCAGAAGTTCCGTGGACGAATAGACAAAAATGATGATAATATTGATTATATATGGCTTCCGATTAAAACCCGGGAGGAACACCATAGTTATCTTATCAACCGTAAATCGAAGATTTTCGATTTAATTCGTGACAAAGTTGACGATGAAACTTGGGCAAGAATTGATATGGTGCTCGAAGAAATCGAAAATTCTCTTCCGTATCAGCAGATTTACATAGATAAATCGCAGAATAAAATTGATGATACAGTTGATGATGAGCGTATAGCAGAAATAGAGACAAAAGCCCGTATGCTTATTAATATGGCTTTAAGTATGAGTGATAACTCAAAAAGTGCTGTAATCGATAACTTGTTTAATTCAGAACCTTTTAATAATTATCCCCAGCTGAAAGATAAGCTTATGGAGGAATGACAATGAGTATGGATCTTGAGAAAATTGGCAAACTTACAGGATTTGTAGAAAAACTCATCCAGATAAAAGATATGGAGACTGTTCTTGATGAGACTGTTGTTGCAGAAATGATTGAGCAGGCCATTATGATCAGTGGCGCTTCATATACTGACGAAGAAAAAGAAGCTGCAAAGAGAGATATTACTTGGAAATACCAGATTTTTGCAAATCCCGGACAAAGTATCCTTGAAGATTACGAGCAGGATAACTGGTATGATGATCGCAAATCACAAATAGAATCCAAATTTTGGACTAGATACAAAAATTATCTCATTGATTCGAAACATTTCAGTCCTAATATTGTCAGTACCTTAGGTGAAGATACACTTGATCAGAAATTGATGAACTATATTCTTGATCCTAAAGCTGATTATCCATATCCTGTATTAAGAAGAGGACTTATTATAGGCGATGTTCAGTCAGGAAAGACATCTACCTATATAGGATTTATATGTAAAGCTGCAGATGCAGGATATAAAGTGTTTATTTTGCTTACAGGTACCATAGAATCTTTGCGTAAACAGACTCAGGAACGTGTGGAAGAAGGTTTCATAGGCATAGATATGTCTGCCAATACAACTGGTGGTAAGCGTGTTGGCGTTGGTCTTGATAATAAGCCTATTCACGCAATGGCTATGACTTCACGTGCAAGTGATTTTAAGGGTGATAATGATAAAATCGCTGTTTCACTTGCCGGAAATAATGATGCGGTTGTGTTTGTAATCAAAAAGAATACAACTACCTTAACTAAACTTACAAACTGGCTTGTATCACTGAATGCTGACCCTATTACTAAGAAAATAGATATGCCGATGCTTATGATTGATGATGAGGCAGATAATGCATCTATAAATACAAGTTCGAATAAAGAAGATCCTACAAAAATCAACAAGCTTATCAGGGAGCTTGCAAATGTTTTTACAAAATCAAACTATGTAGGTTTTACAGCCACCCCGTTTGCTAACGTTTTTATTGATCCTGAAACGACAGAGAAAATGGAAACACAGGATCTGTTTCCGGAAAACTTTATAGTTGCATTACCAACACCGAGTAACTATATAGGTCCTAATCGCATTTTTGCTGAAAATGGTGAATATCATTCTCAGCTTGTTTATATCACTGATGCCGGTCGTGAAGAGGAAGATGGATATCCGTTTTACTTCAAGCATAAAAAAGAGTGGGAAGATGAGCTGCCTGAGAGTCTTACAGACTCAATATATACATTCTATCTTGCAAATGCAATCCGTGATTTACGAGGCGATTATAAAGAACATCGCTCTATGCTTATAAATATTTCTCGATTTGTAAAGGTTCAGAAATATATCAAAACTGAAGTTGAAAATATTCACGCATCAGCCTATCGTTCTATTAAATACAACTTGAGTCATAGTTTTGATGAATCTATAAAGGATCCTGTAATTAAACGTCTGTATAAAATGTGGGAAAAACATTACATAGATTGTGAATTTACATGGGATCAGATTGTTGATAATCTTTTTGCATCAATTGAAAATCTACAGATTAAAATTGTAAATAGTTCCAAGAATTCAGAAAAACTTGAATATCCCAAAAACGAATCTCTCAGAGTAATCGCTATCGGTGGTCTTGCTTTGTCAAGAGGACTTACACTGGAAGGTCTGATTGTCAGTTATTTTTATCGTAATACCTGTACTTATGATGTGCTGATGCAGATGGGCCGATGGTTCGGTTACCGCAAGAATTACGATGATTTATTCCGTATTTGGACACACAAATCATCTGCTCGTTGGTATGCGGAAATTGCAGAAGCTACCGATAAGCTGAAAGATGATATGACCCTTATGCGTGATTTGGGGCAGAGACCTCGTGATTTCGGAATCAGAGTACGTAATAATTCTGCAGAATTAAGTATCACAGCATACAATAAAATGCGTAATGCTACTGATGAATATGAGTTTTCGAGCTATTTTGGTGGCATTGTTGAAACACCATATCTGTTCCTTAACACAGATGCTCACAAAAACAACTATAATGCAGTTGTTGATCTTGTCAGAGACTCTGTGGATTTGGGGTTGAACTTTGAAAGACAGAGCAATGCCGGCCCTAAAGGTCATTATATTATTCAGAATGTTTCTAAGGCAAAAATAATAGATCTTATCCGGAAAATACGAATGTCAAGGTTCAGTTCTAACTTTGATACAAAGCAGATTGCGGATTTTCTTGAGAATTGTTCCGATCCTTCAATAAATCTTTTTGATATTGCATTTATGGAAGGCGCTCCTACACAAGATGAAAAGCTTCTTGTGAATATTGAAGGGAGAATAATACCAAAGGTCCTTAGAACAAATTGTATCCTTGATAAAGATACAGATCGTCTTGGAATTGGTCGGAGGGGCAAGCTTGGCGGACCTGGCGATGGCAAAACAGGTATCGTAGATTTCAATGGCAAGAGTGCAGATGAAATTATGGAAATCGCAAAAGCTGAGTATCGCAAGGAATACAAACGTGCGCATGGATATGATTTTACAAACAACAAAACGTATCCATCTGATACATGGTTTAAATTCGTTAAAGACAGAAAACCAGTTCTTCTTGTATACTTTATTGATGTTGGTATTGATGAAGAAGAAAAGAATCAGGAAAGACAGATAACAATGTTCAAAAATGAACTGGATGGTATTCCGGCAGTCGGATTTGCACTCGGATTACCGCAGAATGAAGATGCGGCACGAATCAGTGGTACACGTTATAAAGCAAATAAAGTTTATAACTGGTTTGAACAGGATGAAATTCTTGCAGAAGCAGGTGAAGAAGAGTGATAGATACAAAAAAATTATTCTCGAAATTTGAGAATGCAAATTATTTTTCTCGTGTTGACAATGTACACGTTCTTGAATTGCATGTAGGACTTGATGAAAAGGGACGCAAAGCAATCGAATTGCGTTCTCAGTTCAAGCCCAGAAAAGTTACTGGCACATCTGCAATCGAGGTTAATCAGTATAAAAAATCTGATTATAATACTATACGTTTTTCCTTATGTGATGAAGAAATCAGTGGATTGTTTTATAAGTTCTGCGATGACCTTGTTGAACAGACAAGGAATGTAAAAGAAAAATCCGAGGGCTATACTGCTATTGTGGGAAGATTCTTTCAGTGGAAGAAAATGTTTGTTGCATCAAAGAATAACTTCCTGACAGAACCTGAAATAATGGGGCTTATTGGTGAAATCCTTTTGCTTCGTGGTCATCTGACAGAAAGAATCGGATTGTCAGAAGCATTGAGAAGCTGGAGTGGTCAAGAGCTTACTCACAAGGATTTCTCTTTTGATGAGACATGGATTGAAGCAAAAGCTATCAGCAGAGGAGCTCATACGGTTAAAATATCATCCTTAGAGCAACTTGATAGTGATAACGATGGCGAACTTGCTGTGCATAGTCTTGAGAAAATGAGTACAGCTTATAATGGTATTACACTGAATAAACTTATCCTTGAAACAAGAGATATGTTCTGTACAGGAGATGAGCAGGACGCATTTATGGCTAAAGTTGCGCTTCAGGGCTATGAATATAATAATTATTATGACGACTTTGTGTATGAAATAAGTAGTTTTAAACGTTACAAGGTTGATTCGGAGTTCCCTAAGCTGACACCAAGAGATTTACCTGTTGCTATCAGAAAAGCATCATATGAGATTGCTCTTGTAGAAATCGGGGATTTTGAAATAAAGAATTAGGGGAGCTGCATTATGGACTACCAGGAATATAAACATGATTTTCTAGAATCTTTGCGCAACGATTCGGCTATAAACGGCTCAGAAACAGAAGATGAGTTTCTCAACCGCACATTGGGCATACTGACAGAGTTCGATGAAGTCCAGGATCCGATGCGTGTTGGAATGGGCGATAAAAAGGTTGGATCAAGATTAATGAGACTGGATGGATATTGTTTTGATGAAACCGACAAAAGCCTGATTCTGTTTATTAGTGATTTTCATGATTCCTATGATACAGAAAATCTGACAATGTCACGAGTAGATGAATTGTATTGGCGTCTTTATTATTTCCTTGATGAAGTGTGCAATGGAAAAATAGAAGATTATTTTGATGATTCTGATGATATCCTTAAAATTGCAAAATTGATACGAAAGAGGATAAATGCTACGGGCGACGATCCTGGTATGCTCCTGAAAATCAAGTTCTATATTATTACAAACAAAGAACTCAGCACAGCTCTTCTTAATACCAATCTTCTGGAAACAACTATAAGAAAAACAAAAGGAAAAACTAAAAAAGCTAAAACAACAAAAAAGATTAAGAAAGCTGATTTTAATGGAAAGCCACTTGAGATAAATCTATGGCATCTTGAAAGATTTTTCGAGATGGAAAATTCCAACAGCAATGAGCCTATTGTTATAGATATTGCTTCTGATTTTTCGCAGTTAGGATACCAAGGTATTCCTTGTATAAAAGGTGATATCGGAGAAAATCTTGGATATGAAGCGTACATTGCTATCATACCCGGTAAATTGCTGGCAAGCATTTATATAGAATACGGTAGTAAGGTCCTTGAAGGTAATGTCAGAGCATTTCTTGGTACAAATGGAGCAAAAAGTGTTAACAGTGGAATCAAACGAACTATAAATACAGATCCTACAAAATTCTTTACATATAATAATGGTATCGCTACTACAGCTGCTGATGTTGAGGTTAAGGTTATAAATGGAGAAACGCTGATTACAAAGGTAGTAGATCTTCAGATTATTAATGGTGGTCAAACGACAGCTTCGTTGGCTGAAGCTGTTCTTAAAAAATCAAATGTTGAACTTGAAGGTATTTATGTACCTATGAAACTTACAGTTATAGAAGACAGAGAAACTGAAGATGATGAGGGTGTGCGTTTTTACGACCAAATGGTTCAATCTATTGCTAAGTATGCGAATAGTCAAAATAAAGTAACTGCAGCAGATCTGTTTTCAAATGATCCTTTCCATATATGGATGGAGAAAATGTCTAAAAAGCATCTAGCGCCACCTGCTTTATATGCGATTCCAACGGGCTGGTACTATGAACGTTCAAGAAAACGCTATGAACAGGAAAAGTTCAAACTGGGGGCAATAGACGCTAAACGCTTTGTTTCTAAATATCCTAAGAAACAAATAATAACAAAAGAAAAACTGGCAATATATATGACAGCTGTTGAATGCAAACCTCATACGGTATCAAAAGGTAAAAACTGGGCATTCAAGGAATTTGCCAGTATGATCGGAAGTATTTATAAGGCAAATAAAGCGGATTTTAATGAGTATTATTATAAAAAATGTATTTGTTCAGCTATTATTTTCATAGCTGTTGATGAATATCTTGAAATTAACAAAGACAGTGCAAAAAAACCAACCGGATTCTGGTATAAGACTGGCGGTTATAAAGGAAACATCGTACCTTATACTATTGCAAAAATAATCAGCAGCATACCATCAGGATATACGCTTGATTGGAATAGGATCTGGCAAAAGCAATCTGTTTCACCGGCATTTATGCGTGAGGTGGAAATAGTGACGAAGATGACGAACGATTTTATATGTGACAGTCATGGTGTAATAGTTACAGAGTATTGTAAACGTCAGTCAACATGGGAAGAATATCGTGATAATGTTAAGTATAAATTATCACCGGAATTTCTTGAAGAACTTATGCCTGTTTCGGTTGAAAAAGAACAAGAAAAGTCAGCGAAGTCAGAACAAAAAGAGATTAACGATCTGAAATTAGTAATGGAAGTCTTATCCAAAGGCTCGGATTACTGGAACAAGGTCTTGACTACAGCAATTCAGAAGTCTTTAGTTTCTTATCAGGAACAGACTGCATTGAAACAGGTTGTTTCGATGATACAAACAGGAAATGTTCCGGCATCCAGTTCTGGAAAAGTTCCGTATAAAACAATGACAACTATAAAGCTTGCTATTGCAGCTAAGGACAAGCTTGAAGTGGAAGGAATATCAATTTAATGAGTAAGCAGTATAATCTTGTCGAACTGTTCAGTGGTATTGGCAGTCAGGCAAAAGCGATGAATAACCTAGGTATGGAAATTGGCGATGCCTACACGTGCGAGTGGGATATACACGCATTTGTAGCATATGATGCGATACATAACAGTGTTGGTATGCCAACTGAAATTGCAGAAATGACTAAAGAACAGCTTCTTGAATATTTGAAAGATAAATGTCTTAGCAATAACGGAAAAGAAGCTATGCAATTTAAAACTCTGAAAACATATTCTGTAGAGGTTTTGCGAAAAATTTATACCGCAATTACACGTAGCAACAACTTTGTTGATGTGAGCACCTTGACCGGAGAAAGAATTCCTGAGAATATTGACATACTTACTTATTCTTTTCCTTGCCAGGATTTATCTAATGTGGGTGCATTTCATGGTTACAGAAAAGGTATAGATAAGGATTCAGGAAGCCGTTCAAGTCTTTTGTGGCAGGTGGGCCGCATCCTTAAGGAAATGAAAGATGGAGGAAAAACACTTCCTCGTTATCTCTTGCTTGAAAACGTTCCGACACTGTTATCTGAAAGACACAAGGGTAATTTTGATACATGGATAAGTGATCTTGAAGATATCGGCTATATCAGCAAATACTATCAGCTTAATGCAAGCGATTTCGGTCTGCCACAGAATCGCCCCAGACTACTTATGATAAGCGTGTATGTTGGTGATAGTTACGAAAAAGAAATTTTTGTTAATAATAACCTTTTCAATAAAGACGAAAAGGATATAGTCAGAGAATACAACACTTCGTTGTATTATAAAAAGATCAGAGTTTCTGATTTGCTCAGAATTGATTATGATAATCAAGTATTCAAATCAGAGGCTGTTGAATGTACACCTAATGACACTGTTTCCCGACGCAAAATATGGGATGAAAACCCCCAGATTATTCTGAAAAACGGACAGTTGAATCCAAAGATAGATGTAATACGAACAATTACTACAAAACAGGACAGAAACCCTAATTCAGGTAATCTGTATTTCGATAGTGGAATCGAAGGTCGCAGTACCTTCAGATATCTGACCCCAAGAGAATGCTTTCTGTTTATGGGATTTACTGATGAGGATTTTGATAAAGTTGTTTTTGATAATCCTGAGATTCATAAAGGTAAAAAACTTTTACCGCGTGACAAACTGATCAGAATGGCCGGTAACAGTATCCCTGTGAAGCTGCTTGAAGGTGTTTTCTATCAGATAAAGAAACTTGATGAAATGATGGCAGAATAAAATGGATGTGCACGATAAGGCTACACGCAGCTATAATATGTCCTGTATAAAGGGAAAGAACACTAAACCAGAGGAGTTAGTAAGAAAATATCTTTTTTCAAAGGGATTCAGATACCGCAAGAATGACAAAAGATTGCCAGGTTCCCCTGATATTGTTCTGCCGAAATATAAAACAGTAATATTTGTCAATGGATGTTTTTGGCATGGTCATGAAGGATGCAGATACTTTGTCTGGCCAAAAAGTAATCCGGAATTCTGGAAGCGAAAAATCACAAATAATATACAACGGGATATAAGAAAGCAAAATCTTCTGGAATCTATGGGATGGCGTGTGTTTGTAGTATGGGAATGCGAACTGAAAAAGAACTGTTTTATTGAAAGTATGGATAAACTTGTAAGTGGAATTATTCAGGAACATGGGTGATGATTATGGATATAACAAAAGCTTTGGATGTTATAGCGTATTATCTTTCAGAATATGATATTAAGGCCGTAAAGCAGCTAGGTTATCGGTCACGCTCTGAAGCCTTTGTGTCGATTGCTTCTTTGTTCGGAAAAAATGGGAATTACCTTAAAAGATTACGAGATGAATATGACGTTGTTACAAATAGCTATAGGAATGGACAACGTAATCGTGCGCCGAGAGAAAGAATCAGTTCGATTGCTACAAAGCTAAAAAAGTATAGCTTTGAGAAATTGACAGAGTCTGTTGAGAATATCATTGCAAACGCAAAAGGCGAAGCATCTAAATATGATGAGGATGAAATTATTCTGACTTTATTGTCTGAAAATGTGGATGATATTATTTATGTGAATCGTTGGATGGAATGTTTTGATTTATATGTAGTAAATAATCAAAGTTCAGATAACATTTCGTTCAAAGAAGGCTTTATTAATGAAGAAGAGGGTTACAAGAAAAGAGTGTTTAATAATGCTCATAGCGTCCTTCAATTATCGACTTGGAGTAAAGAAAAAATCGGTAGCGGAGCTATCGCTGGTTGCATTAACAAAGCGATTGCGAAGATAGAGAATCTTATTAACCATAATCAGATTGTTCATTTTAAAAATGTTTTAGACAAAAAATTACAGCAATCAGAACAGGTGCTTTATCAGATTTATTGCGGTAACGACGATGCAGTAGCTTTTGAGAAAGCTGTGGAGTTGTTCGGAGCGAAGTACGATCTTATTGCAGCGTTATTTTTCATCAAGGATATCAAAAAATATTTGCCGGTAAGGTCAAGTGAATTTGATAAACGTTTCAAACTGCTTGGTATAGATTTTACTATGGCAGGTAAATGCAGTTGGAATAATTATAGTCGTTACTTACAGATAGTAGATGACATCAGATATAAACTGCAAAATCATTATAGAACCGAAATCGAACTGATAGATGCACATACATTTATATGGATGATTTTGTCAGCAAAAGAGTATTTCGAATGTTCTGAAAATGATAAAGAACTGCATGTTCTTACACAAATAAAGCGAAACTGCACTGTTAACGAAGTGCAAAAGCAAAAAGATGAGAAATATCCAAGGGAGTATGTTGCTGAGCTTGATATCAGCTCTGAACAATGGGTATCTCTGATAAAAACAGTATTCTTGCAAACAGACATAGAACTTGTTAAGCGTATTTATCTGTTTGATAATCACGCTGCTACTTGTACTGAGTTGGCAACATTAGAAGGTAAAACTCCATCTTCGTACAATGCTCCTGTTGTAGCACTTGCCAAAAGAATTGCTAAAGATTTAAATCTCCCCACATTGTATAGAGAAGACGGTAGTAAAGTTTGGTGGAGGATTCTATTCTGGGGAAAATACCGTGAGGATGGCCATTTTGAGTGGAAACTGCGTCCAGAGTTAGCAGATGCATTGTATGAACTATATCCTGAGTTAGAATCTCACAAGAGAGATAAAGTGGAAAGTGCAGTTGACGCAACACTTACAAGTGATATTTCGGAAGCGGCTATTGATTCATTAGCACCAAAGTACGAATACAGAAACAAACCGAAGAAAAAAGTAGCTCCTGTGATTGTAGGCGGCCACAAAACATACCCAAGAGATAGAAAGGTTGCTTTGAATGCACTCTCTCACGCAGGTTATGTTTGTGAAGTTGATGAATCCCACGAGTCATTTATAAGAAAGAACTCTAGCGAAAAATATACAGAGCCACATCATTTGATTCCGATGAGCTTTTCTGATGAGTTTGAGCATTCACTGGATGTTGAAGAGAACATTGTTTCACTTTGTAGTAACTGTCACAATCAGATTCATTACGGCAGAGATGCACGAGAACTTATAGAAAAGCTGTACGAACAAAGAAAAGAGCTTCTTGAAAAAGTAGGGCTGAAAATCACGCTCGCGAAGCTGCTGTCGATGTATGGTATTGATTAGGATAAGAATTTGATAACTTATAATTAGAGAAGTTGTTCACGACCCGTTATTTTTGAACGGGAAGTCAGAGAAAGCGACAAAAGAGGATATACTGGTGGCACAAGATTTGCTCGACACGCTAATTGCAAATCGTGCCGGTTGTGTTGGTATGGCTGCGAATATGATAGGTGTGCGTAAGCGTATTATCGTCTTTGGTGATAATGGTAAGTACACAGTTATGTTCAACCCAGAGATAATCAAATGCAGCGGTGAGTATGATGCTGAAGAAGGTTGTCTATCTTTACTCGGTGATCCTCGTCCTTGTAAGCGATATCAGAGTATAAAAGTCCGCTACCAAAACGAGAAGTTTCAGCAGCTCACCAAAACATATGTCGATTTCACCGCTCAAATTATCCAACACGAAATCGACCATTGTAATGGTGTGTTGATATAAATATTTATCGTTAAGCCATAGGAGTTAGGATTATGGATAAAATAAATGTGGAAGTTATCGCTGCAGTCGCATCAGCTGTTGCAGCGATAGCCTCCGTGATTGTAGCAGTTATAGTAGCTGAATCTCAGAAAAAAAGAGACAAAAGCGCACAAAAAATCAGTCTTTTTGATAAGCGGTATAAAATATATTGTGATTTCTTACGAATATATAAATATTCCGAAATAGTAAAGCAAGATGCTAAGATCAACTTGAATGATAAAGCACCAAACTATATAGAAATATTAGATGCGATAGTTAAGGATTATAATTTCTTAGAGGGTAAGTCATATTCCGGCAAATACAATTATTTGGAATACCAAACTAACAAAGGTGGAGAAGAAGGGCATAAAGCGGATTGTGAGCTATATTATCTGGATAAAAAGGTGCACGATCAGTTGATTTCTTTAAAAACTTCACTTATAAGTGAAGTGGAGATGTCGGAATTTTGTTATGAAAGCGATTTGTGTAGATATTTAAGGTCATATATCATAGAATTAATCAATTATGTTAGCGTTTTTAGAGATGGAAGTGCACAGAGAACTGAAAGAGATTCTACGGATTTATTGGAATCAATAAGACAAATAAGAGAACACAAAATAGTAGATAAAATGAAGAAAGAGTTACTGATTAAGTGAACAAGAAGACCACACTAGTTTAATTACCGGTGTGGTTTTGTTGTTTGTTTAGATAATGATTTATGGTGGTAGAGAAACAAACGTAAATGATTCTGAAATGGAAAATAAAGGTGTTTTGAAAAAATTTCTTTTGTGCAAAAAGTGGAAAAGTATTTAGGATTTTGATGAAAATACGAAAAAATATGATTGAAACCTCGTTCCCTTCTTGATTGACTGCTAGTGGACCCCTCAGCAATATGAACAATAAAAAATTTACGCCGATTTGCAATTTGTTTTTGATTGTGATATAGTGATATGGCATCAATGAAACGACTCACTTGAATTCATATCCGATGGTAAAACTGTACCATATTCACGCTTGATTTCAGAGGCGTTTTTCGTTGATGCAAGAAGTCGTTTCTAATGATGCAAATATATCAAGCGTTAATAGTATAATGCCATGTTATATGGCGAAGGTAGGTGATTGGACCATCCGATATGGATGGTCCTTTTTTAATGAAAAATTAATTGATGGCGATATTGACCATCATAAAAGACTTTATTTGATTGATTTAGAAAATAAGAAAAATAAGAAGACCAAACTTAATAAGTCCTGGGTATGACCGAATGAATACTCAGGACTAATACTTAAGAAAGGAAGGTAACTATGCCTGTTTTGACTCCTGCACAGATCAGAAAACTGATCAAAGCTGATGCGAGATACAGAATCAGACATTTTGCGGATTATTCAACAGCTTACGTGTTGTTTGACCTGGTAAACCCCGATACTAGTGATCGCTTTCATGTTGTTGACGGCAGAATGATACATGAGGATTGGGCTTTGTTTGCGGTTAAAGTAGAACGCAAAGGAATACACACATGGTCTGATATAAAGTTATCTGAACATAGTAACTATGTTATCGAGCGTCCAAAGCACAGAAGAGCTTTTGTTAAGTCTAAACCGAGAGTAAGACTTTAAGCGCCATGTAATACAAAAAGGAAGGATATATTTATGATTTTTATTTTCCCGCACCATGCAAGAATGTTGCATGAATCAAAGGCAAGACGCAGGATACTTGAACAATCCAAGTCTACAAAAGCTTCGGTAATCTTTGATCTGGTTAACGAAGAGCGCGATGATTCCTGGGCCGTAATTGATGGCAGATTATTGGAAAACGAAGACTGGGAGTTGTTCGCAATGAATAATAACAATGGTGAACTACACATTTTACTGTTATCTGAATATGACGGCTATGTTATAAGAGATCCTGAGTGTAAAACCATAGAAGTTAATTTGTAATAATTACGACCCGAGCGTATGTCACAATACGCTCGGGTACCAACGAAAGGAGTTTTGTTATGTGGTAAATTTGTTTGATCCTGAAACACTTGTGAAGGGCTATGGCTGTGTAGCTCTGACCTGCGATCAGAATAACTACTTTGTTGAGAATGTTAAGACGTTCCCTTATGTAAGAACAAAGAAGTATTTGTCCAAGGTTATGGATATCAAAGATATTCCGTTTCTGATTACATTCGGCTCAGCAGTATGGGTGAAAGAAAAACTCATTGACATTGATACAGGAAAAGTTTATCTCAAGCTCGGCTACAGAGTAGGCGATGATGAGAAAGAGAAGATATTTGACAGCTCTATTCTGAACCAATGGGGTATCAAGGAGTTGCTGACAGATGGTATCAGGTTTTACGACAGAAATAGTGCTGACGTTGTTAGCTATCTGATTATGGATGAGGAGAATGCCCCTGTAAAACGTGTGTATTCAAAGCTTGGATGGAGCAGCATTACCGATGACTCGATTGTGTTCAAAAGCGGTACAGTTCACGATACCAAGGGTGCCCCTGACGCCTTGTACAGAGGTAATCTTCAATTATCTCCCCATGGCAGTTTGGATAAATGGTTAGAGATGGTTAAGAGAGAAGTGCTCAATAACACAGCTTTAGAATTTGTGATGCTTCTGGGATTTTCTGCGCCGATTCTCTCTTATCTGAACATTAAATTCGATATCGGTGCCATGTTGTTCAATCTTAGTAACAGAACGTCAAAGGGCAAAACCACAGCGGCAATGTTAGCGGCATCAGTATTCTCAAATCCTGTACTTAATAAGGGCACTGCGATAACTTATAATTCCACAGAAAACGCAATAGTACAGTTCATATCTGAGGCCATGGGTCATCCGATTATCCTTGATGAGGTTGCCATCAGTACATGTTCTGATTTCACAAAGCTTATGTACACTATTTGCAATGGTAGATCAAAAATGCGTTTGAATGGCGACGCTACTCAAAAACCGGTATACGAGTTTAATTCTGTCATTATCAGTACAGCTGAATTCGATCTCCTTAATGACGATTCTCCACCAGGCTTAAAAGCGAGAGTATTCGAAGTTAAAGAACAGCTCACAGTTAGCGCTGATAATTCGGATAACATCAAACGCTGTATAATTGAGAACTATGCGTTAGCGGGTGGTCCGTTTATGGAAACAGTACTTAAAGATATCGAAAATGTATCTGAAAATTACGAAACAGAAAAGAAGAACCTGATTTCAAAAATTAAGGACAAAAAAGAATTAACAGAGAGAATATTTTCCAAACTGTCGATAATAATATTATCGTGTCGATACTTTAACCAAACTTTTCCTGATACTCAGATTGATATTGACGCTCTTACAGACTACGTTATTAATCTTGAAGCATCCATATCTGAAAACATGAGCCCCGAGGATCGTTTTTTGGAAATTCTCAAAATCGAGTATATGAAAAACAGCCAGAACTTTTTGCAGAAGAATGGCAGTTCCAATTATACAGTTCCGCAGAATTGTGTGGGTGAGATTATTGTTCATAACTGGCAGACAGATATAATTATCCTTGAGCCCGAATTTGTGCGTATTTGCGAGAAGTACAACATCGGCAATCCAAAGACCTTGCTTAAGAATCTCAAAGCCCTTGATATCCTTGAGGGCGAGAAAGACCGACTCTATAAACGCATGGTTATCTGGAAAGAATTCGGCCGTCAGAAATGTTATTGCTTCAAAATTGACACCAGGGGACTTGACAAAGATTCCAAGGCGAAAAGCAAATCTGTGATAGATCTTGATTCATTCGATGAACTAAATCTCAGCGATATTTGATCGATTATTTAACAATTAACCTCATACGAGGTTAAAATAAATTTATTGAAAGGAGAAGTTTTTATGATAAACTTCCGTCCGAAAAAATTTCTAAATTATCTTCCACAAGGTACTTACCAGGGCTTTATTGATAAGCTCGAGTACTATGAGGAGAAAGGCTACTTTGCCATGAACATTCTGGTTGATAATCAGATTTTCAACACAGCATTTTCAGTCAACAGCATCATTTTCAATAACTATGCCTCGAATTTCGTTGACGAAAACGGCTGTCTCGACGAGACTCAGATTATTGATACTGAGGTTAAGTTTACTGTGGTTGATAATCAGACATCAGGCGAAGATAAGTCCAGAGTCACAGCATTGGAGCCTGTATACGAAGATTAATTAAAGCGTCCACATTTTTTACCTTAGTAGCGGTCAGAGGGCTACTAATTTTACCGAAGAAATAAGAGATATTCGTTTTGATGGGCGTGACAAAGCGGATAGACTTCGGTCTTATGATTATATCATATTGCTCTCTATAAAAAGGAGAGCTCCAATGCTAAGTTTATATGAAATCAGCGTCGAGAGAGACGCATTGGTCCGTAAAAAGGAAGGACATATTGAAACTGAAATAAAAATAGTAGAAATAACAGATAAAGAATTAATAAATAGATTTAACAAAGAAGAATATTTTAACCCTATGATAAACTTGCTGACAGAGATACTCAGAGTATCTGATGCGGCATGGGTGTCATAGGACTCCCGTAAAACGATACGAAACAGTAAACAGACACATATTATTTTATTGAATATTTACGGGAGGTAATTTATATGATTATAGATAAAACCAATAAACGCGCGGTGCTTTATTGCCGTTACAGTTCTGACAGTCAAAGAGAGGAGTCGATAGAAGCACAGCTCTCTATACTTCACAAATTCTGTGCTGATAATGGTTACACAGTTGTTGCAGAATATTGCGACAGAGCGAAGTCTGCAACGACTTCCAACAGACCCGAATTCCTTAGAATGATTGATGATTCCAAGAACAAGGAATTTGACTTCGTAATAGTTCATAAGCTTGACAGATTTGCACGCAATCGCTATGATTCAGCGTTCTTCAAGCGCGAGCTCAAGAGGAACGATGTTAAGTTGATCTCAGTCCTTGAAAGACTTGATGATAGCCCTGAGTCTATTATCCTTGAATCCCTGCTCGAGGCCATGGCCGAATATTACTCGAGAAATTTGGGAAGGGAGGTTATGAAGGGCCTTGGCGTTAACGCAAAGAAGTGTATTTGGAACGGGGGGATAGCTCCCCTTGGATATAACATTGTTGAACAACGACTTGTAGTAAACCAGGAAGAAGCAAAAGCAGTTCAGATTATATTTGAGATGATTGCTGATGGCTATGGTTATGGTGCTGTTGTTGATCGACTTAACCTACTTGGTTTCAAAACTAAGAAAGGAGTGGCTTTCGGAAGAAATAGTATTTACGAGATTGTGCGTAATGAGCGTTATAAGGGAATTTACGTTTTCAACAAGCGCGCATCCAAGCACAATAACCATGCGTACAAGCCTGATGAGTGCGTTGTACGCATAGATGGTGGTTGTCCCGCTATTGTGACCAAAGAGCTGTGGGAGAGAGCTAACGCAGTGAGAAGAGCGTCCAGAAGTAGTTACAGTAACGCCAAGAGAACATATCTGCTCACAGGATTATTGTACTGCGAATGTTGTGGGGGCAAGTTCCACGGAAATGTACGCAGACACAAACAGCGCGGTTTAGAATACACAACATACAGATGCTCGGAAAGAGTGAACAAGCATGATTGTGACACAAAAGAAATCCGTTGCAGCATACTTGATGCCTGGGTAATTGATGAATTCTGCAAAGTGTTTTTTACAGATGATAGTATCAAAAAAATTACTCAGAGACTCAACAAAAGTCTGAAATCTACTGTTGATAATGATGAGCAGTACAGTCGGGTTAAAGAGACACTTGTTCGTGCTGAGAAGAGCAGAGATAACTTGATTGAGGCAATATCTCAAACGGGCGTAAATGACGCTATAACAGCCAAAATCAAGGAGTGTGAAGCTATTATACAAGAAGCAAAAACATTCCTTGAAAGTTACGAGAGAGATTACAGCCGAAATACAATAACTGAAAAAGATGTTAAAGAAAAGATAGATGAACTGAAAGAATACTTACTGAATCCCGAAAATGTACAGCGTTCAAAGTTTATTCTGTCTCAGTACATCGAGAAAATCGAAATATCCAACGAAAAGATTAAAGCCACCTTCAAGGTGGCTTTTTCTCATAGTGGGGAGGAAGAGGTTGTTATCGCAGAGTATAGGGAAGATAAAGTAATCAAACGCAAACTTCTTATAAAGAATTATTCCGATATCGATAAATCATCTGATATATATCGGATCATAGAAAAACTCAAATCACGTCACGATAAGTATACATAGGATTATATAACTGTTCCGAGGCAGGAGTTCGGAACGCTCTTCCGCTACGGGTTCGCATATAATTGTATAATACGAATGAATATTGGTTATCTTGCATCAGTGTAAATAGAGTGTGTTAGGGATACCCTTGAAAGTTTTTAGAAGAAATAAATTCAATATATGATTCAAATGATTGCTATAAATATTCAAAACTCTACGATAACAAAACTCTCAAAAGAAATAGTATAGTTATCGTCGGTTTTTTCGATATGTGTTGACGTTTTAATTTGTGAAATATATAATATAATTAGGATTTATTATACTTTTGAGGTGGCAAAATGGCAGCAAAAGCAACTATTTCAAAGAAAAACGAACGATTACTTCACACAAAAAGCGGAAATCGTTGCGCTATTTGCAAAACTCTTTTAGTTGACCCTGATAAGCCTTCATTAGGGTGCATAGGAGAAAACGCACATATCTATGGGGAGAAACCCGACGCAGCTCGTTACGATGCTTCTAAAGATGACTCTTATGTAAATAGCGAGGCCAACTTAATATTTCTTTGCTGTAACTGTCATACTAAGGTTGATAATGATGCAACCTTATTTCCTGTGGACCTATTGTTTGATTTGAAGAGTAAACATGAGCAATGGGTGGTTGAACAACTAAAACAGGAATCTGTTTCCTACAGTTTTGCTGAACTAGAAGTCTTGGCCAAATATTTGATAACTTATGCGACTCCAATACAAAGTACCCCTTCTTATTCTCTTTTGAAAATCGACGAAAAAATCAAAAAAAATTCCTTGCAGTTATTTCAAATGCATATAACTATGGGGTTATCCAGCAACTCTACCATTGATGATTACTTAAATAAACATCCGGATCCATTGTTTGCAACACAACTAACCAACATAATGGCTCAAAAATATCAGGAATTAAAAGCACAAGATTTAGATAATGACGAGGTTTTTAGCGAGCTATGGAATTTTGCTAGCGGAAATAGATCGGATTTCTCATATAAAGCCGCAGGTCTTGGTATATTAACATATTTCTTTGAAAAATGCGAGGTGTTTGAGAAATGATTTTGCCAGACAAAAATATCAAGCTAGAATATTCCCTCTTGGGGTGTGGTGCCGCATTATTGTTGGAGATTAACGAACCACAAACGATTTCTTTGCTGTGGGACAAAGTAAAAAAGCATGATGGCTTATTAAGTTATGATAAATTCTTGCTGACACTAGATTATTTGTACATGATAAAAGCTATCATCTTAAAAGACGGAATGATTGCGAGGTATGACAATGATACATTCAGTCAAAAGTAATAATCCGAATTTTAAGGCTGTAAAGTTTCATTCTGGATTCAATGTGATTTCGGCAGATAGAAACCATGATAATGAATCCGAGGAGAAGCAAACACGAAATGGTGCAGGAAAAACAACACTTGTGGAAATAATACATTTTTGTTTAGGATCACAGGTGACAGCCAACTCAGTCTTTAAGAACGAGAACTTAAAAGGCTGGTCGTTTGTTTTAGAGATAGATATTGGCAGCAAAACATACAACATCGAACGATTCACCGATTTACCGAGCAAACTTTACATTGATGGTGATATTTCATCGTTAAATTTCGATTGCAAATATGATAAAAAGGCCAAACGTTATTATGTGTCCCCAAACGCATTTAACAAAGCAATGCTTAACGAGTTTTATGGAATTTCCGTAAATGAAAGTACGCAAGAACATATGCCGTCATTCCGAGAACTTATTTCGTATGCAATTCGTAGAAATGTTGAGGGATATAAAAGTGCGTTTGAATTCTTTTCTCGGCAGAAAGCATCAAGCGTTCAAATATGCAACGCATTCTTTCTAAATTTAAGTGTGGAATATGCCAGACAGTTCCAAAGCTTAAAAGATAAAAAGAAAGGAATTGAAGATTACAAAAACGCGACAAAATCCGGTGTTATAGAGCCTTTTACCTTAAATATAGGAGAATTAAGCACAGAGGTAATTACTCGTCAAAAAGATGTAGATTCATTCAAGGAACAACTTGATGCATTCCAAATACACCCTCAGTATGAGGATATTTCAAAAGAAGCCAATGCCCTCACTGACGAGATCCATACATTAACCAATGCGCGTATCTTGCGTAAACAATTGTTAGAAAGATACGAGATAAACTATTCCAACGAGGATCCTGGTTTACCTATTGATGATATTAAGAAGGTTTACGCAGAAGCTGGCATTCACTTTGAAAACTCTGTTCTTCAACCTTTATCTGAGGTAATTGAATTTCACAAAACGATTGTTACAAACAGAAAAGAATATCTTCGTAACGAAATTGCGTCGTTAAAGAAGGAGATCGAAGATATAAATATTCGAATTGCCGATTTAAGTATAAAGCGATCCGAAAGAATGAAGATTCTTGAAACCCACGGTGCGTTAGCCGAATATGTCTTGATTCAAGATCGCTATGCGGAAGCGAAACAGTTGCTTGAGGATGCAAAAAAGAGATTAGAATCTGCTGAATATATAGAAGACAGCAAAAGCAGGCTAAAAATCGAAAACCAAGAGCTTTTGATTAAATCGCGTCAAGACTACAATGAGCGAATGCAAATTCGAGAACAAGCCATATCATTATTCAAAGCCAATACAGAATTCCTTTATCCAGAAGCGGGCACTTTAACAATTGATCTAAAGGAAACCGGATACTCCTTTGGTGTTGATATTAAAAGTTCGCGAAGCCAGGGCGTTAACTATATGAAGGTATTCTGCTATGACATGGTATTAGCTGAGCTTGGTTGTTCAAGAAGTCGGTATCCGGATTTTCTCGTGCATGACAGCACTATATTCGACGGAGTAGACGAACGCCAGGTAGCTAGAGCCTTGATACTTGCACAGCTGAAATGCGAGGAACTGGGATATCAATACATTTGCCTTGTAAATTCAGATATGGTTCCGTATCAGGAATTCGACGATGAATTTGTTTCCTTGTTCAATGATAACATTGTATTGAGAATTTCAGATAATCAAGAAAACGGTGGTCTGTTAGGCATACGTTTTTAATACCGCGGGCAGCCTCCTTCATATTAAGGTAGGCTGTCCATTTTATTTACGAGAGGTAACACATATGGAAGAAAAGATAAATAAATTAAAAGAGAAATTACAGACCTATGACACACAAGATTTACTTGGTATGATAAGCATCAAATTTATGACCTTTGCCAACAATGGTGAAGAGGTTGCTTTTCAATCAGATATTTTCAACAAAACAAATCTTATGTCGCCCCAAAAACAGTATTTGTATCTAGCCGGATTACTGATGAGCACGGATAATTTAAGCGATGGTGTTGTACACGACACAAAATCCGATTTTAGAGACATAGAAAAAGATATACAAGATATTACTTCTATGTATATGTCGGGATTCATGGGTTTTGATGAAGAAACCCTAAAAAATGATTCTGAGATGGTTAAAAAACATTTTGTTTCGGCAGAAGCGTTCAGTTCATATTTTGATATGGCGTTTCTGCGCTATGATGAGCAAACAGTAGAACTGATCAAACAGTTGTACTCTTCATTTGATAGCGAATTAGCATCACTTACATCATTATGTGTTTCGGATTATATAGAATATTATCATTTTATCTCTTCTAAATTTGAAGAATCTTTAACTGCTCCACAAAAAATGGGGGAAGAAATTATTGCTTTTCTTAATACCCTTGATCCTGACTCCCACAATATTAATGCTGAATATAGAAAGGTTCTAGAATTTGCATCAGGGGAAAAACGTGACGAATATCAATCTATCATTAATGGTATAAATATCGTTTCTATAGCAGATATCATTGCAGAGTTTGGCGAAATAAAAGGAAAAGCATTCATAGATACATTCTCTTTAACAAGACAGCAGCGTAAATTCACATACTATAATAACAAAAATCCATTTGCCCAACGTCCCCTCTGTTACGTCACGGAATCACAATTATTTGTGGTTCACCCTAAATTCTTACTTAATGCCATATTTGATTATATAACTGAGGTTTTAGAAAATCCGAATAATACTTTTGCAGAAAAATATAAGAAGAGGAAGGCAGAAATAGTTGAGAACATCTTCTTAGAACAAATAAAAAATATTTTTGGTGAAAAGGCCACATATCATTCACAAGTTTGCGAAGAAAGAGGAACAAAGGAACATGATATACTTGTTGAATTCGATAAGTATATATTAATTGCAGAAGTTAAAGCATCAAAAGTAAGAGAACCCTTTTTTAATCCCGAGAGAGCATATACAAGAATTTACGATCATTTTCATTCAGATAGTGGTATTGGAGGCGCCTACAAGCAAGCAATCATATTAAAAAAACTGTTAGAAAAGAATCAGTGTATAACATTGTTTGAAAACAAAACTCAACCATTCACTATTAAAAATATATCACAAAAGACTATTTTACCGATAGTATTAACCCTCAATCAATTCGGAAGTATAGCCATTAACACTTCGCAACTAATCGATCTCGAAGAAGGCCAAGCATATCCTTGGGTGTGTAATTTACACGATATCGAAAACATTGCTGAAATCAATAGATATTTGAACAAAGGACCCTTTGATTTTATAGATTATCTTCTTTGGAGAATAAAGTATCATGCTTATATTTATTCTTCTGACGAGTTAGATGTATTGGAAAACTACTATCTTAATAACAAATCAACCATTAAAGCTAATAATTGTGATATAATTATTATGCCTAACGGACCAAGTTTGATAGATAAGATATATTTTGAAAAACATGGCATTCCGTACACGATACCTGTGGTGGAGAACAAACCTGTTAGACATGTAAAGATTGGACGTAATAAGCCTTGTCCCTGCGGAAGCGGTAAAAAATTCAAAAAGTGTTGTGCTGGTAAAGGCATATATGATTAATGGACATAATATGTAGAAAAGAGGTAGCAAGCGTAACGCCTGCTACCTCTTTTGATTTTATATCGCTAGCATTAATTCATCGGCGATTTTCATCTTGATGTGATACTAGGCACCATGTTACTGAGTTCTTGCTAAAGATTCCATTTCATATTTGTTTATACCTAAATCATTATGAGAGGTTTTATTCTTTTTTGAATGAAGGAGTATATTTTCTTTTATTATATCAGGTGACAGAGTTGCTAGAGACATATTAGCATATATATGATTTGTAATAAAAATAGGGGTATCGTAATTTGCATTACGATACCCCTTATGATTATTTGATTTCTTGTTCTAAGGTTCTAAAAGTGTCAGTGTTGAAGAAGTCATAGAGAGAAATCTCCAAGCCGTCACAGAGTTTTTTGAGTGTAACTATACCTGCGTTCTGACTACCGCCATTGATGATGTTCTTAAGAGTTGACGGAGGAACAGCAGAGATTCGAGCAAGAGCATTAACGGATAAATTCTTCTGTTCACAAAGCTGGAGTAATCTATTAGCAACAGCTGTTCTTGTATCCATAAAATCACCTCAAAATGTACTACTATTAGTGTATACATTTTGAAAGGTTTATAACGACCATATATGGACTTTACAGACCATATATGGTATAGTGTTGTAAGAGGTGATTGTATGATTATAGATATTACAGGTATAGAACTGACTCCCGGAAACAATGGGGAAGACTGCAAAGGCAACGGAAAACACTTGGATGAAAACGGCAACCTCATAGAATGTTGCTGCGATGAGTGTAACTACCTGCTCTGTTGTATATCGAATGATGTTAATTGTATGGTGTGTTTAGAGATGGATTGCCCAAGAAAAGCAAAATATAAATAAAACAAGACTGTACAGTCTTATTTATGTTAATTAGTATTTCTTTATATTATTAATATATATGTGCGGTTGAGTGGTTGTGTTGTATTTGTGGACAAAATCAAGATCATCACACCATTCCGGTTAGACGAGTAAAGATTGGGCGAAATATGCCTTGTCTGTGCGGAAGTGGTAAAAAATTAAATAAATGTTGTGTTGGAAAAGACATATATGATTAAGGAGCACGATATGTAGAAAAGAAGTAGCAAGTGTAATGCCTGCTACTTCTTATTTTTGATTGTATAGTTTGTATGATATAAAAAAATCGGATAAATAGAAAAGGCTGAACAGAGAAAGGGTAATCTTTGTTCAGTTTTTTATATATGAGTTTGCAAAGAATATGGTGCTTTTATAGATAAAAATCGTCGCCTTGTTCAATTAAATCTATTATTTTTGTGCATAATTCTTTTATTTTCTCGTCGTCATCTAAACTGTCTGCGTGTTGGGTTTGCGTCAATAGATTTTTTTGCTTTTCTAACATTTCTGTTTTCAGTTTGCGAATGACTTTTTGAAATTCATTTTGTGTAACAAATTGCAGATCATGAGAAGTATTATTTGATAAATCGTACTGGAAATCTTCATCAAAAAATTTAATATCTAATTCTAATAGCTTTTTGAAAAAAGCATTCTTCTTTGCATATGCGAATGGTTTGTTAGGTAAATTTAACCACTTGTTGCGATTTGCTTCGTAAGATAAAAGCCAATGGGATGTCCACATGAGAGTATTTGTGTTTTCTTTGTCATCAATGTCATCTTTTTCCAGTTCATTATAGATTCTTTCAATTTGAGATTTAATACGTGGCTCTTTTTTTCTATTGGATTTATCTATGATAGAAAGCATAATTATTATTGCTAGCTCGTTATTTGTTTCGAGAACTTTAGTTATGTATTTTTGGGAAACTTTTATATCGAATACCTTAAGGAACCATACCGCCCAAATTAATTCTTGTTCTCTATTTAATAGTATTGATTCGTCTATAATGCAATATATTGCCTTCTTAAAAGGTGTTAATTTTAACTTATCTTTGTTTTTAAGAAATATGTTTATGATTTGGTCAGATAATGACGGGAAACTAGACCACAAATTTATTAACCTTGACTGTAAAGTTGGCCATTCGTTATCGTTGAAGTTGCAATGTTGTAATATTTTTAAGCCATACCTAAAAATAGAAATATCCTTATACGTTTTATACTCTACTATTAGTTTAGTAATGAGTACATCTGATGGAAGATGAGCAAACTGTTTAATTCTTTCAACCCATGGCTTACCATATAAAAATGGGCTTTCGTTAATTTGAATTTTATTTTCATTGAAACTCAATTCATATTGTGCTAATGCGTTTCTTATAAAGGCAATGATTTGTTGGATTTGACCATTGTTTGTTGTGTATATGTAATAGTCATCGACATAACGGCAACATTCAATGTCGGGGAATTTTTTATGTATTTGCTTGTCAATTTTACAAAGGATTATTTCTGAGATGATTCTAGAAATTGCATTTCCAACTAATACACCATTCGTTTGATCATAATTCAAGGAACGCATAGCTGTGTCAATTTGGTTGCCTAGCGAGTCGTTATTGCGGTTTGCTTTTGAATAATTGATACCATGAATAGCCCAAGGAATACTGTGTGTATATATATTGTCAAAAAATGAATTTATATCTAAACGAATCTCATATTTGTTATTTTGGAAACAGTATTCAATTGCTTTTTTACTTTCAGCAACGCAGTTGGAACGCTTTGCGTAAGCTTGCTTGTTTTTTGCTGCTCCTTTTTTTGGTGCTGTTAAGGAAAAAGGACTTGCCTTGAAAATGTTTGTTAATTCATCTTGGTTATCCACAATCAGTTGAATTGCTTTACAATAATGATATGGGTTTGGGATTGCAAATTTTCTTCTTGATGTTTCTGATTTATAACCACTATATTTCAAAGGAATAGAATAATTTCTACCTATTATTGAAATGGCATCAAAAACTTTTTCTTGGTTTTCAGCTAAACTTTTTGTGTTGAAACATGGTGGAAGTTCACTAGGAAAATATTCATACATTAGTAGTCTTTTGGGATCGAACATATATTATTCTCCTTGTCAAAAAAAATCTATTATTTCTATTATATATAATAAGACGACGTTTTTCAACAAAGAGAATACGAATTTTGTTGTGAGTTTCCCTTGCACCGAATACAAAGAAAAACTCGCAACCGTATATACGATTGCGAGGATTATGGTGGAGGCGAGGAGAATCGAACTCCTGTCCGAAAACCGCTTACCGCAGCTTTCTACGGGTGTAGTTATTGTACTTAATCTTTCCTATGTAAAACTCCCAATAACAGGATTAGTACAAGGGCAGCTCCTGATTGATGACAAGAATCGGAGCAGTTTCTTGTTCACCTTTACCGCTGATCGACGCCCTGTCCGAGATCGCGGTACTTCTCGGCAGAACGAGCAGCATTAAGCTGCTAAAGCGACTTTATTGTTGTCGTTTATTTTAAAAGTTGCGATGATTAAAGTGGGTCGCACCACTACCCGCTTACTAAGGCTTACAGTCCCCGTCGAAACCATTGCGCCCCCATGTATAAGCCTGAGCTTTTGTCAGGCTTTGTGATGTTATTGTATGCGAAAAATTCATTGCTATTCGCAATTTTTAAAGAAATTACTGGTAATTTTATATTAGTGATTTCTTTCCTTCATAGCTCTGTCGATGTCACGCTTTGCACTGCGCTCTGCTTCGGTTGCACGCTTATCGTGAAGTTTTTTACCCTTGCAAAGACCAATCTCAAGCTTTACTTTACTGCCCACAAAATAGACAGAGAGGGGAATAAGTGTGTATCCGTCCTGCTTTGTAAGTGAGAAAAGCTTGATAATCTCCCGCTTGTGCATTAAGAGTTTTCTGACTCTAAGCGGGTCGCGGTTAAAGATGTTACCTTGCTCGTAAGGGCTTATATGCATTCCGTTTACGAAAATTTCTCCCTCGACAATTGAACACCAACTGTCTTTAAGGTTAAGATTACCGCTTCGGATTGACTTAACTTCTGTACCGAAGAGTTCAATTCCTGCTTCGTATCTGTCGTCTACAAAGTAATCGTGAAGAGCTTTTTTGTTCTGTGTAACTATGCGAGTGTTATCGGCTTTGTTCACAGTTCATTCCTGCCTTCCAAAGCTCGGGCAAGAGTTACCTCGTCCGAGTATTCAAGGTCACCGCCGACGGGAAGTCCGTAGGCAAGGCGAGTTGTTTTTATGCCAAGTGGTTTGAGAATCCGAGAGATGTACATAGCGGTAGCATCACCTTCAACAGTGGCGTTTGTTGCCATAATTACTTCTTTTACGGTGTCATCACCGAGACGGGCAAGAAGTTCTTTGATGTAAAGGTCATCGGGACCGACGTTGTTGAGAGGGGAGATAGCACCGTGAAGAACATGGTAAGTACCCTGAAATTCTCTTGTGCTCTCAATAGCCATAGCATCTCTGGGAGATTCAACAACACAGATTACAGATGTATCTCTGCCTTCGTTTTTGCAGATAGGACACATATCCTCCTCAGAAAAATTACAGCATACAGAGCAGTACTTGATTTTTTCGTGAGCATCTGTTATGGCTTTTGCAAAATCTTTAGCCTGTGTGTCAGACATATTGAGAACGAAATAGGCAAGTCTTTGTGCGGTTTTGTTACCTATACCCGGTAGGCTCTCGAACTTATCGATGAGTTTTGCCAGAGCAGGTACATTATAACTTGCCATATCAGAACAGACCGGGGATGTTCATACCACCGAATCCGCCGGAGATAGACTCCATTCTCTTTTCTTTGTCACCTGCTGCTGTTCTGAGAGCTTCGTTAACAGCAGCCATAACGAGGTCGGAGAGCATCTCTACATCATCGGGATCGACAACATCCTGAGCGATTTCGATGGACTTAACTTCCATCTTACCTGTAACTGTAACTTTAACAGCACCGCCGCCTGACTGTGCTTCGTATTCTTTTGCTTCCAGCTCTGCAGTAGCGGTTTCCATATCTGCCTGCATCTTCTGAGCTTGTCTTGCTAACTGCTGAAGGTTAGCAGCACCGCCGCCACCGTAACCCTGAGGTAATCTTGCTTTCATATTAATAAACTCCTTTTTAGTATTTTTGTTTATTCTTCGATAACATTTATTCCTGATTGTTTTAATTTATCGGCAAATGCATCGAGTGGATCTTTTTCTTCTTCTTTTTTTGCCTCGGCAGGTTTGTAAGGGCCGAGGATGTATCGTTTGCCTGTGATTTCCTGTACTGATTTACGAAGGTTATCTCTCTGTGCAGAATTCTGCAGGAGCTTGAAAGGTATATCGCTCTTTGCGTCAATCAGAAGGTAATCTCCGCTTTCGTAGGCAGTTGTGCCTTCAAAGGAGGAGGCAATAATTCTTGAGTACTGCTTGAGATTTGCCACAACCTCAGGCCATAAGATGAGAGGCTTTGCTGCTGCCATAATGCTCTCCATATCCACAGGCGCCTTAGGCTTTTGTTGTACAGGAGGCTGTGACGGAGGAGCTTCTATAATGGGTTCTTCAGCTACGGAGGAGGGTTCTGCAGACTTAGGTTCGACAGTGTTTACAGGTTCTGTCTGCTTTTCATCAGAAATCTTTGGAGCGGGAGAGGGGGTAATCTCTTCTTTTGCTGCAGGTGTCTGTACCGGAGTTTCTTCCACAGGTGTTTTTAAAGTAGTGGCAGACACAACATTAGCGGCAGGAATACCGCATTTAACAGCCTTCTCAAGTGCTGAGATTCTTGCAAGAAGAGAGTCGATAGAAGCATCAAGCTGAGGAGCACTGAGTTTTACAAGAGCAATCTCAAGTTCGATTCTGTTATCAGAGTCTCTTGCCATTCGCTCGTAAGCTGTCTGAAGAATATCCATAGCGTAAACGATGTCTGCAAGAGAAAGAATCTGAGCCTGATCAAAGGCTGTGTCAAACTCTTCTTCAGACATAACAACAAGCTCTTTGGGGTTTCGCACAGTCTTAATAAGCATAAGACTGCGATAGTAGTTTACAAGCTCATCGCACAGACGAGCCATATCTTTTGAATCGTTGTAAAGTTTATTGAGGATGGAAACTGCTTTTTCACTGTTTTTGTTTACACAAGCACAGGCAATATCCATAAGATAATCTTTTTGTGCAAGACCTGCGGCCTTTCGAACTGTTTCTGCATCAACTGTTGCAGAGAGTGCAAGGCATCTGTCCAGGAGCGAGAGGGCATCTCGTACAGCACCATCGGCAATAACTGCAATCAGCAGAGCGGCTTCGTCAGTGATTTCTGCCTTTTCACAGTTGCAGACATACTTGATTCTTGCTGCCATATCCTGTGGGTTAATGCGATGAAAATCGAATCTCTGGCAACGAGAGAGGATGGTAGCGGGAAGTTTGTGTACCTCTGTGGTTGCAAGGATGAAGATGACATGCGAGGGAGGCTCTTCCAAAGTTTTGAGAAGTGCATTGAATGCCTCGGTTGTGAGCATGTGTACCTCGTCTATGATGAATACGCGATACTTACCCCTCTGAGGAGTAAAGGTTACCTTTTCAGAAATCTCGCGGATATCGTCGATTCTGCGGTTAGATGCGGCGTCCATTTCTACTACATCAAAAATTTCGCCGTTATCGATACCTTTGCAGATTTCGCATTCACAGCAGGGCTCTCCGTCTATGGGATTTAAGCAGTTTACAGCCTTTGAGAGAATCTTTGCACAAGATGTTTTACCTGTGCCTCTTGTGCCTGTAAAAAGGTAGGCATGGTTGAGTCTGCCTGCTTTAAGCTCGTTTTTGAGAGTAATTGTTACCTGAGGCTGACCAACAACATCAGAGAATGTTTTGGGTCTGTATTTACGGTATAATACCTGATAGGTTGACAAGGAACTCACCTCATTTCTCATATATTAAAAAATGCAAGCATTCATTCATTTACATAATCGAACGACAGACTTACTATATCGCATCAAGAAAACTGCTTAATGCTGCTCGGTTCCCCGCCTGACATGGTTCACAGGCCTCAATCGTACAGGGCCTGCCGCTCGATTATATAAACGAAAGCAGTGTTGCTTGCATTCACAGATGGATTATACCACAAATAAAAGATAAATGCAATAGAAAAAATACAGAATAAACAGAGGAATATTTAAGAAATTTGGGTGTTTAAAGAAGAAAGGGGAGCCTATGTGTTTCAGACTCCCCTTTTTGCTCTTAGTGATGATGGTGATGTGTATGATCGTGGTGGTGTTCAGAAATTTCACAGCTTATTTGATTACAGTGTTCATTGCTGCTTTCCAGCTCCAAAGTAGAATGAATTATATGGAGATTTTTTAATTTGTTTTTTACTGTTTCTTTTATGTTGGCAGGACTGTCGTCGGATACAATATGCATTGTGGCATAACTTGTGTTGCCGTCCATGCTCCAAAGATGAATGTGATGTACATCTTTTATGCCGTCTATTTCTAATAATTCAGCTTTTAATTCCGAGATGTTCAGTTCTTTAGGGGCTTTTTCCAGAATTACAGAAAGTGCAGAGGCAAGAGTTTTTAATGCACTTATAAACACAAATAATGCAACAACAATAGAAAGCAGAGGGTCAATTACTGTAATACTTGTAAGTTTCATTACAATCGCACCGATAAGTACCACAATCCAACCAAGCACATCTTCAAGCATATGAAGGTTGACAGCTTTCTGATTGAGGGATTCACCTTTGTGTGTAATTAAAGCGGCGATAAGATTAACCGCTGTGCCAATAATAGCAAGGATAATCATACCGTTATAATTTATTTCTGAAGGATTTAGCAGTTTGATTATTGCATTGTATATTATTGTAACAGAGCCGAAAAGAAGAATAATTGTCATTACAATACTTCCCATAACGGAATATCTGCCATATCCATAGGTGTAGATATCATCGGGCTTTTGTGTGCTTTTCTTCTCAAATAAAAAGGAAATTCCGATGCCTGCCGCATCACCTAAATCGTGTAGAGAGTCGGATATAATTGCAAAACTTCCTGTAAAGAGTCCTCCAACAAACTCTAAAACAGCAAAGAAAAGATTAAGAGCAAAGGCGAATAATATGTTTTTCTGACTTTTCATAATACAACCTCATTCTTTGTGACTAAGATGTGCAAGTGTGATTGCGAAAATAGAGCTTATATGCTCATCATCAAGAGAATAGTAAACCTCTTTGCCGTCTCTTCTGCATTTTACAACTCCGGCCTCACGCATTTTTGAAAGCTGATGAGATATAGATGATTTGGTCATACTAAGAACATTGGAAAGGTCGCATACACACATCTCGTTAAGTGAAAGCGCGTAGATGATTTTACATCTTGTATCGTTTCCCATTATCTTGTAAAAATCAGCAAGTGACTCAAAAGTATGGTTGTCGGGCATTGCTTTTACTGTTTTCTGTACAAGTTCTTCGTTAACTGTGTTGCAGTCACAAGTAAAGTTATTTGCAGTCATATATATAACCTCCTATGATTGAACAAATATTCAACTGTTGCTATTATAGTTGAATAATCACTCAATTGTCAAGACTTTTTTGAAATTTATATAATAAAAAATGTGCCTCGGCTTTTGAACCGAAGCACATTAATGAATTATATGTTATTTTTTGTGAGCTTATGCCCAGCGGAGAGTGTCTTCGTAAACTACAATGTAGTCGTTGGCACTTCTGTCCCAGGAGTTGTTGCTCATCATTGCACGCCACATAAGTGAGTGCCAGCCGTGGTCATCCTGAATGCCCCATAGAGCACGTCTTACTGCGTGAGCCATATCGTCTGCTGTGTAGTTTTTGAAGGTGAAGCCGTTGCCGTAATTGTCTGCAGAATCGAAAACAGAGTCTTTAAGACCGCCAACCTCACGAACAACGGGAATTGTACCATAGCGAAGTGCAATCATCTGTGCAAGACCGCAAGGCTCGGATTTAGAAGGCATAAGGAAGATGTCAGCGCCTGAGTAAATCTTTCTTGCAAGTTCGGGAATGAAGCCCTGACAGAAGCAAACTCTGCCCGGATAGCGATGCTGCATATCGCGGAAGAAGTTTTCGTATTCCTCGTCACCTGTGCCGAGAACTACAAACTGCATCTTCTCTGTGTTGAGAAGGTTTTCAAGAGCATCTTTTACAAGGTCGAGACCTTTGTGAGACACAAGTCTTGTAACCATAGCAACCATAGGAATATCCCATCTCTGCTCAAGACCCAGACGCTCCTGGAGTGCTCTCTTACATTCACCTTTGCCTGACATATCGTCCATTGTGTAGTTTCTGTAAAGGTGATAGTCGGTAGCAGGATCCCAATCAAGAGGCTCAATGCCGTTCAGAATGCCGCAGAGCTTGTAGTGATTGTGGATGAGAGGATGATGGAGTCCGTGGCTGTACCACGGATCTTTAATCTCCAGAGCGTAGCTTGGAGATACGGTGGTAACTCTTACAGCGGTCTGGATAGCACCCTTAACCATATTGAGTTTGCCGTCCATCTCAAGAATCTTCTGCTCAGATTCGGGAATGCCAACACACTCAGTGTTTACATCCCAGCCATACTTACCTTGATACTGAATGTTATGGATTGTAAAGATGTTCTTTATGTTGTAATACCAGGGGTTTTTGGAGTAGAAGAGATAGTAGTATGTGGGAACAAGAGCGGTCTGCCAATCGTTTGTGTGAATGATATCAGGGTGGAAATCAATGTGGGGGAGCATCTCAAGAATTGCTCTGGAGAAGAATGCAAATCGCTCGGCATCATCATAGAAGCCATAAAGCTTGTCGCGCTTAAAATAGTACTCGTTATCGATAAAGTAGTAAGTACAATCGTTCCATCTTGCCCAGAAAAGACCACAGTACATCTGACGCCAAGCAACAGGAACTGTAAAGTTTGTTATGAAGTTGAGCTGACATTTGAGCTCAAAAGGAATTGTGCCGTAAAGAGGCATAACTATACGGCAATCCTGACCCTTTCTGCAAAGAGTATGGGGCAGACTGCCTGCAACGTCAGCAAGACCACCGGAGCCTGCAAAGGGATTTGCTTCAGAAGTGCAATAAAGTATTTTCATATATAAGCTTCCTTTCGGGTTTAAATTGTGGATTGTTTTGCAACATAAACGGGATACGTATCAGTGCCGCAAATTGTGTGGTCGTCTGTTACCACAACATCCTTATCAACTATAACATTGGTAAGCTTTGCATTTTCGCCGATAATTGTATCCTGCATAATGATACAATTTTTTACTACTGCACCTTTTTTTATGCGAACGCCTTTAGAGAGAATGCAGTTTTCAACCTCACCCTCGATAAAACAGCCCTGAGAAACAAGAGAGCCTTTTACCTTGCTGGTTAGACCGTAACGACAAGGAGCATCGTCACGAACTTTTGTGTAGATAGGATGGCTGGGGTTGAAGATTTCGTCGCGGACTTCCTTTTGCATAAGCTTCATATTCTCTTCGAAATAATCCTCAATACAGTGAACAAGAGAGATATGACCTGTGAATCTGTAACCCTGCATGTTGAGTTTGGAAAGATTATCCTGAAGGAAGTTTCTTCTGAAGTTTAGCTTATTTGTACTCATACATTCGTGAACGATTTTTATTAGAAGGTCTTTTTTAATAATAAGAGAACCTGTAGAGAACTTGCATTTGCCTTCAATCTGAGGGTTGACAAGGAGCTTCTGAATTCGGCCTTCATCATCTGTTGAAAGAACAAGGGGATTATCAGCTTTCTTTGGAATCTCCATCTCTTTATACATAATTGTGATGTCGGCACCTGTCAGAAGATGCTGTTCAAACATTTTCTTGTAGTCAATGTTTGCGGCATAATTACTGTTTGTCAGAAGCAGATACTCTTCTTTTAAATCCTTGAAATATCCTGTAAGGTGATACATCGCTTCGATTCTGTGAAGAAAGGAGTGACCCTTGTAAGGTGCAAGAATTGAAAGTCCGGAGTGTCTCTTGGAAAGATCCCATGCAATACCTGAACCTACATGATCGGTAAGAGAATGGAAGTGGTTACGAACAATAACAGAAACGTTGTCAATACCTGCGTTTGACATATTGGAAAGAGGGAAGTCTATCATTCGGTATTTACCGCCGAAGGGTACACTTGCCATAGTTCTTTTTGATGTGAGTTCGGGCAGATTAGCTTCGCCAACATTGGCAAAAACTACACCGGCAAGATTAATTCCCATAATTACACCTCCACATCTGCGTCTATCATTGCTTTGGGCAGAACTTTAGCGCCGTCAGCAATTTTGAGTCCGTCGCCGATAACAGCAACGCCCCACTGGTCTTTGTCGGGATAATCCTCGGGTCTGCCGCCGATAACAGCGCCTTTACCGATATGAGCATTCTCTGATACGATAGAGTAGAGTACCTTTGCGCCTTCTTCGATAACAGCACCGGGCATAATGATTGAGGAGTTGATTTCGGCTCCTTTGCCTACCTTAACACCCGAGAAAAGAATAGAAAATTCAAGACTGCCGTCAACCTCGCAACCATCAGCAATAAGTGAATTCTGAACTTCTGCATTTTCGCCTAAGTGCTGAGGAGGAAGCATACGATTGCGGGAATAGATACCTTTAAGGTCAAGAGGAACACTGGGGTTGAGAATATCCATATTGGCATCCCAAAGGCTGTCGATAGTACCGACATCTTTCCAGTAACCCTCAAAGTTGTATGCAAACATTCTTTCTCCGCTTTCGAGCATAAGAGGAAGGACGTTCTTACCAAAATCGTGGTCTGAATCAGGATTTTGTTCGTCATCAATAAGGTACTTTCTGAGTTTATTCCAACTGAATACATAGATACCCATTGAAGCATTTGTGCTCTTGGGTACAGCGGGTTTCTCGTCAAATTCGTAAATCTCACCGTTTTCGTGAGTGTTGAGAATACCAAAACGTGATGCTTCTTCGATAGATACATCAATAACCGCAATTGTACAAGCAGCATTATTCTTTTTGTGAGCGGCAATCATTTTGGAATAATCCATTTTGTAAATATGGTCGCCTGAGAGAATAACAACATATTCGGGATTGTATCTGTCTATGTAATCAATGTTCTGATATATTGCGTTTGCAGTACCTGAGTACCAGTCTGCACCATCCACAGCCTGATAAGGACTAAGGCAGGTAACACCTGAGTTCATACCGTCAAGGTCCCAGGGCTGACCGTTGCCGATGTATTCGTTGAGTACAAGGGGCTGATACTGAGTGAGTACACCAACAGCCTCAATGCCTGAGTTAATGCAGTTGGAAAGAGGAAAATCAATGATTCTGTATTTGCCGCCAAAGGGAACAGCGGGTTTTGCCAGCTTTTTGGTCAGTACACCAAGTCTGGAACCCTGACCGCCTGCAAGCAGCATAGCTACGACTTCCTTTTTAGGATACATAGCAATACCTCCGTTTTTTTATTATTATGTTAAGACAAACATAGTGTTTGTCACAGATTTCTAAATTAGTAAAAATAGGGGAATAACACAGGGCGAAGTATGTTTGTTATACTCCGCCCGTGTTTTAAGTTAATTCAGATTATTTTTTGTCGGAAGAAGTTGTTTTCTTTGTTGTTGTCTTTTTAGCAGGAGCTTTCTTTTCTGTAGAGTCAGTCTTCTTTGCAGGAGCCTTTTTTACAGTTGTCTTCTTCTCTGCAGCTTTTTCTTCTGTTGCAGCAGCCTTCTTAGCAGGAGCCTTCTTGGTTGTGGTTTTCTCTTCTGCGGGCTTTGCTGCTTCTTCCTTTACTTCTGTTTTTGCAGTAGTTTTCTTTGCGGTAGTTGTCTTCTTTGCTGTTGTGGTTTTCTTTGCAGTGGAAGTAGTCTTCTTTGTTGTAGTCTTTTTTGTGGTTTTCTTGGGCTCTTCCACAGGAGCGGGAACAGGCTTCTCCATAGGCTTTGTGCACTTAAAGAACATTGCACTCATAGGAGGAATATTGATAACAATAGACTGTTCCTGACCGTGACATCCTTCTTCAGATGTCATAATGTCTGCAGGGTTGTTAGCACAGTGATAACCACCATACTGCTCATCGTCAGTATTGAATACAGTATTGTAAATACCATACTGGGGAACACCGATTCGGTAGTCATGTCTGAACATAGGCTGGAAGTTACATACTACCACAACATCGTTGCCATCTTTGTCGATTCTTCTGAAAGCAATGATGCTCTGTGTGTAGTCATCGTGGTGAATCCAGTTAAAGCCTTCCCAGTTGAAGTCAACCTGATGCATACAATCATTATCACGATAGAACTTGTTCATATCAGCAAAGAAGTGGTTGAGCTTCTGGTGTTTCTCGTACTGGAGCAGACCCCACTGAAGCTCTTCGTTACAGTTCCACTCGTCGAACTGACCGAGTTCTGTGCCCATGAATGTAAGCTTTTTACCGGGGTGTGCCATCATGTAAGAGTAGAATGCTCTTACACCTGCAAACTTGGTGTCGTAGTCACCGGGCATCTTGTTGATAAGAGAACCCTTGCCGTAAACAACCTCATCGTGAGAGATGGGAAGCAGGAATTTCTCGGAGAATGCATAGAGGAAGCTGAATGTGAGGTTATCGTGGTGGAAGGGTCTCCAAAGGGGATCGATGCTCATGTAGTGGAGCATATCATTCATCCAACCCATATTCCACTTGTAGTCAAAGCCGAGACCGCCATCGTAAACGGGGCTTGTAACCATAGGCCATGATGTGCTTTCTTCAGCAATCATCATAATTGTAGGATGATACATATGAACAGCAGTGTTAAGTCTCTTGAGGAACTCAACAGCCTCGTGGTGCTCTCTGCCACCGAAGCAGTTAGCAACCCACTCGCCGTCCTTACGGTTGTAGTCAAGGTAAAGCATAGAAGCAACAGCGTCAACGCGGATACCGTCAACGTGATACTTGTCAATCCAGAACATAGCAGAGGAGATAAGGAAGCTGATTACTTCGTTACGAGCGTAGTCGAATACATAAGTACCCCATTCCTTGTGCTCGCCCTTACGGGAATCTTCATACTCATAGCAGTGGATACCGTCAAATCTGCCAAGACCGTGTGCGTCCTTGGGGAAGTGAGCGGGAACCCAGTCAATGATAACACCGATACCTTCCTGGTGGCAACGATCAATGAAAGCCATAAGCTCGTCAGGATTGCCGTAACGGGATGTGGGAGCAAAGTAACCTGTTACCTGATAGCCCCAGCTGCCGTCGAAGGGATACTCGGTGATAGGCATAAACTCAAGGTGAGTATAGCCCATTTCTTTAATGTAGGGGATAAGTTCATCAGCAAGTTTATCGTAAGAGAAAACATTGCCATCAGAATATTTACGCCAGGAACCTGCATGCATCTCATAGATGTTAAGAGGTTGCTCAAAATGATTTACGCTGTTCTTGTGCTCGAACCATGCCTGATCCTGCCACTGATGATTACCAAGAGAGAAAACTCTGGAAGCATTGTCAGGTCTTGTCTGACAATGGAATGCATAGGGGTCGGTCTTAAGGAGTTTTTCGCCCCAGGGTGTTTCAACACAGTATTTGTAGATTGCGTATTCGCCAACACCTTCAATGAATACTTCCCAGATGCCGCCTTCTGCAATTTTGTACATGTGGTTAGCATCCTGATCCCAACCATTGAAGTCACCTACAACAGATACGGACTTTGCATTGGGAGCCCATACTCTGAACACTGCACCCTGCTTACCATCCCAGTTCTCAATGTGAGATCCAAAGAACTCATAAGCACGAATAGCATCGCCATCATAGAATAACTGAATGTGGTCTCTTTCTTCGTTAAAAGAATAATTCATTTATCGTTCCTCCTGCTTTGGAAATAATATACTTATATGTACATAACTGTACTTTTATATTATAACAAATAGCTTTTTAATTTGCAATAAAAATGAGAATAATGATATACAAACTTTGCTTACTCGTTTTATTAAAAATTGACAAAAAAGTAGTGGAAGTTACACATATTTTTATAATTAGTGCTATTTGTATTTTGTTGACAAAGATTTTTGTCAGAATATAATAAATTGTATCGAACATTTTTGAGTTTTCTTAATTATTATGGGAGGTGATGCTGTGGAAAAAAATAGCAATACATATATGCTGAAAGGCTCAATCAGCCGAGGAATTATAAAGTTTGCAATTCCTCTGTTTTTCGGTAATTTGTTTCAGCAACTCTATAACACAGCCGACTCTCTTATAGTTGGAAACGAGCTTGGAGATGCGGCTTTGGCAGCAGTAAGCTCGACGGGAACCCTCATATTCTTGCTTATAGGTTTCTTTCAGGGTGTTGGTCTTGGAGCCGGTGTGGTTATTGCTCAGTTTTTCGGAGCAGGAGATAAAAGGAATCTTCGTTCTTCGATTCACACATTTTTAGCTCTTTCGGTTATTATTGGTATTTTTCTTACATTGGCAGCAACTTTACTTGCACCGCAGATTCTTGTCTGGATGGGTACTCCGGCGGATGTTATGCCTGATGCGGTTCAGTATATCAGGGTGTACTTCCTCGGTAGTCTGGGTCTTGTTTTGTACAATTCCTGTATGGGAATTATGCAAGCGGTAGGTGACAGTAAGCACCCTCTTTATTATTTGATTATATCTTCGTTAATTAATATTGTACTCGATCTTATTCTTGTTATGGGCTTTGGCTTTGGTGTTTGGGCAGCGGCTCTGGCTACCATAGTTTCTCAGTTTGTCAGTGTTATTCTGTGTCTGAGGAAACTTATGATTTCCAAAGAAGATTACAGCGTAACGCTAAAAGAACTCAAGATTCAGGGCAGAATGGTTAAGATGATACTCAGAATCGGACTTCCTACGGGTGTTCAGAATTCGATCATAGCCTTCGCAAATGTAGTTGTTCAGTCAAATATAAACTACTTCGGCAAAACTGCTATGGCAGGTTGCGGTGCTTATTCAAAAATTGAAGGCTTTGCTTTTTTACCTATAACAAGCTTTACTGCAGCCATAACCACATTTGTTGGTCAGAATCTGGGAGCAGGACAAAAGGAGCGCGTAAAAAAAGGTGCAACCTTCGGCGTTCTAAGTTCTATGGTTCTTGCAGAAATAATCGGTCTTATATTTTTTATTTCAGCGCCATTGCTGATTTCTGCATTTACTCAGGAGAAAGAGGCGATAGCCTACGGAGTGCTTAAAGCACGGACATGTTCGTTGTTTTATTGTTTGCTTGCGGCAACTCACAGCTTTTCGGCTGTTTTGCGAGGATCAGGTAAGAGTATGGTGCCGATGTTTACCATGCTTGCCTTCTGGTGCATAATAAGAGTCAGCTTTTTGTGGATAATGGTACCCTTAACAGAATCTATTGATGTTGTCAATTGGGTTTATCCTCTGACATGGACTCTTAGTACAATAACACTCTTTATTTACTATATTGCGGTAGATTGGTCAAAAAGCAGTATTGTTTCCGGAAAGAGATAAGATTATCTTAATGATTTAAAGCAAAAAAACAGGCGGTCAAAACTGACCGCCTGTAATTTTTTACAAGAGTTTAAGAAAATTAAAGCTCTGCGAAGTACTTGATTGTTCTTACCATCTGAGATGTGTAAGAGTTCTCGTTGTCGTACCAGGAAACAACCTGAACCTGAGTTGTATCTGTCTCAGGCATATAAGTTGCCATTGTCTGAGTAGCATCGAAGAGTGAGCCGTATCTCATACCGATGATATCGGAAGAAACGATCTCGTCCTCATTGTAGCCGAAGCTCTCGCTAGCAGCAGCCTTCATAGCAGCGTTGATCTGCTCTTTTGTAACGTTACCCTTAACAACTGCGAAGAGAAGAGTTGTAGAACCTGTGGGAACGGGAACTCTCTGTGCAGCACCGGTGAGCTTGCCGTTGGGCTCGGGAATAACGAGACCGATAGCCTTAGCAGCACCTGTGGAGTTGGGAACGATGTTAACAGCGCCAGCTCTTGCTCTTCTGAGGTCACCCTTTCTGTGAGGACCGTCGAGGATCATCTGATCGCCTGTGTAAGCGTGGATTGTAGCCATGATACCGCTCTGGATAGCTGCGAGATCGTTAAGAGTCTTAGCCATAGGAGCGAGGCAGTTTGTTGTGCAAGATGCAGCAGAGATGATCTGATCATCAGCTGTAAGTGTGTCCTCGTTTACGGAGAATACAACTGTCTTGAGGTCGTTGCCTGCGGGAGCGGAAATAACAACCTTCTTAGCACCTGCATTGATGTGAGCCATGGACTTCTCTTTGGAGCAGTAGAAACCTGTGCACTCGAGAACTACTTCAACGCCGAGCTCACCCCAGGGGATGTTGTTAGCGTCTTTCTCTGCATAGATTGTGATCTCTTTGCCATCTACTGTGATGGAGTTGTCTGTGCTTGTTACTGTGTCTGCGAGAGCATAACGGCCCTGAGCAGAATCGTACTTAAGAAGATGAGCGAGCATCTTGGGGCTTGTAAGATCGTTGATTGCAACAACCTCATAACCTTCTGCACCGTACATCTGTCTGAATGCAAGACGGCCGATACGACCGAAACCATTAATACCAACTTTTACTGACATATTAATACTTCCTCCTGTATTTTATTGGTAAGTAGATTATATAACTTTTTTTTGATAAATTCAAGAGTTTGTGAAGAATTTAACTGATTTTGTGTAATGTTTTTTTAAAATGGATTTACGCTACATATTTTTTATGCAAATAATACATTTTACGACTTCTAATTAAAACAAAGCTTTTAGTGGTGAAAAATATAAAAAATTATGGAAATAATATATAATATCCTGATTGTTTAATAATAATATGTATAAAAATATACAAATTATTCTTGACAAAAATTATAAAATACTTTATTATACTATTAGACATAATATTTAGTTTTGTGTCTTGCTGATTTTTGTGTAAATCAGCATTATACTTTTTTAATTGGACTCTTAGATGAGCCGTTATTTATAGATATCCTAATTCTGTTAATTACCTTTATTTATATATTTTCGGGCGGGTATCTTATTTCCGCAATTGCATATTTATCATTTAATACAGCTTTGCTATAGTTGTATCTTTTTGCAATTGCTTATTGTATCCGACCCGATTTTTGTATTTTTACGGTAAATTCCATAAGTAGCATATCTAAATTTTAACGGCACCGTGAGTTGAATCTGAAAAAGATCAATCAAGGAGGTGTCAAACTATGGAACTTTGGCTTGCACTGATTATTGCAGGTGTAACCCTTATTGTTGGCGCTCTTGCCGGATTCGTTGCCGGCGGAATGCACAGAAAAAAGGTTGCCGAGAAAGAAATCGGAAGTGCTGAGCAGGAAGCAAAGCGTATTATTTCCGACGCTATGAAAACTGCTGAGTCAAAGAAAAAAGAAGCCATTATTGAAGGCAAGGATGAACTCCATCGCCTGAGAACAGAGGCAGAAAAAGACATTAATGAACGCCGTAAGGAAGTTCAGCGTCAGGAGAGAAGAATCCAGCAGAAAGAGGAAACTCTTGATAAAAAGATGGATAATCTCGAGAAAAAAGAAGAAGTTGTTGCAGGAAAACTCAAAGATGCAGACAAGAAACTGGAGGAAGTTGAAACAATTAAAAAGAGCCAGTTTGAAATGCTCGAGAGAATTTCCGGTTACTCCGTAGAGCAGGCAAAGAATTATCTGCTTGAGCAGCTTGACGGTGAGCTTGCTCACGAAAAATCCGTTAAGATTATGGAGTACGAACAGCAGCTTAAAGATGAGTCTGACAAGAAGGCAAGAAACATTATCTCTCTTGCAATCCAGCGTCTTGCTGCAGACCATGTTACAGAAGCAACAGTTTCTGTTGTTCCTCTGCCCAACGACGAAATGAAGGGCAGAATCATCGGTAGAGAGGGTAGAAATATCCGTGCTATCGAAACTCTTACAGGTTGCGACCTGATTATTGACGACACACCCGAGGCTATCACACTCTCTTGCTTCGAACCTGTAAGAAGAGAGATTGCTCGTGTAGCTCTCGAAAAACTTATCTCTGACGGCAGAATCCACCCTGCAAGAATCGAAGAAATGGTTGATAAGTCAAGACGCGAGGTTGAGGCTACAATCAAGAGCGCAGGTGAACACGCTGTTATTGATGCAGGTGTGGGAAGTCTTCACCCTGAGCTTGTTAAGCTCCTCGGTAGACTCCGTTACCGTACAAGTTACGGTCAGAATGTACTTAACCACTCTCTTGAGGTTTCTTACATTGCAGGTATGATGGCAACAGAGCTGGGTCTTGATCCTGCTGTTGCAAAGCGTGCAGGTCTTCTCCACGACATCGGTAAGGCACTTGACCACGAGATGGATGGTAGCCATATCGAGCTTGGTGTTGATGTTGCAAGAAAGTACAAAGAGAGCGATGCAGTTATCCATGCAATCCACGCTCACCACGGCGATGTAGAAGCAAAGACAATCGTTGCTTGTCTTGTACAGGCTGCTGATGCAATCTCTGCTGCTCGTCCCGGTGCAAGACGCGAGAATCTTGAAAACTACATCAAGCGTCTCGAAAAACTCGAGAGCGTTGCTTCTTCCTTTGAGGGTGTTGATAATACCTTCGCAATTCAGGCAGGCCGTGAGATTCGTATTATGGTTAAGCCCGAGGTTGTATCTGACGACAAGATGGCAGTTCTTGCCCGTGATATTTGTCAGAAGATTGAATCTGAACTTGAATATCCCGGTCACATCAAGGTTCACATCATCCGTGAATCCAGAGCTATTGACTTTGCAAAATAATCGAAAGATTCATAAATGCACAAAACCCCACGATTTTTTCGTGGGGTTTATTTTTTAAAAAATTTTATATTTTTGCACAAAATCTTACGCTACAGTTGTATTAATAGGTGAAAGGAGGAGACTGGCTATAAACGGTACCGAAAAAAACAAGGAAGAAAAAATTTATCTGGAACAGATAATAAGAGAATATGCAGATATGATTTATAGAATTGCATATCAGTACACAGGAAACTATAGCGATGCGGAGGATATTCTTCAGGATGTGTCTTTGGCACTTGTTACTCAGAATCCGCCGATGGAAGATAAAACATATCTTAAGCATTGGCTCTGCAGAGTAACAATAAATAAGTGCAAGAATCTTTATAAAAGGAAAAAGGTTTTTCAGTGGCAGGAACTTAAAGAAGATTCAGCCGTGTATGAGCCTGAGTTTCCTTATATTAAAGAAGAACTTTTTAAACTTCCGCCAAAGTACAGAACAGTATTGTATTTGTATTATTATGAAGAATATTCTATAGAAGAAATATCGCAAATACTGAAAATAAGTGCGAATACAGTTGGCTCTCAGCTTCGTCGCGGAAGAGAAAAACTCAAAAAAATATTGGAAGGAGCATAAGTTGTGCATAAAGAATATTTTAAAGATTTTGATAAAATCAAAGCACCCGAAAGTGCAGTAAACAAAGCAGTTAATACTGCATTTTCCGAAGATATAACAAAAGAAAACTATAATTATAAAACCATAAATTTAAGAAAAAGATTTGTTCCGTTACTTGCGGCATGCTTTTTGCTTGTGTTTGCAGGTACTTTTGTATTTGGACTTTGTTCTGATTTTGTTACAGGAAATAAATCGGAAAATAATGTTTCTGATGATATTAACTACGGATTTGTTATTAAAGCAAATTCCGCAAAATCAAAGGATAAGGCTGTAATCGGTGCCTACTCAGGTACAATGACAGGCGGCTGGGCTATGTATGAAAACTTTGAAAACGGAAAAGGTTTTTCTCCCAATTATTTTCAGAGCTACGGATTTTCCCATTTTGGTATTGAGGGTGAGGGGATAAAGTCCGTTACATTCAAGACCGACACAGAGGGCGTTTATTTTGCTATATCACCTGCAGGATATTATTTAAATGCGGATGAAGAATCTACAGCACAAAAAGTAAGGGAAGAATCAGAAAACTATTATGATATTTATCTCACCAAGTCACAATATTCTGCAAAAGAATTAAAAGAGTATTCTGACGGATTATCATATGGTGATATGTACTGTGATACTTTTAAGTATACAAATAACTCTGATGAAAATATAATTTCGTTTTCCAATAAATTGGAGCTTGTAATTGAGAGCAACCATAACAATAAACAGGTGTCCGAAAAACTTGATCGCATCTGGCAGTGTGAGCAGGAACTTACAGAAATAAGGTCACACCATACAGCCGAAAGCGGAGTCCTTACAGAGAGGGAAGTAGCTCTATACGAAGAATTGGAGATATTATCCCAAGATATTCGAAAGCTTGTTATTTCGGATGCAACGATGGAAGTTTTAGTAGAATTTGAAGATGGCTCAGTACAGAAAAAAATATTGAAGCTCGGACTCGAAATTATCGAAGGTCAAGGAATGTGGCTTACAATAAGTGAATAAAAATTACCCCGATTGTGTGAATTTCAATCGGGGTGTTTTTCTATATAATACTGCAATTTCATTTTTGTAATTTGTATTTCTAAAATTTAATTTGACACAGAAAATCGGGGAGTGATATTCTATAATCACAGAGTAAAAAATATATATTTGGGGGCGTTTTTGTGAAGAGATTTTTCTGTATTGTTTTTGTTTTGATTATTGCGATGTGTTTGGTTTCTTGCTCAGATAAAACCAAAGATAAGTCGGACAGTACATCGGTATTTTCAACTACACCCGAAGAAATATATACAACACAGAATGTGGCATCTTCCGAAAAAGAAACAAATCTTGTCGGGGTTGAAAATTTTTCCAGAGAAGAATTTTATCGCGAGCATCAGGAGTTGACATCTCTTACAGGTGAATTTAATCCCGATACCATGCTTCGTGTTGATTTACCTGAGGTAGGACTTGAGAATGTTTATATCAAGCAGATAAGCGATTCTCTTTTGCTTGATTCAGATACATACGGTAAGGTTTATTTGCTTGCTGATGACAGATACGGCGGTGGTATGAGCACCTCCGACCATTATCTGCTTGTTACTGTAAGTCAAAAAGAAACAGTAAACGGTAAGATGTATATAAAGGATTTGTCGCCCGAGTATCTTACATATTCTTCAGCCAGAGGGGTTGCTTTATCTTTTGCTGATTTGGATGGTGACGAGGATAAGGAGATTATACTCCACGAGTGCAAGGATATGGCAGGCGGTGCAGGTCAGTATCTTGCTCGAATTTACAATTTTAATGATGGTATCGAAGAAATTTTTACCTCTTACGACCCCGATAATAATATTTATGAGACGGGATTTTCTTGTACTCTTCTCAAGGATAATATAATTAGAATTTACAATTCTTTTACAGGATATACTCTAGAATTTGAAGTTGAAAGAAAGAATGAGGAGTATTTTACTAATTGGTGGTATGATGAAGAGGGAAATCCCAAAGAGCAAAAGTTGTGGGTAGACAGTTTTAATAGCTTTGAACCTTGTGATATAGACGATGATGGAGTTAGCGAGATTATGTGCAGACAGTACACTTGTCTTGTTGACCATACCGATTATGTTGGCAGTGCCATCTCTGTTCTTAAATATAACAAAGACACAAAAGAATTTTTTGTAGCTGATGCTTATTTTGAGCCTGCAGAACGAATTGCAAACTAATTAATAAAAAATCTCCCGAGTAAAGTTTACTTCGGGAGGTTTTGTTTTTTTATTTATAATCCCACAAAGGAATAAAACTTTCGTCTGCGGATTTAAGCTCCTGTGCAAAGCCGTCAATGTCAAGGTCTAAAAGGTGGTTGAATACTTTTTCGTATTCTCGCTTTGTTATCTTACGATTGAGCTTAGGATGGGTGAGGGCTTTGCCGTGGGGAGTGTATTGTCCCATAAGACTTAGGGTAAGATTGTTGCCAAAATTTTCTTTAAGAATATTGAGAGCCTCTATGCTGTTTTTTGTGTGGGAAGGAAGCACCAGATGTCTTACAAGCACACCTTTTTGAGCAATGCCTTCATCATCAAGGGTAAGAGAACCTGTTTGACGGAACATTTCTTTGATTGCATCAAGGGCTACCTCTACATAATCCTCTGCATCAGAGTATTCCTTTGCAAGAGCGTTATCGGAGTATTTGAAGTCGGGCAGGTAGATATCAACAATACCCTCCAAAGCTTTCAGGGTTTCGATTCGCTCATATCCTCCACAGTTATATACAATAGGTATGTTGGGTTTGTAAATATCAAATGCCTTTAAAATTCCCGGTAGAAACTGGGTAGCGCTTATAAGGTCGATATTATGAACACCGGACTCCTCAAGCTTTTTAAATTCATCCGCAAGGGTGAGAGGAGAAATTTCCACACCCTGCAGGTCTTTAGAAATTTCGCTGTTCTGACAGTAGATGCACTTCATTGTGCATCCGCTGAAAAACACCGCACCCGATCCTTTTTTTCCGCTTATACAGGGTTCTTCCCAGTAGTGAGGAGCAATTCTTGCTACTTTTATATTTTCTGAAACACCACATTTACCGCTATGTGTGTCTTTGTTTTTATAAGCCGAGCACTTGTGGGGACATAGTTTGCATATCATAGTTAATCACCGAGTAAAGTATAACATATTATATGTATAATGCAAAGCAAATTCCGACCATAAATACAGATAAGATGTAAAATTCTTTTATTGACACTCCAGAGTGCCTATTTTATAATTAATTTATGCTGATTATGAGGAAGTATCAGCTGCGGCTTCGGATTCTGACCTTTTCGAAGTGAGCTGCTTTTCACGAGGATAAGTGCTGTATTCAGCATTCGCACACTTCAAGTTACCCAAAGTTTGCGATGCAGTACTTTCTGCCGTTATTAAGTCAAAACATACTTATCTGTCTGCCGTGAAGACGGATTTTATCTGTTTTGCGAAAAGGAGTGAAAATGTGAATAATAATGAAATTATGATTAAGGTCTCGGACCTTAAAAAAGAATTCAGAAAAGCTGTGAAAGAACCCGGTCTTAAGGGTAGTTTCAAAGCACTGTTTAAACCTAAGTACGAAACAATAAGGGCTGTTGACGGTATCAGCTTTGATGTTAAAAAGGGTGAGATAATCGGATTTATCGGCCCTAACGGAGCAGGTAAATCCACAGTTATCAAAATGCTTACGGGTATTCTTACACCAACAGAAGGCGTGTGTACAATCGGTGGCAAAATACCTACAAAAAACCGCAAAGAATATGTTAAGGAAATCGGTGTTGTTTTCGGTCAGAGAACACAGCTTTGGTGGGATCTGGCTCTTCGCGAAACATACATGGTTTTAAAGGAGATTTACGAAATTCCCGACAAGGAATACGAGGAAAGAATGGCTTTTTTAAACGAGGTGCTTGAGCTTGACAGCTTTATTACAAGTCCTGTAAGAACTCTTTCTCTCGGTCAGAGAATGCGTGCAGATATTGCTGCATCACTTCTGCATAATCCCAATGTTCTGTTCCTTGATGAGCCTACTATCGGTCTTGATGTTGTGGTTAAGGATAATATCCGAAAAGCAATACAGAAAATAAGTGAAGAAAGCGGTACAACCGTTATCCTTACAACTCACGATTTAGAGGATATCGAGCTTCTCTGCAAACGAATTGTTATGATTGATAAGGGCAAGAAGGTGTTCGACGGCGAACTTTCCGAGCTTCGTCGCAAATACGGTCAGATGCGTGAACTTGCATTTGAGCTTAAAAACGCTGATGACTATTCTAATCTTAATTATGATAAGGACTTCACTTTTTCAGAAGGTGACCTTTTGGTTGAACTGAGCGGATCTGCTGTAAAGGTTCGATTTAACAGCGATACTGTGTCTGTAGAAAAAATGCTTTCCTATACATTATCAAAAGTACACGTTAAAGATATTAATGTTAAGGATGCAGATATAGAGGAGATTATCCGCAGGCTCTATGTAGAGGGAGGGGATATGGATGAAACGACAGTTTCGGATCTATAAGCCTTTTACCCGAGCAGGTCTTCTTGAAATGGTAGCATACAGAGTTAATTTCATCTTCTTCCTTCTCGGCGAGATTATGCAGTGCTTTGTTATGTTCTTTGTATGGAAGGCTGTTTTTGACAGTTCGGATCAGGAACTTCTCTATGGTTTCAGTTACGACAATATGATTGTGTATCTGTTTATTACATTCCTGTGCGGATACATTACATATTCTGACGGCACCTATGTTATCGGTAAAGAGATACTTGACGGCTCAATTGCCATGCGAATGATAAAACCCGTAAACTTTGATATGTGTTTTCTCTTTCAGGAATTGGGCGGTAAGATTTTACAACTTCTTATAGTATTCCTGCCTATAACCGTAGGAGTTGAGGGTTACAGATGGATAGTAAACGGTGCATTTATGATGGATGTGCCCATGTTCCTTTTGTTTGTTGTAAGTATGATTTTTGCTTACGGACTCAACTTTTTCTTCAATGTATGTTATGGATTCCTTGCTTTTTATCTTAAAAACCTCTGGGGTACAGATATTATCAAGGGTGTTATTGTAGGCTTTCTCTCAGGTGCCACAGTACCTCTTGCTTTTATGGGTACATTCGGTCAGGTGCTCGGATACCTGCCTTTTGCGTCCCTTTCTTATACTCCTGTAATGATTTATATGGGAATGTATTCTTCGGGGGAGATAATTTTCTATATGGCTCTTCAGCTTGTGTGGCTTGTAGCTTTTGTGCTTCTTTCCAGAGTTATTCTACGCAGTGCTATGAAGCGTCTTGTAGTGCATGGAGGTTAAAGTATGAGAAGATATTTAAAACTCCATTCAATTTTTATTAAGCAACACCTCAAGAAGCTTATGGAGTACAAGATGGACTTCCTTCTTGGTGCTGTAGGTTTCCTTCTTGGTCAGGCATCTCAGATTTTCTGCTTGGGTGTTATTTTTAATACCATACCTGCTTTATGTTATACAGTAGGTGGTGAAATAGTAGATTTCTGGACCTTTGAAGAGGTACTGTTTATCTATGGATTTTCCCTTATTCCAAAGGGAATAGACCATCTTTTCTTTGATAACCTCTGGGGTCTCGGATACTGGATTGTTGATAAGGGCGATTTTGATAAATACCTTACCCGTCCTATCAATTCTTGGTTTTATGTACTCTGCGAAAAATTCTGCGTAGATGCATTGGGTGAGATCGTGGTGGGTGTAGCCCTTATCGTTTACAGTACGCTTTCAATGCCGGCAGAGATTGCAGGTGCAATCAATTGGTGGAGGGTGCTTCCTATTGTTGCGTTAATGCCCTTTGCAATAATGATTTTCACCTCAATCAAAACCGCAACAGCGGCTATTTCCTTCTGGACAAAACGAAGCGGTCATGTAACTCATATGTGCTATATGACAAACGAGTTTGCAAAGTATCCTGTTAAGATTTACAATAAGGTTGTAAAGACGGCAATCACTTATGTTCTGCCCTTTGCACTTACAGCCTACTATCCTGCAATCTACATTCTTAGAGGCGAGAGTGTATGGAGTTTGCCTGTAACCGTAGCTGTATCTGTTGCATTTTTCGGAATATCTCAGCTTATATGGCACAGAGGTATTGCAGCCTACGAATCCGCAGGAAGCTGATAACTAAAAAGGAGTGTGTTTTATGAAAAATCCTTTCATTTTCTATGACGAAAATAAAAAAACCGAATATATAAACCACTCCTGTTCTTTAAACAGAGTCCGTCTTATGAAGCTCCCTCTTTATGGTATCGACGATAGTGTAGAGGGTTTAAGAGCTAACGAAATGATTTCCGCAAGAATCATAAGCGAAGATGTAAAGAGAACTGCAGAGAGATTTCATGTGGATATATCAGACTATTCTTTCAGAGAATTGCCCAAGCTTCTCTCCAATGATATTATGACCGAGGATATTCTTCGCAGAAGAATAGCAACCTCCTTGTCTGCAAAGTACGGAAACAGATTGGGTCTTATACTTCTTGCTCTTCGTTTAGGTCAGGAAGAAAACAGAGCTGTCCGCGAAGATTGGAATGACGAACACTGGGAGTACTGGGCAAATGTAAAGAATATAGTTCTTACAGGCGGGCTTGCCAGCGGACTTCTTGGAAAAAGATTAAAAGAGCAAATTCATTACGTCTTTGATTTGGCGGGGATAAAGCCCTATAATCTTTCACTTTTCGAGAATTCCTCCCATGTGGGTGCAATGGGATGTACACATCTTGTTGATGATACTCATAAGACCTTTGCGGTGCTTGATATGGGTCAGACCAATATCAAGAGGTGCATAGTGCGAAAACGCTCAGGTGAGCTTGCCAGCATCACAACATTAAGCACTGAGCCTTCCATCAATATGGAACTTAAGTTTGAAAAGAGCAAAGAAAATTATGATAAGGCTCTTGAACTCCACAGGTATCTTCTTAAGGTTATCTGTGATACTTGCAAGAATCTGGATCTGGAACAGCACGAGAGAGGCGAGGTTATTATCAGTATTGCAAACTATGTAATCGGTGGTGAACTCAACTCGCACAGAGGCGGTTATGCCAAACTTCATTTAATTTGTGAAGATTATGCAACCCTTCTGAGTCACGAGGTATCCTCCCGAATGCATCGTCCTTACAGAGTAAGGCTTGTCCACGACGGAACAGCAATGGCCCTTAATTTCAAAGGGATGGAAGATACCGTGTGCCTTTCTTTAGGAACAGCTTTTGGTGTAGGATTCCCCGAAATTAAGCTTGGTTTTAACGATTAATACTACTATATGCAGGCAGTCCGTATTTTTGGATTGCCTGTTTTTGTTTAACATTGCCTATTGTGCTCGACAATATTTATTCGCAATGTCTATTGTGTTAGAATAACCGCTGTGTTATAATGTATTTGTAACACAGCGGTGTAGTAAAACTTATGTCTGTTTAAGGAGGCAATCTGTATGAAAAAACGAACATTTTTAGAGGCGATTTCTTTTGTAATGGTAATACTTATGCTTGTTGGCAGTTGCGCTGTGTTCAGCGTATCGGCAAATACCACAGGAGTCACAAAAGATGGCTTTGCATACGAGATTTCTGATGGCAAGGTTACTATAACAGGTTATGCAAGTGATAACCCAAAAGTAAACATTCCATCCAGCATAGAGGGTTATCCCGTAACAGCTATTGGAAGAAAAGTATTCAGCAGCAATATTTCAGCTCCGAGAAAGATTACCGAGGTTACAATTCCCGATACTGTTACAAGTATAGGAGTCTCTGCCTTTTCAGGTACGAGTATTGAAAGCTTAGTTATTCCCGACAGTGTTACAAGTATAGGTGCCTCGGCTTTTTATTGGTGTCAGTTACTTGAAGAAATCACATTGCCCGATAGCATTGAGTTTATAGGTGAAACTGCATTCCATTATTCAGGTTACTATAATAATCAGAAGAATTGGAAGAACGATATGTTGTATATAAACTCTGCACTTATAAGTGCAAAAGACTCAATAAGCGGAGATTGTCGTGTAAAGGATGGCACAACCATAATTGCCGATAAAGCATTTTATGGCTGTAAATCCCTTAAAAGCGTTACAATTCCCGAGGGCATTAAAAGTATTGGTGACTATACATTTTACGAATGTACGTCTCTTGAAAGTGTAACAATTCCCGAGAGTGTTACAGACATAAACGCGTATGCTTTTGCTTGGTGTTCATCTTTAAAAACTGCTGAAATTCCTGCGGGAGTGACTCAGATAGGTGAGTATGCTTTCTTTTATTGTTCATCTCTTGAGAGTGCCGTAATTCCCGAAACGGTGACAAGTATTGGAGAAAGTGCATTTACTGCTTGCTCTTCAATTGATGCTGTGGTTATCCCCAAGGGAGTGACAAGCATAGGCAAAACAGCGTTTTCCATTTGCACATCACTTAAAAGTGTTGTTATCTCTGAGGGCGTTACAAGTATTGGAGACAGAGCGTTTGCAGGTTGTTCTTCTCTTGTAGATGTTTCTATACCGAATAGCCTCAAAAGTATAGGAGACGATGCTTTTTCTGATTGCTCATCTCTTGGCAAAATCACAATTCCCGAGGGTGTCACACATATAGGAGAAAATCCTTTTAATAATACAGCATATTATAACAATGAGGAAAACTGGCAGGATGGGGTACTGTATATAGACCAAGCTCTGATTTCAATTCACTCTTTTAATTTTAAAGATAATAAAGAATATATTGTTAAAGATGGTATAACCGTAATTGCCGATTACGCCTTCTATAATGGTACATCCCTTGAAAGTCTCACAATACCATCAAGTGTTAAGGTGATTGGATATGAGTCCTTTGGCGGATGCAGATATCTTAAAACTATAGTACTTTCCGATGGGATTGTAAGTATTGGCGGAAGGGCGTTTGATGGTTGCCGTTCCCTTAGTAACCTGACAATTCCTGAAAGTGTAACATACATAGGGGATCATACCTTTACCGGTTGCTCAGTTCTTACCGATGTGTACTATGGTGGTTCAGAATTACAATGGAAAAATGCTGTTGTGTATGGATATACCTATGGATACGGAGCACCAAATATAAATTTACATTTTCTGAAAGAGAATGTTTATATCGCAGGTGACGCTGACAGTAACGGTGTCGTTAATGTCAAGGATGCCACACAGATTCAGAAAGCGGTAGCCTCAATAGTATCTCTTGACGATGCTCAGACTCTTATGGCAGATGCAGACTTTAATGGTGATATTAATGTTAAGGATGCAACCTTAATTCAGAAATGGGTTGCAGGTATTGATGTAAATTCTTCCATTGGTGAGGAAATTATAAAATAAAATCCTGATTAAAACCGGCGGTGAATATCATCGCCGGTTTTTTTGCAGCTAACCTGATATCATTATGTACAAATTATCGGGTAAATTCTTGTGCATTTCGTTAGCAAAAAATAGAGGTAAAACTGTGGAATTTTTTTAGCTTCTGTGCTATAATGTACAGTGCAATAAAGTGCAAATCTTAAGCACTAAGAAGGAGAGGATTTTTTTGAAATTGCGCAGATTGTTTTCACTGCTCCTGAGCGTACTGATTATCGCATCCACAGCAAGTGTTTGCCTTATCACTACAACAAGTGCAGCAGAAACAGAAACAGTTGAAACCGGTGCTAAGCTTGGTAGCTACTACAATGTAGACTACCTTGAAAAAGAGGCTAAGGCATATCTTGACACTCAGGCAGATATGTCCGAGACTAACCTCGGTGCAACTTACACACCCCAGGCTACAACCTGGAGAGTTTGGTCTCCCACAGCTACTAAGGTTCAGCTGAAGCTGTACACCACAGGTTCCGATATGGAAAGCGGTGCAGCTCTCATCGGTAAGTACGATATGACTAAGGACGCTAAGACAAGCGTTTGGTCCTACACACTTAACGGTGACCAGAAGGATGTATACTATACATACCTCATCACAAACCCCAACGGTACAAAAGAGACTTTTGACATTTATGCAAAAGCAGCAGGCGTTAACGGCGATCGTTCAATGGTTGTTGACCTCGATTCTACCGACCCCGATGGTTGGAACAACGACAAGCATGTATTCCCCGACAGAGTAACCGACGAGGCTCTCTGGGAGGTTCACATTGCTGACCTTACATCCAACGATAACTCCGGTGTTGACAAGAACTACCAGGGTAAATTCCTCGGCTTTGCTGAGGGCGGTCTTACTTACAATGGTAAGAGCGTTGGTATCGACTACCTCGTAGAGCAGGGTATCAAGGCTGTTCACATTCAGTGTCCCTTTGACTTTGCTTCCGGTGACGAGACCAACCCCCTCTCTTACAACTGGGGTTACGATCCTAAGAACTACAACCTTCCCGAAGGTATGTATTCTACAAACCCCTACGATGGTAACGTAAGAATCAACGAGTTCAAGCAGCTTATTCAGGCTCTCCACGACAGAGGCATCACAGTTATTATGGGTGTTGTTTACAACCACACATATGTAACTGAGCAGTCTGCTTTCTCTTACACAGTTCCCGGCTACTACTACAGAATGTCCTCCGGCACATTCTACATCAACGGTACAGGTTGTGGTAACACACTTGCTTCCGATAAGGCTATGTTCCGTAGCTACATGCTCAACTCCCTTAAGTACTGGGTAGAAGAGTACCACATCGACGGCTTCCGTTTTGACCTTATGGCTTGCCACGATACAGAGACAATGAACATGATTCGTGATATGTTCAATGGTATGCTCGATGGCGAAGGTAAGAAGATCATTATGTACGGTGAGCCCTGGACAGGCGGTGCTTCCTCCGGTCTTACAAGCTCTTACGAGTCTTCTACACCTAACTTCGGTAAGCTCTCTGCTAACATCGCAGGTTTCTCCGATCAGGTTAGAAACTCCATCCAGTCCGTATTCACAGGTACAGGCAGCATCAGCTCCTCCAAGGATGGTATCAAGGGCGGTTCAATGGGTAAATACCCCAACCAGTCCATCAACTACTTTGACTGTCATGACGGCCCCACATGGTGGGATAGAATCGTAGGTAAAGATTTCGAGTCTACATCTGCTGCAAACACAGCAAAGCTCAGAACATCCTTTACATACCTCTGGACAGCACAGGGTATCCCCTTCACACTTGCAGGTACAGAGTTTGCTCGTACAAAGTACGGTCACTCTGACTCCTACAACCTTGGTGATATCAACGCATTCGATTGGAAGAGAATCGAAACATACGCAACAGAAGTTGCATATGCAAAGGGCATGAGAGAGATCCGTTCCGCATTCAGTCCCTTCAGAGAGGCTGATACAAGAAACGTTCCTGAGTATCTCACAACATCCAACACATCAAAAATTCTTGCTTACACACGTAACAATACTAAGGCAGGCGAGTGGTCCAAGGTAGTTGTTGTTCTCAACAACGGTGCTGATGCAGGTACAGTTACACTTCCCGCAGGCACATGGACAATCGTTGCTGACGGCCAGAAGGCAGGTCTTGTATCTCTCGGTACAGCAACAGGCACATACAATGTAGGTGCTTACGGCTCTGCTGTTCTCGTTCAGGGCGAAACATCTGCAAAGCCCGCAGAGTACGAGACAATTACAGTTAACCACTATGTTGGCGAGGAGCTCCTCAAGACATCTACAGTTAAGTACGAAGTAGGTACAACCTGGAGAGCAACTCCCGATGCATACACAATCTTTGATCACTCTGTTACAAAGATTGAGAACAACGCAGGTACTAAGGACGGCAACACCGTTTACGGTACAGTTGAAAAGGGTCAGGATGTAGTTGTTAGCTTCTACTACAAGCAGGAAACAACATCCGGCTACCTTACAGTTAAGTATGTAAACGAAGCAGGCGAGAGCATCTCCTCTGATGTTACATACAGACTTAAGAATGGTTCCGAGTACAACGTTCCCTTCGAGAATATCGCAGGTTTCGAGCTCGTTTCCGACAAGTACCCCACAAACTTCAAGGGTATATTTGATGCAGCTAACCCTGCAACAATCAACTTTGTTTACAAGCAGATTGCTTCCGATAAGATTACTGTTTACTACTACAACGCTCTTGGCACACTCAATGGTCTGAACCTCAGAATGTATGCTTACACAGAGCAGATGGACGAGTCTACAGGTGATGTTGAGAAGCCTCTCGGCGGCTGGAACGTTAAGAACCAGAACATGAAGAAGGTTACAGACATCAACGAGCTTCCCGAAGGCGAAGAGCTCGGCAACTGGTACAAGTATGTTATCGATGATAGCACTGTTCAGATGAAGGACGAGAACGGCAACCCCAGAAAGTTCGCTAGCTGTAAGGTTATGTTCCTCCTTTCCAACAACTCCAAGCAGGAGCCCCTCAACGGTGAGGCTGGTTACGATGCATCCGGTACTATCTATGTTAAGAACAAGATCGTTACATTCGACTCCAAGATCATCACATCTCACATTGATGCTGAAACAGGTAAGAAGCTCGGTGCAGATGTTATCAAGGAATACAACAACGTAACAAGTAACGAAGTTTACCTCACAAGCCCCATTGCTAAGTACGGCAAGGCTGAAACTCCCGCAAACGCTTCCGGTAACCTCACAGCAGGTACAACTTGCGTTGTTTATATGTACAAAGAAAAGGGTGCAGTTACAGGCCTCCTCGGTGATGTTGATGGTAACGAAACTGTAAACGTTAAGGACGCAACAGCAATTCAGAAGGCAGTTGCAGGTCTTGAGGTTGCTAACTACGACGAGTCTCTTGCAGATGCAGACGAGAACGGCAGCATCAATGTTAAGGACGCAACAGCAATTCAGAAGTGGGTTGCAGGTCTCCTTACAGATACCAACATTGGTACAGGCACAACCGGCGGTGACCAGGGTGGCGACGATACCAAGACAAAGCTTACAACTCTTTACACAGAGGCAAGTGCACTCCTCAAGGATAAGGCTGATTATGTAACTGAGAATGTTCTCGGCGCAGATGAGCTTGCACTTAAGGAAGCTTTCGGCTTCGTTGTTGCTGATGAAGATGCTACAAAGAACGAGTATCAGAAGTTCAACGCAGTTCTTACATCTGTTTCCTTCTATGTTGTAAACGGTGGCACAGATGAAGAAATCAAGGCAGCTTTTGAATTACTTGAGAAGGCAAACAACTGGTTCAAGCACTTCGTTACAGAAGTACATCCCACACCTGTAGCTGATGTTGATCCCTATGCAATCGATGTTTCCAATGGTCAGTATCCCATCATTGATGGTTACTACACAGTTGTATTCTCTACTAAGTGGAATACAGCAAGCATCTACTCTTGGGGCGGTTCCGCAGGCGAGACAGCAGCATGGCCCGGTGTAGCAATGAAGTATGCTCTTACAAACGACTATGGTGAGAACCAGTATGTTGGTTATGTACCCTCAGGCTGCACAAACTACATTATCAATGGTGACGGCGGTCAGACAGTTGACCTTGAGCTTACAGGCAGCGTTGGTATGTATATGGATAAGATGTCCGGTGGCAAGTACACAATCGGTACTTGGGAGCCCAGCTTCTACGAGTATAAGTAATTTATACTTATAAGGTAAGTTAAGCATAATCCGGCTTATCTTAATATAAAACAAACAAGGCACACAGCGTTTGCTGTGTGCCTTTTCTTTGCGTCATTTGGTTGAGATATGAAATTATATACACAACATCAGATAATCGAATCTGAAGTAAATCTAAGCAGATTACGGATGTGTTGCAATCGTATCAGTTTTGTTTTCGTACAATCTTGTACTCGTCATCAGGTTCAAAGTAGTGGCATTCAAAGTTGCTGCCACGCAAAAACTTTTCCATTTCGTCTTCATCAAGATTAATTTCACAAGTATAACATTGGCTGTAATAGTCAAATGTATAGTGAGCGCACATTTCGCAGTTATCTTTAGCCATACTTTATAACACCTCGCAATATTTTTATATATTATAAAATAAACTTTATATTTTATCAATATGTTTTATGTTAATTGTTGTTTTGGCTTTTGATGGAGATGAATAATAACAAGATAAAACTTATATTTTTCTGCAATATAATATTAACCATAAAAGAAACGCCTCTCATAAGAGAGGCGTTAAGTTTAATTTAAAGTCCGTCTTCAAGATTTGTGATAATCTCGTTAGTTTCTTGCTCAATTGACTCTTCAAAATCATTTTTAAATACAGGATCTGCGGCTGAAACAGGAACTTCGTGATCAACCTCTTCATCTTTATTTCGGATGATATTTATCAGGTTAATCAGTTCTGCACTGAATGCAATAATCATAACCGCTGCAAATGCAATCAAGCCAAAGGGTTTGCTGAAGAAATCATAAAGAGTACCCAAAAGAGGAATCTTGTACTGAACTTTTCCAAAAAGCTGCGAGTCATCGAATTCCGGATCAGGAAGAGTGTTTCGCAAACCTTTTGTTATGAAATAGTATTTACCATTCTCTTCTCTTGGTTCCTCACAAATCTGGTGTGTAACAAGAGAACCCTTAACGGGAACCTCTTGACCGTAATATGTGATAACATCACCTTTTTTAAGGGTGGATGGATCATCGATTTGTTTAACAAGAATAATATTGCCAACCTTCAGCTCGGGTTCCATACTGCCCGTTTCAACACGGAGCAGACTGTAACCAAAGAGGGAAGGGGTCTTGCCTGAAATTCTTGCAAACAAAACAAAGATAAGAGCAATAATAAAAATTACTAATAAAGTTATGCCTAAAATCTTGGTTATTTTACGAAACATAGGCTATTGATCTCCTTGATCAGAATATGAAATAAAATTAAGTATATTAGTTGTTTGTAAATACGATATCAGAAATATGGAATTCACCGTGATGAATTTCATCGGATGCCTCATTATAGTAAACAAACCATTCGATTTTAGCAGTAGATGGTACACCATTTTTTGCAGGAGCTACTTCATACTCGGAAATAACAGAAACATGCTTAAAGTATCTTAATCCTGTTGAATAGTCATATGATGATTGAGGATAACTACCCCTGGTTGTTATTGGTGTAGAAACACCGAGCATAGCGGAAGTCAATTCGTTTTCTGTATATCCGCTTAAAAACAAAGAAACATTTGTTTTTACTTCGGAAGGATTGGTAATTATGGTCTTAAAATAGTGTACCTCACCCTTAGTAAGATCATTATCTGTAAATTCTGTTACAGGAGTAGGGGAATTACCTTCAATTTCATCGTCGTAGGTAACTTTGCCTGTTTCCTCGTTGTATGTACCTTTGTAAGTAACAGCGGAACATTGGTTACCGTTAATGTAGTATTGGTCGGTTACAAGTTTGATTGACTCATAATAATTGCCACCGCTTCCCATAAATCCGCCACCCTTAACAGCAGGACGGGTAGCCCACGAGAATGTATTGCCGATAAGTGTTATAGCAAGTAATATAAGTAAGATTATCTGAAATCTCAAAAATCTTTTTGTTGTCATAGGCTCACCGTCCTTTCTGTGTAGTTTAAGATTAATTAGTTAAGCGAAGATGCAGATATTGAAGAATTTGAGCAGTTTGCTTTGTTCTGGCTTGAGTTCCAAGAACTGAACTTGAATACTCTCATATCTGTCTTGTGGTTAGAAGTAAGGTCTACTGTCTGCTTGGTTGATCCATTCTCAAGACCATTGAAGATGATAAGTCCTGCATCTGTGGGAACAAGATAACAGTAAAGGGGACTACTGTTGTGTGTTCTGCCAAGATCTATCATAGCGTTACCACGCCATGCAGGAGCATCAGTACCTGTGTAATAGATACACATATCTGACCAGTTGTAGTTTCTTTCAAGGTAGATTCTTGCATAGTTTCCGGTCTTTCTAAGCTCGTACTGATTATTATCAAGAGCAAAGCAGTAGGGAGTACTGGAATTATTATTACCAACAGTCCAAGTACGTGTTCCATCTGAATATTTAACAGATGTAGCATCATCGGGAATATTGGTTGTGTTTGTACTCCAGGTCAGGTTGTCTGATCCCTTAGTAAGATTGTAGGAGAAGGGAACGCCTTCTGATGTAACGAAGGATACTGTCATAGCAGTTGTAGCTGTGTTGTAATGCTTGAAGTAGTAAATATGTCCGGATCCACTGGATGGTGTAAGCTTGGTTCTCCAACCTATACAACCGCCATTGGTGTTTGTAGCATATACGCGGTGTCTGATGTTGCTTCGTGTGGGTGATGTGGGAGCAATCCATGTGTTTCCGTTGTTATCGGTGAACTTAATATTTGTAGCACCGCTGTTGGGAATAGCCTTTGTAGTCCATGTTCTGCCGGTTGTGTCTGTAGTGTCTTTGGTCATATCCATAGTCCACTCTGTACCGTCGTATGTAAATGTAACCTTTACAGAATCAACATTGGATACATGTACAAAGGTAGCAGGATTGGTCCATGTGCTCTGAGGAGGAGCATCGATTTCACCCCAAACACCTGTACCTACATCGCCTTCAGGGTTAACGTTGCCGCCTGCACCTGAGCCGTCACTGCTCATAGTACCAAGCAGTGCATAGTTATTACTTGCACCATTGGATGTAATCTTCTGAGCTGTGGTAATAGTAATAGTGTTGTAATTCTTGGTTGCGTCAAACAGATAGAACACACCGAAGCACATATCACCATCAACATCATTGAAGTTGTTAGCACCGCTTCGGCTCCATACTGTTACAAAAGTGCCGGGGTCGGGCTTTTCGCTGAAGGTCATATACCAAGTGTTAGTGTTGCCTACTCGTGTAAGCTCAGATTCACCATTTGGCCATTCATCCAGAATAGGTTTATAATCATATCTGCTGATTGTTGTTTTGTCCAGAGTTTTGTCCCACAGAGTTCTGTTAGCATCACCAGTAAAGGAAATTGCGGGATTCTTGCCTCTGTTATAGTTATAGAAGACATCAGCAACTGCATCGTCTATCTTTACATAAAGAGTAAAGGGTCCTGTTGTAGTTCCACCACCAACAGTACCGCCGTCACCGCCTGTTGCACGGTAAACAGTTTCGCCGTTTCTGTCTTTTCCATACCATCTGTTAAATTCAATATAGTTATCTGCTGATTTAAATCCTCTGCGGCTGAAGTCAACCTGATTAACAGTATTGGGAATCCAGCAAGACCATGAGTTCTTTCCAACATTATCTTTTGTAGGCTCATCTGTCATACTGTAGTCAAGTATTCTTCCGTCATAGGCAATCTCAACGTTAATGTCTATGTCGTTGCCAAGATCATCCTTATTGTTAATCCATCCGTCAGGATCTTCCGTAGTAGTGGGGGTATAATCGCGGAAATCGATTTTAATCAGATCTTCAGGGTCAAGGTTCCATACGCAAGCAGATTTATCACCAAGCATTGTAATAATCTCTGCATTGCCTCTGTTAGGAGCCTGGAATTTACCCCAAGTCTCATTGGGATTACATTTTCCGTCTTTTAATGTGCCCCAAAGGAATTCGCAATTCTTAAGAGCTACAGGGATAAAACCTCTCCAGCTTTTTAATTCAGAATTGTAATCTAATTGATAATGTGTGTTGTTAGAATCGCCATCTGCATTTCTTACAAAGAGATAGGTGTTTCTGTTAGAGTCATCCTTATTATCTATCCACTGGGTTGCAGTGTAGTCATAAACAGTAATTTCTCGTGTTACTGACCAAGAGGAGCAGAGCTTAATATCAAAGCTTATGGGAGCTCCTGCTATAGGCATATTGGCTGTGTTGTTCAAACTTTCATAGTCAAGAGCTTCGAGCCATACAGAAACAGTAATTTTTTTTGTTTCGTTTTTGTCAAGGTGGAAGATAGGCTTGATTGCCTCTTTAGGAGCATCATCACCGGTTTTTCCATCAGCGTTGGGGATTTCAACGGTTTCTCTGTGGTCTGTGTAGTATGCATATTCCTGAGGACGACTAAGATTTGCAGATGAAATAATTGCAGTATCATCGTTTTTAAGAGAGGCAATTGCTGTTTGATTATTGTTAGCTTCAGCACTGCCGGTATTCATTATGCTACTGTTTCTGAGGATAACAGTATTTGTACCATCATAGAAAGCAAATCTGAAAGGACTTGTTTCTTTATCTCCACAGTAATATTCCCAATCATCAATATTTACAATCGGAAGAAGTTCCGTAAGGTAGAAATCTGTTGCACCATCGGGTGCAGAAATCTCGAAGGAAAACTGAATGATATTAGAAGTTACATCTTCTTTAGTAAGTTGTCGGTATTTTGTGTTTGCGTTGCCCGGTTTACCCTCGTAGGGAGCATAGAAAGTTTCTGCATCCACGCTGGAAACAGGGGAGAGGCGAACTTCTTTTTGTGTGTCAAAAAATGTTGTAAGATCAATAACATTGTTGTATGTTGTATCGGATGAGGACTTATTCTCGCCAATCTCAATGTGAGAGTTAAGAAGAGAGGCGGTCTGGAAGTCGTTACCCTCAAGTTCTAAAGAAGAGAGTGGCTCAAACCAAGAGAATGTCATTGATGTAACAAGGAGTATAAGCTCTAAAAGTGCAACGATAGAGAGCACAATACTCTTGGTGCGTTTTTTATTCTTTTCTGTTGCAGCAAAATGCTTTCCTTTCATATTGCACTCTCCTTTCGTAGTATTTCAGTATTTAATCAATATTAGAGGTTTTCTCCCATGTACCGGCTACACGGTCACCGCTATAACCGCTAACCTTATAAAGGTTGTTTGTACCAAAGGTTAAGTCATTGGTTTGGTTATATACGCAGTCCCAATCGAAGTAACCGGAGTAGTCTGCATATCTACAGAAGATTACCTGTGTTGCACCATCAGGTACAGCAGCCATATATCTTCCGCCTGTGGTCTTACCATTCATAGCAGTCCAGCCAATTTCGGTGTTGCCCTTAAAGAAGTATGCAACCCAGATTACACCATCTTCGATATTTGCATATCCGCCATTGGAGCTGTCAACAAGAAGAATATGATTACTCCAATAACCACCGGCATAATCGTTAGCAGAGAAGTAGGTGTTTGTACCTCTGTCTGTTGTCTCGTAATAGAGCCAAGGTTCACTGCCTGTTGTATCGTCTTTATGGCACCACTTAAATGTAAGATCTTTTACATCAGAGGGGATGACAACGCGCCATCTTCTTTCGTTCCACTGATTACTCATCTTGTAAGTGTAGTCGATATCATTACCATTACCATCCTGAGTTGTGAAGCATACGAGCATTTCTGTATCGCTGCTCTGCTCAAGAATGGGATGATCAGTCATAGCATCAAAGAAGGTAATTGTGTCGCCTGTGAAGCTGTCGTCCCAGATACCTGTGTTGTGTGCAAATGCATTGTAAGTTGTGCAAGAACCGGAGTCTCCGGACTCCCAGATGTTCCACTCCTGAGGTTTGTCTGTTTGATTGTCAGGATTATATCTTGCAAACTGAACAGGCTTCTTACTTGCGTTCATTTCTACAATCCATGTGTGGTCTGTTTCGTAATTATCAGACTTTCTCATAGGATGTTCGTTACCGCTCTGGTCAAAAGCAAATACATAGCAGTCGTCATCGTCAACCCACTGCTCAAGAGTATGATCAATAAAGTAGTAAGGTTTCTTATCTTCGGTAGAAGTAGAGAACTTAATGTAAATATCAAGGAGATCCTTGATATTTGTTAATTTATCGTATGTGCATTGAGCGTCAGTACCCTCAAGCCATATGTTAACTGTTATTTTCTTTTCAACTCCGGCTTTAAGAGTGAAAAGAGGATTATCCTCATGATCGGATGTGTATGCTTGGATAGAGTTACATGTGTATGTTGACGTTGAGTTAACAGCACCAATTATATTAATGCTACCATCAGCGTTAACTGTTTCTTTGGTAATGATAGAACCTATACCTGTGTATCGTTCACCGTATCCCTGTGCACTGTTGTCAAAGATAACGGTTTTACCATTAGGCTCGTTCTCTACGAAAGCAATTCTGATTGAATCTGCGATAGTACCGCTTATCTTAGAATCAGCAGATAGCCAAATTGGTGTATCGCTTTTTGCAAGAAGAGAAAGGTCAACAGAAATATACTTGGTGTTTTTGTCGTTTACAGTGGAAGGTCTGTAAAGAAAATCTTTTGTCTTTGCACTGTTTACAAGTTCACCATCAGCATCATCTGCCAACGCATTACTTTTAACAAAATTGTATCCGGAAAGAGGGAAGAATAGGTTTTTACCATCAACACTTGAACATTCATAAAGTGCAAATCCGTCTTTAACAACATTGTTGATGTTAATGGTACCCTGATTCATATCTTCGTCACCATAATTCATTTCCAGACCTGCATCCGCATCAATAGTGATGTATTGTTTATTATCACTTGCAGTTACCTTTGCAGAAAGTGAGTTGGAAAGCCACGTGTATGTAGCTGTAAGTGACAATAAAAGTATAAGGCTAAGTACGACAATGGGGTAGATTAGTTTATTAAATTTTATTTTGCTTGAGTTAAAACGCAATCTTGTCGCACCTCCTTTTATTTACATTAAAGTAAATGTAACACTGCGCAGAAAACTCTCTGTGAAATGTGTTGTATTATTTTTTTATTGCAAGAAAATCAAAAGTAACCTGATACTTACCACCGGAGAGAAGGCGAGTAACCTCGGGGTCGCAGCCCTCAAGCCACAAGTTAACTGTAGCCTTAGCTTCATAGCCATCTTTACCATCACGGGTTATCTTTTCTGTAGTAGAAGCAATCTTCTGTGTACCATTAAAAGCTAAGATGGGATCAATGTTGTCTACAGTATCTCCAGTAGTCTGGTAAGTAGAGTCGTAATGTGTATGTATTTTTGCATCATCTGATACATTATCACCTGTATTAATTGTGATGCCATTAGCATTTCTGACAAGCTCAATATCAGATCTGGGAATACAAACGAATTTACATTCATTGTCGGAAACAACGGAAATTCTGAGCGCACCAACTATGCAGTCATTAGAGAAATTACCTGCTGTGCTTTTGTTTCCGATTTCACTTGCTGTGTCTGATACAAGTTGTTTTTTATCAATTTCACAGGAAGTAATGATTTTTGTATCAGAACCCATAAAAATATCGCAAGGCTCATCTGTTCTGAAAATAATATCCTGAGAGATATAAGCTCGATTCTTGGTGGCAGAATCCCAGTTCTGAGTAGTATCAGGGATACTCTGACCGTCTTCTTCGTTAAACTTGGGACGAAGGAAATTTTTGCCGTCAGAAGTAATATCCTGCATAGAAAGTAAAAGTTTGCCATCTTCGCCGATAATCTTGTTAGAATTGCCGATGAACTTTTGATCATCAGCGCTGAGAATATCAATTCCGCCGATAACAAAATTATTACCGCCATCAAGGGAAATCTGCATTGAGTCGGGCATTTTCATAGAAATGGAAAGGTCACCTGCTTCTGCTTTGGTTTTGCCATAAGAAAACCATGCAAATACAGCCACAACAAGTATCATAAGAGTTGCCATAAGCAAGGCTATGTGCTTGATAACGGGCTTATCTTTATTCAATTTTATGTTTTTAATAAAACTGAATACTTTCATCTAAATATTCTCTCATTTCTTATGAATATAGAAACCGAATTTCTTACCACCGATATGTTTGGAAACATTCTGGAGATTTTCGTCAGAAGCTAAGCGGCTTCTCTCAGCCTCGAGAGCGCGCTTGATTTCTTCCTGAATCTTTTTCTCGGCTTCACGACGAACTTTTTCGATTTCAGCCTGAGCTTCCTTACGGATACGCTCTGCCTGTTTGTCATATTCTTTCTGCTTTTTGTCAAGTTCTTTATCGAATCTTGTACGCTCGCTTGCAACTTTCTTTTCAATTTCCTTCTCTTTGTTAGCAAGCTGTTTTTTGTAGCTTTCACGTTCGGTATCGAAGCTTTCCTGAAGTTTGGATACTTCTTTTGAGTGCTGTGCATCGCGAGAGGAGAGGGACTTCTGGAAATTCTGTGTTTCCAATGCAAGCTTTGCGTCAAATGCGGCAGCCGCCTGAGCGAGCTTTTCCTGATTTTCGGACTTGAGTATGTTTATCTTGCCATCGTAATCTGCACGGATAGAGGAAACCTCTGCTGAGTGAGCTTTCTGTGCAGTATCAATCTGAGCTTTGTAGTCTGTGTGGAGCTTTGAAGTCTCCTGCTCGTGCTGAGAGGTGAGAGCATTAACTTCATTTTTGTGTGCAGAGTTAAGATTTTTTACTTGCTCTTCGTGAGTAGTATTAATGTTTGCAATCTCTGCATTATGAGCAGCTTTTGTTTCTTCTGTCTGCTTCTTGAAATTAAGGTAAAGAGCTTCTTTTTCTTCTTCGTGAGCCTTTTTGAGACTTGAAGTTTCTTGAGCAAACTGGACCTTTGCATCCTCAAACTGAGTTTTTACATTGCTGAGCTCTGTTGAGAGGGAAGATATCTCTGCGTTGTTTTTCTCAATAGTAGCATCTCTCTCTGCAACTGTATTCTTGAGAAGTCCGATTTCTTCTGCATTCTTATACAGAGTTTCTCTTGCTTCTTCAAGTTCTTTTGTAAGAGTAGCAATCGTAGCAGTCTGTGTAGCAACGGTGTTATTAAGAGCTGTGTTTTCGGCTGTGAGGCGTTCAACCTCAGCCTTGAGAGTTTCAACAGCTGCCTTTGCCTGAGCAATTGTTTCAAGATGCTTAGCAATTTCTGCGTCTTTTGCTGCAATCTGAGACTTAAGAGCATTAATTTCTGCAGCCTGTGCAGTAATTGTAGCAGCCTGAGATTCGGTGAGAGCGGTAAGCTCTTCCACCTTGTCTGTAAGGACTTTCTTTTCTTTCTCAAGCTCGAATATCTGATCCTTAAGCTGTTGGATAGTGGTTTCGTGGAGATTGATAAGTCCTTTCATTTCCGTCATTTTTGTTTCATACTGACGGAGTGTAAACTTAGCGTGATTAAGCTGAGAATTAAGTTCGTTAATCTGCTTTTCACGATCTCTGATTTCTTCAAGTCTTATAGCTGCCTCTTCAGCACGAACCTCTGCGATTCGTTTTTCGGTTTCAGCTATAATCTGCTCTTCAGGACGAAGTGCCTCGGTCTCAAGTCGCTTGTTTTCCTCAAGATACTTCTCGTGGAGCATACGTCTTAAAGCAGGGTTGGTAGCAATGCTTATTACAAAATGCTGATAAGACATTACGTTGTACATAGCAAGCTGAACTTCCTGGTCCATCTGGCCTGTGTACTCTTTGCCCACAATTTCAAAACCGGTCTTCTTATAGGATGTAATGAAGAGGTAAAGGTCAAGAGCCTTTTTGAAGTTGGGGTTTTTGGTCATAAGGTTGGTACGCTGAATAGGAGGACGTACCATTTCTGTATTAGTAAGAGCACGGATAAGAGCTGATGCAGAGAAATCTGCAAGAACACGACGAAGTCTTCTTACACGCTGATAGTCAGTAAGTGTAGAAACATCCGCGTTAATATCGAACTCTTTTGCTTCGTGGCTCTCGTTTGCATAAGTAAGCTCAAAATCAAGTTTCTGATGATTAAGAGAAATACTACGGGAAATATGGATTTTCTGATAAGAGTCGTTGGGAGCGTGTTTCATCTCTTTGTATCTGTCATCAACAAAGCGTGATGCGTGTACAAGAAGAGTACGGAGGAAGCGGTTTTCGTAAATAGCAAAACTTTCCTCACGCTGAATATCAAGGATTCTCTCGGGAGTAACATCGTCGCCTTCAACACGAGCAATAAGATTTGTGTGCTGTGCAAGATGACGCACAGATTCAGAGGTTATCTTTCTTGCTTTTTCTATGGGCACGATATCCTCGTTCTGAATGATGAATCGACGCTGTTCACGGATAGCCTTATCGATGTAGGGGATAGCATCCTCGATAGCTTCAACCCAGTCCATATCGATAACACGACTGTAATTCTTGCCGGAAAGTTCATCCTTACCCTGATCAGCGTCAGAAAGTGTGCTGTTTATGTAACTATGAGTGAAATCCCCTTTTAGAGTCTCTTGCATGAGGACAAATGCACGATAATATTTATTAAAATCAGCCATTTAGGATTTCCTCACCTCTTTCAAAAAATCTTTGTTGGGCAGGACTCAGCCTGCCCACAAGTAAAAGTTAATATAATAGTTAATAAATATAATAGAAATAACAAATAAATTATACGAGCTTCTGGAGTCTTCTGAGGTATTCTTTACACTCAAGCATATTAGCCTCACCGAAGAGGAAGTCGAGGTAATCTACAAGACCATCGATTTCGTCACGGATGAAGCTGAGGTTCAAGGACTCAAACTTTCTGAGAACCTTTCTTGCGAGAACATAGTCAAGACCGTCAAGCTCTGTGCCGCCGCAACCTACGAAAGCGGGAACATACTCACGGAGCTGCTTAACAATACGGTTACCGAAAGCAAGTCTGAAGTGCTCGATAACATAGTCGTCGAGAAGTTCAATCTTGTGGAGATTTTCTTCGGATACTTTGTTGTGCTCTTTACAGTAGTTGAGCATAGCCTCAAGATGTTTGTAAGAAAGGTTGAGGGGCTCGGTCTGGGGAGCCTCAAAGGGAACACCCTTTGTATTGATGTCGATAGGCATAGCACGGTCGTATACCTTATCGGTAATAGCAAATGTAGAGTCGTCGTTATTAGCAGTACCGATGTACCACATATTCTGGGGAAGGTGGAGCTTACCGCTGTCAAGATGTTTGGGGTCTGACTCCCATACATTAGGAACAAGGTCAACAATCCACTCATCTCTGGAGGGCATTTCAAGGATAGAAAGCATCTCAGCGAAGTAGTACTCAACACGAGCAATGTTCATCTCATCGAGGATGGTGAGGTAAATGTTCTCGTTATAAGTAGCCTCGTACATAGCACGAAGAAGCTCTGTTTCATTATATCTCTTTGTAAATTCGTTGAAGTAGCCGAAAAGCTCAGAACGGTCTCTCCAGGAAGGCTGGATAGATGTGATGATAGCGTCGTTCTGCAGGAACTTACCGAAAGCATAGGGGAGTGATGTTTTACCTGTACCGGAGATACCCTGTAAGATAATAAGTCTTGTAGATGCAAAGGATGCAAGGAAGAGACGGATAATCTTGATATCATAGTAAAGACCCAGCTTAGAGCAAGCAAAGTTGCGGAATCTTTCGCAGATTTCGGGAAGAGTGATCTCGTTGTCATATACAGGAGGAACATAATTTGCCCAAAGTGCGTCAACCTGAGACAGCTTGAAGAATCTGCTTTCGCCTTCTTCGAGGGGAGTGTCCTGCTTATTAAGAGTCTCAAGCTCGTCGCCTGTAAGTTCAGCAATTTCATTGGGATTAAGACCAATCTGAGAAACCTTCATAGAAAGAATCTTGTCTTTCTCAAGGTTAAGACGCATAACCTCGCGGTTGAGTGCGTTAACCTCTTCGATAAGGTCGTTTGTATCTTTTACCTTCTTCTTGAATCGGATGAACTTCTTTAAGAACATAGCGATGAGGAATACAAGAAGAACAAGAACACCAATAATCAGAACCATACCGATTACAGCGTAAAGCCATGCAACACCGCCAAGCTCGGATGTATGATTATTCACAATCTCGATGTACTTAGGGAAGTTGAACATCTCCTTGATACCTACAAAAATATTGGAGAAGGCAGTCCACAGTCCACCGAGGAACTGTCCAAAGAACTCATAGAAAAATTTTAAAATGCCATCCATAATATTTAGTCTCCTTTTCAAGAACATAAAAGATTGATAGGGTAGTAAAGATATATTACATTATATATCTTTATTTAATTACCCTTGGCAATCTGAAGAATACACAAAAGTAAAAGCAGTGAAAAAACATACTTTTGTATATTATTCAAATTGTCACGGACATCAATAGTTCCTTGATACTCTGCTGACGCATCAAAGAACTATTGGTTGTCTGTAAACATCATAATAAATAAGCTTCCTCGCTTCTTTATTATTTACTCGTCGTCGGCAGTACTTGCCTTGCCGCAAAAGATTATTCGGCAGGAGTTTCCTCCTCGACAGATGTGTCTTCGTCGGCAGGAGTTTTGTCCGTCGACGGCGTAGCATTGTTGTCTGTAGCAATCTGTTGCTTCAGATATTCTTCAGCAATCAATCTCTTTTGCTCCTCTGTAAGCTCACCGCTTGCTACTGAAACAGCAGCCTTCTGAGCTTTGTAAGCAATAAGATTGCGGATAACACGAATTGTCTGGATAATTACAAATATAAGTATGGGTAAGATAATGCAAAGGAAGAAACCGAGACCGGACTGCACAAAGTCGATAGCTTTACCAACACCACCAATGCGCTTACCATTGTACTTTGCAACGATTTCGTCGGCTGTTTTGGCAAGGATATCTTCCTCAAAGTTGGTCTTATGGTTAAGTCCTTGTGTGTAGTAGAGTGTAGTTCCGTCTTCTGTAACCTCTGTTCTCACAATTTCGTGAGTAACAAGTACCTTTGTGGTATATATCTGATTACTGCACTGCTGATTCTGAGCATTAAGAGGCATCCAGAACATTACTGCATCGCCTACTTTAAAGGTGTCGTTTTCGTCTGTGATTTTACAGAAGATAATGTCACCTTTGTAGAAAGCATTGTCTGACTCATACTTGGAACCGTCTTCGTTGTAAGGTTCCATAGATTCGGATTGTACGCTTCTGATTGATGTACCGAACAGATGGGAGGGTTCACCACCGGGTTCTTCTGCTTTTTGTGAAAGTGAAATAAGAAGCACAACAGCAGAAAACACCAAAAACAGTATCATAAGAACATCAAGAGTGATATTCAGTATGCTTTTTAATTTTTTATTCAACGGAGAACGCCTCCCAAAAAGTTTAGTTTAAAATATCAGTTATGTAGTCTGATTTAAATTAGATAGCAAATGCAAGGTCGAGCTTGAAGTTTGCACCGGAGTTGAGGTTGTAGCACTCTGCATCCTGACCCTCGAACCACATGTAAACATAGAAGCACTTAGCAGTGTCGAGCTTGCCTGTGTATGTCTGTGCGCCGTAAGCCTCAGTTGTGATTGTCTCTGTAGCACCAGCCTGGCTTGTGAATGCATCGTATTCCTCGATAGCGTTGCTCATGATAACTGCGCCGTTATCATCAACGATAGCGATTCTCTCATAACCCTTCATCTCGCCTGTAGCACCAGCTGCAACTGTGGGAGTGATTGTGAGTGTAACTTCGTCAGATGTATCAGCCTTTACCCAGATCTTCTTAACGATGAAGTCTGTGTTAGCGTTTGCAGCGAGGATAGGATCAGTGCCGTTCCACTTACCATCAGCCTGGTCAGTAGATGTCTTGAAGAAAGCTGTGGGAGCAGAAGCGTTACCGGAAACTGCGGGCATAGAATCTACGTTGTCTGTCCATGTGATCTTGGAGCTCCAGCCTGTCTCAGGTGCTGTGCCTTCGAGAGCTGTCTCAGCGATGTAAAGACCGCTTGCGGATGTTGCTGTCATCTCAAGTGTACCAGCTGTTGCTGTGTTGTTAGTTGAGAACCATGCGAATGTTGCGCCACCAAGTGCTACGATAGCAACGAGGAGAAGAGCTACGGATGTGATGAGTGAGCTTTTTCTGAAAGTTTTCATTAGAAAATTCCTCCAATAAAATAATTTTTTTCTGCCGAATTACCCCTCGGCTTTGGGGTTAATTTATAATCCAAATGGATCAGGATATCAAAGGTTTACAAAAGACTTAAGTTTTGTCTTCGAGTTCAGCAGCCTCGAAGTTCATTGAAAGTCTCATGTGTCCGCCCATGATATCATTGATACATTCTGAATCCTCGCCTTCAAACCATATAACAACAGAGTACTTGTCTATATCTCCGGGAGAGAACTCGGAGAGGGTTTCTGTATATACTGTGTCGTTATCATAGAAGAGTACTGCCTTTTCGCTGTTTTTGTGAGAAACAAATTCAGCCTCGTCGGTAGTACCGAGCTTCGGTTTGGCATAAATGGTAGGTTCGCCGTTTTTATAAACCATAATTCTTGCGGCTTCGTCACAGCTTTTTGCAACACCGGTAACCTCAAGTGTTGCCTGATAGTCACAAACCTCTGTGCCGTTATTCTGAATATAGAATGTATAAGCGAAATAATCTTTTCCGTTGTGAGAGCCATCGATGTTATCAAGGTCATCAAGAACTCCCTTGTCTTCAAACCAATCATAAGTGAAGTGGTAAACATCTTTAACGCTGCCACCGTCAAGGGTAACCGACGGATTTTCAAATCCGGAAGTTTCGGAAAGAATAACACCCATATTTGCAAGATCTTTATCAACAGTTACAACCAAGTCACCGAATTGAGTGGAACAATAGGAGAGAAGCCAGAGAATAATGATAACGGCAATAATGACGATGATAATCCATCGGGCACGACGCCTTCGCTTCTGGTCTTTGGTCATCTCGGAAGCATCTCGTTTAATGCCTCGGCTGTTACGCCAACCTTTTTCGTGGAGAGCGTCCAGATCTCTCGGAGTAAAAGGTTCCGGTGTTTTATTCTGTTTTTTGTTAAACAAATTGTATCCCTCCGTTCCCGAATTATATCGGATAGAGATTAAGTTTTATCAGTTAAGGGGAATGTTGTTTTCGTCTGTACCTTCAAAGTTGAACTGCATCTGAAGGTTTGCACTCTGAACATCGTCATCACACTGGGGATCATTACCTTCAATCCAGACTCTTACTGTGATTTTCTTCGCTGTTTCACGGTCGAGGTGGAAGAGGCGGGTGTTGTTGCTGAATCCGTTTGTGATATCAAATGTTGTCTGACCGGAAACAGACGAACCTTTGTTAGGCTCGTAGATAGCGGTTGCTCCTGTTTCTTCGTCAGTAAAGCTTACACGAACACAATTAACGATGTCAGCCTTTGTGCCGGTGCTGGAGGTGAATACGCTTGTACCGTCTTCGGCGCCGGGTTCGCTTTCGTTAGGAGTGAGGTGAACCCACATATCTTCTGTAGCAATGAAGAAAAGCTCAAATTCAAGGTAAGTGTTCTTATTAGGCTCTACAGGGGTAGTACCATGCTCTGTGAAGAGATCAACACCGTTTGAAGATCTGAGAGGATCAAGCAACATATCGTCCATGGTTGTTTCATATGCTGCGAGTTGCTTGTTGATTTCAACCTCTGTAATAGCATGTGAGTATTCAGAAATCACATTGCCGTGATTTTCGTCAGAAATTCGAAGGTCAACACTTGTACCGATTGTAATCTCCATGTTGTGAACTGTAGAGGTGCTGGAGATTGTAAACCATGCGAATGTTGTTGTTATCATTGATACGAGGAGCAGGATAAGCAGGAAGATGGAAAGCCTTGTTCTTGTCTGCTTAATGCGCTGTCGTTCTATTTTAAGTTGTGCGATTTCTTTTTTCAGCATCTCGTTCTGGCGCTGGAGCTGAACATTCTCATCTGCAGGGGAGAGGAAACTGTCTGTATCGGGTGCAGCAGATACAAAATCACGAGTGTTCATAAAACGATGCTCCTTTACTAAAAATTCTTTTTTCGCGAAGTGTCGAAGTGTCAATATAAAATGTAATATAATATATACAATTAAATATAATAAGACATAATGCAATTTGATATCAAATATTATAGTATATTTTAGTAAATAAAGCAACAAAATTTAACGCAATTGTTACTAAAAAAATGTACAAAGTTTGTTAATATATTTCGGTGAATACGATATTTAAATAAATCTAGTTTGTTGTATATTAACAAATTGATTTTAAATAATTAGTAAAAAATGGACAACGAAACTGTGCTGATAATGTCAAAAAACTTATTTGAGAATAATAAGGATGGTAATAAAAACAACAAAACGGTAACAGAACATCTGTTACCGTTTTATGATAATATTTATATTAATATGCGGCTAATAGAGGGTTAACATTTGCAGAGGAATTATTCTCTGCATTGGCAATATATTCAATTGCCATACCGCAACCCTTTACCACACAGTCTGCTGCATTTTCGGCAAGTTTTACATCGACCTTTGTATAGTGGGAAATAAGTTCAGTAAAGCCTTCAAGCTGAGCTAAACCACCTGTGATTGTAATTCCGTCAGTGTAAATATCACCAATAAGCTCGGGAGGAGTCTTTTCCAGTACCTCCATAATTCCTTTAACAACACCCAAAGCAGTTTCAATGATAGCTTCGTAAATTTCTGAAGATTTCATATCAACAAAACGAGGCAGACCTCTCATAGAGTCACGGCCTTTTACTCTGAATAACTTTTCTTCAGTCGGTTTTATAAGGCAGCCGATTGCCATTTTACACTGTTCTGCTGTGGTGTTACCGATGATAAGTCCGTATTTGCGACGGATGTAACGAATGATTTCTTCATCCATCTGTTTGCCTACATTTTTGAGAGTTTTGCACATTGAAATACCGCTCAGCGAAAGTACGGCAATATCTGCGGTGCCGCCACCAATGTCAACAATCATAGAACCGTGAGGACCTGTAATATCAAGCCCTGCACCCATAGCGGCTGCTTTTGCTGTTTCAATAAGATAAACTCTTCTGACACCGAAACTTGAGATTGCATTGACAACGGCTCTTTTTTCGACCTCAGTAATTTCACCGGGGATACAAGCAACTACTCTGGGCATAATCACCTTACTGTTGCTTACCTGAGAGAGAAAGATACCGATCATTTCTTCTACAAGATCAAGCTCTGCGATAACACCGCCCTCAAGGGGATAAACGGCCTTGATTCTTGTGGGAGTTTTGCCCAACATACGATATGCTTCGTTTCCTGCGGCAAGGATTTCGTTGTCGATTGCATCATAGGTTATTACAGAAGGTTCGTCTAAAACTTTGCCCTTTTCGTTTATGTAAATTCTGGTGTTACAGGTACCCAGATCAAGTGCTATATCCATTTTGCTTTATCCTTTCGGGAAATTAGTTTATATATGGTTTATTATATTATAGCTTATGCTTCTTTTCAAGTCGTTTTTACAACACTTATTGCAAAAGTTGCGCAATAAATTGCTTTTGCATTGTTTGAGTCAAGGATTTCAGCACATTCTCCCAAAGTGCTTCCGGTGGTAATTATGTCGTCAATAAGCAGTATAGTCTTGTTTTGTATAAGAGTTTTGTCGATTGCTCTGTATGCGCCTTTTACATTTTCTTTGCGCTTTGATGCGTTAAGCTTGTGCTGAGGTTGATTGTTTCTGGTCTTTTTAAGTACAGTTAAAAGAGGAATCTCCAAAAAGTCGGATAATTCCTTTGATAGCAACTCGCTTTGATTGTAGCCCCTTGACTTGAATCTCTTTTGATGAAGAGGAACATAAGTGATAAAATCAAAGTTTACATCAGAGTAATTCCTCTTTATAGCATGAGCAATCATAGCTGCCAATTGTGGTGCATATTGCTTTTTGCCGTCAAATTTGAATTTAAGTATGGCTCTGGAAAATACTCCGTCATATGCTACTGCACTGACACAAGGAAATCCGCCCGATGCGTATGTTGAGTAGTTTATGTCTTTATATTCTTCCATACATTCCGAACAGAAAAGTTCAGCTTTATGAATGACCTTTTCGCAACTCGGACACCTTTGCGGGTAAAATATAACGAGAGCGTTTCTGATGAATTTCTTTAGGTTCTTGTTCATAATTACATTAATGACCCATAATCGTCCTGAAGCATATTTTTAAGTCCGCTGTATCTAAGTGTACGCAGGTTGTTGTCTACCATATATTTAATGCTTTCTCTTGTGCCTGTAAGTATCAAGAGTTTTTTTGCTCTGGTAACACCTGTGTAAAGCAGATTTCGATAGAAAAGGTAAGGAGAATTCTTAATAACAGGAATGATGACAGCATCAAATTCATTTCCCTGACTTTTGTGTACCGTACAAGCATAACTCAACTCGAGGTCTTGAGTACTATCACTTTCGTATACAGCAAGTCTGTCGTCAAAACGAATGAGCATTTTTCTTTGCACCTTGTCAATTTTTTCAACAATACCGATATCTCCGTTAAAGATACCTTCTCCGTATTCGCCTGTGCTGTCTTTTATCCAGGTGATGTTGTAGTTGTTTTTGACCTGCATAACCTTGTCACCTGTTCTGAATGTAGAAAAACCAAAGGTGATTTCATCTTTAGTGTGTGCAGGAGGATTAAGTGCTTCTCGAAGCACTTTGTTGATTTCGTGTGTGCCTAAAACGCCTTTTCTTCCGGGACAGAGTACCTGAATGTTATCCACAGGAGAGAAACCATAGCTTTTTGGTAATCTTTCGCTGCAAAGTGAGACAATAAGTTCTCGTGTATCAGCAGGATTAGGACAGGGAAGATAGAAAAAGTCGTTGTCGCGTTTGTTAAGGTCAGGCATTTCACCCGTAACTATTTTGTGAGCATTGGTAACGATAAGACTTTGTTGGGATTGTCTGAAAATTTCATTGAGAGCAACCACAGGTATAATTCCTGAAGAAACCAAGTCGGATAGCACATTTCCGGCGCCAACGGAGGGAAGCTGATTGCTGTCACCGACAAGAATGATTCTGCAGCCTAAAGGTATGGCCCTGAGAACACATTCAAATATGTAAACATCAACCATAGATAACTCATCTATGATTAGTGCATCACAGTTAAGAAGGTTAAGTTCGTTCTTTTTGAATTCGGGTTGGTCGTTGTGTGTCCATTGTACCTCGAGCAGTCTGTGAAGAGTTTTTGCCTCACAACCTGTAACCTCGCTCATACGCTGTGCGGCACGACCTGTGGGAGCGGCTAAAAGCACGGTTTGTCCAATAGATTTAAGGATCGAAATAATTCCATTCAGAGTGGTGGTTTTGCCCGTTCCCGGACCGCCTGTGAGTACGAGCAGACCCTTTAAAAGAGCTTCGTTTATAGCTTTTTTTTGAAGTTCTGCATAAGTTATTCCTGTACTGTTTTCGACAGCCTCAATAAGCTTGTCGATTTTTTTTGCAGGAGCAACAGGACATCTGAGTAACATCTTGAGCCTTGCAGCAATATATGTTTCACTTCTATGTAAATCGGGTAGAAAAATGAACAATCTACCATGTAACTCATCTCGTATCAGAGTGCCGTCAAAAACCATATCATCCAGGGCGATCTGAGCTTTAAACTCTTCTACTTTAAGAAATTCTGCTGTGGTTTTCAGAAGCTTGTCTTCGGGGAGACAGGTATGACCGGAACGCTTGTTGTGGTTGAGTACATAAGAAAGTCCGGCTCGGATTCTGAGGGAACTGTCGTTATCAAAATTTTTGGTTTTTGCAATTGAATCGGCAGTTTCAAAAGGAATAGAGCTTCCGTCAAAGCATAAGGTGTAGGGGTTATCTTCGATTATGCTTATTGTTTCGTTTCCGAATCGTTTCCAAAGCACAAGCGCATCCTGAGCGTTAATTCCGAAACTGCTGAGGTATGCAAGTAAATCTCTTATGCTGGAATTAGCCTTCATCTGATTGCTGAAATCTTTGGCCTTATCTATAGAAATGCCCTTGAGTTTTGCAACTCTTTCAGGATCATTTTCTAATACTTCAAGAGTTTTTTCACCAAATTCTTTGATGAGTCTTGCAGCAGTAGAAGGGCCGATTCCTTTGATTGCACCTGACGAAAGATATTTAAGAATTCCGATGGTAGATTTTGGTATGTTTCTTTCAAAAGCGGATACAACAAACTGCTCTCCATAGGTTGGATGATTTTTGAATGAGCCGATTAACTTCAACTCTTCGCCTTCGTAGACAAGGGGCATTGTACCGGTTGCTGTGATGCTTTCTTCCTCACAACCGATTTCAATAACAGTATATTCGTTTTCTTCGTTGCGATAAAGAATTCGCTCTACTTCACCACAAACCTCATAAAGTTCTTCGTTGCTCATATTCGCCCTCATTTAAATGTTATATATTCATTCTAATATATCAGAGGATAACTATAATTCTTATTTAGAAATTAAACTTTCATTTATTTTATCAATATACTCTTTAAGTTCTTTCTTATTCCAAAGCTCTGCATATTCGTAATCATTACATATAATTTCACATATCTTTCTTTCGTTCTCGTCAATGCCGCAATCAAGAAATATTATTTTCTGCGGTTGGTTTTTTAATGACCAGCGGACTTTCCCTATTGTGCTTCTGAGGATGAATTCCACATTTTCATCTCGGTTTGTAATAGGGGAGATTAGTAATGTTTCATTATGATTTTGATGCTTTTGCGTTTTTTGAATGATGAATTTTATAAAGTCGCAAAATCCTGAAATAAGAAAAACAGTGCCAAATGTTATGAGTAATATATGAGTGAATGTATGTATCATAAAAACACCTCTGTATATTTTATTCATAATTAACCATATTGTGATTTGAATATATAAGCAAAGTCTGAAGATAATAATATTGAGGTGAGAAATATGATGGAAAACAATATTAACAAAAGTATTCACTGTTCAGTTCAAAGTTGTGTACACAATAATATTGAACAAGGCTATTGCAAGCTTGACTCTATCAAGGTAGGTACTCACGAAGCAAATCCTACCGAGAAAAAATGTACTGATTGCGAGAGTTTTAAGCTGAAGAATTGTTCTTCCTGCTTATAATTTTTAAGCTTAGCGGACAGGTAAGTGCCTGTCCGCTTCCTCTTTTTTATGATTCTTTTGCACTGTTTTTATGATGATTTGCTATTATTTAATTAATTTAATACAAAATATTAAAAAATTGACAAATTTACTTGTTTTTGTAAATGGGGTGTGATAATATATTATAAGTAAAATAAGATAATGTCGTAGTGTTCCTTTTTTGTAAATACTACCTCGTTTGATACAGCTTATGATAAGGAGAAATGGGAATGAAAAAAGAAATCTCAAACAAGCAGGACAGACAAGAATATTTTGTCATTGACTTTGTACATATTTTTAAGTCTGTATGGCACAGAATCTGGGTTGTAATTCTTGCAGGAATTATTGCAGGAGGCTTAGGTTTTTCCTATGCAAGATTCCTTGTTACGCCTATGTACTCGTCTTCGCTTATGCTTTATGTAAACAACAGTTCATCCATTACAGGCGGTAAGTTCAGTTTCAATGCGTCCGAGCTCACAGCTGCTCAGGAACTTGTTGAAACATACACCGTTGTTCTTACCAGCAGAACCACACTTACACAGATTGCAGAGGATGCAGGAGTTGCCGATAAGTACACCTATCCTGAGCTTTACTCCATGATCAAAGCAGGTTCTGTTAACGATACCGAGGTTCTTCGTGTTACTGTTACCAGTGCAGATTACGAAGAGGCTGCAAGAATTGCCGAGAGTATAACCAATTGCTTCCCGGGTATTCTGGCAGATGTAATCAACGGTTGTGATATGACAGTTGTTGATTATCCTATCGAGAATTCTCAGAAGGTTTCTCCTTACATCACAAGATACACAGCGGTTGCCATGATTATCGGAGCTTTGGTTGCTTTGATCGTTCTTGTTGTTCTTGCTCTTCTTGATGATACAATTCACGATGAAGACTATCTGCTTAAAACTTACGAGTATCCCATACTTGCAAAGGTGCCTAACCTTGTTGGCGGCACAGAAAAGCAATATGCATATTATTACCAGAAAAAGAAAGTTACTAAGGAGTGATAGCGGTTATGTCTATGTTAAAGAATAAAAAGGGTTCAACAATCTTTGACGCAACAGCAAATAAGAAAACCCTTCACAAAAACCTGTCATTTACTGCTATTGAGCAGTATAAACTATTAAGAACAAACTTAAGCTTCACACTTCCCGTAGATGTTAAATGTCCCATCATTGGTGTTACAAGCTCAATGAGAGGTGAGGGAAAGAGTACAACAGCTATCAACTTGGCTTATGTTCTTGCAGAAAGCGGCAAGAAGGTTCTCCTTATCGATGGCGACCTTCGTATTCCCAGTATCGCTAAGAAAATGGGTCTTAAGAGCTCACCCGGTCTTACAAATCTGCTTATGGGCTATGAGTCACAGCAGATGAGCAGTTTTAAGACCGATATCCTTGAGAACTGGTATATAATTCCTTCCGGCGATCTTCCTCCAAATCCTTCCGAGCTTCTCGGTTCTCGCAGAATGGAATCAATTCTCAGACTTATGTCAGAAAAATTTGATTATATCGTTGTCGACTTACCTCCCGTCAATATTGTTTCCGACGCTTTGGCAATTTCCAATCTTATAACAGGTATGGTTATTGTTATCCGTGAGGACTATACCGAAAAGAAAGAACTTGAACATTGTTTCAGACTTCTTAATCTTTCAAACGTTAACGTTCTCGGTACCGTTCTTAACGAGGCTGAAAATTCAGGCGGTTCCCGTAATAAGTACAGAAAATATTCAAAATATTATCGTAAGTATTATTATTCGGGATACGGCAGTTATGGTAATAATCCCAAACAATGATTGATTTTCACAGCCACATATTACCGGCTTTGGACGACGGAAGTAAGAACTCAGACGAAAGCCTTGCACTTCTTGATATGCTTTCCTTGCAAGGTGTAAAAAAAGTTGTTGCAACGCCTCACTTTTCTCCCGACAAAGAATCTGTTGATGATTTTCTCAAAAGGAGACAGGAGTCTTTTGATACTCTTTCTCCCTTGCTCAGTAAGGATCATCCCGAGATTATAATGGGTGCAGAGGTGTTGTATTACGACGGAATCAGCAGTCTTGAGGGACTTTGTAAACTCTGCATAGGTAACACAAACCTTTTGCTCCTTGAAATGCCTATGTGCAAATGGTCTGCCTATGCTCTCAAAGAACTTAAGACCTTATCTCATATAAAAGGCTTTATCGTTATTCTTGCTCATATCGAGCGTTATATGCGATATCAGCCTAAGTCAGAGTGGGCAAAACTTAAAGAACTCGGAATTTTAAATCAGGTGAACGCGAGTTTCTTTATTCATCCGCTGACAAGACGAAAGGCGGTATCAATGCTTCTTTCGGGCAATATTAACGCAATAGGCTCCGATTGCCACGGCATCGAGACCAGACCGCCTCTTATGGACTCGGCTTTTGAATATATCAAAAGCAAAACAGGAAGAACTTTTATAAAGGATTTTATCGAATACAACAATGAACTGCTAAGCGGGGAATGATTCGATTTATCAATAATTATTTTGAACATTTTTGAAAGGATGATTATACATGAAAAAATTATTCACAACTTTACTTGCACTTATTATGGTGCTCTCTCTCAGCGTAACCGTTATGGCTGCTCCCAACAATTTTGTTGAAAGCCCCTCCAACAATCGTGCTCCCATTATCATCGATTGCAAAAACGAAGACGAAGATTGTGTTGCTAATGTTGTAGTAGTACCTTTCGGCGATCGCGACAAGCTCTCTGATGAGCACAAGCAGGAAATTCAGGATGCTTACGACCAGATTATAGGTTCCTCTGATCTTACAGATCTTTTTACCGGTATTGACTCTGTTCTTACACCCGGCACAATTACTTCCGATCTTTCTGTTAGCGACCTTTTCAATATGCACTACACAGATTGCGACCTTCATGCTAACCACGGCAAATTCAAGATTGAACTTTCTACAGAGACACTCAAAGGTTTTGTAGGCCTTGTTCAGATCGTTGACGGCAAGTGGCAGGTAGTTGCTGATGCAAAGGTTGAGGATGGCAAATACCTTTCCTTCACAGTTAAGGATCTTTCTACTTTTGCAATTGTTGTTGATCGTACCAAAGCAGAGTCCACTTCTCCCATAACAGGTGCTCCTGCTTCCACTTATGTAACAGGTATCGTAGTATTTTCTGTTATCCTTGTTGCAATGGCATCCGTTGTAGTTCTTAAGAGAAAGAATGAAAAAGCATAAGAATATAAGCGAAAAAAAGCAGTTTAAAATTAATCTGATTAAATATGGTGCAATTGCTTTAGCGATGGTTGTGATTTTTATTGCTGTTATCGCGTTACTTAAAAACTGGGAAAATGGTAATAAAACACCTGACTCGGTAGTTGCACCTCATGTTTCTCATAAAACAAAGACCTTTAACGGAAAAGAATATGAACTCAAGAAGAATGTAGATATATTTCTTGTAATGGGTCTTGACGAAACAAGTGAGAATATTGTTACCGATGGCGATGCGGTAAACAATAATCAGGAAGCTGACTTTTTGATGCTCTTTGTACTTGACAATAACGAGTCCACAATCACCGCTTTACATATTAACCGAGATACAATGGTAAATATGGATAAGTTTGGCCTTGATGGCAGTGTTGTTGAAAGACCCTACAGACAGATTGCTCTTGCTCACACCTATGGTAAAAATCGCGTTAAAGGCTGTGAGAATACAGTAAAAGCAGCAGAAGACCTGTTGGAGAATATTAATATTGAAGGTTATGTATCTGTTCCCATGGACGCAGTTGCAGAGATCAATGACATCATCGGTGGTGTGAAGGTTGAGATCCTTCAGGATCTTACCTCTGTCGATCCCGCTCTTGTAATGGGTGAAACTGTTACTCTCAAGGGAGAGCAGGCGCTTACTTATGTTCGTACCAGATACGGACTTGATGACAGCTCCAACAAAGCCCGTATGGAAAGACAGAAGCAGTATGTAGAAAACTTCTTTGATATTTTCTATTCGGCTGTTCAGTCAGATGATACGGTTGTTGAAAATCTGCTTAATTCAAGCACAGTAAATAATATGGAAGCTCGTTATCCCGGTTCTATTGATGATATAGCAAGAAAGATTACTGAGTACGAATTCTGTGGTATTTACTCCCTTGAGGGCGAGTATAAAACACCGGAAAATGACAAAGACAAAGTCAATATGGAGTTTTATCCCTTTGAGGAATCTGTTGACGAGGTTCTTATCAACACACTTTATAATCCTGTAGATAATAAGGAATAATTAATAGTTTAAGGAGTTTGGACTATGAGTGAAAATACGAAAGTTTCTCTGAAACCAACAGAAGTTTCGGTTGAATCTTCAAAAGAAAATTTAATAACCATAGTACCAAAACCGGTGTACTCTTTTTTTAAGAGATTTTTCGACATTTTAGTGTCTTTTGTTACACTTTCCGTTTTGATTGTTCCTATGCTTATTCTTGCACTTATAATAGTTATAGACAGTCCCGGAGCTTCTCCTATCTATTCTCAGAGCAGAGTAGGCAAAAACGGAAAACGATTTAAGTTTTATAAGTTCCGTTCAATGATTCCCAACGCAGACGAAATGCTGGACGAGCTTATGGATAAGAACGAAATGGACGGACCTGCCTTTAAGATTAAAGATGACCCCAGAATTACCCGTGTGGGTAAATTCATCCGTTCTTCCAGTATTGATGAATTACCTCAGTTCTGGAATGTTCTTAAAGGTGATATGAGCATAGTAGGACCTCGTCCTCCGCTACCCAGAGAGGTTGAGGAATATACCGAGGTTCAGATGCAACGACTGCTTGTAACTCCCGGTATCACAGGATATTGGCAGATTCAACCAAAAAGAAATGATTTATCCTTCGAGCGTTGGCTCGAGCTTGACCTTAAATACATAGAGGAGCGCAGCCTGAAAACAGATTTTGTAGTTGTACTTAAAACAGTAAAAGCTGTTTGCGGCCTGGAGGGCGTATAATGTCTAATAAGAAAAATAATCCCCTCAGAGTTGCTATGCTCGGTCACAAACGAATCCCATCCCGAGAGGGTGGAGTTGAGATTGTTGTTTGCGAACTTTCTCAGAGAATGGCACAAAAGGGCATAGATGTGACCTGCTATAACAGAAAAGGCCATCACGTTGGCGGCTCCTCTTTTGACACTACAGCTCTTAAAGAGTACAAGGGTGTTAAACTAAAAAACGTTTTTACTATTGATAAAAAAGGCCTTGCTGCCATGACCTCGTCATTCTTTGCTGCTTTTCGAGCAGCATTCGGAAGGTATGATGTTGTCCATTTTCATGCAGAAGGCCCCTGTGCTATGCTTTGGCTTCCCAGACTCTTCGGCAAACGCTGTATTGCCACCATACATGGTCTTGATCATCAGCGTGCAAAATGGGGCGGTTTTGCCTCCCGCTATATCAAAGCAGGTGAAAAGTGCGCTGTAAAGAAAGCACACGAAATCATAGTTCTTAGTGAAAATGTAAAGAACTATTTTACAGATACCTATAATAGAGAAACAGTATTTATACCTAACGGTGTCAATCGACCCGAAATACTTGAGGCTCTTGAGATTACCGAAAAATACGGCCTCAAAAAAGACGATTATATATTGTATCTTGGTCGATTGGTACCGGAAAAAGGTATAACATATCTTATTGATGCGTTTAAAAATGTTAAAACCGAGAAGAAACTCCTGATTGCAGGAGGTTCTTCCGATACAAGCGAATACGAAAAAGAGCTTCGTGAACTTGCAAAGGATGACCCGAGAATTATTTTTACGGGGTTTGTTCAGGGCAGAATTCTCGAAGAACTTTACAGCAATGCATATATATATGTATTACCTTCGGATTTAGAAGGAATGCCGTTGAGCCTTTTGGAAGCAATGAGCTATTCGGGCTGCTGCCTTACCTCTGATATTCCTGAATGTGCAGAGGTTATAGGGGAGAACGGTGTTACCTTTAAAAAAGGCGATGTTTCAGATTTAGCAGAGAAACTGGCATATCTTTGCGAAAATCCCCACATTGTTAACAAGCTTAAAAGCGAAGCTTGTGATTACATCTGCACCCGCTATAATTGGGACGATGTTACAGAAAAAACTCTGAAACTTTATAAGAAATAATTTTATGTAATTTCTTATAAAGAATAAAACTTCTGATGGAGGAAAAAATGAGAATACTGTTGGTTAATAAGTTCCTTTTTCAGAAGGGCGGAGCAGAAACCTATGTCTTCAAACTTGGCGAAATGCTTACAAAGCATGGTCACGAAGTAGAGTATTTCGGACTTGAAAACGAAAAGAATATTGTAGGTAATAATGCAAATTCATATGTTTCTGATATGGATTTCAGTACAGGTGTTTCCAAGAATCTGAAAGCTCCTTTCAAGATTATCTACTCAAAAGAAGCAAGAAAGAAGATAAGGAAGGTCCTCGAGGATTTTAAACCGGATATCGTTCATCTTAACAATATTCAGTTTCATCTGACTCCCAGTATTATTTTAGAAGCAAACAAATTTCGCGAAAAAACAAAAAGCGATTTAAAAATTATATATACCGCTCACGACTATCAATTAATATGTCCCAGCCACGGCTTGTTCGATACAGATATTCGTGTGTGCGAAAAATGTCTCGGCGGTAATTACACCCATTGTTTAAGAACAAAATGTGTAAAAGGCTCCGCTATGAAGAGCTTCCTCGGTATGATGGATGCTTATACCTGGAAGGTTAGCAAGGCTTATTCTTATATTGATAAGATTATATGCCCGTCTCGTTTTCTTAAAGGAAAGCTTGATACTCAGCAGCGATTTGCTGATAAGACAGTAGCACTTCATAATTTTATAGAAGATAAATCAATTGACAAAGTAGAGAAAGACGACTACATCCTTGAATTTGGTCACCTTTCCCGCGATAAAGGTACCAACACGCTTCTTGAGGTTGCAAAGAGAATGCCCGATGTCAGATTTCTCTTTGCAGGCTACGGTGTTGCGGTTGATGATATGAAAGATATAGACAACGCCGAGTATGTAGGGTTTAAGACAGGTGAAGAGCTTGTTTCCCTCATAAGCCGTGCAAAATGCAGTGTTTATCCTTCCGAGTGGTACGAGAATTGTCCTTTTTCCGTTATCGAGTCACAGATGTTCAGAACACCGGTTATTTGCTCGCGTATGGGTGGTATTCCCGAGCTTGTCAAAGATAAAGAAACAGGTCTTCTTTTCGAGGCAGGCAATGCAGATGATTTGGAAGAAAAACTCCGTTATTTCCTATATACAAAAGGGATTGCAGAAAAATATACAGAAAATTGTAAGAACGTTTCCTTTGAAACACCCAAAACATACTATGATAAGTTAATTAAGATTTACGAGGAATAAACTATTATGAAGATATACGAGATAGGTACAGGCTATACTCCCATACCTGCACAGATGGGTGCGGCAACCGAAATTATTGTTGAAGAACTTACCACATCTTTTATGAAGATGGGTGAGAATGTAGAAATTATTGACATTGCTGCAGACGAAAGACCTCAGAATAATCTGCCTGTTACGGAAGTAAAAGTCCCTTCTGCTTTTCGCAAAAACGATGTCAGCCTCGGAATTGTACATAAGCTTAAAAGAGTGGTTTATTCCGTAAAACTTGCATCAAAGCTCAAGAAGATCCTCAGAAAAACAAACGAAAAGGTTGTTCTCCATTTTCATAACCAGTATAATATGTTCTTTTTTCTGAAGCTTTCTTCAAAGAAACTCAGAAAAAAGGCTCTTATGGCTTACACTGTTCACTCTTATATCTGGGGTACACAGTGGGAGAAAATCGAGAGCACAGTTAAGAAGAAATATTTTCAGGAAGTTTCCTGTGTTCAGAACGCAGATTTGGTTTTTGTTCTTAACGATATCACTACCGACCATTTTGTAAACCATCTTTCTGTTGATAAAAACCGCATTGTTAAGATAAACAATGGTGTGAATATCTGTAAATATTCTCCTCTTGCAAAAGAGAAGATCGAAGAAATCAAGAAATCAATGAACCTTCAAAGTAAGAAGATTATTTTTCAGGTGGGTTCAGTTTGTGACAGAAAGAATCAACTTGGTTCTGTCAGAATGCTTTGTGATTACCTTAAGTCTCACAAGGATGTTATATATATGTATGCAGGCGGTGTGATTGATGGTGAGTATAAGCAGTCAATCGATAGTCTTGCAGCAGATAATGGTATTTCCGAGCAGGTTGTATATGCAGGCGAACTTGCACCCGGCACACAGCTCAACGAGTATTACAATATTGCAGATTGCAGTGTGTTCACCTCAAACCTTGAGGCTTTTGGTCTTGTAATCATTGAGGCCATATCTTCAGGTACACCGGTAGTGCTCAGCAATAACCTTATGTTTGAGCTCTCTTCCGGATACAACATCTATAACAGTGACGAAGAATTTGTTTCTTATGTTGACAAGGTACTGAGTGCTGGAAAAGGCGATATTTCTGATAATAAGAAGGTTCTTGACACATTCAGCTGGGATACAGTAGCAAAGGATTATCTTGCTAAATTCAAGTTATCAATCTGATTTTTATGGTGGTTAAATGATAAAGAAACGAGAACTATGGGTAGACAATTTAAAAATATTTGCTTGTGTGCTTGTGGTTCTTGGTCATCTTTTTCAGAGCTTGGTAACAGCAGGTTATATGGGCGAGGGCTTTTTGTATAAATGGTTTGATAAAACAATCTATTATTTCCATGTGCCTTTGTTCTTTATCTGCAGCGGTTATTTGTATCAGAAACATACAGATACAAGCACAGTCGCAAAATGGGGAAGAAATGTAGTTTCCAAAGCAATTGCCCTTATGATTCCATATATTGTATTCAGTGTTATTACTTGGGTGCTTAAAAATGTATTTGCGGATTCGGTAAATATGGAGACCGACGGACTTGTTACATCTCTTTTGTGGAATCCCATTTCTCCTTATTGGTACCTATTTGCACTTTTCTTCATTTTTGTACTCATTCCTGTTATGAAGGGCAAGTTTTCTACTGCTTTTGCGCTGTTACTAGCGGTTTCAGCAAAGACTTTTACAATTATTCCTACAGGATTGGATATTTATATTCTGGATATTATTCTTGGCAATGTTATTTGGTTTGTACTTGGAATGTGCCTTATGAAATTCAGTGTTGTTACAATATTCAAGAAGAAACTTTTCCTTTTCCTGTGTTTACCCGTTGCATTAATCTTTGATATATTTAGTTTCATTTTAGCAGATAGTCAGGGATATAATGCTTTGTACAGTTTTCTTATGGGACTTATGGCTTGCTTTGTTTTTGTTGTTTTGGCAATTCAGAGCGAAGATTTAAATTTAGGTAAGAAGATTTCCCAATTGTTTGCAAAGTATACTTTACCTGTATTTCTTATGCATACCATTTTTGCAGCTGCAATGAGGAGTGTTCTTAACAAATTAGGTGTTACCAATAGTTTTCTGCATATTCTGGTTGGTCTTATTATCAGTTTTGCAGGACCTGTTGTTACATATATGATAGCTTCAAGAATCAAGTTCCTTGATTTCTTTTTCAGCCCTAACAAATATATAAAAATTTCTAAGAAGAATTGAGGATAAATATGGCTAAAAAACTTAATGGTACAGTCATCGTTACATACAGATGCAATGCTAAATGTACTATGTGTAACAGATACAAGGTTCCCTCAAAGCCCGAAGAGGAGATTTCGATTGAAACAATAAAGAAACTTCCCGAGATGTATTTTACCAACATCACAGGTGGTGAGCCTTTTATCCGTGAAGATTTAAAGGATATTGTCCGTGAGCTCTACAAAAAGAGCGAGAGAATTGTTATCTCTACCAACGGCTTCTTTACCGACAGAATCGTTGACCTCTGCAAAGAATTTCCTCAGGTTGGTATCAGAATTTCCATCGAGGGACTTGAGCAGACAAATAATGAGATACGAGGTCTTGATGATGGCTACCAGAAGGGCTACAAAACCCTTAAGACTTTAGTTGAAATGGGTATGAAGGACGTAGGCTTCGGTATGACAGTTCAGGATAAGAACGCTCCCGATCTTTGTGCCCTTTACGATATCTCTGACGAAATGAATATGGAGTTTGCTACTGCTTCTCTGCATAACAGCTTCTATTTCGTAGAATCCAATAACATTATTCACGACAGAATGATGGTTGCTCAGAATTTTGAGGATCTTATCAATAAACTCCTTAAATCAAACAGCCCTAAAAAGTGGTTCAGAGCATATTTTAATCATGGTCTTATCAATTACATTTTCTCTCAGAAGCGTCTGCTTCCTTGTGATATGAGTTTTGATACCTTCTTTATTGATCCTTACGGTGATGTAATGCCCTGTAACGGAACTAAAGAAAAAGAGGTTATGGGTAACCTCAACACTCAGAACTGGGATGAACTCTGGTGCAGTGATGCGGCAGAAGAGGTTCGCAAGAAGGTACGCTGTTGCGACAGAAATTGCTGGATGATTGGTTCAGTTTCTCCTGCAATGCACAAGTATATTCACAAGCCTTTCTTCTGGGTTTTAAAGCATAAGTTCCTGTTCTTTTTTAAAAAGAAAAAATACAGTATGTTTGAAAATAAGATTGTCCGCGATTTCCGTGACGGCAAGGTTACAAAAGCTGAACTGGACAGATGCTCAACTTGTGAGAACTGCAAGGGTTGCTGATTAATATAAAACCTATACATTATATATAAGGATGTGTTAAGATTGTCAGATTTAGTTTCAATAGTTGTACCTATATATAATGTAGAGCGATTTCTCACAAAATGTGTAAACAGTATTGTTAATCAGACTTATAAGAATTTAGAGATTATCCTTGTAGACGACGGCTCACCTGATAATTGCCCAAGGATGTGTGACGAGTGGGCAAGTAAGGATTCTCGTATCAAGGTTGTCCACAAGAAAAACGAAGGTCTTGGTTTTGCAAGAAATACAGGTATTGAAAACGCAAGTGGCAAATACATTATGTTTTTTGACAGCGATGATTACATAGATACCACTCTTGTAGAAAAATGTATGAGTGCCAAAATCGAGAATAACGCTGACCTTGTGTGGTTTTCAATGTCCGATGTAAACGAAGCGGGTCAGGTGTTTTCTGCAGAAAAAGGGAAGGGTATAAAGCTTTATCCCGATAATAAGCAGGTAACAGAAAATCTTCTGCCTGAACTTATGTCTCACGATTACAGAAAAGGCGAAGCTCAGAACTTTGCTTTCAGTGCCTGGTCTGGAATGTTTTCTATGGATATTATCCGAGAGCACAATCTTACTTTTCCCTCTGAACGACAGATAATTTCCGAAGATACATATTTCCTTCTTCAGTATTTTAAATTTGTAAACAGAGCTGTTACCCTTGACGAAATTCTCTATTTTCATTATATAAATACATCTTCACTTACTACTACTTACAGACCTGACCGACAGGAGAAGATAAATCACTTCTTTAAGGTAACAAGTGAACTTATAGAAAAACTCGGATTTGCTGAAGAAATAAAAATCCGACTTTGTATGCTTTATCATTCTTTTACGTTGTCAGCTCTTAAAATGATTTTCAGTTCTACACTTTCAAAAAGTGATAAGAATAAAAAATCCAAAGAAATATTAAAAGAAGATATGATGCAACATAGCATATACTCAGATGTGCTGAGCAGGGAGAAGAAGGCAGTCCGCCTATTCTTTAAACTTGCTTCGCTCAAACAGTTTTGGGTGTGCAACCTGATTCTAAAATTTAAGAAATAAAAGATTTTCTGGTGTTATAAATGCAAAAAAAATCAACTATTAGTATTAGAAAATTTTATATCAGAAACAGAACATTACCTGAATGGCTTATCTTTTTTTTATTGATTATGCCATTTGCCTTCGGTTTGCTCATCGATATGGCAGGACTTCCAACGGTTGTAAGGTTTACCCTTGACTTTGCATTGGTGGTTTTGGTTGGTATAATGATGGCTCGTGCTGACAAAAGGATAAAGTTGCGACTACTACCGTTGATACTATTCTTTATTGTTTTTACCCTTTTTCTTTTTGTAAGTTATCTGTTTACTTATCAGTCGTTATTCTATTTTATCTGGGGTTTCAGAAATAATTTCAGATTTATATTTGCTTTTTTTGCATTTATTACTTTTATGAATTACGACGATGCCGAACAGTACCTGAAGATTTTTGACGTGCTTTTCTGGGTAAATTTGCCTGTATGTCTCATTCAGTTCTATCTTTTGGGATACAAGCAAGACTTTCTGGGAGGTTTGTTTGGTACTTCAGTAGGATGTAATGTTTATCTTAATGTTTTCCTTTGTATTGTTTGTACCAAGTCTCTTATTTATTTTCTTAGTAAAAAAGAAAAACTTATTTCTCTTTTATTAAAACTTTTTGCTTCCTTCTTTATAGGTGCGCTTTCAGAACTTAAGTTTTTCTATATCGAGTTTATTGTTATTCTTTGTATTGTAACCCTTATAACAAAATTCAGCTGGAAAAAGGTTCTTGTTATTGTATTGGGTCTTATCGGTATGATTATTGGTGTTTCCATACTTATTCGAATTTTCCCCGAATATGTTGGACAGTTTACTTTTGAACTTCTTTACGAGAGCGCTGCTTCCGATAAAGGCTACACCTCAAGCGGTGATATTAACCGATTGTCTGCAATCAGTACGATTTCTAAGTATTTGTTTACCGAGAGGTATCAATTCTTTATCGGATACGGACTCGGAAACTGTGACCTTTCTTCTATCTCTGTGTTTAATACACCTTTTTACGAGAGATATTCAGATGTTAACTACAACTGGTTTTCTCATGCGTTTATGTATCTCGAAACAGGCTATATTGGTTTGATTTTGTTCATTACACTATTTATATTATTCTTTATTTGTGCAAGAAAGAGTTTAAAAGAAGGATATGCGGATGAGCTTCATTGCCAACTTGCAATGACTATTTCACTTATTTGTTTACTGCTTGTAGTTTATAATGCATCCCTCAGAACAGATGCCGCATATATGATATTCTTTATTCTTGCGTTACCTTTTATCAAAAAGGTCAGAAGTGAAGAATCACCTCTTCTTGATTAATCTTAATTATTAATTGTATATAATAGGCAGAAACTTTTAGCCTTTACTTTAAATAAAGGTTTAAAAGCGGTGTCAATAGTTATATAAATTTTTTGTATTGGAGGATGAGAAATGATCACAAAATTCGCAAAACGACTTATAGCGAGTTTGCTGGTAATGTTGATGCTTGTCGCTATGTTGCCCATGTCTGCTTTTGCAGCCGCAACAGATGACGAAGCAACACACGACCACGCACATTCCGATGAAGTCGTAACCCAGTCAGATGTCACTCTTGATGCTGACGCAGAATTGAGTGACGACACTCTCGAAGGCCCAACCGAGTTTTTACAGCAGGTTCAGGCTCAGATGGATGAACTTCTTATCAAGCATCTTGGTAAGACAGTTATGACTGAGGCTGAAATCTATGCCGCTATGTCCGGCGTTGACCTGTGGAATGCTTGGCTTGAGTCTGACGAACTCGTAGATACTATTTCTACTATGAGTGAGGTAGAGATCAAGCTCCTTGAACTCTATGAGAGCACACCCACATTCGCATTTTTCTACGAGTTACTTTATTCGGTAGTTAATCCGCCTATTATGGCAATTACAACCGTTGAAGTACTTGACGGAAAAGTGTCCGTAACAGACAGTGCAAACTCTAACAAAGTTTCAGGTGGTACAGTAACTATTACCGCTAAGGGTGGTCTTTTGAGTAAAAAGACAAATAACATTACAATTACCAACGAAACTGACAGCACTGCATCCTTGTCTTTTGAGTACACAGCAGACAAGGCAAACTCATTCAAGATTGCAGGTGCAACAGCTCCCGCTTCAGGTTCATACACTGCAGTGCTTGAACCCGGCGCTTCTGTTGCAATCACACTTGTTTCAAACAGCGGTTTCAGTAACACAACTGCTACCCTTACTATGAAGAATTTCTCTCTTGTAGTTGCTTCAACATCTTCAAATGTTACATTTGATTATGATGCAAACAATGGTAGCGTTACTGTTAACGGTACTGCAGTTGAGGCAGGTTCAACTCAGGAAGTAAGCCTCTCAGAAGGTGCAACACTTGTTGCAACAGCAAAGAGCGGCTCAACCTTCCTTGGTTGGGTAGATGCTTCTACAGGTGCTATCCTTTCTCAGAATGCAACTTATACTATTACACCTGCTGCAGATGTAACAGTTAAGGCTGTATTCATCGGTTCAAATTCTGCACCTTACTTCTATCTTGGTGCAGCAGCAGCAAAAACACAGAGCACAGGTCTTTTAGGTCTTAGCAAGCTTACTTATTATCAGGTATCTGCTACTCATATTTTCAGCGACCTTAATGCAGCAGCAAATGCAGCAATCAGCTCTAACAGCAAGACAATCGTTCTTGCAAACAGCGGTACACTTGCAGCAGGAACTTATACAATTCCTTCAGGTGTAACCCTTCTTATTCCTTTCGACACAGCTAACACAATGTACAAAACCCAGGCTGTAGGTGTTGAGGATACTAACTCTTGGGTAACTCCTTACGAGTTCAGAAAGCTTACTATGGCAGAGGGTGCAAACCTTATTGTTAATGGTGAGATGAGCCTTTCCGCAAAGCATACTTACGCTCAGGGTAGCCGAGTTCACGGTGGTGCTCCTACAGGCGCTTGTTCTTACTTGTATATGAACAATGGCAGTAGCATTACTGTCAACAATGGCGGTACACTTTATGCATACGGATATGTTTACGGTAATGGTTCCGTAGCTGTCAAGAGTGGCGCTAATGTTTATGAGAACTTCCAGATTGCCGACTTCCGTGGCGGTACTCAGTCAACTGATATGGATAACGGTGTATTCCCCATTTCACAGTACTATGTTCAGAACATCGAAGTTCCTATGACAATCGAGTACGGTGCAAAGGAGTACTCTTACACAACAGTTTATATGTCCAACGCTGACTTTGGTTCTGCTGTTGAGTTTTTTGGCACAGGAAGTGCGATGTTTAACCTCTCTTCAGGTTATGTTGTTAAGCGCTACGATGGTGCTACCGACAGACTCGTTGTTGACCTCAATGGTACAATGTCCATTGATTCTATCAATATGACAGTTGGTACATCCAGCATTAACTCCAAGAACTACGAGCTTCCTGTTAACAATAACATCACAGTTACAGTTAACAGTGGAAGTATGATTACAATTAATCAGGACGTAGCTCTTCTTCCCGGATCACAGATCAATGTTGAAGAAGGCGCAACTTGTGTACTCGGTTCAGGTAACAGCATTTTTGCTTATGATTCAGACGAGTGGGGTACATATTGCGGTGCAATCAACAAAGAAATCATTCCTGCAACCTACGTACCCGGCAGAACATTTGACCGTACAACAGTTCCGCTCGCAGATGCAACTATCAGAGTTGACGGTTACTTTGATGCAAGCAAGGGTTATGTTTATACCACAGCAGGCGGTGCAAACGTATATAGCACCGGTACCGGTAAGGGTGAGGTTCGTCCCGGTACTCAGACAGTAACTTATCAGATGATTCAGGCACAGGATACTGCAAATTCTCAGTATATTCAGATTCCCCTGACATCTGCAAAGCTTAAGAATGCAGATGGTACTTACACAGAAACAACAGGTACTGCAGGTACTTACGAGTATCAGAACGGCTCCTGGAACAAGACAGTATGTAAGCATGAGTATGTAGAGACTGTAACAACAGCTGCAACTTGTACTGTTCCCGGTGTTATGACTTACACTTGTCCTTGCAGTGATACATATACAGAGGTAATTCCTGCGGCAGGTCACAAAGCTGTTACAGATGCAGCAGTAGATCCTACATGTACAGCAACAGGTCTTACAGAGGGTAGCCACTGTGAAACTTGTGGCGTTACACTCGTAGCACAGACAGTTGTTGCTGCTAAGGGTCATAGTGCAGGTGATGAAGCTAATTGTGAAGATGCACAGAATTGTACTGTTTGCGGTGCAGAACTTGAAGCAGCTCTTGGTCACGATTACGCTTCCACAGTTGTTCCTCCTACATGTACAGTTGATGGTTACACATTATATACATGTACACGTTGCGGTGACACATACACAGACACTCCCGTAACAGCAGCAGGTCACAAAGCTGTTACAGATAAGGCAGTAGATCCCACATGTACAGCTACCGGTCTTACAGAGGGTAGCCACTGTGAAACTTGTGGCGCTACACTCGTAGCACAGACAGTTGTTGCTGCTAAGGGTCACACAGCAGGTGCAGAGGCAGATTGTGAGAACGATCAGACATGTACCGTATGTGGAACTGTTCTTGATGCTGCAAAGGGTCACAATCCTGTTATCGATAATGCAGTAGAGCCCGATTGTACAAACACAGGTCTTACACAGGGTAGCCATTGTGATATTTGTGGCGAAACTCTTGTAGCACAGACAGTAATTCCTGCAAAGGGTCACACAGCAGGTGAGGATGCAAACTGCAGTGATGCACAGACATGTACCGTTTGCGGCGAAGAACTTCAGGCAGCTCTCGGTCATGATTATAAGGGTACAGTAACTGATGTTACTTGTACAACAGACGGCTATACAACTTATGTATGTTCACGTTGTGGTGACACATATGTAGATGATATAGTAGAGTCAAAGGGTCACTCCCTTGGCGAGAATGCTGACTGTACTCATGCACAGACATGTACAGTTTGCGGTACTACACTTGAGGCAGCCCTTGGTCACGATCATAAGGCAACAGTAACAGCACCTACTTGTACAGATGATGGTTTCACAACCTATAAATGTACACGTTGCGGTGATACATACACATCAGATGTTGTTCCTGCAAAGGGTCACACAGCAGTTACAGATGCAGCAGTTGATGCAACCTGTACAGAAACAGGTCTTACAGAGGGTAGCCACTGTGAAATCTGTGGCACTACACTTGTAGCACAGACAGTTGTTCCCGAAAAGGGTCATACAGCAGGTGATGCAGCAGATTGTAACAATGCACAGACATGTACAGTTTGCGGTACTGAACTTGCTCCTTCTCTTGGCCACAATTACAGCACAACAGTAACAGCACCCACTTGTACAGAAGATGGTTTCACAACCTATACTTGTACACGTTGTGGTGATACATACACATCAGATGTTGTTCCTGCAAAGGGTCATACAGCAGTTACAGATGCAGCAGTAGAGGCAACATGTACAGAAACAGGTCTTACAGAGGGTAGCCATTGCTCAGTTTGCGGTACTACACTCGTAGCACAGACTGTTGTTCCCGAAAAGGGTCACACAGCAGTTAAAGATGCAGCAGTAGATGCAACATGTACTAATACAGGTCTTACAGAGGGTAGCCACTGCGGCATTTGCGGTACTACACTTGTAAAACAGGATGTTGTTCCCGTAAAGGGCCACACTGTTGCTATCGATAAGGCAGTTGAGCCTACATGCACAAACACAGGTCTTACAGAGGGTAGCCACTGCTCAGTTTGCGGTACTACACTTGTAGCACAGACAGTTGTTCCTGCAAAGGGTCACACAGCTGTTATCATTCCCGCAGTTGAGGCTACATGTACATCCACAGGTCTTACAGAGGGTAAGTATTGCTCAGTTTGCGGTGTTACACTCGTAGCACAGCAGATCACAGAAGAGGCTGACCATGAAATCGAGTATCGTGATGCTAAGCCTCCTTCATATACCGAAAACGGTTGGGAAGCATTTGAATTCTGCGTAAATTGTGATTATACAACATTCAAGTCTATTCCTGCACTCGGCGAGGCAGAAATCAAGACTTACGATGACTTTATGTATAACCTCGCACTTCTCGAAGAACTTGCTTCCGTTTACGTTAAGCAGAATCCCGGCAAGGATGCAACAGGTCTTGTTATCAAATACATCCGTACCGGTGTAGACCGCTATAACACTTCTTCATGGGGTATCATGGCAGGTTACGAGGATGCAGACTTTGCTAAATTCGTAACAGAGACAGAGGCACAGATCAACTCCGAACTTACAAAGGACGAGTATATCAAAGTTTCCGGTCTCAAGAACATTTATCAGTTCAATCTTCCCACTGGCGACAGAACAGACTTCGGTCATATGTTTGGTGCAATGGATATTACATATCACAACAAGGGTAGTGTAAACCATGCAGACGTATCCGGTTGGGCAGGTGACCTTGTTGACCTTCTCAGCCTTACAGACGCTTACGGTGTAAAGGGTTCTGTAGAAGAGATGGTTACAGATATTTACAACAACTATCTCTGTTCTTACAAAGATAGCGATGCAGGCGCATTCGGTCCTACCGATATGTTCGCTGACCTTGATGCATATTACATCATGGAAACACTCTACAAGACCGAGTACACATCTTCTGTTCTTACAGACATTTGTCTTGAGTATTTCACAGAGGATCTTACTATGGAAGATCGTTGTGAATACTTCCTTAAGAACAGACTTGACGGTGTAAGCACACGTACTCAGGTTAGAAATGCGGTTTATAACGCATACACAGGTAATAAGGTTATCTCTACACTTGAGGGTACAAGAGAGTTCAATTCTGACGATCTTGATAACCTCAGAATCGCTTGCTGCTACGCATTTGCAGATTTTATCTGCCGTCGTGCAGGTGACTTTGTAGAGGTTACAGAAAATCCCTACTACTCAAACTTCAGCACATCTACATCTATTCTTGCTCCCGGTGTTACACAGGAAATCAACTATGCAACATCCGCTGATGGTAAGCAGATGGTTTACTATCTTGCAACAGCTGATATCACAAGAGAAGATGTTCATGTATTTGCTAACTACAGCGATAACGATCCTACAAAGTGGAAGATGCAGAGAGTTCTCGATCAGGCAAATGCTGCACAGAAGAAGTACGGCGATCCTGAAAGCGACCTTTACATCGAAAACTACAATGTAATCGTAAGCACAAACGGTGACGGTTACAATATGTCAACAGGTGAACCCGGCGGTCTCCTCGTTATGAAGGGAATCGAGTATCATCCCGTTGATAAGGGCGGATTCTTTGCGATCCTCGACGATGGCACAGCTCTCATCGGTACAAGAGAAGAATGGCCTCTCTACAAAGATCAGGTTCAGGAAGCTATCGGTGGTTTTGGTACAAGACTCCTTAAGGACGGCGAAATCTGCGTAACAAGATCAGAAACCTATTATGTTGACCGTGCTCCCAGAACTGCTGTTGGTATCACAAGAACCGGTAAGGTTGTACTTATGGTACTCGACGGTAGACAGGATCCCTTCTCCTGCGGTGGTAGTATGGAAGAAATTGCACAGATCATGCGTGAAGCAGGCTGTGTAGATGCTATTAACCTTGACGGCGGCGGATCTTCCACATTCGTTGCAAGACAGGAAGGCGCTGATGAACTTACTGTAATGAACAGCCCCTCTGACGGTTCTGCTCGTTCCGTAAGTACATCACTTATGATCGTATCCACAGCTCCCAGCTCAACAGCATTTGATCATGCAAGAATTGATAGCGATTACAGCTATTCTACAATCGGTACAGAAGTTCAGCTTACTCCCGTAGGCATCAGTGCTACTGGTAATATTGCAGAACTTCCCGAGGGTCTTACATGGGAAGTTTCTGACAGCAGATGGGCTACAGTTTCCGAAGACGGTGTATTCACAGGTCTTAGAAACGGTGAGGTTGATGTATATCTTATGAATGGCGAAACCGTTGTTGGTTCCAAGACAATGTACATCGTTGTTCCCGAGAACATTTACTTCGCAAAAGATAGAATGGATGCAGTTTACGGTTCAACCGTAACACTTCCCGTTTCAGGTCTCTACGAGGGTAAGCCTGTTGCAATCAATGTAAACGATGCAACTATTACACTTGATAATCCTGAAGCAGCTAATGTTTCCGGCTTTGATTTCACAGCTATCGAAGGCACAGGTATCAAGGTTGTTAAAGTAACAGCAACACTTACTACTGATGTAGAAGTTAACGGTACACTTACAATTAACCTTTACAGACAGGGTGAAAACACATTCGACTTTGATAAAGCAACAGGCGGTAACCGTCTCCTTGCTTGGGATAGAGTCATTTCCAATTCCAATACAACTGACAATATTACTTACACTGCAATAGACACTAACGAGGATATGGTAACATCCTACATCTTTGCTATGGATCTTACTCAGATTGAAATTCCTCAGAAACTTCAGGATCTTACTTACATGCTGCCCGGCGCAGACATGGAAAACGCAACTGCATGGAACTTTATGCTCCAGCTTGCAGAGCGTGTAAGCGTTCTCACAGAGGTTCGCCCCACAATCACATTCGATATGAACTACGATGTTGATTATAGCAATCTCAAGATTATGACAGATTATTTCACACTCACAAGTTCTGATTTTGATGAGTCCACAAATACTCTGACTCTTAAACTTAACTGGATCGATCGCACAGCAGCAATTGATCCCGCAACAGCTAATTCCGTTTGCCTTGTAAGCGGTATCAAGCTTACCCCCAAGGATAACGCAAACTGGGATGCAAAGAATAAACTTACAATTGTTAACACAGGTCTTATCAGCTATGATATTTACCTGCGTGCAAATGCACTTTATTCCTTCGCAAGCAAGCCTGAGAACCAGGCTATTTATGGCCTCAAGCCCTTCGTAAATCCTGATAATGCTAAAGAGTCCGGTGCTTCCTTCGGCGCTGTATACGCAGAGTTCGAGGATAGCTACACACTCGTGAATGCTCTTAAGGATGGTTGGTACAACGAGGATGGCGGCTTTGCTTTCTATGCTCAGGGCTCTAAGTTCTACGGTGTACGTGAAGTTGCAGGTCTCTTCTACGACTTTGGCGACAATGGTATCAACGCAGGTAAGACAGTTTACACAGGTATCTTCTTCGATTCCAGACTTGGTAATTATTGCTATGCTAAGGCAGGCGTACTTACAACAGGTTGGGTACTCGTTGATGGTAACTGGCATTACTTTGATCCCAAGACTACTACTGCAGTAAGCGGCGAACAGAAGGTTGGCGGCGTTTACTACGAGTTCGATGCAAGAGGTAAGGTTCTTACTGGTGCATGGATCTCTACACTTGAGGGTGTTCGTTACTACTACGGACCTTCCTTCTATCAGTCACGTTGGTATCAGATCGACGGTAACTGGTTCTACTTCCGTAACGGCTATCGTGTAACAGGTATCTCCGAGGTTGTTTCCCGTAACGATTCTACAATTTCCGAGTGGCATAACTTTGGTGTTGACGGTGTTGACCGTGGCTTTGTTCCCGATGGTATGCTCGAGGCAAACGGTAAGATTTACAACATCGTAAACGGCAGACACGTTCCCGGTCTTGCTAAGTATGGCGAAGATTACTACTTCTTCAATTACTCCGGCGACTATGTAAAGGATCAGCTGTTCTATGCATGGGCAACAAATTGCGACCTGCCTTGCGGTAACTACGAGTTTGGTCCTGACGGTAAGATGCTCAACGGTATCGTTGAGAAGAACGGTGAACTTTACTTCTACGAGAATGGTGTAACAGGTACTTGCGGTCTCATTGAGTATGAGGGCGAATACTACTATGTATACTGGGGCGGTAAGATTCTCACCGGCAAACAGTATGTAAACATTTCTTATTGTGATCTTCCTGCAAACAAGAACTATGAGTTCGGCGAAGATGGTAAGATGCTCCGCGGCGTTGTTTACAACGACGATGGTTCTATCATCTACTACGAAAACGGTGTAACCGGTACTTGTGGTCTTATTGAATGGGAAGGCGACTATTACTATGTATACTGGGGTGGCGTTGTTAAGACAGGCGAACAGTATGTATCTATCACATATTGTGACCTCCCCGCAAACAAGTCCTACAAGTTCGGCGCAGATGGTAAGATGCTTCAGGGCGTTGTTTACCATGACGATGGCTCCATCATCTATTACGAGAATGGTATCACAGGTACTTGCGGTCTCGTAGAGTGGGAAGGCGACTACTACTATGTATACTGGGGTGGCGTTGTTAAGACAGGTAACCAGTATGTATCCATTTCTTACTGCGATCTCCCTGCAAACAAGTCCTATGAATTCGGCGCAGACGGTAAGATGCTCCAGGGCGTTGTAGAGAAGGACGGCGTTCTTTACTACTACGAGAATGGTGTAACAGGCACTTGCGGTCTTATCGAATGGAACGGCGGCTACTACTATGTATATTGGGGTGGCGTTGTTAAGACAGGTACACAGTATGTATCAATTTCCTACTGTGACCTTCCTGCAAACAAAACTTACGAGTTTGGTGCAGATGGTAAGATGCTCCAGGGCATCGTAGAGAAAGACGGCACACTTTACTACTATGAGAATGGTGTAACAGGTACTTGCGGTCTTATCGAGGTTGACGGCGATTATTACTATGTATATTGGGGCGGCGTTGTTAAGACAGGCACTCAGTATGTATCAATTTCCTATTGCGACCTTCCTGCAAACAAGACTTACGAGTTTGGTGCAGATGGTAAGATGCTCAACGGTATCGTAGAAAAGAACGGCCAGAAGATCTACTATGTAAATGGTGTTACCGGCGATTGCGGTCTCACAGTTATCGATGGCGACTATTACTATGTATACTGGGGCGGCGTAATCAAGACAGGCAAACACTATGTTTCTGTTTCCTTCTGTGATCTTCCTGCTTACAAGGAGTACGAATTTGACGCAGACGGTAAGATCCTCAACGGCTTCGTTCAGAAGTCCGATGGCCTCTACTACTATGTAAACGGTAGAGCAGAGACACTTGGTGTTATCCAGCTTGATGGTTATTTCTACTTCATTGCTACAAACGGACGCGTTATCACAAACCAGTCCTACTATGTATGGAAGACAAATAACCTTATTCTTGAAGCAACATATAAGTTCAACGAACTTGGACAGATTGTTGGCTAATTAACTGAAATACAGAGTCTCCCTCTTTTGAGGGAGGCTCTGTAACAACTTTACGAAGACAGTAGGGGAATAAAATGTTAAAGAATTTATTTCGAAACCTTATACTTAAAGAGAAGGCAAGTCCCGAAAAATACGCAGAATATCTGAAAGCTCAAGGTGTTGACCTTGGTAAGAATGTGCGTTTTTATTCTCCCTCTAATACATTTGTTGATATTTCAGCTCCTTGGCTTGTCTCTATCGGAGATAATACAAAAATCACACACGGAGTAATTATTCTTACTCATGATTATTCCTGGGCAGTGCTTAAGAAACTGCCAAATAAAGAGGGTAGGGTACTTGGTGCCCAAAGTCCCGTTGCAATAGGTAAAAATGTATTTATTGGTATGAATGCAATTATTACCCGTGGTGTTACAATCGGCGATAATGTTGTTATTGGTGCAGGCAGCGTTGTAACCCGCGATTGTGAGCCGAATAGTGTCTATGCTGGCAGTCCTGCAAAAAGAATTATGTCAATCGACGAATTTTACGAAAAGCGAGCAGACAGACAGTTTGAAGAAGCAAAGATACTTGCTGTTCACTATAAAAATAAATTTAAGAAAAATCCCCCAAAGGAGATTTTTTCAGAATATTTTATGTTGTTTTGTTCTAAAGAAGATGCTGTGAATACTCCTGAATTTATAGCTCAGATGAAAACAAACGATAACTTTGACAAAACCCTTGATTACATGGAAAATAACAAACCCTTATTCGAAAGTTTTGAGGCTTTTCTTAAAGCTTGTTTTGAAGAATAATTGTTTTTTATATATTATTGGTCTTATAGTTTAAAGGAGCATTTTGGATTATGGCAGAAAAACGCAGAGTTTTAAACAATGCAAAATGGATAATAGTCTGCAAGGTAGTACAGGCTCTGTTGCAGTTTGTAATAGGTATGCTTTGTGCTCGTTATCTTGGCCCTTCTAACTATGGTCTTATCAGTTATGCAGAATCAATAGTAGCTTTTGTATTACCGCTCATGCAGCTGGGTCTTCCTTCAACGCTTGTTCAGGAATTCACCGAATCTCCTGAAAACGAGGGTAAGATTATGGGAACATCCCTTGTTATGAGCTTGGTTTCGGGCTTTGCAAGTATAATGCTTGTGGGTGGTTTTGTATCTGTTACCAATGCTTCGGATATCGAGAAAATTATAGTGTGCCTACTTTTCAGCATTTCCTTATTATTCAGGGCATTCGAGCTTTTTCAGTGCTGGTTTCAGTTTAAACTCCTGTCAAAGCTTCCGTCTCTTGTGATGCTTTTATCTTATGTTATAGTATCGGCATATCGTGTTTTTTTGCTTATAACAGCAAAAAGCATTTATTGGTTTGCAGTGGTTAATTCCATTGACTATGGCATTATAGGATTTTCTCTTCTTTATCTTTTTAGTAAAAACTCAGATCACAAGCTAAGCTTTGATGCTAAGTATGTAAAACTCCTTTTTAATCGTAGTAAGTTCTATATTATAGCGGCAATGATGGTTACAATCTTCCAGAATACTGATCATATAATGCTTACTAATATTGTTGGCGAAGGGGAGAACGGTTTTTACAAAGCAGCTGTAACCTGTGCAACAATAGCTCAGTTTGTTTATATTGCAATCATTGATTCAATGCGTCCTGTTATACTTGCTCATAAAAAAGATAACAACGATGCTTACGAGAAGAATGTTTCCAGACTTTATTGCATCATAATTTATCTTGCTTTAGCACAAGCGGTAGGTTTTACCTTGTTCTCGAACATCATTATCAACATCCTTTATGGTGAGAATTACATAGCATCTGTGCCTGTGCTTCAGATACTTGTATGGTATATGGTTTTTGCTTGTATCGGCTCTGTGCGTAATGTGTGGATACTTGCAGAGAATAAACAGAGTATGCTTTGGAAGATAAATCTTGCAGGTGCACTGCTCAATGTTTTTATAAATTCCTTGTTGATTCCTTTCTGGGGTGCGGCAGGTGCAGCCTTTGCAACCCTTGTAACTCAGATTTTTACAAATCTTATTTTAGGATTTATAGTAAAACCTTTGAGGGCTAATAACAAGCTACTCATAAAGGGACTTAATCCAAAGCTTCTTTTAGATATATTTAAAAAATAACACCTTATTTCGAAAAAGGAGAGAGGTTAATGGATAATCAGTTTCAGATAGATATTGTTGTTCCTTGGGTGGATGACACTGACCCTGTATGGCGTAAGAAAAAAGCGGAATTTACAGGTGCAAAAGATACAGAAGGCAACACCGATGTAAGATACAGAGATTGGGATACTCTTAAATACTGGTTTCGCGGTGTAGAGAAATTTGCTCCTTGGGTAAGGTATGTTTTCTTTGTTACCGATAATCAGAAACCCGATTGGCTTAATATGGATCATCCTAAGCTCAAATGGGTAAAACATACTGATTACATTCCTTCGGAGTATCTGCCAACATTCAACTCCAGCGTAATTCTCTGGAATCTTAACAGAATACCGGAGCTATCCGAACAGTTTATTCTTTTTAATGACGATGTGTTCCTTATTGATAAAACCGAGCCAGAGGATTTCTTTGTTAACGGTAAGCCCTGCGACTTGCCTGATATAGGTCCTCTTTATCCGCAGGGCTTTTTCTCTCACATTATTTTTAACAATATTTGTCTGATTAACAAACATTTTTCGCTTAAAGATAGTATTGAAAAAAACAGAAAGCTTTGGTCAGCAAAGCAGGGAATATGGGGCAGAATCAAGCTTTTGCTCTATGGCAGAAAAGATCTGCTTCCCGGCAGCACATCATATCATATCCAGAATTCTTATACCAAAAGTACTTTTGATAAGGTATGGAGAGAAGAGTATGATGTTATTCACAAAACCTGTCTTAATAAAATCAGAACCGTGACAGATGTTACTGATTGGATAGTTCGTGATTGGCAGATGTTGGAAGGCAATTTTTATCCTTGTAAACCTATCGGTAAGAATTTCCATACTAATTCAATAAGTTATAATAACGAAGCAATTGAGTACCTTAAAAACAGAAAAGGCAAGACTATCTGTCTCAACGATACCGAGGACGAAACAGATTTCGAAACTCATAAGAAAATGATTATCGATGAATTTGAGAAGATCTTCCCTGAAAAATCGTCATTTGAAAAATAATAATCTATAAATCATCAGGTCGGCAGTGAAAAAACATTGTCGACCTGTTTGCTTTTTTATAAATAATGTGTTAAAATAAATTCATCTTAATTGAAAGTTGGGATGCAGATGTCCATCCTTATTACCGGCGGTGCGGGTTTTATCGGAAGCCATACTTGTGTAGAACTTTTAGAATCTGGCTACGACTGTATTGTGATTGATAATCTCTCTAACAGTAGCGAAGAAGCTCTCAAAAGAGTGGAAAAAATCACAGGTAAGTCTGTAAAATTCTACGAAGCAGATGTTCGCGACAAGAGTGCACTGTCTTGTATTTTTACAGAACATTCCATTGATGCCGTAATCCATTTTGCAGGCTATAAAGCAGTAGGCGAGTCGGTTGAAAAGCCCCTTATGTACTACGAAAATAACCTGTCGAACACAATGGTATTGCTTGATGTTATGAAGCAGTACGATGTAAAACGCATTGTTTTTTCTTCTTCTGCTACAGTTTACGGTGCTGACAATAAAGCACCCCTTGTAGAAACTATGCCTGTTTCTGCAATCAATCCTTATGGCAGAACTAAACTTTTTATTGAAGAAATTCTTAAGGATGTTTATGTATCCGATAATTCCTGGTCGGTTGCACTTCTTCGTTATTTCAATCCCGTCGGTGCACACAGAAGCGGTCTTATCGGTGAAGCTCCCAAAGGTATCCCAAATAATCTTATGCCCTATATTTCTCAGGTTGCAGTAGGTAAAAGAACACACCTTAATGTTTTCGGCAACGATTACAAAACCTCTGATGGAACAGGCAGCCGTGACTATATCCATGTGGTTGACCTTGCAAAAGGTCATGTTAAAGCGATAGAGTGGGTGCTTTCACAGAATGGATGCGAAGCCTTTAATCTCGGCACGGGCAAGGGTACAACCGTACTTGAACTTCGTCAAGCCTTTGTTGATGCAACAGGAGTAGATGTTCCTTTTAAGATTGCACCCCGTCGTGCAGGAGATTGTGACGAGGTATATGCTTCTGCCGATAAAGCCAAAAGAGACCTTAATTGGAGTGCACAACTGGGAATCGAGGACATGTGTAAAGACACTTGGAACTGGCAGAAAAATAATCCTGAGGGCTATGATAAATAAGTTATAATTCTATATTGAAATTAAAACAGGTCTGCATTTTGCAGATCTGTTTTTTTATAGCTAAATTTAATAGAAATAAATTAAAATTTTAATAATATACATAAAAAAAGTTGAAATAAATAATAATATGTGGTAAAATTTACTATGTATTAATATGTGCAGTTATGTATATTTTTAGCTGTAAAATAGGTTTATAGGAGGATATTTATGAAGCTTCGTTTTCTAAAGAGAATCTTGGTATTAGTTTTAACACTTTGTACTGTTTTAACTATGATACCCCTCGGATTCTCTCACAACGATGTAGAAGCAGTCAGCGGTATCGATAGTCTTACTTGTTCTAGCTTTATATCAAATTCAATTGCAAGGAACTATATCGATAAGATGATGCGTTATTACATTAATAACAACTCCAGTCTGAGAACTTCTCTTGATAACGGACAATCTATTATCTTTATGTTCGAGGGCGGTTCCGATAATTACTGGAGCGGCAGCGACTATACAAAGAGCGACTACGATGTTCGTAATCAGGCTGTTTGTATTGTAGTTAAGAAGAATTCCTCGGGAAATGCATATATTGCCTTCTATAACGAGAGCAGTTGTTCCATCCCCGGTGATCCCAGCTGGTGCACAGGTGCGGCATATTCAGGGTCGACAACTCTTATGGATGGTACATATGGGTTCTATACAACTAACCATACAGGTCCTTATGCTGCTTTCCAGGTTGACCTATATTCAACAGGCGGTAATTGCTACTATACACCTCCTGCAAGTCCCAACGGCTACAAGAATGGCGCAAGCGGTATCAATATCCATACCCGTTCTACAAACATTGCAGGTGGTCAATCTCTTGGTTGGGTATGGTCTGCAGGCTGTCAGCTTATCAGTTGGGGTAATGATACAGGCAACGAGTTCAATGCTTTTATGAAAGCTGTTTGCGGTATCACATGGAATGCCTGGATAAACTATTCCTCAAAGACCTTCAATACCTGGTCATCAGCTAATATGGGTATCTATAAAGGTTACTACGTAGTAGACCGTCAATTAGGTCTTATGAATGCTTCGGGTACAAAATACGGCTCAGGATCTCTTATAAACCTCTATAATAAAACAGCTCTTACAAATATTACAGCAAAGTCTACTGCTGCAGCAGCTGCAGCAGGTGCAGATAAAGTAGACTATCTTTCTCAGTGTACATACTATCCTGCTTACGGTACAGTTAAGATTACAGGTATTGATGTATGGACAAGAACACTCCCTTGTTATAATTCAACCGATTCCACTTCATCAACAATATCTGTTTTTGATACGGGTCAAAGTGTAACTATAACAGGACTATATAAAAACACACTTGGCGAGTATTGGTATCGAACGACCTCGCCGTCAGGCTCAACGGTATACTTTAACGGAGCTTATGCAGATTATGTCAGTCAGAATGTATCAGATATTAAATTTACGGGACATAACCCGCCTAATGGACATGTTAAGGCCACAGGTTATGCCATAGATGGTGACATTTCAACTCAGTATAACCGAATTACCAATGTTTCTGCCTATGTTTACAAAGGTTTGGGAACAAGCGGTGAGAACCTTACCGGTACCAGTGCTACAGTCTCAACTACATCCTATAAATTAGCGGGAAGTGCGGTTGATGAAGCTGTTTGGATGAGTGTTCCCGATAATGGACCTCATACCCTTCAGATTTCAATGCAATACATAAATTATTATGTTGCAGGCGGTGTTCTTAAATCCAACACAGGTATAAAGGTTCTTGCAACAGACTACTTTATGGTAATTCCCTCAGCTGTTTCTCAGAGCACTTGTAGTCATTCTTATAAGAACTACATACTAAAAGAGGGAACCTGTACTGTTAAGGGTGAAAGCATCGAGGGTTGTACAATCTGTGGTCATATGAAAGCCAAGGTTACAACATCTGCAAATCACTCCTACGGTAACTGGGAGGTTGTTACTGACTCTACTTGTACAACTGAGGGCGTAAAAACCCGTACTTGTACAAAGTGCGGTAATAAAGAATCCCAAAAGATTCCCTTTGGCGGTCATAATTACACATCTAAGTCTTTAGATGCAACTTGTGTAGACTATAAGCGTATTCAGTACACCTGCTTAAACTGCAGTGATACATATTCCGAATATGCAGACAGCCTCCTTAACTGGACAGAAACAAAGCCTGTAGCAGAGGAGGGAAGAGTAATTGAGGAGAAAACCCAGTATCGTTACTCGGATTACAGTACCTCAACTTCTTACAACTCTACTCTTGAAGGCTATACGGTAGAGAAAACCGAGTGGGTAAAAGATCAGTCCGGCTCAATAAAATATGTTAAGTCATGGCCTTCAGGTTTCAATACCTCCAACAGCCTTTACAGCACATATAACAAAACTCCCAAAACTGCTGTAACCAATACAAACGATAAAACAACTATCGATTCAGATAGTGTTACAGGATATATTTACTATCATTGGTGTTATGCAAATTCCTATTATTCTGTAGCAAACAAATCAGGTGACTATACAACTTTCCATGCTTATTACAGCACAACACCACCAAGCTCCTATGATTACGATACAGGTGATTGGAGCTATAAGACTTCTCATTCAACTTGTAGTGATTCTCCATGGTATTTTGCAATCGAGGTAAATCAGCAGAATTACACAACATACAAGAAACTCTATACTCATTCCAGATGGTCCGATTGGTCCCAATGGTCTGATGTTGAGGTAACACCTTCAAACACAAGAAAGGTAGAGACCCGTACTCTGTACCGCAGTGTTAAGCCTTCCGACTTAGGCTCTCATGTGTATGTAAACGGTACTTGTTCTGCTTGCGGAAGAGTACAGCCTGATTTTTACCTCTTTGGATTCATTAATGGTGCAGACTATGCTTGTGAAGCAGATGCGGAGAATATCGGTATCTATAAATTTGTAGACGGTAAGCTCACAGCTACATTCACAGAAAATAGCTACGTTGCTTTCAAAACAGGTGATAATCTTGAGTGGTTTATGACTGATGGGTATCCCGGTGACAGCTCCCGAACAGCTGTGTTCTATAATACAAACAAGGGTATCAATGCAGATAAACTCTTTGTTCCCAAGGGTGTAGAGGTTGACTTTACACTCGTTGATAATGGCGATGGTTCTTTTACTCTCAGCTATGACCTGAGCAAGTGCGACCATAAAAACCATAATACAAACGGAAACTGTACCGTTTGCGGTACAGAGGTATCTCATACCTTCGAAAGCGGAGTATGTACAGTCTGCGGTAAGCCTGCTCCGATATATTATCTCTATGGATTTATCAATGGTGCAGACTACGATGATATGGAGTATCGCTTTGTAAACGGCACTCTTAAAACTAAGTTTACCGAGAACTCCTATGTAGCACTTAAACTTGCAGACGGCTCTGTACGCTATATGACAGACACATATCTTGGCGAAGATGTAACATCTGCTGTTCTTTTTGACAGTGAAATTCTTGGAGAAAATGCAGATAAGCTCTTTGTTCCAGGTGGCAAGAATATTACATTCACCCTTGTGGATAACGGAGACAATACCTTCACATTATCTTACGAGGCAGTTGGTTGTGCACATACAAAGCACGATATAAACGGAGTATGTACTTCCTGCGGTGCTGTGACAGAGCACACCTTTGTTGACGGCGATTGCTCCGGTTGCGGATTCTCCTGTTCCCACCCGGAGTATGACGAAGACAACCTCTGTACAGTGTGCAGAAAAGAAAAGCCCAGCTATTATCTTTTCGGTTTTATCAACGGCGAAGATTATAACGGACTTGACTATCCCTTTGTAAACGGAAAGCTTGTCGTAACCTTCACAGATACAACCTATATTGCTGTGAAAACTAAGGATAACTCAAACTGGTATATGACAGATACATATCAGGGCGATGATGCCACAATGGTACAGCTTTATAACACAAAGATTCTTGACGGCAGGGGAGATAAGCTCTTTATTCCCAAAGGCAGAGAGATTACCTTCCTTCTTGTTGACAATGGTGACGATACCTTCACTCTGAGCTACGCTGCTGCTAAATGTATGCACGAGACTCATAATGTAAATGGCGTTTGCCTCTCCTGCGGTGAAATTGTAGAGCACACTCTTGTTGACGGCAACTGTACTATATGCGGCAATAATTGTCAGCATATTTACGAATCCGGCTTCTGTACCGAGTGTCAGAAAGCAGAGCCCACATATCACCTTAACGGTTTTATAAATGGTGGGGATTATTATGGTGATGAGTTTGCCTTTGAGAACGGAATCCTGGTTACAACCTTCTCCACAGACAGTTATATTTATGTAGTTTCAAGTGATCGTATGAATTTTATGACAGACGGTTACTTAGGCGAAGATACAACCTCAGCTCTTCTTTACAATTCAGCAGAGCTTGGTGAGTCAGCTGATAAACTTTTTGTTCCTGCAAATCGTCAGGTTATCATTGTTCTGGTAGATAACGGAAATAATACCCTTACAATTGCTTACAATCTGGGCGAATGTAAGCACACCTCTCATAACGAAGAGGGAGTTTGTCTTGATTGTGATGAGTCAGTAATCCATAACTTCTTCGACGGATTCTGTACAGTTTGTAAGCGTCAGTGCGAACACAACTACGAAAACAGAAGATGTACGGTTTGTGGTATGAGAGAACCGGACTATTACCTCTTCGGTACAATCAACGGCTCGACTTATGCTTGTGACGAAGATGCAGAGAACATGGGCGTTTACAGATTTGTTGACGGCAAACTCAATGTGCTTTTTGCAACCGATAGCTTTGTCGGTGTTAAAACCTCAGATAATCTTAATTGGTATATGACGGATTCTTATCTGGGCGATAAAGTAACATCTGCTCTGCTTTATAACACAAAGATGGGAATTAACGCAGATAAGCTCTTTATCCCCGGCGGACGATTTGTTACTCTCTACCTTGTAAATAACAACGACGGCACACTTTCTATTACATGCGAGATTGCTCCTTGCAGTCATACAAGTCACGATGAAGACGGAATTTGTTATGTATGTAAAGAACAGATGGAACATTCTTTCAATAATGGAGTGTGTTCCGTATGTTCAAAAAATTGCGAACACAATTATGTAGATGGTTTGTGTTCAGTATGCCGAATTGTTTGTAATCATATATGGATAGAGGGTGAATGCACAAGATGTAGCGCTGGTTGCAATCACACATTTGAAAATGGTATCTGTTCAAATTGTAAGTACGAATGTATCCACAATTTTGTAAGCGGAGTATGTACATCCTGCAGTACAGTATGTGTTCACAACTGGATTGCTGGAATTTGCTACAACTGTCACGATGTTTGTGAGCATACTTACAAAGATGGCAAGTGTATAGTGTGTGCAGGCAGATGTAATCACAATTATGTAAACGGAATATGTACAGTGTGTTCAGTGGTTTGTGTGCATAAATTCCATGATGGAATGTGTCTTGTGTGTGATGAACCCTGTGTGCATAACTTTGTAAACAGCGTATGTACAGTTTGTGACTATGCTTGTGAGCATGTTTACACAGAGGGCAAGTGCGTGACTTGCAAAGCTTTCTGCGAACACAAGTGGACAAACGGAGTTTGCAAAGTGTGTTCATTTAACTGTTCACATAGCTTTGTAAACAGCAAATGTGATATTTGTTCTGTAAATTGTACACATTATTATGTCGATGATACTTGTATCATTTGCTCAAAGAAAACGGAGTTTTACCTTGTTGGCAGTATCAACGGAAAATATGTTGGTTGTGAAGAAGATTATCAGAATCTCGGCACATATAAGTTTGTAAATGATATACTTACAGTTACATTTACACAAGACAGCTTTGTATGCCTGAAGACCGCAGATAACCTTGATTGGTATATGGCTGAAGAGCTTAACACAGGTACAACAACTTATATTTATAACACAAAGAGCGGAGCAGGTGAGTTTATCTTTATTCCTGCGGGAGTAAAAGCACAGTTCGTTCTTTCTCCTTTAGAGAACGATTGCTTTAAACTTTCTTACACAGTAGAAGGATGTACTCATTCACATCACGATGTAAAGGGAAGATGTTTTGCTTGCGGCGAGTCTGTTGAGCATAATTTTGTTGGTGAGTCTTGTGCAGAGTGTTCTGCAAAGAAACCTATGAAGGATATGTATCTTTTCGGTGTCATCAATGGTGCTGACTATGGCTATAATGCAGACGCAGAGACTATTGGAACATACAAGTTCACAGACAAGAAACTCACAGCTACCTTTGCAGAAGACAGCTTTGTTGCACTCAAATCCTTTGATAATACGGAATGGTATATGACAGAGGCTGAGTATATGACAGGCACATCTGCTGTTATGTATAACACAATGACAGGTCTTGCAGGTGACCTTATGTTTGTTCCGGGTGGTGTTGAGGTTCACTTTACACTCAGAAACAATGGCGACGGTTCTTTTGTGCTTAATTATGAGATTGTTGATAATTCAAAGCCTCAGATAAGCGTTAAGTATGCAACACTTGATACAGAAGAATTCAGATACAGCCTTTGCTTTACAGCAAAGGGAATAGATGCTGCTTCGGATCAGTTAGGTCTGATTGTTTTTGACGAAAATACAGAAGATGCAACACTTGAGAATGCAGATGTGGTAATCAATACCGTAACTGCAGACAAAAACGGATTTATAGTTAAAACAGATTCTATTGCTCCTCAGTATCTTGCAGATACAGTTTATATGCGTGTGTTTGTTATAAGTTCCGATGGAACAGTTACTTACAGTGAGGTTATTTCTTATGATGCTGTAAGATATGCAAACGGTATACTCAGCAGCAAATACAGCACAGAGAGTGATAAGGCAAAGGCAGTGTCGCTTCTGAACTTTATCTCTGCAGCTCAGAAATATAATAACTATAATACAGAGAGTCTTGCAAACGCAGGACTCTCTGAGGAGCAAAACTTCATCAGAAATGCGGCTGTCGCAAATTCCACAGGAAGGGAGAGCGTCTGAAATTTTAGTTCAGATGTAAGTGATTGATATGAAATTTTTAAAGAAATGTTTATGTTTTGCACTTGTGCTTTTGTCACTTGTGTCTTATATCACTGTAGCTCCTGAATCCCATACCCACGCGGCTTCTGCTTCTGATTACATCTCTCAGAGCTATGCTTCAAGTCTGAGTGTTAAGACTACCAAAACAGTAAGTCTTATGAGCTTCCCGACTACCGCAAGCGGCTCAGTTGCAAAGTACACACTGCCCAAAGACACTGTTCTTACAGTAAAGGCTTTGCACAAAAACAACGATGGAAAGTATTTCTACGAGGTTCTTTATTATAACCTCACACTATATGTGGATGCTACCGCTACCACGATGCTTGACCATTTAACAGGCGATGTAACCTTTACAAACGGTTATTCACCTTCAAGCCTTACTCTCGGTAATGGTTTTCCCATTCAGGGTAACATCAAATCTACCCTGAATAATATTGGTAAGGTTACAGCTGCTATGTACAACGGCACTAATCTTACAAGAATCCCTGCTATTTCATCAAGTGATACCGTAAATGGCAAGTCTTATAACCTTACAAACAGTACAGTTGATAAAAATCTTATTTTCAGTGATCTTCCCAAAGGCTCTTATTCTTATGTAGTAACTGCCGAGGCGGTGAGTTACTACGTTGATAATTCCGGTGCACTGAAAACCTCAGTAACTCCCATAGTTCTTGAAAATCAGATTTGTGCAGTAACCAATGGCTCAAGCCCTAACCCTGTACTCCATAATGGTATCGATGTTTCTGTATGGAATGGTAACATCGATTGGGCAAAGGTGAAGACTCAGGTTGACTTTGCAATCCTTCGTGCTTCCTGGGAAGAAACAGCCGACACCAAATTTACAACCAACGCAAACGGTTGCCGCGATAATGGTATTCCTTTTGGTGTTTATGTTTATTCTTATGCAGAGAACGCAGCAGAAGCAATAGGCGAGGCTGAGTATGTTCTGAGCCTTGTTGACGGATATGATATGGATCTTCCCATTTTCTTCGATTTCGAAGATGAATGTCAGATGAATCTTACAGCTGCAAAGCAACAGGAAATTGTAAAAGCTTTCTGCGATACTATCTACGCAGGTGGCAGACAGCCCGGACTTTACACTTATGTTTGGTTGCTCCGTAGCGTATTTACAGATACTTATTACAAGACAATTCCTATCTGGACTGCTGAAATCAACGGCTCCAGCTACACCTCTTATAAAGGCGGTCTGTGGCTGTGGCAGTGGTCCTGGGTTGGACGATTCGATGGTATGAGCGGTGATGTTGACTGCAATAAAATGTATGTTGACCTTCCCGATAAGAATAAGAGTGATACGAGCTACCTCAGCAAGTGTACTTATTATCCATCTAACTTAAATGTTACTACCACTCAGTCCTGTAACCTTCGACAGTATCCCAGTACCGATTATTCCATACTTACAACCTTGCCTTCAGGTGCAAATGTACATATCACAGGACTTTATAAGAATGCCTATGGTAACTACTGGTATCAGGCAGAATACGGCGGTAAAACAGGATATATTGACAGCAACTATGTTACCATAAACGAGTATCTTTATAGCGATATTGCAATTGCCAATCCCAAGATGGCATCAAATCTTGCTGTTGGTAAAGGCTTCTATATTGAAGGTGAGCTTTCCTCAATATATAATCAGCTATCAACCGTTAATGCAAAGATTTATGCGGGTGAAAACACCCTTGCAACACCCACACTCAAGAGCAGTTACAATGTTAATAAAAAGGACTATAACCTCTACAAGAGTAATGTTGACTATGGTCTTAACTTCGGACTTCTTTCGGAAGGTTATTATACCTACGAAGTTTCAGCAGATGTTAAGAACTACTACATAAGCGGCGGTACTCTTACCAGCAAAACCGAGAATGTAGTTGTATGGAAATCTCCCTTAACAATCGGTAATGCTACCATCACACCTCCCGAATCTAATGTATGTGTACATAATATTGTAACCGAAGAGGGTAAGCTTCCCACTTGTACGGAGGCAGGTTATACAATGAGTTCAAAGTGTACCCTTTGCGGTGAGGTAGTGGCAAAGAAAGAAACTATCTCTGCAACAGGTCACGACTATGTTGTAAAGCTCATAGAGGCTACTTGTGTTACTACAGCTCATAACCTATATACTTGCTCCAACTGTCAAAATCAGTATAAAGAGTATCTGGATGAGGGCGAGTGGCTTGAAACTCCTCCTGAGGGTGTTTCCGCAAGTCAACTGGAAACAAAGACTCAGTACCGTACCTCAACTTATAAAGAAGTTAAAAACTACGAGGCGTCTATCTCAAACGGTACACAGGTTAAGAAAGAATGGGAAGATGCAGGCAATACAACAATTACCTATGCAAAATCATGGCCTGCAGGCTTTAATACCTCAAATTCTTTTTATTCAAAGTACAATATTAAACCCAAAACAAACTCAGAAAGCGGAAATACTAAGTATCAGATAGTAACTGCAGAGAAAACTGCAGGTGCTTGGGTTTACTGGCACTGGTGCCGTAACTATCAGTACGGTCCCATTAACCGAACAACCTCGTTAGTTAGAACAGATGAATATCATACTTTCCACGCGTTTTATAGCACTGATGACCCTGCAACAAAGTCTAAGGGTAATGCCACAGACGGCAGTGTTATTTTCGAGAATGCCGCAGCATGTAAGGATGCCTACTGGTTCTACAACGTACCTCTTTACACCCAGACTTACAAGACTTATAAAGCTCTTTATACCCACGCAACCTGGTCTGATTGGTCAGAATGGTCCGATACTCCCGCAACAGCTACCGATAAATTAAGAGTAGAAACCCGCGAAGTTTATCGTGTAAAAGCTTTGGGTGATCATCGTTTCAGCCGAGGCAGATGCCTTGTGTGTGACTATGTATGTACTCATAAGTGGGAAGACGGCAAGTGTGAATTCTGTCTGATGAGCTGTATGCACAGATGGTCAAACGGTCAGTGTACAATTTGTAATCAGCCCTGTGTACACAGTTGGCAAAATGGCGTATGTACAAACTGCGGCACTGTTTGTGTACAACATGAATGGTGCGAAGGTATTTGTGACAACTGCGGATTAGGATGTGCTCATAATTGGGAAGAAGGCGGTTGTACAATATGCGGACACAATTGCTATCCCCATGTTTACATCGATGGAAAGTGCGGCATATGTTCAGTTCCATGTCCCGGTCACATATGGTCCGGTGACACTTGTGAAATCTGCTTTATGACATGCGAGCACCAATGGGTAGACGGCGAATGTCAGATATGCGAAAGCATATGCACACACAACTGGAAGAACGGAGTTTGCAGTTTCTGCGGTGAAGAATGTGTCCACAATTTTGAAAACGGCAAGTGTACAAAATGCGAATATATCTGCCGACACAACTTCACAGACGGCGTCTGCTCAGATTGTTCCGCAATCTGTACTCATAACTGGCACAACGGAATCTGTACTGCTTGCAGTATGAAGTGTAATCACAGCTGGCAGAATGGTATGTGTGAAAATTGTAAAATGATTTGTCAGCATACTTTCAGGAACGGCGTATGTACTATCTGTACTTTTGAGTGTACACATAGCTGGAAGAACGGCGTGTGTAAGGTATGTAACAGTGTGTGTAAACATAACTTCGAAGATGGCAAGTGTACAATCTGTGCAAAAGAGTGTAAACACGCTTTCTATGACGGTAAGTGTCAGATTTGTAAACTTCCTTGCACACATAATTTTATAGATTCTGTTTGTACCCTTTGCAAGAAGGAATGTATGCACGAATGGAACTTAGGTATTTGTACATTGTGTGAGGCAAAGTGTGAGCACAACTTTGCACAGGGCTATTGCAGAATATGTCTTAGCGACTGCAGCCACACCTTTGCAAACGGAGCATGTACAATTTGCTATAAGGTTTGTGATCCTCATAATTTCAAGGATGGTATGTGTATCATCTGCGAAACTGCAGAGCCCGAGTATTATCTTGTAGGCTATATTAACGGAGCTGAATATGGTATGGGCGAGGATGCAGACAACATCGGCACATATAAGTTTACTGATGGTGAACTTAAAGTTAAATTTACCGAAGACAGCTTTGTGTTCATTAAAACAGGGGATAATGCACATCAGTATATGACCAATACATATCTTGGTGATAAGGTGAATACAGCAATTCTCTACAAATCAGAGCTTCTTGGCGATAAAGCCGATAAACTTTTTGTTCCCAAGGGAAGAGAGATAACCTTTACTCTTGTTGATAACAACGACTCAACTTTTACGCTATCTTATGTGGCAAAGGTTTGTGAACATAAACTTCACAGTATAGACGGAAGCTGTACTGATTGTGGAGTTAAGGTTGAACACACCTATTTTCTGGGAGAATGTACAGTGTGCGAAACTCCCTGTGAACATCTCTACAAAAACGGCAGATGTACGGTATGTACTGCAATCTGTCAGCACAATTTCATTGATGATGTGTGTACAATCTGCTCCTTTGTATGTACCCACAGCTTTATTGACGGTATATGTGTAACTTGTCAAAAAGAGTGTCCTCATAGCTTTATTGAGGGCGGATGTACAATCTGCGGTATGAGATGTAAGCATCAGTTTAATAACGGCAAGTGCTCTGTTTGCGATTACATCTGCTATCACAGTTTTACAGACGGAATCTGCACAGAATGTTCAAAAGAATGTGACCATATCTGGAAAGACGGAATCTGTAAGTACTGTTCACTGGTATGTATTCATAGTTACAAAGATGGCGTATGTTCAAAGTGTTCGTATCAGTGTGAACATACCTATAATAAAGAAATATGTACTAATTGTCAGATTGCTAAGTATTATCTTGTAGGTTATATCAATAACGAAACAGTCGGATTTAACGAAAATCACCTTGAACTAGGCCGTTATGCTCTTACAGACGGAAGCATAACAGTAAATGTTAAGCACGACAGCTACTTCTTTGTTAAGACATCAGATAATAAAAACTGGTATATGGCAACCGATGAAACTGTTGGAATGTTTGCACTACTTGAGAATACAGCTCTTGGCGAAGCATCCGAAATGATCTTCATCCCGGGTGGCGTAACAGCGGAATTTTCTGTTTATGCAGGCAAGAACGATACAGTTGGTTTTATCTATACAATCGAAAAATGTATACATAAATTCCACACAGCAGACGGCATTTGCCTTGCTTGTGAAGAGCAAATTGATCATACTTATTCTCAGGGATTATGTACAGGCTGTATGTCTCCCAAGCCTGAGCAGGATATGTACCTCTTTGGTGTTATTAATGGTAAGGATTACGGCTATAACTATGATTCGGAGAATATCGGCGAATACCTGTTTGTTGATAAAACTCTTACAGTTAAGTTTACAGAAGATAGTTACATTGGTATCAAGTCTGCCGATAATCGCGATTGGTATATGACAGACGGAAAACTGGCAGAGGGTATTCAGACTGCAGTTCTCAGTAATACCTGCGAGGGAATAGATGCAGAGCTTCTCTTCATTCCCGCAGATACCGAAGTGCGTATTACTATCATCAATAATGGCAACGATACCTTTACACTTACCTATAAGTCCACAGCAATTCCCGATTGCGAGCTTAAAATAAAGTATGCCGAACTTATCACAGATAACGAGTTCAGGTACAAGGTAGCCTTTACTGCAGAGGGGCTTGAAGATTTCTCTGTAAATGATATGGGTCTTCTTATGTTCGAAAGAAATGTAGCACAGCCCACAATAGAGTATGCAGAAAAGGTAATAGATGGTGCAAGAATTGAAGGTAACTATATTGTGGTAGAAACCGATGTAATCGAAGCACAGAAGCTTGTGGATACAATATTTTTCAGAGCCTATGCAAAGGTTGATGAAAACACCTATGTATATAGCGATATTGTAAGCTATAGCGCAGTAAGATATGCAACCTCTGTAATTAATAGCAAGTATGCACCTGCGTCTGAAAAAGCGCAGATGACAGCTTTGCTGAATTTCATCGCAGCAGCTCAGAAATACCATGGTTACAAAACCGAAAATCTTGCTAATGCAGGACTTGCAAAATAATAAGTGAATTATAAAAGCATCCTCTCCGTTTCGGAGGGGATGTTTTTTATTCATAAACGCAACATAAAACGCAACATAATTCTGCTTGGGTTTTGTATGTTTCTTTATGACACAAAAAAAGCAAAAAATATTTCCTTTATTTTTCTTGAATGCTTGAAAAAATCAGAGTGTAGTAGTATAATTACAAGATAAAGAATATTTAATATGGGGTATTAGAATGATTAAGAAAATGTGTGCTTTTTTTGTAGCAATTATTTTAGCAATGTCTTGTGCGGTTGTGGTCTTTGCAATCAGCAATGAAACCGAGATTCTTCCGGCTTTTGAGTATAATCTCGGCGATGTTAATATGGACAAAACCGTAAATGTCAAGGATGCAACAACATTGCAGAAGCATATTGCAGGTATTGTTACTTTATCTGACAAACAGTTGATTCTTGCTGACTCAGACCAGAACGCAAATGTTAACATAAAAGACGCAACATATATTCAGAAGCAGGTGGCAGGTTTGGTACCTCCCGCAGTATTTAAGCCAATCCCCGAAACTACGTCTGAGGCTTTGATTACATCAAGTCATATAACCTCATCGACCGAAGCGGATAAGATAACATCTTCCGAAGACTTAACTTCTGCTCCTGTCTCAACCGAGGTTACATCTTCTGTGCCCGGAACTTCAGAAATCACCTCCCAAACTCCCATTGTAACAACAGAGGTTCCTACATCCAAGGTTACTGTGCCAACAACCGAAATCCCCACAACAGTAACTCCTACTCAGATTCCCACACATACAACTACCGAAGCTCCCACACAGAAACCCACACGTGACCCTGATAAACCCATTGAGCTTCCTTTTGTTCCTATAATGTAATAGGTTTTAAACCCGTATGTTGCAAAAGTGCAAATTTTTTAATTTTAAGCACTTTTGTTAATATAAAATTTTTTACAGGAGGTAAAAAACATGAAAAAACTTTTGTCAATTCTTTTGACAATGCTTATGCTTGTGAGTGTAATCTGTATTGCACCTGTAAGCACAAGCGCAGCAGAAGTAGAGACTGCTCAGACAGGCGCACCTGATACACTCTACCTCAATGCTGGCATTTGGGACCAGGCCGGTGCTCTTATGAGAGCTTGGGTCTGGGGTGCAACAGGCGCTGCTGATAAGTGGATTGAATTCACTGATTCTGATGGCGACGGCACTTTTGAAGCAGCTCTTGATGCAGATTACACTGACATCATTTTCTTCAGAGGTGCTCCCGGTTCAACCGGATGGGACAACGAGTGGGGCAGACAGCAGACCACAATTCCCACCGATGGCAAGAACCTCTACACAATCACTGATTGGTCCGTAGGTGAATGGGGTGCTTTTGTTGTTCCCGAAGCAGGCGCTGAATCCTCATATTATCTGATGGGTACACTCACAGACTGGGCAACCGGTCAGAACATGGTATATGCCGAGGATACAACAGTTGTTACAACAACACTTGAACTCGAAGCAGCCGAATACGAGCTTAAAATCAAGAACGGTAGCAGCTGGATGGGCGTAAACGAAATTACCACAACAATCAATGAAGGTGGTAAAGTCGGCGGTGCTGATAATGTAGTTCTTACAGCTGATGGCGGTACTTATACTTTTAATTTCACAATTGCTTCTAAAGCTCTTGAGATTGTTTATACCGCACCTATCGAGACACCTACAGAAGCTCCTACAGAAGCTCCTACTGAGGCACCCACAGAAGCTCCTACAGAGACACCTACAGAAGCTCCCACAGAAGCTCCTGTAGCAGACACAATTACAGTTTATTTCACCAACAACTACAGATGGTCGGGCACTATCAAGGCTTATGCATGGGATGCTGAAGGCAATGTGTTAGGTGCATGGCCCGGAACAGCTATGACCAAGGTTGCTGTTAACGAGTATGGCGAGGAAATTTACTCAATTGTAGTTTCTGCTGATGTTGAAGGCTTTATTGTTAACAGTGGAACAAATCAGACAAGAGATATTCCCGGTTCAGTTCTTTATGATGGTATAGGCATATATCTGACTGGCTCAAATGGAAACTATGATACATACACTTATGCTGATCCTTCCGTTGAACCCACAGATGCTACCGAAACTTCCAATTCCGAAGAGCCCGAGGTAACAACAACTAAATCTTCCGTAACTCCCGAGGTGCCCGAGACTCCTGTTGCTGAAGATGGTTATTATCTTGTTGGTACTCTTAATGGTGAGGACAACTGGTTTGTAGATGTAACATCTACCGACAGACTCTTTACTGTAAATCCCGAAAACGATGCTGAATATATGCTTGATTACACCTTGTTCGAAGGTGACGAGATCAAGGTTGTATATTTCAAGGACAACGCTATTGCTAACTGGTACAACGATGGCGGCGATAACTTTGTTATAACCAAAGCTAACGCAGGTGAAAACACTGTTTACTTTAATCCCCAGGGTAATGCAGACTGGTCTTACTCCTACATTTTTGTAGCAGATATTAATTCTGATGATCCTGTAGTTCCCGATGTTCCCGCAACAAAGGACGAGTACACAGTTTATTATGTAGACAGTCCCGATAATTTCACCAAGGTTTATGCTTATGCATGGACTACTACCGAAGATGGCGATGTTTACGATGTAGCATTCCCCGGTGTTGAGATGACTCTCACAGGCGAGGCTATCTCCGAAAACAGCTCAGAGGCAGGCGGTCTTGTATATTCCGCTACATTTGATAAAGCTTACGAAAATATCCTTTTTGTAGGTCAGTATGATGACGGAGAGTTTGATTTAGATTCCTCTGCTCAGACAGCAGACCTTACTTTTGAGAAGGGCAAGTACCTCTACTGGCTGGATGAGGTTTGGTATGACAGCATTGCTGACCTTGAGGCAGCATGGCCCAATGGTGGTGATTCTGAATTCGTAACAATCTTCTTCCAGAATAACTGGAATTGGTCTGATGTAAGTATCTATTACTGGGGTAGCATGATTGCAGATAATCCCCAGTGGCCCGGCGTACATATGGATTATTACGATAACGATGGCACATACGATATTTACACCTACACTCTTCCCGCTGATGTAACAGGATTCCTTATCACCGGTATAAAGGATGACGGTTCAGGTACACTTGACCAGACTCCCGATATCTTTGATGGTTATTACGAGGGCATCTGCTACTATATGATTTGGGATAATGGTAATATTGTTGGTTCCGACGATATCTCCGTAATTCTTCCCGATTCAGGCGGTAGCAATGATGGAGAAGGCGAAGAAGGCGAAACATGCGAGCACGAGTTCAACTCCAACGGCGTATGCTTCAAGTGTAATGCACTTCAGGAAGGCGTTATCGCAGGTGTATCAGGTTACAACCTTGTTCTTACAGGTCAGATCGGCTTCAATCTCTATGTTGCAATTTCCGACGATGTTTTAGCTGACGAGACAGCAGAGCTTGTTATCACTGTTCCTTCAAAGGATGCTCCCATTGTAATTCCCGTTTCTGCGCTTGAATGGCAGCCCAATGGTACCTACAAGGTTACAATCAATATGCCCGCTAAAGAGATGAGCGATTTAATTAATATCACTGTTAAGACATCCTCTGAACAGCGTGACCTTGGTAACTATGCAATCAAGAATTATTGCACAAATGTTATCAATGGTGCATACGCTTCCGAGCAGCTCAAGGATTTAGCAAAGGCAATGCTCAACTACGGTGCAGCAGCACAGCTCTACTTCGGTTACAACACAGAGAACCTTGCAAACAGCGGTATGTCCGAGGAAGATAAGGTTGTTAAAGTTTATGACTACTCCTATTTTGCTCCCGTTATCGAGGGTGAGGGTGATGTAATTGAGTACTACGGTGCATCTCTTGTACTCGAGCACGACACATACCTCAAGTTCTACTTTAAGGTGGACGAGACAAAGATTCCCGAGGGTGTAACTCCTGCTATAATTATCAATGGTCTTCCCGGTGCACGTCTTGAGAAAAACGGCAACCTCTGGTCTATTACAATTCACAACATTGCAGCACACGAGTTATCAACAGAGTTTGTTCTTAATATGGGCAATGGCCACACTGTAACATATAGCGCAAACAGCTATATCTACACAGCACAGCAGAGCGGCAAAACAGAGCTTGTAGCTCTTGTGAATGCACTTGGCGCATACAGCAACGCAGCAGGTGTTTTTGCTGGCGAATAATTAACGGGAGAGAAGTTCTATGAAAAAGCAAAGTTATATGGCTCCTGAGCTTAATATAACAATTTTCGGAAACGAGGATGTTATTACAGCCAGCACTCCGAATTATATTCCTGACAGGGATGACCCCATTGAACTTCCTTTTATTCCTGTTCCTTAAATTTACTTTATGAGGTGATTTTCTATGAAGAAAATTTACGAAGCAGCAGAAATTAATGTTGTTTTATTCTCTGATAAAGATGTTATCGTTGCAAGTGGTGTAGAAGATGTATTTGTACCTTCTGTAACTCAGCAGGATAACGAAACAGAAATTCTTTAATTCTGCTCAATAAACTTTAAACGAAGAAGGCTTACCCTTGCGGTAAGCCTTTTTTGTTTGATTATATAGAAGAAAAAATTTTAAAGGGTGTTGAGAGTCTGAATATACCTATTGAAATGCTTATATCAGAGTGTTATAATAAAGACGAAAGGCAGTGGTTTTATGAAAAACAAATTTATTTCTATTTTAATCCTCTTGGTTACAATTGCGCTTATGGTTTCTTTGGCAGCTTGTAACAGCAGTTCGGAAGATACCGATACCATAACATCTGCTGATGTTACCGTACCTTCAGACGAGGCTTTGAGCACAACCGCTTCTGAAATCTCTTCGGCCGAGATTATTACTGATTCCGATTTGACTCAGAATTCCGAATTTATTCCTGCTGTCACACAGGATAATAACGAGACAGTAATCTTAACAAATCCTGTTGTAAACTCAGGTGATGATACTCCTGTATTGAACACAGATGTTTCTACTGAAAAACCTCAGATTACAAAGTCAGAATCCATTCAGATGACAGAGCCTACATTTCCTTTTGAAGAAGAAATAGAGCTTCCTTTTGTTCCGATACAATAATTGCTTTTATTAAAAAGGAGTATTCGAATGAAAATTATTAAAAATTCCATTAAATGTAATATTTGTGGTGATGTTATTGAATCAAAACACGTTCACGATTTCGTTTTTTGCAGTTGCAAAGCTTGTGCAGTAGACGGCGGTCACTATTATCTCCGTCGCGTTTGCAGAGAAAAAGATTGTTTTACAGAACTATCGATTACAAAAGATTAATTCTTATTAGTGGCAGAGAATACCTCTGTCACTGTTTTTTTGAGAATTTTTCGTTAAATCTTAAAAAACTTATGCAATTGATTAACTTTAATGCATTGATTATTAAGTTTGAATGTGTTATAATATTAACAATCTCTTTTTTGTGATAGATACTTACAGTTTATCCGAAATTTTTTACAAATTACATATAAGGAGAATAAATATGAAAGTACCAGTTTGTATTGGTAGTTCTTGCCACATTAAGGGTTCCCGAAAGGTTATTGAGGAGATTCAGCGTCTTATTGCAGATAACAATCTTGAAGATAAGGTTGAGCTTGCAGGCACATTCTGTATGGGCAAATGTCAGCAGGGTGTTTGCGTGACTGCAGACGGTGAGTTTTTCTCTGTTACACCCGAAAATGTTACAGAATTCTTTAATAACAGCATTCTTGCGAAGGTGTGAGTATGGTTATAGTACAGGTTTGTGTAGGTTCGTCCTGCCATCTTAAAGGCTCTGCACAAATTGTTGAGCTTCTTCAGAAAGCCGTAGCGGAAAATAATGTTGACTCTGAGGTTACTTTAGCAGGTAGTTTTTGCATTGGTAAGTGTAACCGAGAGGGTGTTACCATTCAGGTTGATGATGACATTCACACAGGCATTACGGTTGAGAATTTCAGAGAATTCTTCTCTGAACATATTTTAAGTAAAATCAATGGCTAAGGGGTGTGTGTTATGTCCAATTGTTTGACACTTAAAAAATCAAACTGCAAAAACTGCTACAAATGCATCCGCCATTGTCCTGTTAAAGCAATCCGATTCTCAGGTAATCAGGCACACATCATCGGAAACGAATGTATACTTTGCGGTCAGTGCTTTGTAGTCTGTCCTCAGAATGCAAAAGAGATTGTAAACGAAATTGAAAAAGTTAAGGTTTATCTTCAGGGCGGTGACCCTGTAATCGTAAGCCTTGCACCCTCCTTTGTTGCTAACTACGAGGGCAAAGGCATAAACGCTATGAGAACAGCTCTTAAAAAGCTCGGATTTTATGATGTGGAGGAAACCGCTATCGGTGCCACAATGGTTAAAACCGAGTATGAGCGTATGATAAAAGAGGATGACAGAGATATTATTATTTCTTCCTGCTGTCACTCTGTAAACCTTCTTATTCAGAAATATTTTCCTTCTCTGCTTCCTTTCCTTGCAGATACAATGTCTCCTATGCAGGCTCATTGTCAGGATATTAAGAAAAGATATCCTGATGCTAAGACCGTGTTTATAGGTCCTTGTGTTGCAAAGAAGGACGAGGCTGAGTATTACGAGAATATCGTTGATGCCGTTCTTACCTTCGAAGAGCTTACTCAGTGGCTTGCAGAGGAAAAGATAGAAATTACAGAAGAAGCTGAAGACGAGCTTCGTGCAAAAACAAGATTCTTCCCGACAACCGGCGGTGTTCTTAAGTCTATGAGCAAAAAGGATACAGACTACTCCTATGTAGCAATAGACGGTGTTGACAATTGTATTGCTGCACTCAAGGATATTGAAAGCGGAAAAATCCATAAGTGCTTTGTAGAACTTTCTGCTTGTGTAGGAAGCTGTATCGGTGGTCCGATTATGGAGAAGAATCATCGTTCTCCTGTTAAGGACTATATGTCAATTTCAGATTTTGCAGGTAAAAAGGATTTCGAGGTTAATCAGCCCGAGTCTGCAGAAATCAGAAAGAACTTCACATTTATTGAGCATAAATTACCTCAGCCCTCAGAGAGCGAGATTTATTCGGTTTTGCGACAGATGGGTAAATTCAAGCCTTCTCAGGAGCTTAACTGCGGTTCCTGCGGCTACAACACCTGCCGTGAGAAAGCGATTGCAATCTGTCAGGGCAAAGCAGAAATCTCTATGTGTCTGCCTTATCTTAAAGATAAAGCAGAGAGTTTCTCCGATGCTATGGTTAACAATACTCCCAACGGTCTCCTTGTTCTCAATGAGCAGCTTGAGGTTCAGCAGATAAACAATTCCGCAAGGAAGATGATGAACATTCGCAGCGAAAGCGATGTTCTGGGTGAACCTATTGTCAGAATTCTTGACCCTGTAATCTTTCTTGATGTATTAAAAACAGGCAGAAGTATTCATGGTCAGCGTATGTATCTTGCCGAATACAAGAGATACATAGAGCAAACCGTTGTCTATGATAAGGATTCTCATTTGCTTATCGGCATTATGCGTGACATTACCGACGAAGAAATGCACAGAGAGCGTAAAGAGAACATCAGCCGTCAGACTATAGAGGTTGCTGATAATGTTGTTGAAAAACAGATGCGTATTGTTCAGGAAATTGCATCTTTGCTTGGAGAAACAGCAGCAGAAACAAAAATAGCTTTGTCAAAACTTAAGGAGTCAATTGCTGATGAATGATTTATGTGCAGAAATCGGATACAAAAGTATAAATCATCACGGCGAACAGCTTTGCGGAGACCATGTTGATGTTGTGGAGCAGAGCGAAAATTCAACTGTTATAGTTTTGGCAGATGGTCTTGGAAGTGGTGTTAAGGCAAGTATTCTTTCGACCCTTACATCAAAAATCATTTCCACAATGATGGCTGCAGGCTTGCCTCTTGAGGAATGTGTTTCCACAATTGCTGCTACTTTGCCCGTTTGCTCGGTCAGAGGAGTAGCATATTCAACCTTTACAATCATCCATCTTATTAACAACGAAATTGCCGAGATTATTCAGTATGATAATCCTCATGTTGTGCTTATTCGTGATGATAAAAATTATGAATATACAATGACAGAAATGAACATTGGCGGTAAAAAACTTTTTAAGTCTGTCATAAACCTTCAGGAAAACGATATTTTCATTGCGATGAGCGACGGATGTCCTCACGCAGGTATCGGTATCGGTTACAACTTCGGTTGGAAACGAGAAGATATCATCGGTTTCCTAGAAACCCTTGCTCCTGCAGGTTATACTGCAAAAACTCTTTCTACAATGCTTGTAGATGAGTGTAATCGTCTTTATGGTAACGAGCCGGGCGACGATGCTACCGCTTGTGTTATCAGGGTGCGAAAGAGGGAACCCATGAACATTCTTTTTGGTCCTCCTTCAAACAGAGATGATGGTGACAGAATGATGTCCCTCTTTTTTTCAAAGGAAGGTAAACATATTATTTGTGGTGGCACTACATCTACTATTGCAAGTAAGTATCTCAAAAAACCTTTGAGACCATCCTTGAATTTTGAAAATTCCGATATTCCTCCCATAGCAACTCTTGAGGGAGTTGACCTGGTTACAGAAGGCGTTATAACTGTTAACAAGGTTGTAGAGTATGCCAAAGATTATCTTGGTGAAAATCTTCACTATGAGCATTGGAATTTTAAGAAAGACGGTGCTTCTCTTATAAGCAGATTGCTTTTTGAAGAAGCAACAGATATAAATTTTTATGTTGGCAGAGCTATTAATCCTGCTCATCAGAATCCTGATCTTCCTATCAATTTCAACATTAAGATGAACTTGGTGGAAGAACTTTCCTCTTGCTTGAGGAAAATGGGAAAAAGAATTAAAGTAAGTTATTTTTAAGGGAGAATATTATGGGTACAAAAGTTACTATAATCGGTGCCGGTTCAGTTGGCGCTACAACAGCATATTCACTTCTTGCTCGTGATGCTGCAACAGAGGTAGTTCTTATTGATGTTAATCAGGAGAAAGCTCTGGGCGAAGCTCTGGATATTAAACAGGCAACACCTTTTCTTGAAAACTGTGATATTTATGCAGGTGATTACAGAGATGCTGCCGGTTCTCAGTTTGTTATTATTACAAGCGGTATAGGCAGAAAGCCCGGTCAGACAAGACTTGAGCTTGTTCAGACAAATGTTGAAATTATCAAGAGTGTTGCACAGCAGGTTGTTAAGTATGCTCCCAATGCAATTTATATTATTGTTGCAAATCCTGTGGATGTTCTTACTTATGCTTTCCTCAAGTACACAGGACTGCCCAAGAGTCAGGTTATGGGTACAGGTACTCTGCTTGATACAGTAAGACTCAGAACCCGTCTTGCAGAAATTTATAATGTTAACAAAAAGCAGGTTCATGCTAATGTTCTCGGTGAGCATGGCGACAGTTCTTTTGTTGCGTGGTCAACGGCTACTATTGCAGGTGTTCCTCTTGCTGAATACAACAAAGCTATCGCAACATCGTATTCACTTCCTACAGAGTATTCTCACGAGGATGTTGAAACTTATGTAAAAAAATCAGGTGGTAAGATTATAAGCAGAAAGGGTTGCACAGTTTATGGTGTTGCAACATCAAGTATGCATATTGTTAAGACAATCAGCGGTAACGCAGGCAGTCTTATGACGGTTTCTTCACTTCATGAGGGTGAGTACGGCCTTAATGATGTTTGCCTCAGCTCACTTTCTATTGTGGATTCAACCGGCGTTAAGTCCATTGTTACTCAGAAACTTTCTGATGAAGAAATGCGTGCACTTTATAATTCTGCTGAGGTTCTTAAAGATATTATTAAGAGTGCAGGTATCTGATAGAACGAAAGGATAGACTTTTTAATGAGAAAATTTGATACTAAAGTCCAGCATTTAAAATATAAAGTTCTTCGTGAGGTGGCTCGTCTGGCATGGAATGACGAACTGCTGGAAAATGTGCTGGAAATTCCTAAAACAATTGTCCCCGGAAAAACACCCACTATGCGTTGCTGTGTTTATAAAGAGAGAGCAATTCTTTCAGAGCGTGTTCAGCTTGCTATGGGCGGTGACAAAGAAAATCCCAATACTATCGAGGTTATTGATATTGCTTGTGATGAATGCCCTGCGGCCGGTTACGAGGTTACCGATTCTTGTCGAGGCTGTCTTGCTCACAGATGCGAAGATGTTTGTAAAAGGGGAGCAATCTCTTTTGACCACAACCATGTAGCTCATATTGATAAATCAAAGTGTATTGAGTGCGGAATGTGTGCAAAAGTTTGTCCCTATTCTGCAATTATCAACCGTAAGCGTCCTTGTCAGATTGCTTGTAAGGTTAAGGCTATATCAATCACCGAAGATAATGCTGCTGCAATCGATAACAGTAAGTGTATTCAGTGCGGTGCTTGTGTATATCAGTGTCCCTTCGGTGCAATTTCCGATAAGTCTTATATTCTTGAGGCCATTAGTGCTATCAAGAACAGTAACAGCAACTCTGAGTACAAGGTTTATGCTATGGTTGCACCTTCTATCTCCAGTCAGTTTACTTATGCTAAGCTCGGTCAGGTTATAACAGGACTTAAGGAACTTGGCTTCTACACTGTTATCGAAGCTGCTCTTGGCGCTGATATGGTAGCTCAGGCAGAGTCTAAAGAACTGGCAGAAAAGGGATTTTTAACAAGTTCCTGCTGTCCTGCTTTTGTGCAGTATATCGATAATTCCTTCCCTCAGCTCAAGGAGTTTGTTTCACACAATCTTTCGCCTATGGGAACTCTCGCAAAATATATCAAGTCAACCGATCCTGATGCAAAGGTAGTGTTCATCGGACCTTGTACAGCCAAAAAGGCAGAAGCACAACTTGATTCCGTTAAGCCTTATGTTGACACTGTACTTACTTTTGAAGAGCTTCAGGCACTTTTTGACAGCCGTGATATTGATATTACAACTTTGGGTGAAGGTGTTCTTGATAATGCTTCCTATTACGGCAGAATTTTTGCCCGTTGCGGAGGTCTTGCCGATGCAGTACAGGAAGGTCTCAAAGAGCAGGATATCGACTTTAATCTTAAAGCTATTTCCTGTGATGGTATAGAGGCTTGTCGTGTGGCACTTCTTAAGAAAAGCAAGAATGTACTTGATGCAAACTTTGTTGAGGGTATGGCTTGTGTTGGCGGATGTATCGGTGGTGCAGGTTGTCTTACTCACGGCGAAAAGAACAAAGCGCAGGTTGACGAGTACGGAAAAGAAGCTTTGGAGAAAACCATTTCCGACGCAGTATCCATTCTTAAGTGATAATTGAGTTTTTCGTTGCAGATTATTTCTGCGTATTAATGAATATTTATAATGAAAGGACCTTACAGTTTGTAAGGTCCTTTTTTGTATAAAGAAAACCACGCGATAGTCGCGTGGTTCAAAAGAGGTTAACCGATAAATAAAAACCTCCGTTTGTGATAGAATTGAAGTGACCTGCCAGTCGACTTCAAAGAAAACAATCGGAGGAATTTAAATGAAAA